>NZ_JAHTKP010000060.1 GCF_019192735.1 Kitasatospora aureofaciens
GGCCCGGCGCTCGGCGGTGCGGTGCGCGGGCGGGGCGGGCTGCCCGGCGGAGGGGCCGGTGCGGACCACCGGCAGCCGGGCGGGGTGGTCGGCGAGCCAGCGCTCGATGGCCAGCCGGGCGGCCGGGGTGCGGGCGTGCGCCAGCCACTCGGGCGCGGGCCCGGACGGTTCGGCGGCGCGCGGCCCGGCCCCGACGGGCACGGTCTCGGTGAGCACGGCCAGCAGGTCGCCGTCCTGGAGGACGGTGGACAGCGCGGTGAGCCGGCCGTTGACCCGGGCGCCGATGCATCGATGGCCGGTCTCCTCGCCGAGCAGGTAGGCCGCGTCGACGCAGGTGGCGCCCGCCCTCAGCTGAAGCGTTTCACCGCTCTCCGTCACCACGGTGATCTCGCGGTCCCCGGCCAGGTCGGCGCGCAGCGCGGACCAGAAGGCGTCCGGGTCGGGCGTCTCCTGCTGCCACTCCAGCAGCCGGCTGAGCCAGCCCGGCCGGGCGGGGTCGGTGCGGTCCAGCTCGTCGGTGTCCTGGACGGCGCCGGCCGGCTCGGGGTCGCCGAGCGCGGCCACCCCGGTCTCGGCCACCTCGTGCATCCGCCGGGTGCGCACCAGCACCTCGACGACCGCGCCGCCCTCCAAAGCCACGGCGGTGTGCAGCGACTGGTAGAGGTTGAACTTGGGAGCGGCGACGAAGTCCTTGAACTCGCCAGGCAGCGGCGTCCAGCAGGTGTGCAGCTCGCCGAGCACGGCGTAGCAGTCGGCGTTCTCCTCGACGACCACCAGCAGCCGCCCGAAGTCGGCCGGCTGCGGCTCCTGCGGCCGCCCGTCCCGTCCGGGCGCGGCGGCCCGCTTGAGCAGCACCCGGTGCAGCGAGACGCAGTGCCGGGGCCGGACGGTGACCTCGGCGGCCACCCCGGCCTCGGCCAGCTGGCGGGCCAGCAGCCGCGCGAACGGCGCCAGCAGGGCGTCCGGTTCGGCCTCGTGACCGGCCATCAGGGCGCGGGTGCGGGCATGGTCCTCGGGGTGCAGGGTGGCGAAGACGATGTCCTCCAGCTCCGCCTTGAGCACCTGGATGCCGAGCCGTTCGGCCAGCGGGATCAGCACGTCCCTGGTGACCTTGGCGATCCGCACCTGGCTGGCCGGCTTCATGTGCCGGATGGTGCGCATGTTGTGCAGCCGGTCGGCGAGCTTGATCACCATCACCCGGACGTCGTCCCCGGTGGCGACCAGCATCTTGCGGAAGGTCTCGGCCTCGGCGGCGGCGCCGAAGTCGACCTTCTCCAGTTTCGTCACCCCGTCGACCAGGTAGGCGACTTCGGGACCGAACCCGGCGCTCACCTGGTCCAGCGTCAACTCCGTGTCCTCGACGGTGTCGTGGAGCAGCGAGGCGACCAACGTGGTGGTCCCGGCGCCGAGTTGGGCCAGGATCATGGTGACGGCCAGCGGGTGGGTGATGTACGGCTCGCCGCTCTTGCGCTTCTGCCCGCGGTGACTGGCCTCGGCGAGCCGGTACGCCCGGGCGAGCAGGCCGAGATCGGCCTGCGGATGGTGTTCGCGGTGCACCCGGACGAGCGGTTCGAGGGCGTCCGGCACCGGCGGGCGGCCGGTGGCCAGTAAGGCGGCCCGCCCTGCCCGGCCGAGCGCGGCCCGGCCGAGCCCGCCGAGGGGCCGCCGGGCCCCGGCCTGCCGTGCGGTCGTCGGCTGCCCCGCAAGGGGCTGCCCGGCTTCGATGGTCACTCGGCACACCTCCGGCAACGGTCACCGGTTGCCACCCCTTGCCCAGGGGCGCCGACCCGGTGGTCCATGCTACCGAGCAGAGCACGTTCCGCGACGCCCTGCTTCCCGTCCGCGACCGGTATCACCCGAACGGGCGGATTCGTCGCCGAGCGAAATGGGCAAACCGGGCCGTCAGCCGACCAGCGTCGCCCACCAGCGGGCGTCGATCTCGCCCGCAGCCACGATCACCGCCGGGCCGGTCATCTCCACCCGGCCGTCGGGGTGTTCGGTGATCACCAGCCGGCCGCCCGGCAGGTCCACGGTGTAGGTGGCGGCCTCGCCGGTGACCGCCGGGTCGAGGCCGTCCCGGCGGATGGCGGCCACCGCGACGGCGCAGGCACCGGTGCCGCAGGAGAGAGTCTCGCCGGAGCCGCGCTCGTGCACCCGCATGGCGACGTGCGCCGGCCCGCGGTCCACCACGAACTCGACGTTGACGCCTTCCGGGTAGACGCCCTCGGGGCTGGTGAGCGGCGCGTGCCGCAGTTCCCCGGCGTGGTCGAGGCTCTCGACGAAGGCCACCGCGTGCGGGTTGCCCATGTTGACGTTCAGCGCGGGCCAGCGCCGCTCGCCGACCGCGACCTCGATGCCGTCCGGACCGGGCAGCCGCACGTGCCCCATGCCGACGGTGACCTCGCCGGGCGTCCCGTCCTCGGCGTCCTCGGCGACCCGCGCCGTCCGCACCCCGGCCCGGGTGGCGACGGCCAGCTCGCCGGGCTTGGCCAGGCCGGCCTCGACCAGGTAGCGGGCGAAGACCCGGACGCCGTTGCCGCACATCTCGGCGATGCTGCCGTCGGAGTTGCGGTAGTCCATGAACCACTCGGCCCGGTCGGCCAGGTCCGCGGCGGCCGGGTCGGCGGCCGAGCGCACCACGCGCAGCAGCCCGTCCCCGCCGATGCCGGCCCGGCGGTCGCACAGCGCGGCGACGGCCTCGGGGCCGATCGTCAGCAGGCCGTCCGGGTCCGGGACGATGACGAAGTCGTTCTGGGTGCCGTGCCCCTTGAGGAAGGGAATACCGGCCGGCTGCGGGGAGGAAGCGCTCACCCTCCCGATGGTACTGTCACTCGCCCGCTCGCCTCCGGGCGCGCCCTTCGGGTACCCGGCGCCAACGCTCATCGCTCCCGCGCTTTCGGCACCGGCGCGCCCTTCGGCTCGGGGCGGCCTGCGCCAGTCGGCTATCGCAGGTGGGCGACCCGCCAGACGGCGAGCGCGCAGGCGGCCAGCGCGATCAGGGTGTAGACCACGATCGCCTTCCACCCGGCCCGCTTCCCGGAACCCCGGCGCGGCAGGCCCGGCCACTTGTACCCGGCGTGCCGGGCGGCCATCGCGCCCCAGCCCACCGAGGCGGCGGTCAGCAGCAGCCCGAGCATCCCGACCATCGTCGCCCGCGCCCCGGCCGAGCCGAAGGCGAGCGGGAAGGAGAACATCAGCGAGCCGAGCGTGCCCAGCAGCGCGATCGGCAGCGTCTGCCACCACCGGAGCCGGCGGCGCGGCCGGATCTCCCGCTCGTGCACCGCGCCGGAGGGGCGGGTGTCCAGTGTCGGCAGCGCGACCGCGTACGAGGTGGGCGCGTCCAGGCCGGTCAGCACGGGGAGGTCGCCCAGCGTCGACTCGTCGAACTCCTCGGCCGGCGCGGTGACGCTTCCGCTCTGGCCGGACTCGGGGCCGGTACCCGTCGACACGCGGCCTCCCCTGACAGTTCGACACGAGCGGACTCGCGGCCGGCACGGCCGACCCTCGCGGGCCGACCTCTTATGCCATCGATGATGGCATGTCCAGAGGTGCGTTCCGGGCCTGACCGGGGTCGGCGGGTGATCCGTGGCCATCACGTGATCGGGCCGTAACCGCCGGTTGGTCCTGCACGCCCACCTGCGCGCGCAGGTGCACCGCCGGATTGGCCGGAACCCGTCTATGCGACCGGATTCCGCTGACGGTCGATCAGTTCAAGGGAACGTTCCAGCAGCTCGACCGGGTCGGTGCCGGCCGGCCGGGAGAGCCAGTGGATCCGGTCGTCCCGGCGGAACCAGGACTCCTGACGGCGGGCGAAGCGCTTGGTGGCCCGGACGGTCTCGGCCCGCGCCTCGTCCTCCGTGCACTCGCCGGCGAAGTGGTCGAGCACCTGCTGGTACCCGAGCGCCCGGGAGGCGGTCTTCCCCTCGCGCAGCCCGAGCTTCTCCAGCTCCCGCACCTCGTCGAGCAGCCCGGCCTCCCACATCCGGTCGACCCGCAGCGTGATCCGCTCGTCCAGCTCGGGGCGCGGCACCGCGACGCCGATCTGCACCGCCTCGTAGACGGCGGTGTTGCTCGGCAGGTTGGCGGTGAACGGCTGCCCGGTGATCTCGATGACCTCCAGCGCCCGAACGATCCGCCGCCCGTTGCCGGTCAGGATCGCCTCGGCCGCCGCCGGGTCCAGCTCGGCCAGCCGCCGGTGCAGCACGTACGGGCCGGCCTGGGCCAGCTCCTCCTCCAGCCGGGCCCGGACCTCCGGGTCGGTGCCGGGGAACTCCATCTCGTCGATCGCCGCCCGGACGTACAGCCCGGATCCGCCGACCAGCACGGGGGCGCGCCCGGCGGCGAGCAGCCGGTCGATCTCGGCCCGGGCCAGCCGCTGGTACTCGGCGACGCTGGCGGCCTCGGTGACGTCCCAGACGTCCAGCAGGTGGTGCGGGACGCCGCCGCGCTCGGCCGTCGTGAGCTTGGCGGTGCCGATGTCCATGCCCCGGTAGAGCTGCATCGAGTCGGTGTTGATCACCTCGCCGCCGAGACTGCGGGCGATCGCGACGGCCAGGTCGGACTTGCCGGCGGCGGTCGCGCCGACGATCGACACGACGGGGGGCTGGACGGTACGGGAGCTGCTCACCGCTCCAGTCTCGCAAAACCGCCGCCACGCCGGTGACCGGGCTGCCGACCGGCGCCCGGCGCGCGACGATATGACTGTCTCCCGCCACTTCCGCAGTTGGGCACGGTTGCGAACGGTTCGGCCGTCGCGGACGTTGTGCAGAAGGCGGACGTTGTGCAGAAGGCAGGGAAGGAAGGGTGAGATCGCCATGGGTCTGATGGACAACCTCAAGGGCAAGGCCGAGGAGCTCAAGGAGAAGGCCAGCGAGTTCGCGGGCAAGCACAGCGAGCAGATCGAGCACGCGGTGGACAAGGCCGGCGGCGCGATCGACAAGGCCACCAAGGGCAAGTACAGCGAGAAGATCGAGCACGGCGCCAGCAAGGCCAAGGACGCGGTCGACGACTTCGCCCACAAGCCCAAGCCGGGCGAGGAGGGCGTCGGCGGAAACGGCCAGGGCCCGTCGGCCTGAGGCTCGGCTCCCCCAAGACTCAGCTCCTCCGGGGCTCGGCTCCCCTGGGCTCAGCTCCCTTGGGCTCAGCTCCAGGACGCCACGAAGTACCCGACCCCGTACGGCGCATCCTGGTACCCGAGCCGCGCGGTGAGGCCGGCGCCCTCCGCGGCGCCGGCCAGCACCTGCCAGGGCGCCCGGCCCTCGGCCTTCAGCTCGGCGGCCAGCCCGGCGTCCAGCGCGGCCAGCGCGGGCAGGTCGGCCGCGCCCAGGGCCGCCGCGAGCGCCGCATCGAAGCCCTCGGCGCGCTCGTCCAGGTAGCCGGGCGCCTTCACCGAGCGGCAGGCGCTGCCGTCGCCGAGCACCAGCAGGCCCACCCGGTCGGCCAGCCCGGCCAGCCCCTGGCCAAGCCCGAGCATCCGGTCGGCGGGGGCGTCCGCGGGCACCGCGCAGGCGTGCGTCGGCAGGGTCACCCCGGCCCGTTCCAGCAGCCAGGCGCCGACGGTCAGCGAGGGCGCCAGCTCCGGCCCCTCGACCCGGCCGCCGGGCAGCTTGGCCACCAGCGGCACCCCGTAGCGACGGAAGGAGCCGGCCCCGCCCTCGGTCCACACCTCGGCCTCGGGCCCGGTGCCGACCACCACGACCAGCTGCGGCTCGGCCGCGACCAGCGCCGCGAGCGCCTCGTCGCAGGCGTCCCGCAGCGCGTCCAGCTCGGCCGCCGCCCCGGCGGCGACCTCGGGGACGAGCAGCGGCGGACAGGGGCACACGGCGACGGCTACCAGCATGTGGATCACTCTAGCTGCCGGAAAACGGCGGCCCGGCGGGACGCGAAGGTCCCGCCGGGCCGCCGTGCGCGGTGGGTGCGGTCAGTCGCCGCAGCAACCGCCCGCCGGGGCGGCGAGAGGCAGCGCCGCCGGGGCGCCGATGCTCGGCAGGCCGAGCATCACCCCGGCCGGCTTGGCGGCGGGCTTGGCCTGGCGCTTCTCCCAGGCGTCCCCGGCCCGGGTGCGGCGCACCGCGAGGGCGGGGCCCTCGGCCAGCAGGTGGTGCGGGGCGGCGTAGGTGATCTCGACGGTCACCATGTCGCCCGGTCGCACCGGCTCGCTGGGCCGGGTGAAGTGCACCAGCCGGTTGTCGGGGGCGCGGCCGGAGAGCCGGTCGGTCTTGTCGTCCTTCTTGCCCTCGCCCTCGGCGACCAGGATCTCCAGGGTGCGGCCGACCTGCTTCTTGTTCTCCTCCCAGGAGATCTCCTCCTGGAGCGCGATGAGCCGGTCGTAGCGGGCCTGCACGACGGCCTTCGGCACCTGCTCGTCCATCTCGGCGGCCGGGGTGCCGGGGCGCTTGGAGTACTGGAAGGTGAAGGCGTTGGTGAAGCGCGCCTCGCGGACGACGTGCATCGTCTCCTCGAAGTCCTCCTCGGTCTCGCCGGGGAAGCCCACGATGATGTCGGTGGAGATGGCGGCGTCGGGCATCGCCTCGCGCACCTTCTTGATGATCCCGAGGAAACGCTCCTGCCGGTACGAGCGGCGCATCGCCTTGAGGACCCGGTCGGAGCCGGACTGCAGCGGCATGTGCAGCTGGTGCATCACGTTCGGCGTCTCGGCCATGGCGGCGATCACGTCGTCGGTGAAGTCGCGCGGGTGCGGCGAGGTGAAGCGGATCCGCTCCAGGCCCTCGATCTGGCCGGCGGCGCGCAGCAGCTTGGAGAAGGCCTCGCGGTCGCCCAGGTCGGAGCCGTAGGCGTTGACGTTCTGGCCGAGCAGGGTCACCTCGATGACGCCCTCGTCCACCAGCGCCTCGATCTCGGCGAGGACGTCGCCGGGGCGGCGGTCCTCCTCCTTGCCGCGCAGCGCGGGCACGATGCAGAAGGTGCACGTGTTGTTGCAGCCGACCGAGATGGCGACCCAGGCGGCGTACGCGGACTCGCGGCGGGTCGGCAGCGTGGAGGGGAAGGTCTCCAGCGACTCCAGGATCTCGACCTGGGCCTTCTTCTCGACCGCGGCCCGCTCCAGCAGCGCCGGCAGGTGGCCGATGTTGTGGGTGCCGAACACCACGTCGACCCAGGGGGCCTTCCGCACGATGGTGTCGCGGTCCTTCTGGGCCAGGCAGCCGCCGACGGCGATCTGCATGCCCTGGTGGCGGCTCTTGACCGGCGCGAGCTGTCCGAGGTTGCCGTACAGCTTGTTGTCGGCGTTCTCACGCACCGCGCAGGTGTTGAACACGACCAGGTCCGGGTCGCCGTCCTGCCCGGCCTTGACGTAGCCCGCGTCCTCCAGCAGGCCGGACAGCCGCTCGGAGTCGTGGACGTTCATCTGACAGCCGTACGTGACGACCTTGTAGCTCTTCAATCCGCTCTCACCGCTCACCAGACCAGGGTACGGGCACCCGCGAAGCGCTTTTCCCCGGACGCCGGGCCCCGCGGCCCCTCCCGTTCTGCCGGGGCGCCTGGCACTATCCCTGCATGGCCCCCACCACTTCTCCACGCCTCGGCGCCGCGCTCCGCACCGCGGCCCGCAGCCCGCTGTGGCGGACGCTGCTGGTGCTGGTGCTGCTGGTGGCGGGGCTCGGCGGCTGGTGGCTGTCGGCGGGCCGCTCGCCCGGCTACCCGCGGGGGGAGACGCGCTTCGCGACGGGTGTGAAGCTCGGGGTCTACGACCGCTACGGGCAGCTGCTGCAGACGCACGTCGCCAAGTCGATGCCGGGGGTGCGGCTGGCGCTGGACAACACCCAGGGCTCGCTCGACAACCTCCAGCGGGTGACCAGCGGGCAGGACCAGTTCGCGATCGCCACCGCCGACGCCGTCGCCGACTACCAGGGCCCGGGCAAGGACCGGCTACGGGCGATCGCGCGGCTGTACGACGACTACCTCCAGCTGATCGTCCCGGCCTCCTCGCCGGTGCTCCGCACCGCCGACCTCAAGGGCCTGCGGGTGGGCGTGGGCCAGCCGCAGTCCGGGGTGAACCTGGTGACCAGGCGGCTGCTGTTGGCGGCCGGGCTGGATCCGGACCACGACATCACGCCGGCCCCGCTGGGTCTCGGCGACGCCGCCGACGCGCTGCGCAAGGGCAACCTGGACGCCTTCTTCTGGTCCGGCGGCCTGCCGACCAGCGCCCTCACCGACCTCTCCGACCACGTCCGGATCAGGGTCGTGCCGCTGGGCGACCTCGCCGAGGCGCTCCACAAGGCCGAGGGCGGCGGCACCGACGCCTACCGCGCGGCCACCATGCCCAAGGGCACCTACCCGAACGCCGAGCCCAAGGACGCCGTCGCCACGGTCGCCGTGCCGAACCTGCTGATCACCCGGGACGACGTGGACCCCGGCCTGGTCGAAGGCATGACCAGGGCGGTGATCGACAGCCGGGACCAGATCGGCGCCCAGGTCCACGCCGCCCAGCTGGTCGACCTGCGCACCGCCGTCTACACCGACCCGCTCCCGCTCCACGAGGGCGCGATGCGCTACTACCGCTCGGTCAAGCCCTGAGGCGTGCTTCTTCCCCTACCGCTCGTACCGCTCGGTCAAGCCGCAGGGCCTACTTCTTCGCCGGCTCCGGCCGTGGCACCGCCAGCGTCACCGCGAGCCCGGTCGGCTTGACCGGGGCGAAGCCGAGCGAGCCGCCGCCGGCCATCAGCAGGGTGCGGGCGATCGAGAGGCCGAGCCCGGAACCGTCCACGTTCTGGTGCCGCGGGCTGCGCCAGAACCGGTCGCCGGCCCGGGACAGCTCCTCCTCGGTGAGGCCGGGCCCGGCGTCCGTGACGGTCACCGCGACCTCCTCGCGCCGCACCGCGACCCGCAGCCGCACCCGGCTGCCCTCGGGGCTGAACTTCAGCGCGTTGTCCAACACCGCGTCCAGCGCGGAGCCGAAGCCGATCGGGTCCGCCATGCCGAGCGCGAGCGCCGGGCCGTCCCAGCGCAGCTCGATGCCGCGCTGCTCGGCGACCGGCCGCCAGGCGTCCACCCGGGCGAGGGTGAGCGCGGCGAGGTCGGTCGGCTCGGGTTCGGGACGGGCGTGCTCGGCGGTGGCGAGCCCGAGCAGGTCGTCCAGGACGCGGGCCAGCCGGACGCCCTCCTCGCGGACGCCGCCCAGTTCCTCCTCGTGCCCCTCGGGCAGCTCCAGGCCGAGCACCTCGACGCGCAGCAGCAGCGCCGCGAGCGGGTTGCGCAGCTGGTGCGAGGCGTCCGCCACGAAGGCCTTCTGCTGGTCCATGGCGAGCACCACGTGGTCGGCCATCTCGTTGAACGAGCGGGCCAGCCGCTGGAGCTCGGGCGGCCCGCCGCCGGGGGCGACCCTGGCCGCCATCCGGCCGGTGGCGATGTCGTGGGTGGCTCGGTCGAGGGTGCGGACCGGGCGCAGCACCCACTCGGTGAGCCGGACGGCGAGCAGCACGGCGACGATCATCGCGGCGGCCTCGCCGGCGCCGATCACCAGCCAGCTGTGCAGGATCCGGGTGCGCAGCGCCCCGGTCGGGGACTCGCTGAGCACCACCGCGACGACGTCGCCGTCGCGCACCACCGGGGTGGCGACGGTGATGGTGCGGTCGTCGGTCCACGGCCAGACCTGCGGCGGGTTGTGGCTGCGCCGCCCGTCCAGCGCCTCCTGGAAGGCCTGTGCGCCGGAGCCGCCGGAGGGCACCTGCCAGTCCTTCGGGGCGGCGGCGATCGGCAGGCCGTCGCGCTGGAAGATGCCCAGCCGCACGCCGTACAGGTCGTGGTACCGGGCGACCTCGGCGTCGATGGCGTTGCGGCGGCTGAGGTCACCGGGGGCCGGGCCCGGGTCGCCCTTGCGCGCCGCGTCCGTGGTGCCGGAGGTGGGCAGGTCCTGGGCGAAGCGGGCGGCGTCGTCGAGCCGGTCGACGACCACCTTGGTCTGCTGGGCCGCCGCGACCGCCGCCGCGAGCGGCAGCCCGAGGGCGGCCAGGACGCAGAGCATCAGGGCGAGCAGGATGCCGAGCAGACGGGTGCGCACGTACGGTCAGTGCTCCGCGGCGGCGGGCGGGGGCGTCTTCGCGGAGGGCGCCGGGCACTCGGGGATCAGCCGGTAGCCGACGCCGCGCACGGCCTCGACCAGGCCGGGCAGCGCGAGCTTGTTGCGCAGCGAGCCGATGTGCACCTCCAGGGTGCGGCCGTTGCCCTCCCAGCCGCTGCGCCACACCTCGCTGAAGATCTGCTCGCGGCGGTAGACCACGCCGGGGCTCTGGGCGAGCAGGGCGAGCAGGTCGAACTCCTTGCGGGTGAGCGGCACGTCGCGGCCGTCCACGCTGACCCGGCGGCGCTCCCGGTCGATCCGGATGCCGCGGGACTCCAGCGGGCCGCGCTGCTGCGGGACGGTGTCGGGCGCGGCCACCGAGACGGCGGCGGGCGCGGCGCCGCGGCGGGCGACGGCGTGGATGCGGGCGAGCAGCTCGCCCATGTCGTACGGCTTGGTGACGTAGTCGTCGGCGCCGAGGTTGAGGCCGTGGATCCGGGAGCGGATGTCGGCGCGGGCGGTGACCATGATCACCGGGACGCCGCTGCCGGCCCGGATCCGGCTGCACACCTCGAAACCGTCGCGGTCGGGCAGCCCGAGGTCGAGCAGCACCACCCGGTACGGCTCGTTGCCGTCGGGCACCAGCGCGTCCAGGGCCTCGTGTCCGCTGCGGGCGTGCCTGACCTGGAACCCGTGTCGTCCCAGCACCGCGACGAGCGCGGCGGCCACGCGTTCGTCGTCCTCGACGAGCAGCAGTCGCATCTGTCTCCTCCTCTCCCGTTCCCCGACGTCTCCCAGGGGCCCCCGGGGCGTCCCCGGGAGGTGATCACCGGGCCCGCTCGGTCGGGTCCCGGTCCTGCGCAGTATGAGCCAGCGGGCGGCCGGGCGCCAGGCTCGGCCGTGCCGCGGGACGCTCCGGGACGGGCGGCGCCGGGGTGGCGGCCCGCTGTCACCGTGCCCCGATCGCGGCCGCACGAACAGTGTGCGCGCACCGTGTGGCCGTTTCGTGATGCTCAAGTTCCGCTCAGATCGGCTGACGGGGCATCGTCATCGCTCCTAAGGTCGGCCCACCGGGGGCTGCGGCTCCGCCGGCCGCGGCCCCCGGATTTCGTACCACCATTGCCGCCCAAGGGAGTTCAGACCCCTCGGGCCGACACGAGGGAGCAGGCGCGATGACCGAGGACCAGGCCGAGGTCTCCACTTCCGCAGCCGCTCCGCTGGTCGTACTGAAGGGCGTGAACAAGCACTACGGCGCCCTGCACGTGCTCCAGGACATCGATCTGCAGATCGCGCAGGGCGAGGTGGTGGTCCTGATCGGGCCGTCCGGTTCGGGCAAGTCGACCCTGTGCCGGACGATCAACCGGCTGGAGAGCGTCGACTCCGGCACGATCACCATCGACGGCCGCCCGCTGCCCGCCGAGGGCAAGGAGCTGGCCGGGCTGCGCGCCGAGGTCGGCATGGTGTTCCAGAGCTTCAACCTGTTCGCGCACAAGACCGTGCTGGAGAACGTGGTCATCGGCCAGGTCAAGGTGCGGAAGATCGCCCGCCCGCAGGCCGAGAAGACCGCCCGGGAGTTGCTGGAGCGGGTCGGCGTCGGCGCGCAGGCGGACAAGTACCCGGCCCAGTTGTCCGGCGGCCAGCAGCAGCGCGTGGCGATCGCCCGCGCGCTGGCGATGAAGCCGAAGGTGATGCTCTTCGACGAGCCCACCTCGGCCCTCGACCCGGAGATGGTCAACGAGGTGCTGGAGGTCATGCGCCAGCTGGCCGCGGACGGCATGACGATGGTCGTGGTCACCCACGAGATGGGCTTCGCCCGCTCCGCCGCCAACCGCGTGCTGTTCATGGCCGACGGGAAGATCGTCGAGGAGAACACCCCGGACGCCTTCTTCACCGCGCCGCGCTCCGAGCGTGCCAAGGACTTCCTCTCGAAGATCCTGCACCACTGACCGTTTTCGCGCCGTCGCGCGGCCGGCCCGGCAACGGCGCCCGGCCGACCGGCCCGCGCATCCAACGTCCAGACGTCAGAGCCCGGTTGACCCCGTGGCCCAGCCCCAGGAGAACAACCCTCATGAGGACTCGTCGCACTCTCGCCGTCGCGCTCTGCGCCGTCGCGCTCACCGCCACCGCCGCCTGCGGCAAGGACGGCACTCCCGGCGCCTCCGCGAGCGCCAGCAACGCCCCGCAGCTGCCGACCTACACGGTGAAGACCGACGCCAAGGTCGACTCGGCGGTGCTGGCCGAGGCCAAGAAGCGCGGCCAGCTGGTCATCGGCGCCAAGGCCGACCAGCCGTTCCTCGGCTGGGAGGACCTGGCCAGCGGCGACCGCAGCGGCTTCGACATCGAGATCGCCAAGATGATCGCCGCCGACCTCGGCTTCACCCCGCAGCAGATCAAGTGGCAGACCCTGGTCTCCTCGCAGCGCGAACCGGCCATCTCCAAGGGCCAGATCGACTTCTACGTCGGCACCTACAGCATCAACGACGAGCGCAAGAAGTCGGTCTCCTTCGCCGGCCCGTACTACATCGCCGGCCAGGACCTGCTGGTGAAGGCCGACAACAAGGACATCACCGGCAAGGACTCGGTCGCGGGCAAGAACGTCTGCACCGCCACCGGTTCGACCTCCATCAAGAACATCCAGCAGTACAACGCGAAGATCACGCAGTTCGACACCTACTCGGCCTGCGTCGACAAGCTGATGTCCGGCGAGGTCGACGCCGTCACCACCGACGACGCCATCCTCAAGGGCTACGCCTCCAAGTTCGCGCCCAAGCTCAAGGTGGTCGGCCAGCCGTTCACCGAGGAGCGGTACGGCGTCGGCCTCAACAAGGACGACGCGGCCCTGCGCACCGCCATCAACGACGCCATCAAGGCGCACCAGGACAACGGCGACTGGAAGAAGGCGTACGACGCGACCCTCGGCCTCTCCGGCTCCGCGGCGCCCACCCCGCCGGCCCTCGACCGCTACTGATCCGCCCGCTGACTTCCGTTCCTGACCACTCCTGAGAGGAGGGCCGCCTGATGGGGTTCCTGTTCGAGGACGACAACTTCGCGTTGTTCCGCGACGGCTTCCTGCAGACGATCGAGCTGAGCGCGCTCAGCGCTCTGCTCGCCCTGCTGCTGGGCACCCTGCTGGCGGCCTTCCGGGTCTCCCCGGTGCCGGTGCTGCGCGCCTTCGGCACCACCTGGGTGACGCTCTTCCGCAACACCCCGCTGACCCTGCTGTTCTTCGCCGTCGAGTTCGGACTGCCCGCGCTCGACGTGCACTTCAGCCACCTCACCTTCGCGGTTCTGGCGCTCGGCGGGTACACCGCCTCGTTCGTCTGCGAGGTGCTGCGCTCGGGCATCAACACCGTGCCGCTCGGCCAGGCTGAGGCCGCCCGCAGCCTCGGCATGACCTTCGGCCAGACCCTCACCCTGGTCGTCCTGCCGCAGGCCGCCCGGACCGTGCTGGGCCCGATGAGCAGCGTGTTCATCGCCCTGCCGAGGAACTCGGCGATCGCCGGCGCGTTCAGCGTCGGCGAGCTGTACAGCGCGCAGCAGACCTTCTCCGAGCGCGGCTACTCGATCTTCTCGATCTTCTTCTGGGTGGCCTGCGCCTACCTGGTGATCAGCGCGACGGTCGCCGCCCTGTTCCGCTTCCTGGAAACCCGACTGGCGGTGGCCCGATGAGTGAGCGAAGCGAGCGAATCATGAAGAGGCGCGTGTGGGCGAATGCCCCTGCCGAGCGAAGCGAGGTGGGCGCATGAGTCTCTTCACCCGCGCCTCCACCGCGAGCGTCCTTTATGACGCCCCCGGTCCGAAGGCCCGCGCGCGGTACCGGCTGTTCGGGGTGCTGGCGCTGATCGCGATCGCCGGCCTGCTCTGGTACGCCGTCACGATGCTGTCCGACAACGGCCAGTTCGACGCCGGGCTCTGGGACGCCTTCCAGTACAACACCATCCAGCAGCGCATCGTGGACGGCCTGCTCGCCACCCTGGAGGCCTTCGGGCTGGCGGCGCTGTTCTCGCTCGCCCTGGGGGCGCTGCTCGCCGCCGGGCAGCTCTCCGACCACCGGCCGGTGCGCTGGGCGTGCACCTCGGTCGTCCAGTTCTTCCGGGCGATGCCGCTGCTGATCCTGATCGTCGCGCTCTACTACGCGTTCTTCGCGAAGGACCCGATGTGGGCGCTGGTGCTCGGCCTCACCCTCTACAACGGCTCGGTCCAGGCCGAGATCATCCGCAGCGGCGTCAACGCCGTCCCGCGCGGCCAGGGCGAGGCGGCGTACGCCCTCGGCATGCGCAAGAACCAGGTGATGGCCGGCATCCTGGTGCCGCAGGCGATCCGCTCGATGCTGCCGTCGATGATCGGCCAGCTGGTCGTCACCCTGAAGGACACCTCGCTCGGCTTCATCATCACCTACCACGAGCTGCTGTTCGTCGGGAAGGCGATCGCGAGCCAGCCGATCAACGCCGCGGGCTTCCCCTACATCCCCGTGGTGCTGGTGATCGGTCCGATCTACGTCGCGATGTGCCTGTTGCTCACCGCGCTCGCCCGGTGGATCGAGGCACGCGGCCGTCGCGGCGCGAACCGGCGCACTTCGGCTGCTGCTTGACGGACACGCAGGTGAACTGTTGCATTGCTCTTCGTGACACGTCCCGGGAGCATCCACGCGGCATATGACGCTGACGCCACCTCGCCGGTCCGCCCCCGCCCGAAGGTCCCGGCATGGACCCGGTGATCGTGGTCGGGGCCGGACCGGTCGGTCTGGCCCTGGCCCTCGCACTGGCCCGGCACGAGGTGCCGACCGTCGTCCTGGACGAGGGCTCCGGGCTCTGCCCCGAGGGCCCGCGCAGCGTCGTCCTCGGGGCCGACACCGCCGCCTTCCTCACCCGGATCGGCTACCCCCGGGCCGTCTCCGACAGCGCCCTGTGGGACTCCTTCGCCATCTGGCGGCGCCGCCAGGAGGTGCTGCGGATCGACCTCACCGAATCCCCCACCTTCCACCTGCCCCAGCACCGCCTCCAGCGCGGCCTGCGTGACGCCCTCACCGGCACCCCGCTGGTCAGACTGGTCCCGCTGAGCCGGGTCACCGAGCTCGAACAGGACCGCGACGGCGTCAGGGTCCGCACCCACGGCACCCAGGACGGCAGCAGCACCTGGTGGCGCGGCAGCCACCTGGTCGGCTGCGACGGTGCCCGCTCCACCATCCGCAAGCTCCTCAAGATCCGCTTCCCCGGCCGCCCGGCCGTCGACCGCAACGCCATCGCCACCGTCCGGGTCGACCTGCCCTTCGACGGGGCCCGGCTGCACCGCGAACCCCCGTGGCGCGGCGACCGCGAGGCCTCCGCCCGCCCGCTGCCGGACGGCGTCTGGCGGCTCGACTGGCGTCTGCCCCCCGGCCGCCCCGCCCCCACCGAACCTGTCGACCCGCACGCCACCTGGCCCGGCATCGTCACCGGCGACACCCTGCTCACCCGGGTCACCGCCACCCTCACCGGCTGGTGCGGCGAACTCCCCCGCTTCGAACTGCTCGCCGCCGCCGACCACACCGCCCAGCAGCGCCTCGCCGCCCGCTTCCGCAGCGGCCGCTGCTTCCTCGCCGGCGACGCCGCCCACCTGCACGGCGCGCTCGGCATGCAGAACCTCGCCGACGGGCTGCGCGACGCCGACAACCTCGCCTGGCGGCTCGCCCTCGCCTGGCACCTCCACTCCGGCGGCCCGCAGCCCGGCGGCTCCCTGCTGGACGGCTACGAGGCCGAGCGCCGCGGCGCGGTCGGCGCCCGGCTGCGCGCCGTCGACCAGGCCATGCCGCTGCTGCGCCCGCTGCGCGGCTGGCAGCAGACCCGGCGCTCGCTGCTCGTCGGCGGCTTCCGCAAGCACGCACCGCTGCTCGCCGACGGCCAGCTCGGCACCGGCCGCTTCGGCGGCGCCCCCGCCTACCCGGCGGCGCCCTCCGGCGTCCCCGGCCGGGTGCCGGTGCAGCGCGGTGCGCGCGGCGCCACGTCGCTCAGCGAGCTGCTGCCCGCCACCGCCCCCGGCGTGCTCGTCCCCGACCTGCCGGTGCTCTCCGCCGAGGGCACCCCCGACCACCTGCACGCCCGGCTCGGTGCCACCTTCCTGCTGCTGCTGGTCGCTCCCGGCACCGCGGTCTGGTCCGCCGAGCACTGGCTGGGCGCCGGGCTGATGCCCCGCCTCGCCGAGGTCGCCAACGCACTGCCGGTGCCCGCCCAGGTGCTGGTCACCGAGGAGTACCCGGACGCCGGGCCGCACACCGTGCTGCTGATCCGGCCGGACGGGCACCTGGTCGGCGTCACCCAGGGCGCCGCCGCCGAGGACCTGCTGGCGCTCGCCGACCGCGCCCGGGGCGGCCCGGCGCCGCTCACCGGCGCCCCCGAACCGGAACCCGCCGCCTCCGCCGAACAGATGGACTCGCCCCGGGCGTAGCCGAGAAGGCGGGGCGAAGGCCGGGCCCTACCGCGCCACCGCGGTGACTCGGCTCTCCCGGACCACCGTCACCCGGATCGGCCCCGGACAGGTCAGCTCCGCGGAGACCTGCCGGGCGACCTCCCGGGCGATCAGCTGCGCCCCGACGTCGTCCACCACCTCCGGCCACACCATCACCCGCACCGGCCGGTCGAGTTCGGCCCACAGCTGGGCGGCCTGCTCCTCGGCCCATGGTCAAGACTCGCCCTGGAGTTGACCAAGAAGCCTACGAAACTGCCATCAGTCCCCCGCAGTTCCTGACGGCCGAGTTCCTTACGGCTGGCCCGGGCTCTACGGTTCGACGTCCTCTTCCTCAAGCACCGTACGCACCACGCGGAACGCGAGCCCCTCGGAGTAGCCGCGCCGGGCCAGCATGCCGACCAGCCGCCGCGTCCGGGCCTGCGGGTCCAGCCCCCGGGTGCTCCGGAGCTTCCGCTCGACCAGGGCCCGGGCCGCCTCGGTCTCGTCGTCGTGGTCGAGCTGGGCGACGGCCTGTTCGACCAGGTCGGCTGCCACGCCCTTGGTTCGCAGCTCCTGGGCGAGCGCCCGCCGGGACAGACCCCGGACGGCGTGCCGGGACTCCACCCAGGCAGCGGCGAAGGCCGCGTCGTCGATCAGGCCGACCTCTTCGAGCCGGGTGAGCACCTCGTCGGCGACGTCCTCGGGGATCTCCCGCTTGCGCAGGGCGTCGGCGAGTTGCTTGCGGGTCTTGGCGGCGCCGGTGAGCAGCCGCAGGCAGATGTCGCGCGCGCGGGTCTCGGGATCGGCCGACTCCTCGGCCCTGGCCCGCCTCGACTCGCGTGCGGGCGCGGCCTCGCCGTCCTGCTCACCGCGCCGGGACGCGCGGGAGCGGCCGGCGCCCTCCCGGCCCCCGCGCGCGCCCGGGGCGAAGGCGGCCGCACCCCCGTGACCGGCCGCCTCCGCCGCATCCGTTCCCACGGCCTCCGCGAAGTCCTCTTCGGAGGCCTCCGCAGAGTCCTCGGCGGCCAGCGCCGAGCGGCGCCGCCGCCGACCGGTGGGCAGCTCGGACGCGGATACCAGCCCGAGCCCGTGGGCCAGGCCCTCGGCATCCTCAGCCGGACCCGGTCCGGGCGCCGCGCCGCGCACCGCCCGGACCGGTGCCCGGTCGAACTCCGGCTCGGGGCCGGATGCCCATCGCGCCGCGGACCGCGGCTCGCGCCGACGCCGCGACCGCCCCGGCGCGGGCGCCGGCAGCTCCGGATCGGGCTCCTCCGCCACGGCGGCGAACCAGTCCGGCGGACCGTAGTCGTCGTCCGGCCCCGCCGGGCCGCCGTCACCCACCTTGTCGTGCTGTGTCAACGGCTCAGGCCTTGGCGGCGGCCGCCGTCTTCTTCGCCGCGGCCGTCTTGGCGGCGGTCGCGGTGATCGGCTTCGCGGCGCCGTCGGCGGCGGCAGCCGCCTCGCCCTCGGCCGGCTCCTCGGTCTTCGGGCCGATGCCGAGCTTGCCCTTGATCTTCCGCTCGATCTCGTCGGCGAGCTGCGGGTTGTCCCGCAGGAAGTTGCGGGCGTTCTCCTTGCCCTGGCCGAGCTGGTCGCCCTCGTAGGTGTACCAGGCACCCGACTTGCGGATGAAGCCGTGCTCGACGCCCATGTCGATCAGGCCGCCCTCGCGGCTGATGCCGACGCCGTAGAGGATGTCGAACTCGGCCTGCTTGAACGGCGCGGCGACCTTGTTCTTGACCACCTTGACGCGGGTGCGGTTACCGACCGCCTCGGTGCCGTCCTTCAGGGTCTCGATCCGGCGGATGTCCAGGCGGACCGAGGCGTAGAACTTCAGCGCGCGGCCACCGGTCGTGGTCTCCGGCGAGCCGAACATGACGCCGATCTTCTCCCGGAGCTGGTTGATGAAGATCGCGGTGGTGTTCGACTGGTTCAGCGCACCGGCGATCTTGCGCAGTGCCTGGCTCATCAGGCGGGCCTGCAGACCGACGTGCGAGTCACCCATCTCACCCTCGATCTCGGCGCGCGGGACGAGCGCCGCGACCGAGTCGATGATCACCAGGTCGATCGCGCCGGAGCGGATCAGCATGTCGGTGATCTCCAGGGCCTGCTCACCGGTGTCCGGCTGGCTGACCAGCAGGGCATCGGTGTCCACGCCGAGCTTCTTGGCGTACTCGGGGTCGAGCGCGTGCTCCGCGTCCACGAAGGCGACCGTGCCGCCGGCCCGCTGGGCGTTGGCCGCCAGGTGCAGGGTCAGCGTGGTCTTGCCGGAGGACTCGGGGCCGTAGATCTCGACCACTCGGCCACGCGGGATGCCGCCGACCCCGAGAGCGACGTCCAGAGCGGTGGACCCGGTGGGGATCACCTCGATCGGCTCGTTGGCCTTCTCGCCCAGGCGCATCACCGAGCCCTTGCCGAACTGCCGCTCGATCTGGGCGAGTGCGGTCTCAAGGGCCTTCTCGCGGTCCGTACCTGCCATGGCTTCCACCCTCGGGTTCTGTGCTGTGCGCTTCATCGTCCTCGACGCTAGCGCGTCCCACTGACAAACGAGCCCTACCGGGCTATGCCTGTGGAAAACTCCTCGCCGGAGAGTACAAAGAACATCTGTTCGATTCAAGCGTCGCACGTTTTCGCACGGCACCCGTCCGCGTCTGTCGGCATCCGTCCCCCGCGCCAGCGGGTCACTCCGGGTCGCCCGACCCTCCCCCGACCATCCGCCGCAGCCGCCGCGCCGCCTCCCGGCGCAGCTCCCGCCGGGCCCGCCGCTGCTCGCCCCGGTCGATCCGGGGGTCGGTGGCCACCTCGTAGCGCCGCACGTAGGTGCCGACGAACCCCTGCAGGGTGGCCGCCGCCGGGATGGCAATCAGCGCGCCCACCGCCCCGAGCAGCGCCGCGCCCGCGATCACCGCACCGAACGCCACCGCCGGGTGCACGTCCACCGTCCTCGCGGTGATCCTCGGGTGCAGCACGTAGTTCTCGACCTGCTGGTAGACCACCGTGAACACCAGCACCCACAGCGCGTCCACCGGCTGCACGGTGAGCGCCACCAGTACCGGCAGCGCGCCCGCCAGATAGGTGCCGATGGTGGGCACGAACTGCGACATGACGCCGACCCAGATCGCCAGCGCCGCCGAGTACGGCAGGTCCAGCAGCGCGAACATCACCCAGTGCCCGGCCGCCGACACCACCGCGAGCAGCGCCCGCGAGTACAGGTAGCCGCCGGTCTTGGCGAGCGCGATCTCCCAGGCCCGCAGCACCTCGCCCTGCTTGGCGGGCGGCAGCAGCGAGCAGACCGTCCGGCGGACCCGGGGGCCCTCGGCGGTGAAGTAGAAGGTGAACAGCCCGACCGTGAAGGCCTGGAAGAGCCCGCCGATGACGGTGGAGGAGACGCCCCAGACGTTGTCGGCGGCCTGCTGGGCGTAGTTCTCGATCGCGCCGGAGTCCTTGAGCAGCTTCTTCTGCAGCTCGCCCAGCGACAGGTCCTGATGGAAGGTCCGATTCGTCCAGTTGATCAGATTGTCGACCAGGTGGGGCAGGTCCCCCGCGATCTTCGCCACCTGATCCACCAGCAGCGTCCCGAGCGCCGCGAGGAATCCGGCCACCGCCACCCCGACCGCGACGAACACCAGGAACGTCCCGACGCCCCGGCGTACGCCCCGCGCGGCCATCCGGTCGACGGCCGGCTCCAGCGCCAGCGAGAGGAAGAAGGCCACCAGCAACATCACGAAGAGGTCGATGAGTTGACGGAAGGCCCAGTCGGCGAGCTGGAACAGCCCCAGCAGGACGAAGGCCAGCACCATCGCCCGGGGCAGCCAGCGCGGCATCCCGCCGCCCCAGATTCCGCCGCCGCCCGCGTCGGCGATCTTCTCCGGACTGTCCGAATTCTTCCGTTCCGTGTCGTTTGTCACCCGGACAGTTTGTCCCATGCCCGGCGCCCGCCCGGACACCGGGCACCCCGTTCGGCGCAGCAGGGCAGGTCAGCGCAGCAGGGCAGGTCAGCGCAACAGCGTCGAGACCCCTTGCGTCTCACAGACCACCCGCCAGACGTCCTTGGCCTCCCAGCCCGCCTCCAGCGCCTGCCGGACGGTCCGCCCGCCGAGCTCGCTCATCACGTGGTCGGCAGCGAAGGACTCCGCGTACCCCTCCCCGAAGTGCGCGTACATCCGTCGCCAGAACTCCGTCAGCCTCATGCCGTCCAGTATCCCGGACCGGCCACCGGACACCCGGGGCCCGTCACCCCGTCCAGTCCGCCCACTCCAGCGCGTACTCGACCTCGCCGTGCTCGCTACCCGCGATCGCCTCCGGGTAGTCCTCGTGGAACGTGCGGACGTACGCCAGCCCGCTCTTCTCCATGACCCGTCGCGAGCCCGCGTTGACCGCCATCGTGTACGCCACCACCCGCTCCACCCCCAGCCCGGTGAAGCCGCGGCGAATCAGCGCCCGCGCGCCCTCGGTCGCGTACCCGCGCCCCCAGGCGGCCCGGCGCAGCCGGTAGCCGAGCTCGACCTCGCCACGCTCACCCTCCTCCGTCGGCCGGAACTCGAACCAGCCCAGGAACGCGCCGCTCCCCCGCTCCTCGGCCGCCCACCAGCCGAGGGTCCCGTACCGCTCGTAGTGCGCGAGGTAGAGCGGCAGCAGCTCGGTCTCGACCACCTCGCGCGAGGTCGACACCCCGCCGGCGAGGTAGCGCATCACCTCGGGATCGCCGTCCAGCTCGACCAGGTGCTCCACGTCCGCGACGGTGAAGCGGCGCAGCACCAACCGCTCGGTGGTGAGGAATACGCTCATGCCCCCGATCCTCACCCGCCGCCGAATCCTCGTCACCTACTTTTCCGGCCCGAGCGCCCGCGGCCTGCGCACCCACGCCCCCGCCTCCACCTACGCACCCTTCCCCGGCGGCCTGCGCGCTCTACCTCGGCAGCACCAGCATCCCCGCGCCGAAGTACGGCCGGTCCCCGCAGGCGTACGGCCCGGGCGGGCAGCCGGCGGCGGAGGTGGCCAGCAGCGCGGCGAGCCGGCCGGAGTCGTAGTCCGGGTGCAGCACGGCGGCCACCGCGACCGCGCCGGTGACGTGCGCCGCCGCCATCGAGGTGCCGGCCAGCGCCGCGTACTGCCCGCCGGGCCAGTCGGAGACGATCGCGCCCTGCGGCCCGGCGTCCGGGTCCCCGCCGGGGGCGGCGAGCGAGACCCGGCCACGCCCGTAGTTGGTGTACGAGGACGGCTGCCCGTCCCGGTTGACGGCGGTGACCGTGACGACACCGGGCAGCTCGCCCGGCAGCCGGATGCACTCGGTGCCCAGGTACCGGGACTGCGCCGGGCCGGAGACCCGGTCGTTGGGGCTGCGCTCGTCGCTCCTGGCCGCCCCGAGGTCCTGCCCGTCGTTGCCCGCCGAGGCGACCACGACGGCGCCCTTGCGCTGGGCGTACGCGGCGGCCCGGCCGACGGCGGCGATCAGCGCGGCCTGGTCGCGGTCCTCCGGGCAGTTGTACTTCCACGGGTCGGCGAAGTAGCTGTTGTTGATCGCCTTGGCGCCGTGGTCGGCGGCCCAGAGCATGCCGCAGACGATGTTCTCCGCGTAGTACTGGCCGAGCGGCCCGAGCAGCCGGACGGCGGCGATCCGCACGCCCGGCGCGACCCCGGTGACGCCGTGGCCGTCCCGCGCGGCGCCGACGATCCCGGCGACGTGGGTCCCGTGCCCGCTCTCGCCCACCCCGGGGTCGGGCCGCCAGGCGCCGGTGCGGGCGTCCGGGCGGCCGTCGGCACAGGAGGCCGAGGCCTTCGGGTCGACGGCGGCACGCAGGTCGGGGTGGGTGTCGTCGACGCCGGAGTCGAGCACCGCGACGAGCACCTTGCGCAGCGCCCCCGGAGTCGGCCCGGCGGGCCCGTTCTGCTGCGCGGACGCGTCGCCGGTGCGTGCGCCGGACGCGCCGACCATGGTGAGGTTCCAGGCGTCCCGCTCGACCGGGTCGGGCACCATGACGGTGCTGCTCTCCTGCCGGTCGGCCGTCTCCCGCCGGTCGGCGCTGCTGCGCCCGCCACGGTCGGTGCCGCCGGCGAAGTCCCCGGCGCCGTCCAGCGCGCGGGGCGGGCCGACCACCGGCGCGGTGCGGGTGGCACCGACCGCCGCGATCCCGGGCCGGGCGCGCACCCTGTCCGCGAAGGCCCCGGTCGCGTACGCCAGCACGGCCCCGATCTGCGGGTACTCCTGGACCACCTGCCCGCCCGCGGCCCGGCTCTCGGCCCCGGCCCGGGCGGCCCCGGCAGCGTCCTCCTGCTCGGCCAGCACCAGGTAGCTGAGGTAGGACCGGCCGCCCCCGGACATGTACGGAACGGCGCCGCCGACCACGACCGCGGTGAGCAGCATCGCGAGCAGCGCCCGCACGGGCCCGCGGACGCGGCGGCGGACGGCCGGGGCGGGACCGGTGCCGGACGGGTACACCTGCGCCATCGCACGGTCTCCGCTCGTCGGTCCCGCAGGCCGACGGGTTGATCATGGGCCTGAATCATCACCATATGAGCGGATTGTCTTTTTTGCTCCTTTAACTACACCCCCCTCACAACGCCCCCCGTTGTCGGTCCCACCCGGCACCATGGGGGCATGGCGCCCCAGCAGCAGACCCCGCCCACCGACCCGCTGGCCGGATTCGCCCCGGCCACCCGGGCCTGGTTCACGGGCGCCTTCCCCGCCCCCACCACCGCCCAGTCCGAGGCCTGGCGCGCCATCGGGCAGGGGACCGACGTCCTGGTGGTCGCCCCCACCGGCTCCGGCAAGACGCTCGCCGCCTTCCTCTCCGCCCTCGACCGGCTCAGCAACACCCCGCACCCCGCCGAGCCCAAGCGCCGCTGCCGGGTCCTCTACATCTCGCCGCTCAAGGCCCTCGCCGTGGACGTCGAACGGAACCTGCGCGCTCCGCTGGCCGGTCTGCACCAGGCCGCCGTCCGGCTCGGCCTGCCCGAGCCGGACGTCCAGGTCGCCATCCGCTCCGGCGACACCCCCGCCGCCGACCGCCGGCGCTTCGCCACCCACCCGCCGGACATCCTGATCACCACCCCCGAGTCCCTGTTCCTGCTGCTCACCTCCGCCTCCCGGGAGGCCCTGCGCGGCATCGACACGGTGATCCTCGACGAGGTGCACGCGGTCGCCGGCACCAAGCGCGGCGCCCACCTCGCGCTCAGCCTGGAGCGGCTGGACGAGCTGCTGGACCGCCCGGCCCGCCGGATCGGCCTGTCCGCCACCGTCCGCCCGGTCGAGGAGGTGGCCCGCTTCCTGAGCCCGCAGCGCGGCGCCACCGTCGTCCAGCCCGCCGCCGCCAAGGAGTTCGACCTCTCGGTGGTCGTCCCCGTCCCCGACCTGGACGACCTGCCCGCCGCCCCCGCCACCGGCGGCTCCTCCGACAGCGATCCGCAGCGCCAGGCCTCGATCTGGCCGCACGTCGAGGAGCGGATCGTCGACCTGGTCCAGGCCCACCGCTCGACCATCGTCTTCGCCAACTCCCGCCGCCTCGCCGAGCGCCTGTGCAACCGGCTGAACGAGATCGCCTTCGAGCGCACCACCGGCGCCGCCGCCCCCGAGGCGCACGCCCCCGCCCAGCTGATGGGCGGCTCGGGCGCGGCCAAGGGCGTCCCGCCGGTCATCGCCCGGGCCCACCACGGCTCCGTCTCCAAGGAGCAACGAGCCCTGGTCGAGGAGGAGTTGAAGGCCGGCCGGTTGCCCGCCGTGGTCGCCACCTCCAGCCTGGAGCTGGGCATCGACATGGGCGCCGTCGAGCTGGTCGTCCAGGTCGAGTCCCCGCCCTCGGTCGCCTCCGGCCTCCAGCGGGTCGGCCGGGCCGGTCACCAGGTCGGCGCCGTCTCCACCGGCGTCGTCTTCCCCAAGTACCGGGGGGACCTCGTCCAGTCCGCCGTGGTCACCGAGCGGATGCGGGCCGGCCGGATCGAGGCCCTGCGGATCCCGCGCAACCCGCTGGACGTGCTCGCGCAGCAGCTGGTCGCCATGACGGCGCTGGACACCTGGCCGGTGGACGACCTGCTCGCCGTGGTCCGCCGCGCCGCGCCCTTCGCCACCCTCCCGCAGTCCGCCTTCGACGCGGTGCTCGACATGCTGGCCGGCCGCTACCCCTCGGACGCCTTCGCCGAGCTGCGCCCCCGCCTGGTCTGGGACCGGGTGGCCGGCACCGTCACCGGCCGCCCCGGCGCCCAGCGCCTCGCCGTCACCTCCGGCGGCACCATCCCCGACCGCGGCCTGTTCGGCGTCTTCATCGCCGGCGCAACTGGGTCCGATTCAAAAACGGGCAAGAAGGGCGGCGGCCGGGTCGGAGAGCTCGACGAGGAGATGGTCTACGAGTCCCGCGTGGGCGACGTGTTCACCCTCGGCACCACCTCGTGGCGGATCGAGGAGATCACCCACGACAAGGTGCTCGTCACCCCCGCCCCCGGCATCCCCGGCCGGCTCCCGTTCTGGAAGGGCGACACCCTCGGCCGCCCGCTCGAACTCGGCCGGGCCCTCGGCGCGTTCACCCGTGAGCTGGGCTCGCTCAAGCCCGAGGCCGCCACCGCCCGGCTCCGCGCGGCCGGCCTGGACGACTGGGCCGCCGACAACCTGCTCGACTACCTCGCCGAGCAGCGCACCGCCTGCGGCCACCTCCCGGACGACCGCACCATCGTCGTCGAGCGCTTCCGGGACGAACTCGGCGACTGGCGGATCGTCATCCACTCCCCCTTCGGCGCCCAGGTGCACGCCCCCTGGGCCCTCGCCCTCGGCGCGCGGCTGCGCGAGAAGCACGGCCTCGACCCGCAGGTCATGCACGCCGACGACGGCATCGTGCTCCGCCTCCCCGACGCCGACCTGCTTGCCCCTGACTTCGATATGAGGGGCCCCTCCGAACAGGCGAGTTCGGACGACGCCCCGGTCGGCGCCGACGCCGCCCTGTTCGAGCCCGGCGAGATCGAGCAGCTCGTCACCGACCAGGTCGGCGGCTCCGCCCTGTTCGCCTCCCGCTTCCGCGAGTGCGCCGGCCGCGCCCTGCTGCTCCCGCGCCGCAGCCCCGGCCGCCGCACCCCACTCTGGCAGCAACGCCAGCGCGCCGCCCAGCTGCTCGAAGTCGCCTCCGAGTACGGCTCGTTCCCGATCGTCCTGGAGGCGGTCCGGGAGTGCCTGCAGGACGTCTTCGACGTCCCCGGCCTGGTCGAGCTGATGGGCGACCTGGAATCCCGCGCCGTCCGCCTGGTCGAGGTCACCACCCCCGAACCCTCCCCCTTCGCCCGCTCGCTGCTCTTCGGCTACGTCGCCCAGTTCCTCTACGAGGGCGACTCCCCGCTCGCCGAGCGCCGCGCCGCCGCCCTCTCGCTCGACTCCCGGCTGCTCTCCGAGCTCCTCGGCCAGGCCGAGCTCCGCGAACTGCTCGACCCACAGGTGCTCGCCGAGCTGGAGGCCGAGCTCCAGCGCCGCACCCCCGAGCGCCGGATCAAGGACGCCGAGGGCGTCGCCGACGCGCTGCGCCTGCTCGGCCCGCTCGCCGAGGCCGAACTCACCGCCCGCGGCGCCGAACCGCTCTGGGCCCTGGAGCTGGAGGCCGCCCGCCGGGTGATCCAGGTCCGGATCGCCGGCGAGCAGCGCTGGGCCGCCATCGAGGACGCCGGACGGCTGCGCGACGCCCTCGGCACCCCGCTGCCGGTCGGCGTCCCCGAAGCCTTCACCGAGCCGGTCAAGGACCCGCTGGGCGACCTGCTCGCCCGGCACGCCCGCACCCACGGCCCGTTCACCGCCGCCGAGGCCGCCGCCCACTACGGCCTGGGCACCGCCGTCGTCACCGGCGTCCTGCACCGCCTCACCGCCGCCGGCCGCCTCGTCCAGGGCGAGTTCCGGCCGGTCGAGGGCCACACCGCCACCGTCGAGTGGTGCGACGCCGAGGTCCTGCGCCGACTGCGCCGCCGCTCGCTGGCCGCCCTGCGCCAGGAGGTCGAGCCCGTCCCGCCGCGCGCCCTGGCCGCCTTCCTCCCCCAGTGGCAGCACCTGGCCGGCCACCGGCTGCGCGGCCCGGACGGCCTGCTCCGGGTGGTCGAGCAGCTCCAGGGCACCGCCCTGCCCGCCTCCGCCCTGGAGAAGCTGATCCTCCCGGCCCGGCTCACCGACTACTCCCCCGGCCTGCTGGACGAGCTGATGGCGGCCGGCGAGCTCGGCTGGTGCGGGGCCGGCGCGCTGCCCGGCAAGGACGGCTGGATCAGCCTGCACCTGGCCGAGAACGCCCACCTGCTGCGCCCCGAGCCCGTCCCGCCGGCCGTCACCCCGCTGCACAGCGCCCTGATGGCGGCCCTCACCGGCGGCTACGGCCTGTTCTTCCGCCAGCTGGTCGAACGGCTCCGCGCCGACGGCGACGAGACCCCCGAGCCGGAGATCGTCGAGGCCCTGTGGGACCTCGTCTGGGCCGGCTACGTCAGCAACGACACCCTCGCCCCGCTGCGCGCCCTGCTCGGCTCCGGCCGGACGGCGGGGGCGACCGCCCACCGCGCCCCCCGGGCCACCCCGCGGGGCCGCTACGGCGGCGCCGGCCGCCCCTTCGGCCGGGTCGGCGGCGCCCTGCGCAGCGGCCCGCCGACGGTGGCCGGGCGCTGGTCGCTGCTGCCCGCCTTCGCCGCCGACCCGACGGTCCGGGCCACCGCCCAGGCGCAGAGCCTGCTGGACCGGCACGGCCTGCTGACCCGGGGCACGGTGGCGGCCGAACGGGTGCCGGGCGGCTTCGCCGGGGTGTACCGGGTGCTCGCCGCGATGGAGGAGCGCGGCCGGGCCCGCCGGGGCTACTTCGTCGAGGGCCTGGGCGGCGCCCAGTTCGCCATGGAGGGCGCGGCGGACCGGCTGCGGTCGGTCAGCGGCCGGCTGGAGCGGGCCCGGGCCACCGAGTGGCCGGCCGGCCCGGCCGCCGAGCCGCCGCAGGTGCTGGTGCTGGCCGCCGCCGATCCGGCGAACGCCTACGGCGCCGCCCTGCCCTGGCCCGAGCCCCCGGCGGCCCCCGGCGCCAAGGAGACCAAGGAGGCCAAGAACGCCAAGGCGCACCGCCCCGGCCGCAAGGCGGGCGCCCTGGTGGTGCTGGTGGACGGCGAGCTGGCGCTGTACATCGAGCGTGGCGGCAAGTCCCTGCTGGCCTGGCCGGAGGACGAGGCCACCCGGGCGCTGGCCGCTTCCGCGCTCGCCACCGCCGTCCGGGAGGGCGCGCTAGGCAGCGTCACGGTCGAGCGGGCCAACGGCGAGCCCGCGCTCGGCTCGGCGCTCGGCGCCGTCCTGGAGGAGGCCGGCTTCCACGCCACCCCGCGCGGCCTGCGCCTGCGGCCATAGACGCCGAAGGCCGCGGGGTCAACGCCCCGCGGCCTTCGTACACACCATTCACCCGGTCGAAGGCGGCTGCGCTTCCGCCCGCTCCACGGCCTCGCGCTCGCGTCGGCGGACCGGTCCGGTCGCACTCCGGTCGGCGTGGACCGGGATGAGACCGAGCCCCCAACCGCCGGCCACGAGCAGTCCGAGCACCGCGCCGTCCGCCAGCTGCCCCCGGACCACCAGGAGCCACCAGGCGAGCCCCGCCGACAGGACCACCAGGACCCAGCGGGCCGGCCACGGCACCAGGCGCCGCAGCCGGAGCCGTATTCGGGCCACCGTGCGCACCGTCGCGACTCTCCGCACGACCGCCCTCCTTCGCTCGCCCCGAGACCTTTCCTGCATCGAACAGGTTCCCGGGAGTACGAGGCCGGATCAGGCGGCGACCACGTCCATCGCGGCGGCCTTGGGCGACATGTTCGCCCGGTCGGCGCCGGGGGCGGGCAGCTGTACCGGTTCGAGTA
Source organism: Kitasatospora aureofaciens (assembly GCF_019192735.1). Lineage (GTDB taxonomy): Bacteria > Actinomycetota > Actinomycetes > Streptomycetales > Streptomycetaceae > Kitasatospora > Kitasatospora aureofaciens_A. The sequence continues at coordinate 28,271 of NZ_JAHTKP010000060.1, forward strand.
CCGGCCTCAGCAGATCACCTTCCGAGAGGGTTGCCATCGCCGCAAGTTCGGCGAGCGACAGTTCGTCGCTGACCTCGCGCATGACCTCGGACATCCGGACGTCGAGTGCGTCGCAGATGGCGGAGAGCAGCTCGGACGAGGCCTCCTTCTGCCCCCGCTCGACCTCGGAGAGGTACCCGAGCGAAACCCTGGCGGCCGCCGACACCTCGCGGAGTGTGCGGCCCTGGCGCTGGCGCTGCCGACGCAGTACATCGCCCAGTAGGCGACGGAGCAGGATCATCGGTGCCTCCCTCCTCGGACTGCGGATCGAGATGTCACGCCCCCACCGTACCGCCTTGCCCGCTTCGCGTGCGGGGACCCTGGTCGTGTTCACTGTGGGCTGCAAGGCTGTCCCCCTCCTCGTTCCGGTGTCGTCCCCGGGTCCGCGGGCCCCTTCTGGTACCCGTCGCGGGCCGCCCGGTCACCGTCACGCAACTCGTTCGCCACCTGGTTCTTGCCCAACCAGGCCCTTGGATGTAACACGATCCTCCAGCCGTGCCATGCCCGCGCGCCACTTCGGCAGATCTCGGTTCGGTGGAGACCCTCTGCGGGCGACGTTCTAGCGGGCCGGAAGCCTGCCGACAAGCAGCTCCAGTGCGGCAGTCACCGCACCGTGACGGATTGTGGCACGCTCCCCGGACAGGCGGGGCGAACTGACCAGAGTTCCGCCCGGACCGGCGACCGCGAGGTGTACCGTGCCCACCGGCTGCCCGTCCTGCGACTCGGGCCCGGCCACCCCGGTCGTCGCGAGCCCGTAGGTCGCCCCCAGCAACCGCCGCACGCCGTCGGCCATCTGCCGCGCCACCACCGGGTGCACCGGCCCGTGGACGGCGAGCAGTCCCTCGTCCACCCCGAGCACCGAGGCCTTCAGCTCGGTCGCGTACGCGGTCACCGAGCCCCGGAAGGTCGCGGACGCCCCGGGGACGTCCACCAGCGCCGCCGCCAGCAGCCCGCCGGTCAGCGACTCGGCGACGGCCACCGTGCTGCCCTCCCCGCGCAGCGCCGCGTGCGCCCGTACCGCCAGCTCGTAGTCGGTCACCCGGTCTCCCCCGTTCCCGTTCACCGGTCCGCGCGCTCCGCGGCCAGTCCCTCGCGGCGCAGGCGTAGCGCCTGCCCGATGTAGTCCAGCGCGGTGCCGACGGTCAGCAGCACCGCCAGGCCCATCAGGACGGCCCGCGCGGTGGCGAGCCAGCCGGTCAGCTCCAGCACGTACATGCCGACCGCGATGCCCTGAGTCAGGGTCTTGAGCTTGCCGCCCCGGCTGGCCGGGATGACGCCGTAGCGGATCACCCAGAAGCGCATCACGGTGATGCCGAGCTCGCGGGCCAGGATCACCGCGGTGACCCACCAGGGCAGGTCGCCCAGTATCGACAGGCCGATCAGCGCCGAGCCCATGATCGCCTTGTCGGCGATCGGGTCGGCGATCTTGCCGAAGTCGGTGACCAGGCCCTTGCGCCGGGCCAGCTCGCCGTCGAACAAGTCGGTGATCATCGCAACGGCGAAGGAGGCCCAGGCCACCGAGCGCCACTTGGGGTCGTGCCCGCCGCCGGCGAACAGCAGCGCCACGAAGACCGGCACCAGCAGGAGCCGGAGCATCGTGAGCATGTTGGCGATGTTCCAGATAGCCGGCGCCGGCGGCCCCTCGGCCGCCGGTCGGTCCGGGTGGGCCGCGGCCGGGGCGCCGGGCCCCTTGGTCATTCCCCGGCTCCCGGGGCCTGGCGGACCCGCACCTGCTCCAGCGCCTCGGCGATCAGGTCGACGCCCTCGCTGGCGACCACCCGAGCCCGGTAGAACCGGCCGATCTCCGGGTTCTCGACGCCGGTGAGGGTGGTCAGGCCGTCCGTCTCCGGGGCCTGGTGGGCGGCCCGGCCCTCGACCACGCCGTCCTCGACGGACTCGATCAGCACCTCGACCTCGGTGCCGATCCGCTGCTCGGCGCGCTGGGCGGTCATCTCCTCGGCGAGCCGGCTGAGCCGGTCCAGCCGCTCGGCGACGACGTCCTCCGGCAGCTTGCCGTCGTAGGTCGCGGCCTCGGTGCCGTCCTCGTCCGAGTAGCCGAAGACGCCGATCGCGTCCAGTCCGGCGTGCGTGACGAAGCGTTCGAGCTCGGCGAAGTCCTCCTCGGTCTCGCCGGGGAAGCCGACGATGAAGTTGGACCGGGCGCCGGCCTGCGGGGCCTTGTCGCGGATGGTCTTCAGCAGCTCCAGGAACTGGTCGGTGGAGCCGAAGCGGCGCATCCGGCGCAGGACGGCGGGCGCCGAGTGCTGGAAGGACAGGTCGAAGTAGGGCACGACGTCCGCGGTGCCGGTCATCGCGTCGATCAGGCCGGGGCGCATCTCGGCGGGCTGCAGGTAGGAGACCCGAACCCGCTCGACGCCGTCGATCGCGGAGATCTCGCCGAGCAGCGTCTCCAGCAGCCGGATGTCGCCGAGGTCCTTGCCGTACGAGGTGTTGTTCTCGCTGACCAGCACGACCTCGCGGACGCCCTGTCCGGCCAGCCACTGGGCCTCGTGCAGCACGTCGGAGGGGCGGCGGGAGATGAACGAGCCGCGGAACGCCGGGATGGCGCAGAAGGAACATCGCCGGTCGCAGCCGGAGGCGAGCTTGACCGAGGCGACCGGGTTGTCGTCCAGCCGCTTGCGCAGGGTGCGCGGGCCGGAGGCGGGCGCGACGCCCTCGGGCAGGTCGGCGATCGGCTCGGCGGGGGTCTCGGCGGCGCCGTGGCCGGGCAGCGCGACGGCCTCGGCGGCGGACTGCCGCTCGGCCGGGCTGATCGGCAGCAGCTTGCGGCGGTCGCGCGGGATGTGCGGGGCGTGGTGGCCGCCGGAGAGGATGGTCTGCAGGCGGTCGGAGATGTCGGCGTAGTCGTCGAAGCCGAGCACGCCGTCCGCCTCGGGCAGCGCGTCGGCGAGTTCCTTGCCGTACCGCTCGGCCATGCAGCCGACGGCGACGACGGCCTGGGTGCGGCCGTGCCCCTTGAGGTCGTTGGCCTCAAGCAGGGCGTCCACGGAGTCCTTCTTGGCGGCCTCGACGAAGCCGCAGGTGTTGACGACGGCGACATCGGCCTCGGCGGCGTCGTCGACGAGCAACCAGCCGTCGGCCTCCAGTCGCCCGGCGAGTTCCTCGGAGTCCACCTCGTTGCGGGCGCATCCGAGCGTGACAAGGGCGACAGTACGGCGTTCAGGCATAGGGCCAAGATTAACGCGCGGTCCCCGGTGCCGTTCGCCCCGGAGGCCGCGCGCCTCGTTCAACCGGATCCTCGCCGGGCCGCCGGGCCCGCCGCACACCCCTGTGGTCAGCCCGCCTGCGGGTCGCCGGGGGTGTACGTGACGTGCACCACCTGGCCGTCCTTGCCGAGCAGGCCGAGGTCCTTGCCGTTGACGTACGCGTGCACGGCCCCGCCGTTGCCGAGCACCAGCTTGATCTGCTTGGGGTCGGTGAAGGTCTGGTCCTGGCCGTTGCCGATGTTGTTCTGGAACAGCGACTTCCCGTTGCCGTCCGTCGCCGAGACCCAGCTGGTGCCGCCCTCGGCGACCAGCTTCACGGTGACTTTGTCGGCCGGGACGGCGGCGATCGCGGCGGCGCTCGACGCGGGGGCCGGCGGCTGCACGGAGGGCGAGGGCTCGGGGGCGACCGAGCCGGTGCCGGAGCCGCTGGGCAGCGGCGCGCTGGCAGAGCCGGTGGTGGTGTGGCCGCCCTTGCCGCTCACCAGGTTGAAGCCGATCAGGGCGACCACCGCGACGATCGCGGCGACCATGGCGACGGTCCAGTTCGGCCGGCTGCGGCCGGGCACCTTGATCGGGCCGCTGTCGATCAGCTGGGTGGGCCGCCTGGAGGCCGGCGAGCCGCCGTGCGCGGCGTCGTAGCGGGCGACCAGCGCCTCGCCGTCCACGCCGACCGCGCGGGCGATCGCGCGGATGTGGCCGCGGGCGTAGAAGTCGCCGCCGCAGCGGCCGAACTCGTCCTCCTCGATCGCATGCACGATCGGCACCCGGACGCGGGTCGCCGTACTCACCTGGTCCACCGTGAGCCCGGCCTCGATCCGGGCGGCGGACAGCACCCGGCCGATGCTCGGGGCATCGGCCGGGTGCACCGCGTCGCTCGGCTCGGCGGACGACGGGGCGTTCTCGCGGTCGGGGGACTTGCCGATGGTCACGGGGCACGCCTTTCGAGCGGATGGCCACCTGCTGGGAACAGTCTAGGGGCGGAGGCGGATCGGTTCTCAAGCAGGACAGGCCCGAATGCGCGCGCCCGCCCCGGTCGGGGCCGGCCCGCGCTGACCGGTCGTCAGCGGGGTCGCGCACGGGGCACGCGGTAATCGCTTTCCGGCCTGTGACGCGGGGTACGGACGTTCGGTTCCATACATCGCGCCTACCCTCCTCCGAACGAGTGACACCTCATTCAGGACACGAGCCGTTCGGGTACGGGCCGTCCGGGGCACGGCCCGTCAGCCCCGCAGGGTGACCAGCACCCCGTCCAGCTCGTCCGGCTTCACCAGCACGTCGCGCGCCTTGGAGCCCTCGCTCGGCCCGACGATCCCGCGCGACTCCATCAGGTCCATCAGCCGGCCCGCCTTGGCGAAGCCGACCCGGAGCTTGCGCTGGAGCATCGAGGTCGAGCCGAACTGGGTGGAGACCACCAGCTCAGCGGCCTGGATCAGCAGGTCGAGGTCGTCGCCGATCTCCTCGTCGATCTCCTTCTTCGGCCCGCCGCCGACCATCACGTCGTCCCGGTAGACGGCGGTCAGCTGGTCCTTGCAGTGCTGCACCACCGCGGCGATCTCCGCCTCGGTGACGAACGCGCCCTGCATGCGGATCGGCTTGCTGGCGCCCATCGGCAGGAAGAGCGCGTCGCCCTTGCCGATCAGCTTCTCCGCCCCGGGCTGGTCCAGGATGACCCGGGAGTCGGCCATCGCGGAGGTCGCGAAGGCCAGCCGGGACGGCACGTTGGCCTTGATCAGACCGGTGACCACGTCCACCGAGGGCCGCTGGGTGGCGAGCACCAGGTGGATGCCGGCCGCACGGGCCAGCTGGGTGATCCGGACCACCGAGTCCTCGACGTCGCGCGGCGCGACCATCATCAGGTCGGCCAGCTCGTCGACGATCACCAGCAGGTACGGGTACGGCGTCAGCTCGCGCTCGCTGCCGAGCGGCGGGGTGACCTTGCCGGCCCGCACGGCCGCGTTGAAGTCGTCCACGTGCCGGAAGCCGAACGCCGCGAGGTCGTCGTAGCGCATGTCCATCTCGCGCACCACCCACTGGAGGGCCTCGGCGGCCTTCTTGGGATTGGTGATGATCGGCGTGACCAGGTGCGGGATGCCCTCGTACGCGGTCAGTTCGACCCGCTTGGGGTCGACCAGCACCATCCGCACCTCGTCCGGGGTGGCCCGGGCGAGGATCGAGGTGATCAGGCAGTTGATGCAGGACGACTTGCCCGCGCCGGTCGCGCCGGCCACCAGGATGTGCGGCATCTTGGCGAGGTTGGCCATCACGGTGTGACCCTCGACGTCCTTGCCCATGCCGACGACCATCGGGTGGGTGTCCTCGGCGGCCGTGCGCGAGCGCAGCAGGTCGCCGAGGTTGACCATCTCGCGGTCCCGGTTGGGGATCTCGATGCCGACCGCGGACTTGCCCGGGATCGGGCTGATGATCCGCACGTCCGCGCTGGCCACCGCGTACGCGATGTTCTTGGCGAGCGCGGTGATCCGCTCCACCTTGACGGCCGGGCCGAGCTCGACCTCGTAGCGGGTGACCGTCGGGCCCCGGGTGAAGCCGGTGACCTTGGCGTCCACCTTGAACTCGGCGAACGTGCCGGTGAGCTGGGCCACCACCTCATCGTTGAGCGCGCTGCGGGCCTTGGCCGGGCCGCCGCGCTCCAGCAGGTCGAGCGAGGGCAGGGCGTAGGTGATGTCGCCGGCGAGCTGGAGCTGCTCCATCCGCACCGGGGCCGCGCCGTGCTCCTCCGGCGCGCCCGGGCTGCCACTGCGGGCCCCCGGGACGGCGGCCTCCTCCGGCGGGGCGGTACGGTCCTGCACCTGGTGCATCATGTTCGCCACCGCGGAGGAGGCGGGCACGCCGTAGACCAGCGCACCGTCCAGATCGGCGGCGGCGCCGGCGGCGAGGTCACGGGTGGCGTACGGGTCGACCGGCTCCTTGTCCAAGGACACCCGGACGGCTTCGGGCTGCTCCTCGTCGTCAGCGTGCTTGCGACGGCGGCGACGGCGGCGGCGGGCGGCCACCTCGTCGCCCGGGTCCTCGCTGTCCACAGTGAACGGCAGGGCCGACGGGTCGGCGTCCTCCGGCGGCTCGGTGGACAGATCGCGCTCCGGCGTACGCCCCTCGCCCAGCTCGTCCTCCGGCCCGGGCTCGACCACGCCGAGCCGCACGCCCGCCGCCCGCAGCCGCTCGGGGATGCGGTTGACCGGGGTGGCGGTGACCACCAGCAGGCCGAAGAAGGCCAGCAGCAGGAGCAGCGGCACGGCCAGCGCCGGGCCCGCGGCGGCCATCATCGGGGTGGACACGGCCCAGCCGATGATGCCGCCGGCCCCCCTTATCCGGGACGCGCCGCTGCCCATCATGGGCGCACCGCAGCCGATGTGGACCAGGCCGAGGGTACCGACCACCAGCGCGCTCAGGCCGATCACGATCCGGCCGTTGGCCTCCGGCAGCTCCGGGTGGCGCCAGAGCCGGATCGCTATCCCGGCCAGCAGGAAGGGCACCAACACATCGAGCCGCCCGAACAGCCCGGAGACGACGGCGGTGGCCGCCTCGCCGAGCCAGCCCTGTGGGCTGAACCAGGTGCCCGCGGCGGTGATCAGGGCGAGCGCGAACAGCACCAGACCCAGCCCGTCCTTGCGGTGGGCCGGGTGGAGGTTCTTGGCGCCGTCGCCGAAGCCCCGGAAGACGGCCGCGATCGGGCTCGCCAGGGCATTGAGGGCGCGCATCAGTACCGACCTGGTCGGAGGCGGCGGTGGCGGGGCCGGCCTGGCCGCCGTCTTCTTCGCGGGGGCCTTGCGGGCTGCCGCCTTCTTCACGGGCGGCTTGCCCGGGGCCTTCGCCGCGGCCTTCTTGGACGGTCCCGGACTCGACTTACGTGCTGCGTTCCCGGGCGTACGAGTGGCCATGGCTCAGCAGCCTACCGGTGCACGCCACCGGCGCACCGAGCCACGGGCCCCCGGAGTGTCGACACACCGTCACGCTGACCCGGTTTCACCCGGGCGCCCCGGATCTTCACCCGGACGGGCGAGGGCGCGGTGGCGGTTTACGCCGTTCCCGGGCGCAGCGCGTCCAGGGCCCTGCGCAGCCCGGCGAGCTTGCGCTCCAGGTGCGCCGCGGTGGCGGCCACCCCGGCGTCCGCGCTGCCGTCCAGCTGCTTGCCCAGCGCCTCCGCCTGCTCCTCGACCGCCGCCAGCCGGGCGGACAGCTCGCCGAGCAGCGCCCCGCCGAGGGCCGGCTCGCCGCCGCCCGCCTCCAGTTCCAGCCGCAGCAGCGCGGCCTGCTCCTTCAGCTGGCAGTTCTTCACGTACAGGTCGACGAAGACGGAGACCTTGGCGCGCAGCACCCACGGGTCGAAGGGCTTGGAGATGTAGTCGACGGCCCCGGCCGCGTAGCCGCGGAAGGTGTGGTGCGGGCCGTGGTTGATCGCGGTGAGGAAGATGATCGGGATGTCCCGGGTGCGCTCGCGGCGCTTGATGTGGGCGGCCGTCTCGAAGCCGTCCATCCCGGGCATCTGGACGTCCAGCAGGATCACCGCGAAGTCGTCGGTCAGCAGCGCCTTGAGCGCCTCCTCGCCGGACGCGGCGCGCACCAGCGTCTGATCGAGCGCCGACAGGATCGCCTCCAGTGCCAGCAGGTTCTCCGGCCGGTCGTCGACCAGGAGGATCTTCGCCTTCTGCATCTGGGCCCGCCCTCCTGTCGCCTGCCTGCCCGGTGATGGCACTCGCGTACTGCCCACCGCTACCCCGGTCATGCTAGCCGCACCCCCTCGCCCGGCACATCGCTCCGTCGCGAACCGGTTCGGAGCGGCACGCAGGCAGTGCTCCGGCGCACGCTCAGCAGCGTGTCGTCATCCGGTCACTGTTCGCAACGATCGGTGACCCTACCGGGTTCCCGGCCCTCCCCGCCAGCAAACCGGCCCCCCGACCGGCGCGCACCCCGGAGCCCGGCCCGGGTGCGCGCCCCTGGCCTCAGGCGCGATCCGGCCTCAGCCACTCGTGCATCACCGACAGCAGGTGGTCGGTCTCCACCGGCTTGGTGATGTGGTCGGTGGCACCGGCCGCCAGGGACTTCTCGCGGTCGCCCTTCATCGCCTTGGCGGTCAGCGCGATGATCGGCAGGCCGGCGAACTGGGGCATCCGGCGGATCGCCTCGGTGGTCGCGTAGCCGTCCATCTCCGGCATCATGATGTCCATCAGGACCAGCGCGACGTGCTCGTGCTGCTCCAGCATCTCGATGCCCTCGCGGCCGTTCTCGGCGTACAGGACGGTCAGGCCGTGCTGTTCCAGGACGCTGGTGAGGGCGAACACGTTGCGGACGTCGTCGTCCACGATCAGCACCTGCTGGCCGTCGAACCGGGCGTCGGTACGCCCGGGGCGCAGCGGCACCGGCTCCGCGAGGCGGCCCTCGGCGGGCGCCTCCAGGGCGGCGGTGCGCCGGCGTTCCACCGCGCCGCGGCGGCGCTCCTCGGCGAGTTCGCGGACCTCCTGGGCCCAGTGGTCGGCCGGGTTCTCGCCGACCGGGACGGGCACGCCCACCGGGGTCACGCCGACCGAGGCACGCAGCGTCGGGGTGTTCGACCCCGTCTGGCGGTCGGCGGGGCGCTCGGCGGAGCCGGCGTCCGGGGCCTCGGTGCGCAGCGGCAGGTAGAGGGTGAAGGTGGAGCCCTTGCCGAGCTCGCTCTCGGCGTGAATCTCGCCACCGAGCAGCCGGGCGATCTCCCGGCTGATGGACAGGCCGAGGCCGGTGCCGCCGTACTTGCGGCTGGTGGTGCCGTCGGCCTGCTTGAAAGCCTCGAAGATCTCCCGCAGCTTGTTGCCGGGGATGCCGATACCGGTGTCGGAGACGGCGAAGGCGATCAGCCGGTCGTCCGGGTCCTTGATCGCGCCGGACTCCAGCAGCTGCTCGCGCACGTGCTGCGGCACGTCCGGTCCGCCCGGGCTGATCGAGAAGTCGACGGCGCCCGCGTCGGTGAACTTGACCGCGTTGGAGATCAGGTTGCGCAGCACCTGCTGGAGCCGCTGCTCGTCGGTGTGCAGGGTGACCGGCAGGGCCGGCGAGACCCGGACGGCGAAGTCCAGGTTCTTGTCCAGCGCGACCGGCTGGAAGGTGGCCTCGACGTAGTCGACCAGCTGGACCAGGGCGATCCGGGCCGGGCGGACGTCCATCTTGCCGGCCTCGACCTTGGAGAGGTCGAGGATGTCGTTGATCAGCTGGAGCAGGTCGGAGCCGGCGCCGTGGATGGTGTCGGCGAACTCGACCTGCTTGGGCGAGAGGTTGCCCTCGTTGTTGTCGGAGAGCAGCTTGGCCAGGATCAGCAGCGAGTTGAGCGGGGTGCGCAGCTCGTGCGACATGTTGGCGAGGAACTCGCTCTTGTAGCGGGAGGCCAGGGCGAGCTGTTCGGCGCGCTCCTCCAGGACCTGCCGGGCCTCCTCGATCTCGCTGTTCTTGATCTCGATGTCGCGGTTCTGCTGGGCGAGTTGCTCGGCCTTCTCCTGCAACTCCTCGTTGGTGCGCTCCAGTTCCTCCTGGCGCGCCTCCAACTCGGCCGATCGCATCGAGAGTTCGGCGGTGAGCCGCTGGGACTCCAGCAGCAGGCCCTCGGTCTTGGTGTTGACGCTGATGGTGTTGACGGTGACCCCGATCAGGTCGGCGATCTGGTTGAGGAAGTCCAGGGCGACGGTGGTGAAGGAGCTGAAGGTGGCCAGCTCGATGACGCCCAGCAGCCGGCCCTCGAACAGCACCGGCAGCACCACGATGTGGGCCGGCGAGGCCTCCCCGAGGCCCGAGGCGATCTTGAGGTACCCGGGCGGCGCCTCCTTGAGGATGATCGCCCGCTTCTCCACCGCGGCCTGGCCGATCAGCGACTCGCCGGGCCGGAAGGTGGTCGGCATCGCGCGCCGCTGGTAGCCGTAGCTGCCGATCAGGCGCAGCACGGTGTCGTTCTCGTCGTCGTCCTCGGTGATCAGTTCGGCGGTGCGGCCGGCCGGCTGGGCGAGGAAGAACGCGCCGTGCTGGGCGGAGACCACCGGGGTCAGCTCGGTCATGATCAGCGAGGCGACGGCCTCCAGGTCCCGGCGGCCCTGGAGCAGGCCGGAGATCCGGGCCAGGTTGGTCTTGAGCCAGTCCTGCTCCTGGTTGGTGCGGGTGGTCTCGCGCAGGTTGGCGATCATCTGGTTGATGTTGTCCTTGAGCTCGTCGAGCTCTCCCGCCGCGTCCACGTCGATCCGCAGGCTCAGGTCGCCCCTGGTCACCGCGGTGGCGACCTGGGCGATCGCGCGCACCTGCCGGGTCAGGTTGTTGGCCAGCTCGTTCACCGACTCGGTGAGGTCCTGCCAGGTGCCGTCCACGCCGGGCACCCGGGCCTGGCCGCCGAGGCGTCCGTCGGTGCCCACCTCGCGGGCGACGCGGGTGACCTCGTCGGCGAAGGCGGACAGCTGGTCGACCATGGTGTTGATGCTGGTCTTGAGTTCCAGGATCTCACCGCGCGCGTCGACGTCGATCTTCTGCGACAGGTCACCGCGGGCCACCGCCGTGATCACCAGCGCGATGTTGCGCACCTGGCCGGTGAGGTTGTTGGCCATCAGGTTGACGTTGTCGGTCAGGTCCTTCCAGATGCCGGCCACGCCCGGCACGCTCGCCTGGCCGCCCAGCGTGCCGTCGGTGCCTACCTCGCGGGCCACCCTGGTGACCTCCACCGCGAAGGAGGAGAGCTGGTCGACCATGGTGTTCAGGGTGCCGGCGAGCGCCGCGACCTCGCCCTGCGCCTCGATGGTGATCTTCTTGGAGAGGTCGCCGCGGGCCACCGCGCTGGCGACCTCGGCGATGTTGCGCACCTGGCCGGTCAGGTTGGACGCCATGAAGTTGACGTTGTCGGTCAGGTCCTTCCAGATGCCCGACACCCCGCGCACCCGGGCCTGGCCGCCGAGGATGCCCTCGGTGCCCACCTCGCGGGCGACGCGGGTGACCTCGTCGGCGAACGCCGACAGCTGGTCGACCATGGTGTTGACGGTGGTCACCAGCTCCAGGATCTCGCCCCGGGCGTCGACGGTGATCTTCTTCGAGACGTCGCCGCGGGCGACCGCGGTGGTCACCTCGGCGATGTTGCGGACCTGGCTGGTCAGGTTGTTGGCCATCAGGTTGACGGAGTTGGTCAGGTCCTTCCAGGTGCCGGACACCCCCGGCACGCTCGCCTGGCCGCCGAGGATGCCCTCGGTGCCGACGTCCCGGGCGACCCTGGTCACCTCGTCCGCGAAGGCGCCCAGCTGGTCCACCATCGTGTTGATGGTGTTCTTCAGCTCCAGGATCTCCCCGCGCGCGTCCACCTGGATCTTCTGCGACAGGTCGCCCTTGGCGACCGCGGTCGTCACCTGGGCGATGTTCCGCACCTGATCGGTGAGGTTGTTCGCCATGAAGTTGACGTTGTCGGTCAGATCGCGCCACACCCCGGCCGCGCCGGGCACCTGCGCCTGACCGCCCAGGCGCCCCTCGGTGCCCACCTGGCGGGCCACCCGGGTCACCTGCTCGGCGAAGCCGGACAGCTGGTCCACCATCGTGTTGATGGTGTTCTTCAGCTCCAGCATCTCGCCGCGCGCGTCCACCTCGATCTTCTGCGAGAGGTCCCCGCGCGCCACCGCGGTGGTCACCTGGGCGATGTTGCGGACCTGGCCGGTCAGGTTGTCGGCCATGAAGTTCACCGAGTCGGTCAGGTCCCGCCAGACCCCGGCCACGCCCGGCACCTGCGCCTGACCGCCGAGCCGGCCCTCGGTGCCGACGTCCCGGGCGACCCTGGTGACCTGCGCGGCGAAGCCGTTGAGCTGGTCCACCATCGTGTTGACGGTGTTCTTCAGCTCCAGCATCTCGCCGGCCACCTCGACGGTGACCTTGCGGGACAGGTCGCCCTTCGCCACCGCGGTGGTCACCTGGGCGATGTTGCGCACCTGCGCGGTCAGCCGCCCGGCCATGGTGTTGACCGAGTCCGCCAGGTCCTTCCAACTCCCGGACACACTGCGGACCTTGGCCTGCCCGCCGAGCTTGCCCTCGGTGCCGACCTCGCGGGCCACCCGGGTCACCTCGTCGGTGAACTCCGAGAGCTGGTCCACCAGTCCGTTGACGGTCCGCCCGATCTTCAGGTACTCGCCGCGCAGCGGGTGGCTCACCCCGTTGCTGTGCAGCGACCGCAGCTCCATCTTCTGGTCCAGGTCGCCCTCGGCGATCGAGGTCAGCACCCGGCCCACCTCGGCCATCGGACGGGCCAGATCGTCGATCAGCGCATTGCAGTTGTCGACCGCCGCCATCCAGGCACCCTCGCCCGCGCCGGTCTCCAGCCGCTCGTTCAACCGGCCCTCGCGGCCGACCGCCCGCCGGACCCGGGCCAGTTCACCGGTCAGGTGCTGGTTGCGCTCGGCAACCTCGTTGAACACCGCGGCGATCTCCGCCAGCGGCCCGTCGCCCGGAACCGTCAGCCGGCGCCGGAAGTTGCCGTCGCGCATCGCCGTCAGCGCCGACAGCAGCTTGCGCAGCTCGGCCGGCTCCGCGCCGCGGCTGTGGTTCGCTCGCCGGCCGGCCGCGTTCCGCGGCGCGGCCCCGGAGCGACCGCCGCGCTGAGCGGGCGGCGTCGTACCGGTTGCGTCCTTGGTGGCCGAACTCAACGGGCCCCTCCCACGTCGTGAACTGTCCGGTGACCGTCCGTGCCCCATCGGGCCCGGGCCAGGGCACCGGCCCGGCTGGGCTGCGCACCGGCCGCCCCTCTCGGCACACCGGCACCCGCATCGACCGTACTGCTCCGACCGGCCGTCGCGGACCCCCCAGTCTGGCAGCAACGGCGCCGGGTATACGGCCGGTTGCACACGGTTGTTACCGCCTCTCCAGAAACAGGTGGGCAGAATCACCCTCTGGTGCCTGTTTCGACGCCCCGCCCCCACGGGGAACCAAGCGGAAAGTAGGGTGGAGCGCTGCACCGGGCCACGACCCGACCCAGCGCCGACGCTCACCCCGCCGGCGCGCACGGGGAGTCGGCGAAGCACCCCGGGACAACCAGCCGGAGCAACAGAGGAGACGTGGCAACGTGGTCACCGCGCGCGCAGCCGCCACCTTCGACCCCGACGGCCGGTCGGCGGCCGCCGCCCGCAGCTTCGTCCGGGACGCGCTGCTCGGCTGGGGCCTGCCCGAGGTCGTCGACGACGCCGTCGTCCTGGTCAGCGAACTGGTCACCAACGCCGTCGTACACGCCGGCACCGCCGCCGAGGTCTGCTGCCTGCGCGAGGAGGAGACCGTCCGGATCGAGGTCACCGACCACCACCCCGAACGCGGCCTGCCCGCCTTCACCGACGGACCCGTCACCGCCTCCGACCGCTACGCCGACCCGGACGGCGAGGGCGGCCGCGGCCTGCTGATGTGCTCCGCGCTGGCCGAGCGCTGGGGCGTCGAGTACGCGGCCGGCCGCAAGACCGTCTGGTTCCGGCTCGCCCTTCCCGTCCCGGTCGCCGGGACCCGCTACGCCGTCCCCGCCACCCCCGGCAGCGACCTGCCCAGCGGCCCCGGCCCGGTGCACGTCGCCGTCGTCCAGCTCGACGACGACGGCCGCGTCCTCGCCTGGAACCCCGACGCCGAGGCGCTCTTCCGGCACCCCGCCGACGCCGTCCTCGGCCGCCCCTGGGCCGACCTCGCCGTCTGGCCCGACGCCCCCGCCCGCGGGCTCGGCCTCGCCGAGACGCTGCGGCTGGCCCGCTGGGAGGGCGGCTTCGCCGTCCGCCGCGCCGACGGCCGCACGGTCGAGGTGTACGGCGTCCAGGTCCGCGTCCGCGACACCGAGGGCGTACCCTCCACGCTCTGCCTGCTCGTCCTCGAACCCGACCGCGCGGTGCTCCGCTCCCCGGCCCGCGCCCTGCCCGGCGAGCGCCCCGACCAGACCGGCCCCCGGCTCGACCTGCTGGCCGGCCCGGTCGCCACCGACGACCTCGACACCCTCCTCCAGCGCACCGTCGACCGGGCCCGCGACCTGCTCGACGCCGACGCCGCGTACCTGCTGCTCACCACCGACGACGAGAACGAGTTCGAGGTCCGCGCCGCCACCGGCCTCACCACCGGGCACCGCCGGCACGCCCGCTTCCCGGTCGAGAGCGGCAACCGCTACGACTCCGCCCGGCTGCCCTCCGTCCACGAGGACCTGACCGCCCGTCCGACCGGACTGCCCCTGCTCGACGGCAGCGGCATGCGCTCGCTGGTCACCGTCCCGCTCAAGGTCGAGGGCCGGCTGATCGGCTCGCTCGGCATCGCCACCGCCGCCCCCGGCCGCTACGACAACGAGGACGCGCTGCGCCTGCAGTTCGCCGCCGACCGGGTGGCCCTCGCCGTCGAGAGCACCCGCCTCACCGAGCTCGAACGGCTGCGCAGAGGCTCGCTCTCCTTCCTCGTCGAGGCCTCCGACCTGCTCGCCGGCACCCTCGAACACGAGCAGACCCTCGCGCTGATGGCCCAGATGGCCGTCCCCACCCTCGCCTCCTGGTGCGCCGTCTACACCAAGGGCGACCACGGCGCCGCGCCCCGCCTCGCCTTCGTCCTGCACGAGGACGAGGACCGGATCGACCCGCTGCGCGACCTGCTCGGCAAGACCCCCGCCCCGGAGGCCGGCCCGGCCCACAGCGCCCGCTTCTGGCCCGCGCCCGCCGAGACCGCCGCCGCCGGCGGGCTCACCGACGGCCCCGAACTCTCCGGCCTGCTCGGCGAGACGGTCGTCCTGCCACTCACCGCCCGCAACCGCGTCATCGGCCTGCTCGCCCTCGGCACCCCGGCCGGCGTCCGGTTCCGGCAGGAGATCCTCGAACTCGCCGAGGACCTGTCCCGCCGGGCCGCCCTCGCCCTCGACAACTCCCGCCTCTACTCCGAGCGCACGGCCACCAGCCAGGCCCTCCAGCGCAGCCTGCTCCCGCCGGACCTGCCCGAGATCCCGGGTGTCGAGGTGGACGTCTACTACCAGGCCGCCGGCGAGGGCAACGAGGTCGGGGGCGACTTCTACGACCTGTTCACCATCCGCGAGGGCACCTACGGCTTCGCCATCGGCGACGTCTGCGGCACCGGCCCCGAGGCCGCCTCCGTCACCGGCCTCGCCCGGCACTCGCTCCGGCTGCTCGCTCGCGAGGGCCTGGACGCCCCGCAGGTCCTCAGCCGGCTCAACGCGGCCATCCTGGACGAGGGTTCACGCAGCCGCTTCCTCACCCTGCTCTACGGCGAGCTGACGCCCCGACCGGACGGCAGCACCGAACTGTCCCTGGTCTGCGCCGGCCACCCGCTGCCGCTGCGGCTGCGCACCGACGGCCAGGTGGACCGCGCCGCCACCCCGCAGCCGCTGCTCGGCGTCATGGACGACCTCGACCTCACCGCCGAACACCTCGTGCTCGCCCCCGGCGAGGTCCTGCTCTGCGTCACCGACGGCGTGACCGAACGCCGCGAGGGCCGACGGATGTTGGGCGACGACGGCCTCGCCGAGGTCCTCACCGGCTGCACCGGCCTGACCGCCGGAGCCGTCGCGATGCGCGTGCAGCGCGCCGTCGAACGCTTCGCCCCGGAACCGCCGTCCGACGACATGGCCATCCTGACCCTGCGGGTGCCCGCCCAGCGCACCGCCTGAGCAGATCTGCCACGCCGGGCCCGGCCCGGTGGCCGCTCGTGAGCATTCCACAGCTGACAACGCCACAAATTGTGCGATTCACAAGGGTACAAGCGACTCCGGCCGGGTACACCGATCTCGCCGGGGAATCCCCCGGAAGGGGACGTGACCAGTGGCTCTCCCGCTGGCCCATCACTTCTGACCGCAGCCCGCGCACGCCTCAGCCGTGCGCCCTCGGCGCGGTCGCACGCATCCACCCCATCGGACCACTCCACTGCGTTGACTGCGCCCTGCGCGCGCCCAGAGTGAAAGGAGCCTCCGGTGAGCAACGAAGCTACCGGGGCAACGAACGCCCGTTCCACCGGAGCCGACGCGGGTAACCTCGGCTACCTCGCACTCGGCCTCACACTGCTCGCCTACGGCCTGCTCTCCACCGGCATCCTCAAGGGCACCGGGGTCGGGGACGCCGCACATCTCGCCCACGTCCTCGGCGGAATCACCCTGTTCGTCGCGGGCCTCTGGCAGCTCCGCGGCGGAGAGGGCTTCACCGGCACCGCCTTCACCAGCCTCGGCGCCTTCTGGGCGACCTGGTCGGTGGCCGGCGGTGCGAGCAAGAACGCCGCCGGGCTGTTCCTGCTGCTGTGGGCCCTGCTCGCCCTCACCCTCACTGCGGCCAGCTGGGGCGCCGGGCTGTTCAGTCGGGCCGTCTACGGCCTGCTGACGCTGTCACTGCTCCTGTCCGCCATCGCCGCGTTCGGCAGCCACACCAGTCTCGCCAAGGTCGCCGGCTGGGTGGCGGCGGTCTCCGGGCTCATCGCCTGGTACTGGGCCACCTCCAGGCTGAGCAACGGCAAGTGGGGGCGGATCGCCCTGCCGGTCAAGTGACCTGCTTCGACTGATCCTTCGCATCCTGGCGGGGCCGGGCCTTCTCCGCGTCGACCGTGTCGACGGAGGAGATCCGGCCTCGCCGCCGTGCCACCAGCGCCAGGACGGTGTACGCGAAGAACAGGATCGCGACGGCGACGATGCCATCCGCCCAGAAGTGGTTCGCGGTCACCACGACCACCGCGACCGTCAGCACCGGGTGCAGCAGCATCACCCACCGGAACGGGCTCGGCGACACCCGGATCACCGCGACCGCCGCCAGCACACACCAGGCGACGTGCACCGACGGCATCGCCGACAGCTGGTCCGCCACCACCACACCGCCGACCGCGCCCCCGTACACCGACTGCCCGTACTCCGCGGCCACGTCGACGAACCCGTTCTGCGGCAGCATCCGGGGCGGCGCCACCGGAATGAACTGGACGAGCAGACAGATCGCGGTCGTGATCACCACCGTGTTGCGCACCCATGCATAGCGCTCGCGGTGCCGCAGGAAGACCCAGAGCAGCACGGCCAGCATCACGGCGAAGTGCATGACCGCGTAGTAGTAGTTCGACAGCCTCACCAGCACCGGATACGGCGTGATGGCCGCCTGCCAGGATGCCTCGTCCGGCAACCCGATCGCCAGCTCGGTCCGATGGATCCAGCTCGCCCGGTCCAGCGCGTGGTCCGCACTCATCACCGACAGATGGCCCACCAGCTGCCAGAGTGCGAACAGCGCCAACAGCGTGCCGGCCTCGCGCAACAACGCCGACAGCGACGGCTTCCGAACCCGGGCGGCCACGTACGCACCGCCGTAGAGAGCGACCGCGGTGCCCCCGGCGGACTGCCAGGTAAGAGTCAGGTTCTGCAAAGCGGATCGTGCCTCTCCACCGAGCTGCGGTTCGTGTTGGCAGAGGGTAACGCAAAAAGACCCCCTCCCGAATGGGAGGGGGTCTTTTTGGAATGATTGTTCGGCGGCGTCCTACTCTCCCACAGGGTCCCCCCTGCAGTACCATCGGCGCTGTGAGGCTTAGCTTCCGGGTTCGGAATGTAACCGGGCGTTTCCCTCACGCTATGACCACCGAAA
>NZ_JAHTKP010000061.1 GCF_019192735.1 Kitasatospora aureofaciens
CTTGTCGGCGACGTGGGTGTTCCCGCTCCTGGGCGTCCGCCGGGTCGGCGAACGCTCCCGGGCGGAAGGTGGGGGCTCTCCCCGTCGGCCTCGAACCGGGCTCGCCCGGCCGCGACGGCGGTGCAGTCCCAGGACGCGTCCGTGCCGCAGTCGGCCGCGCTCTTCGCCTTGTCGGCGACGTGGGTGTTCCCGCTCCTGGGCGTCCGCCGGGTCGGCGAACGCTCCCGGGCGGAAGGTGGGGGCTCTCCCCGTCGGCCTCGAACCGGGCTCGCCCGGCCGCGACGGCGGTGCAGTTCCACGACGCGTCCGCGCCGCAGTCGGCCGCGCTCTTCGCCTTGTCGGCGACGTGGGTGTTCCCGCTCCTGGGCGTCCGCCCGCGCATCGACTCCGGGTCGGGCGGGCCCGCCCGCAGCCGCTGCTCGTCACCGAACACGGTCCCGAAGTCCCCGCCGGCCGCCGGGCCCACCGCCGCCACCCCCGTGGCCGCGCCCCCGCCACTGCCGCTGCAGCCGGTGGCGAAGACTCCCGGCACCGCCAGGGCGGCCGCAGCCCCTGCCGCCCGGACACCCGATCCGCTGCGCAATGCGCCGCCTGCTTCCGTTCACTGTCGTGCCATCAGATGGTCACGACAGCCCGTCAGCGCGGTGTTCAAGCCGCGATCCCCGGCCCGGCCCCCTCGCGGAGCGTGGAATCCGGCCACCGGTCGCTCGCCGTTGCCGAGACCTTCAGGAAGTCTCGGCATTCCGGGCGTTTGCGCCCGGAAGGCCTGTTCACGGCCCATCTGGCGCGACTACGGTTCACGCTTCATCGCCGACCGCCCGGCGCTCACGCCTGGTCTTGCACCGGCTCCACATGCGTTTTCCGTCTCCGGGCCACTCCCGGCGACGGGCGGACCCAGGCCCGCGTGAGAGGCGTGTTTCACCTGCCGCCGCAGGGGATGAACGCCCGGCCGGCTCGGCTTTCGCCAACCGGGCAGAGGCCGACCTGCCGACAAACGCCGGCAGTTGCCCAAGTTCGTTGAGAGATCAAGCAGCAGAGCTGGAAACCCCCGGCATCGCCAGGGCGGCCGCAGCCCCTGCCGCCCGGACACCCGGTCCGCTGCGCAATGCGCCGCCTGCTTCTGTTCGCTGTCGTGCCATCAGATGGTCACGACAGACCGTCAGCGCGGTGTTCAAGCCGCGATCCCCGGCCCGGCCCCCTCGCGGAGCGTGGAATCCGGCCACCGGTCGCTCGCCGTTGCCGAGATCTTCAGGGAGTCTCGGCATTCCGGGCGTTTCCGCCCGGAAGGTCCGTTCACGGCCCATCTGGCGCGACTACGGTTCACGCCTGGTCTTGCACCGGCTCCACATGCGTTTTCCGTCTCCGGGCCACTCCCGGCGACGGGCGGACCCAGGCCCGCGTGAGAGGCGTGTTTCACCTGCCGCCGCAGGGGATGAACGCCCGGCCGGCTCGGCTTTCGCCAACCGGGCGGAGGCCGACCTGCCGACAAACGCCGGCAGTTGCCCAAGTTCGTTGAGAGATCAAGCAACAGCTGGAAACCCCACCGCCCCGGACCGGGACAGGTACAGCTCGTACGCGCCGCTCTCGCGGACGGCGGCGAAGTTCGCACGGTTGCCCGTCCGGCCGGTATGGCCAACCCCGCAACCGGGCGGCCATCGCATTGGCCGCGCCGCCGCATTGGCCGCACCGGCGCATTGGCCGCGCCGGCGCATGTGCCGCGCCGGCGTGGCGTGGTGTGCGTCGGTGGGGGGAGTCGGTGGGGGCGGCTTTCGCCTCAGCGTGCGAGGATCCGTTGCAGCCAGCGGGTGCGGGTGTCGTGGGCGTCGCGGCTGAGGGCGGCGTGTGGGGCGAGGGTGTCGAAGCCGTGGAAGGCGCCGGGCCACACGTGGAGTTCGGCGTCGCCGCCGGCCTGCCAGATCGCGTCGGCGTAGGCGACGGCCTCGTCGCGGAAGGTCTCGGCGGAGCCGACCTCGATGTAGGCGGGGGGCAGTGCGCTCAGGTCGGTGGCGCGGGCGGGGGCCGCGTAGGGCGGCAGGTCGGCGGCGCCGTGGCGCTCGCCCAGCAGGGCCTGCCACGCGGTGGCGTTGGAGGTCCGGTCCCAGGTGTCGCGGCCGGCCATTTGCCGGCTGGAGAAGGTGGTGCCGCGGTCGTCGAGCATGGGGCTCAGGAGGAGCTGGCCGATCGGGGCCGGCCCGCCGCGGTCGCGGGTCAGCAGGGCGAGGGCTGCGGCGAGTCCGCCGCCGGCGCTCTTGCCCCCGACGATGATCCTGTCCGCGTCCCAGCCCAGCGCGGCCGCGTTGCCGGTGGCCCAGGCGAGGCCGGCCCAGCAGTCCTCCAGGGGTGCGGGGTACGGCGCCTGTGGCGCCAGGCGGTACTCGACGGAGATGACGGCCAGTTGCAGCGGCAGGGCCCATGCGCGCAGCAGCCGCGGCAGGACGGACCACGCGTTGCCCATGATCATTGCGCCGCCGTGCAGGTAGTACAGGAGCGGCAGCGGCCCGGTGGCCCCGGCGGGCCGTGCGCTGACGAGTGTGACCCCGTCCCCGTCCCCGTCCCGGGGTCCGGGCGCGTGCAGTTCCTCCACCTCGAACCGGCCGCCGTCCCGCAGCGTTTCGGCCGTCGGCCTGGGCCGGGCGGTGGCATCCCGCTCCTGCACGGCCGCGAGGTTCTCCGGGGTGACCGGCCCCCGCTCTCCCCTCGCCGCCAGCGCGGCCCGCAGCTGCGGGTCGAACGCCGGCGCGCGCCGGGCCGTCGCGGCAGGGCCGTGCTCCGACGGCCTTTCACTCATCCCCACGGACAGGACCTCCCGTTGCCGAGACCTTCAGGACGTCTCAGCATTCCGGACGTTTGCGCCCGGAAGGCCCGTTCACGGCCCATCTGGCGCGACTACGGTTCACGCTTCATCGCCGACCGCCCGGCGCTCACGCCTGGTCTTGCACCGGCTCCACATGCGTTTTCCGTCTCCGGGCCACTCCCGGCGACGACGGACCCAGGCCTGCGTGAGGGGCGTGTTTCACCTGCCGCCGCAGGGGTCGAACGCCCGGTCGGCTTGGCTTTCGCCAACCGGGCAGAGGCCAACCTACCGACAAACGCCGGCAGTTGCCCAAATTCGTTGAGAGATCAAGTAACAGCTGGAAACCCCCGGCCGGGGATGCCCGGCGCCACCCCGACCGGGACAGCTTCCCAGCCCCGGTCGCGGTGGTGGGTAGCGCCCCGGGACCGGCCGCGCCCGGCCGGGCCCGTCACCCATCCAGGCGTCGGGCGAGAATCGCCTTGTGACCGAAACCGGCGTGGTGCACGTCTTCCTCTCGCGCGGCCGCTTCTCCTCGCAGGAGGACCTCCGCGACTACATCGACCAGAGGTGGTCCGACGACGGGCAGGCCGTGCCGTCGGCTTTCATGGGCGAGGCCGGGATCACCGGGTTCACCCCGATGTGCGTCGAGGCCGTCCACGCCCGCGACCTGGGCCACCTCGCCCCGGTGCCCCCGGCGGTACTGCTGCGGGAGGCCTCCTACGCCGACCGGTGGCTGCCGAACCTCGAATCCACCGAGCCGGCCGACGCCGCGATCTGCGTCTTCGCCCCCAACGTCGTCACCAGCCCGCACGGCACCTCGCTGCGCTATCTCGGCCGGTTCGCCGTCCACGGCTGAGGGTTCCCCCGGGTGGGAGAGCGGCAGGCCCCGGGCGAGGGTGGCGTTCGATCGCCGGCTGTGCGGCAGGGTCGGCTTCTTTGCGCTGAGCAGCGCCCGCCACGACTGGGCGTCGGTCGTTTCGCTGTCCGGCTCGGGGTGGTCCTTGTTGCGCCGCCCGCTGTCCGTCCGTGCGCGGTGATCCGCCCGCCGGCGGGCAGTGAGCAGCGTGCCGGGCACGGCGGCGGGGGTCGAGGCGTTGTTGATCGACTGGGCTTCCTTCCGGGTGTGGTGCGTGATCGGTACGACCACGCCCCGTGGACACCCGGCAGGGAAGTCGGGGGCAGGCGGCCCGCAAGGATGGCGAAGTCGTTGACCCTTGGCTGTTGGAGGTGCAGTTGTGCCCGGACGTTTTCGTCCCTTCCGTGTTCGGTCCCCGGGTGCTCCGGCCGGGCCCGGACGCGACGTTGCCCCGGCACGGGCTCTGTGCGGCTCGTACCGGGGGGATGAGAGCGGGTCGGATGGTCTCGACACCGATCCAGTTCACGTGCCACTGCTGCTTCTGGGCCTCGGCGGGGTCGACCGTCGCCCCGTCGGCCCAGACCGCGATGACCCGGAAACCCTTGGGGCCGGCCTCGTAGATGGAGCTGGTTCCGGTCAAGGAGAGGTGTGCTGCGGCGCCGTCGAGCGAAGAGGTGTAGATCGACGTCTTGGAGAACGCCCAGGCGCTCGTGTCCACGTCGCAGTAGATGGAAACCCCCAACTGGCGGCCGGCGCAACGGCACGTCGCATTTCACTTTCGATGCTGGACGACTCAGGGCCACCATGAGCACAGAACGTGAAATTCCGACTGCGGAGGGTTCTCCCATGACCTGTGCTCAGGTTCCCGAGCTCCACGGCTACGGGGTGCGGTGGGACACCGATGCCCGGTGTTACCGGGTGCGGAACGAGGTCACGGGGGAGTGGCTGCGCTCCTCCTCCGGTGAACTCGCCTCCTTCTCCTCGTTCTGCGACGCCTTCTCGGCGTGGCGGGGGTTCGAGGTGCACCGGCGCCTGGGGGAGTGATGGGGGCGATCCTCAACCGTGCCACCGCCGAGCAGCGGCGTGAAGCGGCCTCCGTGGTCGACGACTTGACGACCGTCCTCGCGTTGGGTGGGGCGAACGTGCGGCCGCCGACCGCATCGCCGTTCCGCCGCAGCACCGCAGCGGCCTCCTCGGCGCGCGCTTCGTCCCCGTCACCCAACTCCCCACCGTCATGGCCCCCGCCCAGGCCGCCCGCGCCGCCGAAGCCCTCACCGACCGGACGGTCCCGTTGCTGCTCCACGGCCAACGCGCTGCCTGGCCCGGTTGCCGGCTTCAGCCGGGGGCGGTCGAACGGTGTGGCTGGACGGCCCGGACACTCCGGTGCCGCCCGGTGCGGGCATCGGCGGGCCTACGCGTCCGGGCCGCCGTCGGTCGTGAGGAGGGCGGCGCTGACGGCGTTGCGGTCGTTGACCCCGGTGAGGTGCAGGAACGCCCACAGGTCGAGCCGGCGGCAGGCGGAGGCCGGGTCGTAGGCGGCGGTGGGGAGTTGGGGGATGCGCTTGCGGCCCGTCGTGTCGAGGCGGTAGGGCTCCTCGAAGGCGGTGTCCCACCCCTTGAGGGCCGGGGCGAAGCGCTCCCGGGCCTCGTTTGCGCCGATGCCCAGGTAGTGCCCGATCTCGGCCCACGAGCTGCCGCGCTCCACCTCGTGGACGACCGCGGAGGCCAGCACCTGCTCGGCGAGTTCGACGAGTTGCCGGGCCTGGCCGGCCCGGCCGCCGGGCCCGGTGTCGGCGTCGTTGCGGGTGCCAACCAGGCCGGCCGCGGCGTCGGCCACGTCGGTGGCGTGGTCGGCGAGCACGAGGCGGGCCAGGGCGTGGCGGGTGTAGGCGGCGCGGTCGTCGTCGTACGGGGTCGTCTGCTCCATGCCCGGCAGGGTTCCACGGGCGCGGGGCCGGCGCGTACCGAATTGTTCGCTGACCTGCGGAAAGGACCTTGGTCCCCTCCCGCCCGGCCCCGCGGCCCCGCACCCTGGACAGGGCCACCCCCGAAGAGCCCGCCGAGCGCGGAAGGAGGGCAGGACCTGTGTCCGACGAATCGATCGCCCACCGGCTGGTGGAGGCGTTCTTCACGCACTGCGACAGCTGCCGCCTGCCCGCCGACCCCCACTGCCACTCGCGCTCGCACTGGCGCCTCTACCTCGACCTGGACGGCGCGACCCTGGAGCGGCTGCGCCGCTGGGCGCTCGCGCCGGACCCGCACCATCCGGTCACCGATGCCGAGCGCGCGATCCTGCTGCGCCGGCTGGAGGCCCGCGCCGCCTGAGCGCACCCGTGGGCGCCCCGGATCAGGCGCAGCGGGGGCGGGTCAGGCGCGGGTGCAGACGTGGGTGGAGGTGCTGCCGGAGGCGGTGGTGTGGACGATGCGCAGGGTGGTGCCGGAGTAGGTGACGGACAGGCGCTGGCCGTCGGCGGCGGGGCCGGCGCCGGGCGGTTGCCAGGGCAGGGTGAGCTGGATGGTGTCGGCGAGGGTGGCGGGGACGTCGAGGGCCTGGGGGCCGTGCTGCTGGGTCAGGTTCGTGGGGCCGTCGGAGATGGTGAGCGCGAGGTGGCCGCCGCGCAGGAGGAAGGTGCCGCGCCAGGCGCCGGCCTTGCCGGCCTGGCCGGACCACTGGATGGTCCAGCCGCCGTTGCCGCCGCCGTCGGCCTGGACGGTGACCGCGCCCTGGGCGCTCTTGTTGCCGGGGAGGGTGGAGGTGAGGGTCCAGTTGCCGCGGACGAAGGCGTCGAAGGCGCGCTCGGCGACGGTGGGCTTCGCGGTGGCGGGAGCGGTGGCGGGAGCGGTCGGGGGAGCGGTTGCGGGAGCGGTTGTGGCAGTGGCGGGGGTGGGGGTGTGGGCCGCGGGGGAGGTGGGCGGTTGGGTTTTGCCGTCCGGGGATGTGCCGCTGCTCGTGCAGGCGGCGGCCGGCGACGCCCCCACGCCGAGCGCGAGGTAGCGCAGGGTGGTGCGGCGGCCTATGACGCGTGCGGCGGACCTGATCTGACCGATGGTCATGTTCTCCCCGAATGTGCCGTGCTGTTGATCGAGTGCGGAAGTCCAGAAGATGCGCCGCCGGCGGTGCGGGCCGGAAACTGGGAGGCATGGAGGCGGTGGTGTGAAGGTCGCGGGGCTGAGCGCCGGGGTGTGGGCCGGGCAGGCGGCGTACCGGGCGTGGACGCTGCCGTGCTACGACCTGGTGGTCTTCGGGGTGAACTGCCCCTTCGCCTGGCGCATCCCGGTGGCGGAGCTTCTCGCGCTGTTCGAGCGCAACCTCGCCGGCGAGCACCTGGACGTCGGGGTGGGGACGGGGTACCTGCTCGACCGGTGCCGCAAGCCCGCCGGGCGGCAGGCGATCACGCTGGCCGATCTGAACCCGCAGGCGCTGCGCTGTGCGGCGCGCCGGCTGGCCCGGTACGAGGTGGTGGCGGTGCGGGCGGACGCGCTGGAGCCGCTGCCGCTGCCGGCGGGGGCGTTCGGGTCGGCGTCGGTGAACTTCCTGCTGCACTGCCTGCCGGGGCCGATGGCGGCCAAGGCGCGGGTGCTGGACCACGTGGCGGCCTGTGTCCGCCCGGGCGGGCGGGTGTTCGGTGCCACGGTGCTGTCGGCGGGGGTGCCGGTGGGGGCGTTCGGGCGGGCGGAGCTGGCGCTGTTCAACGCTGTGGGGGTGTTCCACAACCGCGGGGACGGCCCGGCCGGGCTGCGGGCGGAGCTTGCGGCGCGTTTCCCGGTGCACCGCGTGCAGGTGCGCGGGTGCGTGGCGCTGTTCGAGGCGCAGGTGCCCTGAACGGGCCCGCGCGGGCCCGTTCACCCGGTGGAAGGTCACCCGGCGGAAAGGTCGGCCGGTGGAAAGGTCACCCGGCGGAGGGTCGGCCGGTGGAAGGTCGGCCGGTGGAAGGTCGGCCGGCGGAGGGTCAGCCGGTGGCGGTCAGGCGCCGGTGGATCCTGCGGGCGAGGGTGGTGAGGTCGGTGGTGCCGGCGAGTTCGATGGACGGGATGTCGCAGTGCAGGCGCTGCTCGATGCGGGTGGCGAGTTCGGCGGCCAGCAGGGAGTCCATGCCGAGTTGTTCGAGGGGGCGGTCGGGGGCGATGTGCTCGGGGGTGGTCTGCAGGATGTCGGCGAGCAGGCCGGTGAGCAGGTCCGCGAGGAGGGCCAGGGCCTGTTCGGGGGTGGCGCGGGCGAGGGCGTCGTGGAGGCGGTCGTCGTCGGCGGCGTCGCCGGCGGGGAGCAGGTGGGCGGTGCGGGGGGCGGCCAGGCGGGGCAGGACGCGGTGCAGGCGGGCCCAGTCGAAGCGGCCGAGGGCGAGGACGTCGGCGTCGCCGGCGGTGAGGACCTGGTCGAGGGCGGCCAGGGCGTCGTCGGAGCGCAGCTTGCCCAGGCCCAGGATGGCCAGGCCGCGCCGGCCGCTGCGGTGCACGTACCCGGTGTCGCTGATGGCGCCCCACTGGACGGCCAGGCCCGGCAGGCCGGCGCGGCGGCGTTCGCGCACGAGGGCATCGAGGGCGAGGTTGGCGGCCGTGTAGTGGCTCTGGTGGGCGTTGCCGAGCAGGGCGGCGCCGGAGCTGTAGACGACGAAGAAATCCAGGGGGCGCCGGCGGGTGAGGCGGTCGAGGAGGCGGCCGGCGGTGAGTTTGGGGGCGAGGACGGCCCGGATGCGGTCGTCGGTCAGTTCGGGCAGCGGTGCGTCGTCGAGGACCATCGCGGCGTGGACGACGCCCGCCAGGCGCCGGCCGCGGGCGTCCAGGCGGGCGAGGACCTCGCGCAGGGCGTTCTCGTCGGCGGCGTCGGCGGCGTGGGCGCTGACGTGGACGCCGAGCGCGGTGAGGCCGGCGATCAGGCCGGCGGCCTCGGGCGCGCGGGGGCCGCGGCGGCTGAGGAGGATCAGGTGGCGGGCGCCGCGGGCGGCGAGGTGGCGGGCGGTCGCGGCGCCCAGGCCGCCGAGGCCGCCGGTGATCAGGTACTCGGCGTGCGGGTCGAGGACGGGCGGCGCGGCGGGGGCGGCCAGCGGCGGGGTCTCGTCGTGGGTGATGACGATCTTGCCGATGTGCCGGGAGTGCTGGAGGGCGGTGAAGGCGTCCTGGATGCGGGCGGCCGGGTAGGCCCGGTAGGGCAGCGGGTGGAAGGTGCCGTCGGCGACGGCCCGGCCCAGGGCCCGCACGTGGGCGTCGCCCAGCGGGGAGGGCGGGCGCAGCAGCGCGGCGATGTCGATGCCGTGGAACGTCAGGTTGTCCAGGAAGCGGGCGGAGGGGATGGGGCGGTCGGCGAGGAAGTCGCGTTTGCCGAGTTCGACGAAGCGGCCGAAGGGTTTGAGCAGGGCGAGGCTGCGGTGCATGGCCTCGCCGGCCAGGGAGTTGAGGACGACGTCGACGCCCTCGCCGCCGGTGAGGTCCATGACCTCGTCGGCGAAGTGCAGGGTGCGGGAGTTGAGGACGTGGGCGGCGCCGAGCGCGTGCAGCAGGTCGCGTTTGGCGGGGGTGCCGGCGGTGGCGATGACGCGGGCCCCGACGCGGCGGGCGTACTGCAGGGCGGCCTGCCCCACGCCGCCGGCCCCCGCGTGGACCAGCAGGGTTTCGCCGCGGCGCAGCCGGGCCAGGTGGGCGAGGCTGTGGTGGACGGTCAGGGCGGCGGCGGGCAGGGTGGCGGCCTCGGCCGGGCTCAGATGCGGCGGCAGGGGCAGCAGCCGGTCGGTACGGGCGAGGACGTGCGAGCCGAAGCAGCCGGTGGCCATGCAGACGACGCGCTCGCCCACCGCCGGCCAGGGCGTGCCGGGGCCCGTCGCGACGACCTCGCCGGCGCACTCCACGCCCAACGGCTCGGCGTCCTGGCGGGGGTGCCCCTCGGGGGGCGGCACCAGGGCGGTTGCGGCCATGACGTCGAGGTAGTTCAGGCCGGTGGCGGCGACCTTGACGAGGACCTCGCCGCGCTCGGGGACGGCCGGTGCGGCCGGGCGCCAGCCGAGACGGAAGCGCAGGCCGGGTTCGTGGACGGCGAGGGTGTAGGCGCCGGCCGGGCGGGCGGGCGGTGTCCAGGGGTGCAGCCGCAGGGCGAAGCGGCCCTGGGAGGTGAGGTGGACCTCGTCCTCGTCGGCGGACCGGTCGGCGGACTGGTCGGCGGACTGGTCGGTGGACCGGTCGGTGGACTGGTCGGTGGACCGGTCGGTCGGCTCGTCGAGTTCGGCGGCCAGCAGGGGCAGGGAGCCGGGGGCCAGGGTGATCCGGCGCACGGCCAGGCGGGGCTGCTCGTTGGCGAGGCTGCGGGCGGCGCCCCACAGGGCGGCGTCGGCGGGGGCGGCGGGCAGCCCGCGGTGGTGCGGGTCGGGGCAGACCACCGCGAGGGTGACGGTGCGTTCCTCGGGCAGGTCGGCGCAGGCGGTGGCGAGGGCGCGCAGGACGGCCAGGTGGCGCACCGCGGTGTCGGTCTCCTCGGCGGCCGTCGCCCCGTTGCCGGCCGTCGCGCCGTTGCCGGCGGGGCCGGCGGTGAGCAGGACCACCTGCGAGGTGTGCGCCAGCACCCGGCGCCAGCACTGCGGGTCCTCGGGCTCGGCGACGGTGCGCCCGGGCGGCTCCCCGTCCGGGTGCGGCGGGTGGGCGCCGAGCCGCACGACCACCCGCGCCGGGGGCTGGGGCCGTGTGCCCGGGTCTGCGGCGGTCGCCGACGCGGCGCTCGCCTCCGGTGCCGTCGGTGCCGTCGCGTCCGGGGCCGTCGCCTCCGGTGCCGTCGCGTCCGGTGCCGTCGTTTCCGGGACCGCCGTGCCCGGGCCCTTCGCCGTCAGCGTGACGGAGAAGTCGCTGCGCCCCGGTTCGGTGCTGTCGCCGGTCTGCACGGTGCCGGTGAACCCGCAGGCGGCCAGCAGTGGCGGCCACTGCTCGCGCGCCAACAGTGGTCCGTGGGGCCGTAGTTCGCGGTCGGTGTCGCGCCAGAAGCTGTCCAGCAGGCCGAAGACCGGGGCGACGACGGCGAGGTTGTGCGGTTCGACGACGACCAGGTGGCCGCCCTCGGCGAGCAGGGTGTGCAGGCGGTGCAGGGTGGCGCGCAGGTTGCGGGTGGCGTGCAGGACGTACGAGGCGAGGACGACGTCGTAGGAGCCGGGGGTGAAGCCCTGCCCGGCCGGGTCGGCGTCCAGGTCGAGCGGGCGGTACTCGACGAAGTCGTGGTCGCGGAAGCGTTGTTGGGCGGCGGGGAAGAAGTACGGCGAGACGTCGGTGTAGGTGTAGCGGGTGCGTTCGGGCGCCAGGTCGGGCAGGACGAGGGCGCTCAGGCCGCCGGTGCCGGCGCCCACTTCCAGGACGCGCAGCGGCCTCTCGTGCGGTCGGTCGGCGAGGGCCGTGCGCAGCAGCAGGCGGGCCGTGCGGTTGAAGTGGGCGATCTCCTCGGCGGATTCGTAGTAGCGCGCGGCGAGGGCGTCGGCGTCGGAGAACAGCAGGTCGAGGGCGTCGACGCGGCCGCGCAGGAGGTCGGCGAGGTGGCGGCCGAACACGGCGGACAGGTGCGAGCTCGCGTGGTTGGCGGGGAAGCGGCGCAGGATCTCCCTGAAGCGCCGGTGGGGTTGCGGCTGGTCGGGCAGACGCCAGCGGCCGGGGCCGGCGGGTGCGAGGGCGCCGTGCAGGGCGGCGCCCTCGACCAGTTCGGGCAGCAGCCGCCGGTGGCGGGGGGCCACGCCCGCGGCGTGCAGGTCGTCGAGGGTGAACGCGGCGGCGTCCGGGAGCAGTCGGCGGATCGCGGCGGCGGTGTAGTGGCCGGTGAGGGCGAGGGCCTGCGGCTGGTAGCGGGCGTAGCCGAAGTCGCGGTGCCAGGCCCGCTCGGCCGCGGCGAGGGCGCCTGCGCCGGCGGCCAGGACCTCGGCGGGGGCGGGCAGCGGGCAGGGCGGCGCGGCGCTTCCCGGGCGCGGGGCGGCCCGCAGGACTTCGGCCAGGCGCTGCGGCGCGGGGCGGCGCGCCCCCTCGAAGCGGCGCACCCGAAGGCCCAGGACCTCCAGCAGGACGGTGCCGTCCGGGTCGGTGACGGTCAGGTCCGCGGCCGCGCCGGTGGCGGTGCGCGAGCGCAGGCGCCCGTGGACGAGCCCGGCGGCGGGCAGCGGCTGCCAGCAGCGCACGGCGTCGATGCCCAGCGGCAGGTAGGGCACCGCGTCGTCGGCGTCGATGCCCAGCAGCGGGAGGAGCGTCTGGAACGCGCCGTCCAGGAGGACGGGGTGCGCGGTGTGCCCGGGGGCCGGCCCGTCGGTGGCCGCCCAGGCGGCGAACACCTCGCCCTCGCCGTGGCGCAGCTCGGTGACGGTACGGAAGGCGGGCCCGTACGGCAGGCCGGCGCGCTCGCACCGGGCGTACAGGTCGGCGGGGGCCACCGGGCACGGGGTGCGGGCGCGCAGTGCCGTCGGGTCCAGGGCGGGGGGCTGTTGGCGCAGCAGCTGCCGGACGCGGGCGCGCGCGTATTCGGTCCACTCGGTGCGCCCGCCGGGGCGGGAGGCGATGGTGAGGGCGCCGCCGTCGTCGAGCCGGGTGTGGATCCACACGCTCGCGTCGGGGTCGTCGTGCGGCAGTGTCAGGGCCCGGCCGATCGTGAGGCGTTCCACTTCGACGGGTGCCTCGTGGGCCTGGCGGCCGGCGCACAGCGCCATGTCGACGTACGCGGCGGCGGGCAGGACCACGCTGTCGCCGATCCGGTGGTCGGCGAGCCAGGCCGGCTCCCGGGGGTCGAGTTCCTGCTGCCAGGCCGGCTGCGGTCCGGGCATGGCGGCGCCGAGCAGCGGGTGCCAGTGCCCGGTGCGGGGGTCCTCGGTGTCGGTGGTCTCCACCCACCAGGCGGGGTCGCCGTGCCAGTGCCGCTCGCGCTGCCACGGATAGGCGGGCGCGTCGGCGACGTGGCCGGGGGCGGGGAAGTGTACGGACCAGTCCAACTCGGCGCCGCAGGCCAGCAGATGGGCGAGCGCGCTGTCCGGGGCGGTGGGTGTGGCGGGGTCGGGTGTGGCGGGGGTGTCCGGGGCGGTGGGTGTGGCGGGGTCGGGTGTGGCGGGGGTGTCCGGGGCGGTGGGTGTGGCGGGGGTGTCCGGGGCGGTGGGCGAGTTGGTTGCGGGGGTGTCCGGGGCGGCGGGGGCGGATGCGGCGGCGGGCGTGGTGGGTGAGGTGGGTGCGGGGTGGGCTGGTGGGGTGTCCGGCGTGCCGGGCGTGGGGCGGGAGAGCGTGGGCACGAGGGCGACCGGGTGGGGCAGGGCGGCGGTGAGACGGCGCAGGTAGCCGGCGAGCACCGGGTGCGGGCCGATCTCCACCAGCACGTCGCACCCGTGCGCGCCGGTGGCGGCCGCGACGGCGTCGGCGAACCGCACCGGCTCGCGGACGTTGCGCCACCAGTACCGCGCGTCCAGCCTCCGCCCCTCGACCGCCTCGCCGGTGACCGTCGAGACCATGGTGACGGCGCCGGGGCGGGCCGTGAGGCCGGCCAGTTCGGCGCCGAGCGGGGCCCGGACCGCGTCCATGGCCCGGCTGTGGAACGCGTAGTCGAGCCCGAGGTCGCGGAAGAAGGCGCCCCGCCCGGCGAGGTGCTCGCCCAGGCGCGCCAGCGCCCCGCCCTCGCCCGACACCGTGGTGTCGCGCCCGCTGTTGACCCCGGCCACCACCAGCCGCCCGGCCAGGCCCAGTTCGCCCAGCAGCGCCGCCGTCTCCCCGGCCGCCAGCCCGACGGCCGCCATCCGCCCGGCGCCGGCCGTCGGCGCCTGGGCCCGGCTGCGCGCCGCGACCACCTTGCAGGCCCCCGCCCGGTCCAGCGCCCCGGCGCAGTAGGCGGCGGCGATCTCCCCGACGCTGTGCCCGAGCACCGCCGCGGGCCGCACCCCGCGGGCCGCGAGCGCCGCCACCAGGCCGGCCTGGACGGCGAACAGCAGCGGCTGGGCGATCTCGGTGCGCTCCCAACTCCCCGCCCCGCCGGGCACGGTGAGCTCGGCGAGCACCGACCAGCCCAGCAGCGGCGTGAACTCCCGGTCGCAGGCGGCGACTTCGCCCCGGAACGCCTCGTCGGAGGCGAGCAGGTCGCGGCCCATGCCGGCCCACTGCGAGGCGTTGCCCGCGAAGACGAAGCCCACGCGGCCCCGGGGGACCGCCCGCGCGGCCGCCGCCGCTGCCTCGCCCGTCTCCCCCCGGGCGGCGGCGCGCAGCGCCCGGGCCGCCCGCCTCCCGTCGGGGGCCAGCACGGCCAGGCACCGCTCGTAGCGGGCGCGGCGCCGGGTGGCGGTGTACGCGAGGTCGTGGAACTGCCCGGCGGGCGCCGCCTCCAGCCGTGCGGCCCAGCGCTCGGCCGCCTCGGCGAGCGCGGCCGCCGAGCGGGCCGAGACCACGACGGGCAGCGGCCGGCCGGCGGGCAGCGGCCCGCGCGGCGCGGGCGGGGGAGGGGCGGCCAGCACGACATGCGCGTTCGCGCCGCCGAAGCCGAAGGAGTTCACCCCGACCAGCGGGCCGTCCGCCACTTGGTCGTGCGCAGCCGGGTCGTGCGTCGCCGGGGCGTCTGCCATCGGGTTGTGCGTCGCCGGGTCGTGCGTCGCCGGGGCGTCTGCCGTCGGGTTGTGCGTCGCCGGGTCGTGCGTCGCCGGGGCGTCTGCCATCGGGCTGTGCGTCGCCGGGTCGTGCGTCGCCGGGTCGTGCGTCGCCGAGCCGTCTGCCGTCGGGCCGTCTGCCTGCGGGTCGTGCGCCGTCGGGTCGTTCGCTGCCGGGTTGTCTGTCGTCGGGTCGTCTGCCGCCGGGCTGTGCGCTGCTGGGCCGTCTGCCGTTGGGCCGTGTGCCGGTTCGTTCGTCGCTGGGTGGTCCGTCGTCGGGTCGTGCGTCGCCGGGCCGCCCACCGCGCCACCCCGCACCGGCCCGAGGGGCCGCTGGGTGGTCACCGGGGACAGGCCGAGGGCGGCGAAGTCGATGGCGGCCCGGGCGGGTTCGCCGTGCAGGGTGCGCGGGATCGTCCCCTCGCGCAGCACCAGCACGGCCTTGAGCAGGCCCGCCACCCCGGCCGCCGACTCCAGGTGCCCGAGGTTGGACTTCACCGACCCGACCGGCAGCGCCACCCCGCCGCGCCGCCTTCCCAGCGCCCGCCCCAGCGCCTCGCACTCCACCGGGTCGCCGGTGGGCGTGCCGGTGCCGTGCGCCTCGATGTAGCCCAGCCGCCGCGGGTCGATCCGCGCCCGGGCGTAGACCTCTTCCAGGAGCCGCGCCTGGGAGTCGGCACTGGGCAGGGCCAGACCCGCCGTGCGGCCGTCCACGTTGAGCCCGCTCGCCGCGACCACGGCGTGCACCCGGTCGCCGTCGGCCAGCGCCGCGGCCAGCGGCTTGAGCAGCAGCACCCCCGCGCCCTCGGAGCGCACGTAGCCGTCGGCCGCCTCGGCGAACGGGCGGCACCGGCCGGTCGGGCTCAGCATCGACGCCTGCGAGAAGCCCACGAAGCCGGCCGGGCCCAGCAGCACGTTCACCCCGCCCGCCAGCGCCAGGGCGCTGCTTCCTGCGCGCAGTGCCTCGCAGGCGAGGTGGACGGCGGTCAGCGCCGAGGAGCAGGCGGTGTCCACGGCGTAGGAGGGGCCGTGCAGGTCCAGCGTGTACGACAGGCGGTTGGCGGTGTTGCTCGCGGCGGTGCCGCTGACCGAGTACGGGGTCAGGCTGCGCAGGTGCCGGGCCTGCAGGGCGCCGTAGTCGTGGCCGGACACCCCGACCACCACGGCGGTGTCGCTGCCGGCCAGGCGGTGCCAGTCGATGCCCGCGTCGTCGAACGCCTCGACGGCGCACTCCAGCAGCAGCCGCTGCTGCGGGTCCAGGCGGGAGGCCTCCTTCGGCGAGATCCCGAAGAAGTCGGCGTCGAAGGAGGCGATGTCGTCCAGGAAAGCGCCGGCGCCCACGTACGCCTTCCCGTCGCGCCGGGCGCCGGGCGAGACGAACCGGGCGGCGTCGAACCGGTCGGCGGGCACCTCGCCGACCAGGTCCCGCCCCTGCGCCAGCGCCGACCACAGCCCGTCGAGGGAGCGGATGCCGCCCGGCAGGCGCAGCCCGACGCCGACGACCGCCACCGGTGCGGGGGCGGGCGGGGCGGGCGGGACGGCGCTGTGCACGGGGATGATCCTCCGCTGATGGTCCTCGGGGCCGGCCCGTCGGGCGACGGCCGACTTGGACAATGCCCCCGGGCCCCGGAGGGACACGATCCGCCCGCCTTGTTCACCCGCCCGGCCGCTACGGCCCTGCACGGCTGCCCGGGCCCGCCCGGCTGCCCGGGCCCGCCCGGCCGCTACGGCCCTGCACGGCTGCCCGGGCCTGCCCGGGCCTGCCCGGCCGCTACGGCCCGCCGAGCACGGTCAGCACTTCCTGCGCGCTCCAGTGCCCGGCCGCGCCCGCCCGCCCGGCGAGGTAGACGGCCGCGCGCCGCCTGCTCCAGCCGTGCGACTGCGCCAGGCCCGCGGCCAGGGTGCGCAGGTAGGCGGCCGAGGGCGGGTTCAGCTCCGCTCCCGCCAAGCCCTCGGGTGCGGTGAACGTCAGCAGCGGTAAGCCGTCCAGCGTGCCCGCGCACACCAGCGTCTCGTACCGGCCGGGGCCGAGCCGGTCGCGCCCGCGGGCGAGGACGCGGGCCAGGTCGAGGTCGGTGCCGGGCGGGCGGTGCATCTCCTGGGCGGCGATGTCGCTGAACTGCCCGGCCGTGACCAGATACGCGCGGCACGGCATCGCACCGCCGGCGCCGGGGTCGTAGAAGGCGATGCCGCCGCCCCACACCGCCGACTCGCGGGCGAAGTACAGCGCCCCGGGCAGCACCGCCGCAACGTCGCGGCGCGGCGGGCGCGGGTCGCGGCACCCGGGCTGGGCGCGGGCCCCGCCCTCGGGGCGCCCGCCGCGCAGGTAGCAGGTCAGCCGGGAGGCGTGCAGATTGGACCCATAGGCCGCGTACCAGACCAGCCCGTCGCCGGACAGCACGCCGGACGGCACGCCGGAGGGCATCGCGCTCACATCCGAGACCGTAACGGCACCCACGCACCACCGCGCGGCCACCGTCACGGCGCCCACGCACCACCGCGCGCCCGCCGTAACGACGCATACGCACCACCGCCCGGCCACCGGTTTGGCCCGGTCCGGTGATCGGCCGGCCCACCCCCGAACCGGCGGCCACCCCGCCGCTACGGGTAGCGTTCCGGTTGCATGGCGTTCACCACTCCTCCCTCTCCCGTCACCGCCGTCGCCCTCCCGGACCGCTACCCTTCACCAGCGAAAACATCCCCAAATGCCCGAATCGGCATTCGAATCGTTCCTCTGCCGGCCCAAACGGCACCGATCATGAGAATTTCCTTTGACCACACCCCAGCTGCATCCGTCGGCCCCCAGGCCCCGTCATGGTGAATGGGCGCATCACCCCAGGTGACCCCGTACGCGCCCGCACCCGCCCACCCGCAGGTGCCCACCCCTGACCCAGGAACCCTGATCCAGGAAACCGGAGCCGAGGAAACACCCCCCATGGACGCACGCCAGGACACGGCCGGCCCCAGCACGCTGCACCGCCCCCACCCGGGCTGGGCGGCCGGCTGGCCGGTGGCCCAGCCCGCCCACCCGCGCAGCCTGCTCGACATCGTCGCCGCCACCGCCGACGCCCACCCGAACGCGCCCGCGCTGGACACCGGCACCGCCGTGCTGGACTACCGCACCCTGCTGCACGAGGTCGACACCCTCGCCGGCGTCCTCGCCGGCCACGGCATCGGATGCGGCGACCGGGTCGGCGTGCGCATCCCCTCCGGCACCGCCGACCTGTACGTCGCCATCCTCGCCGTGCTGCGCTGCGGCGCCGCCTACGTGCCCGTCGACGCCGACGACCCCGACGAGCGCGCCGAGATGATCTGGCACGACGCCCAGGTCTGCGCCGTCATCGGCGCCGAGCGCCGCCTGAGCGCCGGGCCCCTCGCCCGCCCCTCGGGCCGCCCTGCCTGGCCCTCGCCGGCCGACGACGCGTGGATCATCTTCACCTCCGGCACCACCGGCCGCCCCAAGGGCGTCGCCGTCACCCACCGCAGCGCCGCCGCTTTCGTCGACGCCGAGGCCCGCCTCTTCCTGCGCCGGCAGCCGCTGGGCCCCGGCGACCGCGTCCTGGCCGGCCTCTCGGTCGCCTTCGACGCCTCCTGCGAGGAGATGTGGCTGGCCTGGCGCCACGGCGCCTGCCTGGTCCCCGCCCCCCGCTCCCTCGTCAAGGCCGGCACCGACCTCGGCCCCTGGCTCGTCGAGCGCCGCATCACCGCCGTCTCCACCGTCCCCACCCTGCTCGCCCTGTGGCCGCAGGAATGCCTGGACGCGGTGCGCCTGATCATCGTCGGCGGCGAGGCCTGCCCCGCCGAACTCGTCGAGCGCCTGGCCGTGCCCGGCCGCGAGTTCTGGAACACCTACGGCCCCACCGAGACCACCGTCGTCGCCACCGCCGCCCGCATGATGCCCGGCGAACCGGTACGCATCGGCGCGCCCCTGGACGGCTGGGAGATCGCCGTCGTCGACCCGGCCGGCAACCCCGTCCCCCGGTACGAGACCGGCGAACTCCTCATCAGCGGCATCGGCTGCGCCCGCTACCTCGACCCCGCCAAGGACGCCGAGAAGTTCAGCCCCCACCCGGTGTTCGCCTCCCCGCGCGTCTACCGCAGCGGCGACCTCGTGCGCAACGACCCCGAGGGCCTGGTCTTCGTCGGCCGCGCCGACGACCAGGTCAAACTCGCCGGCCGGCGCATCGAACTCGGCGAGATCGACGCCGCCCTCCAGGCCCTGCCCGGCATCCGCGCCGCGGCCGCCGCCGTCCGCAAGACCCCCGCCGGCGCCGACCTGCTGGTCGGCTACCTCGTCCCGCAGCCCGCCGCCGTCCCCGACCTGGCCGCCGCCCGCCACCAGCTGCTGGAGCGCCTGCCCGCCCCGCTCGTGCCGGTCCTCGCCCTCGTCGACTCGCTGCCCACCAAAACCTCCGGCAAGGTCGACCGAGGCGCCCTGCCCTGGCCGCTGGCCACCACCGGCACCCAGGACAACCCCGCCGCCGGCCCCCTGGAGGGCACCGCCGGCTGGCTCGCCGGCCACTGGGAGGCCCTGCTCGGCATGACCCCCGGCGCCGGCGACGACTTCTTCGCCCTCGGCGGCTCCAGCCTCACCGCCGCCCGCCTCGTCTCCGAACTGCGCACCCGCTACCCCGGCGTCTCCGTCGCCGACCTCTACGCCCACCCCGTCCTTGGCGCGCTCGCCGCCCACCTGGACACCCTCGCGCCCCCGCAGTGCGACACCCACGCCCCGGCCGCACCACCCGCCCCCGCCCGGCAGGTGCGCCGCACCCCCGCCGGCGCCGGCCTGTGGCAGACCCTCGCCCTCGCCGGCCTGTTCACCCTCGCCGGCCTGCGCTGGGTCCTCGTCCTCGCCGCCCTGGACAACCTCACCGGCGCCCACCTGCCCTGGGCCCCCCACTCCCCGTGGTGGCCCGTCGCCGCCGGCCTCCTCCTCTTCTACAGCGCCCCCGGCCGCACCCTCCTCGCAGCCTTCGCCGCCCGCCTGCTCACCGCCGGCATCCGCCCCGGCAGCCACCCCCGCGGCGGCCACGTCCACCTGCGCCTGTGGACCGCGGAGCGCACCGTCGCCCTCTTCGGCGTCGCCACCCTCGCCGGCACCCCCTGGGCCGCCCGCTACGGCCGCGCCGTCGGCTGCCGCATCGGCCGAGGCGTCCACCTGCACACCCTGCCCCCCGTCACCGGCCTCGCCCGCCTCGCCGCCGGCGCCACCCTCGAATCCGAGGTCGACATCGCCGGCTGGTGGCTGGACGGCGACATCCTCCACCTCGGCCACATCGACGTCGGCGAAGGCGCCCGCATCGGCACCCGCGCCACCCTCATGCCCGGCGCCCGCATCGGCGCCGGCGCCGACATCGCCCCCGGCTCCTGCGTCACCGCCACCGTCCCCGCCCGCGAACACTGGCACGGCTCCCCGGCCCGACCCGCCCCCGACACCCCCACCGGCTGGCCCCCGCACGCCCCCGCCCGCCGCCGGCGCGGCCCCTGGGGCCTCGCCTACGGCATCGGCCTGACCGCCTTCGGCGTCCTGCCCATCGCCGCCGCCCTGCCCGCCCTCGCGATCATCTACCCGATGATCGACGCCGACCGCACCCTCGGCCAGGTCCTCCTCCAGCTCCTGCCCCTCACCGTCCCCCTCACCGCCCTCACCCTCCTGTGCCACGCCACCCTCATAGCGCTGGCCGTGCGCCTCCTCTCCCTGCCGCTGCGCCCCGGCTACCACCCCGCCCACGGCGGCGTCGCCTTCTGCGCCTGGGCCGTCCACCGCCTCACCGACACCGCCCGCCGCTCCCTCTTCCCCCTCTACGCCAGCCTCTTCACCCCGCTGTGGCTGCGCCTGCTCGGGGCCAGGATCGGCCGGCGCGTCGAGGCCTCCACGGTCCTCGCCCTGCCCGGCCTGATGCGCGTGGACGACGGCGCCTTCCTCGCCGACGACACCCTCGTCGCCCCCTACGAGGTCCGCGACGGCTGGCTGCACCTGGGCCCCGCCCACGTCGGACGCCGCTCCTTCGTCGGCAACTCCGGCATCGTCGGCCCCGGCCGCCACCTGCCCGACAACTGCCTCGTCGGCGTCCTGTCCGACACCCCCGCCCACGCCCCCGAAGGCTCCTCCTGGCTCGGCCGCCCCGCCTTCGCCCTGCCCCGCGTCGCCGACACCGGCGGCGAGGCCCGCACCTACGACCCGCCCAGGCGCCTGATGTGGGCGCGCGCCGGCGTCGAACTCTGCCGCCTGCTGCCCCTCATCCTGGCCGCCGTCCTCGGCGACCTCGTCTTCCTCGCCCTCCAGGCCGTCCGCGACGACTACGGCATCCCCACCACCCTGGCCGCCGCCGGGGTGATACTCGCCGCCGCCGCCGTCATCGCCTGCGCCATCACCACCGCCGCCAAGTGGCTGCTCGTCGGACGCTTCCGCACCGCCGAACACCCCCTCTGGTCCTCCTTCGTCTGGCGCAACGAGCTCTACGACACCTTCGTCGAGGAACTCGCCATGCCCTTCGGCGGCTCCAGCATCACCGGCACCCCCTACCTGAACCTGTGGCTGCGCAGCCTCGGCGCCCGCATCGGCCGCGGCGTGTGGTGCGAGACCCACTGGCTGCCCGAGAGCGACCTCGTCACCGTCGAGGCCGGCGCCAGCGTCAACCGCGGCACCGTCCTGCAGACCCACCTCTTCCACGACCGCGTCATGCGCCTGGGCACCGTCCACCTCGGCGCCGGCTCCACCACCGGGCCGCACTCCATCGTGCTGCTCAACTCCTCCCTCGGCGCCGGCACCACGGTGGGCCCCGCCTCCCTGGTCATGCGCGGCGAGAACGTCCCCGGCTCCACCCGCTGGCTCGGCAACCCCGTCGCCGCCTGGACCGCCGACCCCACCCCGCCCGCCGGCCGCCGCGCCGCCCGCGGACGCCGCCGCGCCGGAGTGTGACACAGCTCACGCACACAGGGCGATGAGTGCGCGGTGCGGCCACGGTCCTAACCCGTGACCGCACCGCGCACCACTGTCCGCTCCGGAAGGACACCGCGACCATGACCGCACCCGTGAAGGGCCCCGCCAGCTACTTCCCCTCCATCGAGAAGAAGTACGGCCGCCCCGTCGCCGAGTGGAAGGACCTCATCCGCTCCTCCCCGCTCACCAAGCACATGGAACTCGTCGCCTGGCTCAAGACCGACCACGGCCTCGGCCACGGCCACGCCAACGCCCTCGTCGCCCACACTCTCGCCGAGAACACCGCCCCCTGACCCGCCCGCCTCCCCGTCACCCCGCCCCGCATCCCGCGGCCGGCGGGGTGACGGCGTTTCGGGGCGCCGGGCCCCGGCCTTGAGGTCAAGCCCGCGCCGGGGCCAGCCGGCCCGGCATCTGCCAGCCCTCGGCGAGGCGGGAGGGCCGCAGGCGCCGCCCGTCGCCGAAGAACTCGCAGAACTTCATGATCAGCGGGTCCCAGCCGAGCGGGTCGACGTAGTGGTCGGTGCCGGGCACGATCAGGGCCTCGTCCACGTGCGCCCGCACCACCTCCACCTCGAACGCGGTGCAGCGCTCGTTGCCCGCCAGCGGGGTGGCCGCGGCCAGACGGCACTCCAGCTGGACGGGGCACTCGGCGGCGCGCGGGGCGCGCACCAGCTCGCCCGGCTGCTCGGTCAGGCCCGCGGCGGCGAACTTGCGCGGCTCGAAGCGGTAGCCCTGCTGCCGCTTGAAGTCGGTGACCACCGGGTTGCCGGTCAGCAGCGCCAGGCGGTCCACCGCGTCGACCATCGCCGAGGACGGCAGGTTGAGCACGCACTCGCCCTCGCGCAGCAGGTTCACGGCGCTCTGCGTGCTGTTGCCCAGCCCCAGCACGCAGGAGTGGCCGAGCCACCACGCGGAGGACATCGGCGCCAGGTTCGCGCTGCCGTCCGCGTTGCGGGAGCCGATCAGCACCACCGGGGTGCCGAAGTAGAGGACCTTGAGATCGATGACCTTGTGCATGCCCCCGACCCTGCCCCCGCCCGCCCCCGGGCCGCTGGCGGTGATCGGACATCCAGTTCGCGCCCCGGCGGGTCCGTCAGCTGCCCGGCCTGCCCTTGGAGACGAACAGCTCCACCGTCGAGCCCGTCGGCACCGTGGCACCGGCGCGCGGCTCGGCGTTGATGACCGTGCCGGCGGGCACGTTCCAGTCGGTGAACTCGTGGACCTCGCAGTGCAGTCCGGCCGCGTCCAGCTGCTTGACGGCCGCGGCCCGCGTCAGGCCGGCGACCGACGGCACGGCCACCGGCGCACCGTCGCCGACGAGCGGCGCGACCGGGCTCGGCGTGCCCTCGCCGGGCGTGCCGCTGGGCGTGCCCTCGCCGGGCGCGGGCGACGACGCGACCGGCGACGGCGCGACCGGCGACGGCGTGCCCGACGTGGCCGGCGCGTGCGCCGCCGGGACACCGCCCGCCGGCCCGGAGGCGGGCCCGGAGGCGGGCCCCGGGGACGGCGAGGCGGCGAGCAGCGCCCCGCCCGTCCCGATCGCGGCCACCGCCGCGGCGGCCACCACCCCGGTCAGGACGGCGCGCCGGCGCGCGGTGCGCCGCCGGATGCCGGCGGCATCGATGACAGGGGCCGGGACGTGGTCGGCGAACGAGGTCATGGCGGAGACAAGCTCCTTCTCGAAGTCGGGATCGGGGGGCGGCAGACGGGTCATCGGGCACCTTCACGCGAGGTCAGCGGGGCGGGCGGGGCGTCCTGCCGGGGCAGCACGGCCCGCAGTTTCGCCAGGCCCCGGGCGAGCTGGGAGCGCACCGCACCGGGGGAGACGTCGAGCGTCCGCGCGATCTCCCGGTCCCCCAGGTCGTGGAGGTAGTACAGGACGACCACCGTGCGCATCCCCATCGGCAGCGTGTGCAGCGCCGCGACGAGCTCCTCCCGCAGCTCCACCGACCGGTAGGCATCACGCGGATCCGCACGCTCGGCCGGCGGGACCGCCGCGGTCCGCTCACCGGGACGGTTCAGGCGCCGCCACCGGTCGTTGGCCAGGTTCACCACGATCCGCCGCACGTACGCCTCAGGAGAATCCGAGGCCGCCACCCGCCGCCAGTGCCGGCACACGCGCTCCAGCGCCTCCTGCACCAGGTCCTCCGCGGCGTACGCGTCCCCGGTCAGCACGTACGCCGTCCGGAACAGCGCACCCGAGCGCTGCTCCACGAACTCGACGAAGTCGATCCCGGGACTGGCCCTGCGCAGCCTCACCCGCCGCCCCCGCTTTCCTCACGCGTCGTCATCCTCACGCCCCGCCATGACCGCGTACGGCGCCCGTCCGCTGCACCGGCGCACCCGAAGTGACGTAACTCACGCCCGACCGAGGGCGCCGAACACCCTCCTCCGGGCCCGCGCCACAGCACCCCCGAAACCCCGAAACCCCCTACCCGCCACGGCCTTTCCGGCGAACGGCGACGCCCGCGAGCACGGGTATAGGGTGAGGACCCGTTGGCCGGGAGGGGGACGGCGTGAAGGTCAGCCGGCAGCAGGTGTCCGCGTGGCGGATGCGACGCCAGTACCTGGACCCGCGCAGCGAGCACACCGCGAGCGCGATCGTCAGCCGACTGTGCGGCGTGCAGGCCCAGGTGTGGAGCGCCGCCGAACTGGCCGTCGCCCTGCGGCAGTCGACACCCGACGAAAACAGCGTCGACCACGGCGTCGCCGACCTCGCCCTGATGAAGACCTGGGCCGTACGCGGGACCCTGCACCTGCTGCGCCCGAGCGACGCCGGCGCCTACCTGTCGCTCGTGGCCTGGTGGTCACCCCGTTCCCGGACGCCGGCGCCCTGCCGCTGAAGGCGGTCGAGCAGGAGGCGGCGCACGTCGCCCGCGCGAGCGGCCTGGCCGGGCTGACGGTCCGCATCGCCTGACCGGACCGACCGGACGGGGCGGCGGCATGAACACCCGCCGGGCGCCGGGCGCCGGGAGCGTCCCCGCGCTTCAGCCCGTCGCCGTTGCCTCGCCGGCCAGGAAGAAGTCGCGGGCAAGGCGTACCAGTGCGAACGCATGCG
The DNA here is from genome assembly GCF_019192735.1 of Kitasatospora aureofaciens. Taxonomy (GTDB): domain Bacteria; phylum Actinomycetota; class Actinomycetes; order Streptomycetales; family Streptomycetaceae; genus Kitasatospora; species Kitasatospora aureofaciens_A. The sequence continues at coordinate 24,208 of NZ_JAHTKP010000061.1, forward strand.
CAACCTCCCGTGGTGACCTCAACGGCCCGCATCCTGGCACCCGCCACTGACATGTCCGCACCCCGCCGTGGGGTGCGGACATGTCAGTGGGCCGGGCTCAGTGGGCCGGGGACGGGAACAGGCCGGCCAGGGGGTTGGTGAACGTCGCACCGGGCATGCAGGCGGGGGCCGGGGGCTTCATGAGGCCGACGGCCAGGGAGCGCCAGCTGTCGGCGGGGTCGGTCGTGGCGTAGGGCAGGTGGATGAACAGCTGCAGGCCGGCCGGGATGGTGCGCGGGCGGATGGTGAGGACGGTCTGCCGGCCTTCGGTGCCCATGTCCCAGCCCCGGTCGTGGTCGGCCGGGTTGTCGGGCGAGGCCGGCTCGGGGGCGCGGCAGCCGGGCTCGCCGGCGTAGACGCGGGCGTGGACCCCGAAGTGGTCCAGGTCGCGCTGGAGTTGGGCCGCATCGACCGGCTTGTCCTGTTCCAGGACGGTGAGCCTGACGACGTCGTCGCCGCTGCTCTGCAGGGTGTAGGCGACGTTGGTGATACGGCCCTGGGGCACGTCGGCGCCGGGGCGCCCGGTGGCGGCGGTGACGGCGACGCCCGCCGCCAGGGCGGCGGCCAGGCCCACCGGAAGCGCCACGCGCAGGGCCGGGGTGCGCCGCCGGGCGGTGCGCCGGGTGTCCGCGGTGATGGTGTCCATCACGTGTTCCTTCAGCAGGAGGTGGCGGCCTGGGGGCAGTTCCGGGTGGGCCGGGGCCGGCAGCAGCCGGGCCAGTTCCTCCCGTTCGGCCTGGTCGGACCGGGGACGGGGGGTGGCGTTCAACGGATCGTCTCCTTGGTCGGCCGGACCGCGAGGTCGCGGTCACCTGCTACCTGTCCGCAGGCCCCGGCACGTTGCGGCCTTTCCGGCAGCTCTTTCTGCTGTCCTTTCGCCGAACGCGTCGCGGCCAGCTCCTGCGCCGTCAGCTCCCGCAGCCGGGCGCGGGCACGCGAGAGCCGGGAACGGATCGTCCCCACCGGCCGGCCCAACGCCTCGGCGACGGCCGCGTGGTCCAGGCCCTCCCACACGCACAGCGCGAACACCTCCCGCTCGGCCGGCCGCAGCCGCTCCAACGCGGCCTTCGCGGCGGCCAGTTCCTCGGCGTCGGCGATCCGCCCGGCCAACTCGCCGGCGAAGTCCGGCACCGCCTCGCGCGGCGGCAGCCTGGCGAGCGCCCTCTGGTGGCGACGCGCAGCCCGGCGGGTGTTGCGGATGACGTTTCCGGCGATCCCCAGCAGCCACGGCCGCAGACTCCCCCCGTCGGGGTCCACCCGCGCGCGCAGCCGCCACCCTTCCAGGAAGGTCAGCGAGACCACGTCCTCGGCGACGGCCCGGTCCCCGGTCATCCGCACGGCGTGCCGGTACACCGCCTGGGCGTGATCCTCGAAGACCTGCCCGAACGCCGCCGCGTCCCCGGCGCGCACCCGGGCGCGTATCGATTTCTCCACACCCGGTCCTGTCCCGCCGCCCCGGCCCGTTGCCGTGATCCGCACCACATCCTCGCGCACCCCTGCGCAGGCGAGGCTCCCCCCCCGGCGGGCCGGAGCCCGAGGACGCCCGGCGCCGCAGGCCCGGGGCCGTCACGAGGATCGGCAGGGGCTTCCAGCCGTTGCTTGATCTCTCAACGAATTTGGGCAACTGCCGGCGGTTGTCGGCAGGTTGGCCTCTGCCCGGTTGGCGAGAGCCGCGCCGGCCGGGTGTTCGTCCCCTGCGGCGGCAGGTGAAACACGCCTCTCACGCGGGCCTCGGTCCGCCCGTCGCCGGGAGTGGCTCGGAGACGGAAAACGCATGTGGAGCCGGTGCAAGACCGGGCGTGAGCCAGGCGGTCGGCGATGAAGCGTGAACCGTAGTCGCGTCAGATGGGCCGTGAACAGGCCTTCCGGGCGGAAACGCCCGGATTGCTGAGACTTCCTGAAGGTCTCGGCAACGGCCGACCTTCCAGGTCTGTTCGGGGGCCAAGCCCACCACGATGCCTCCTGACGTCGGGTGAGGTTCAAGCCGCCGGTACGGACAGGATCCGGCGCAGGACGTCGGGCAGGTGCGTGTCGTCGGCGGGCGGGTGCGGGGTCTGCCAGGCGATGTGGCCGTCGGGGCGGACGAGGAGCGTCCCGTCGGTGGGCGAGGGGCGCAGGGTGACGGGCAGTCCCGCGGCCGCGGCGTTGTCGACCTGCCGCTGCCAGGCGTCCGGGTCCGCGGTGAACAGGGTGAAGCCGGGGCCGACGAGGTCCAGCGTGGACCCGGAGGCGAGCGCCCGGTGCGGCAGACGGGCGCCGGGCCCGCCCTCGGGGTGTTCGCGGGCCGGGTCCAGCGGCGGGCGGGCGGCGGTGGGGCCGGGACCGGTGCCGGTGCCGGTGTCGGGGTCGGGGAGGACGGCGGTGGAGCGGTAGACGGCGGTGAGCAGCAGCTCGTCGTCGATCCGGTAGCGGGTGCGGTCGCGGGAGTTGGCCAGGGACAGTGCGGTGACCGCCAGGGCGACGGGGCGGCGTTCGGCCTCGTAGGTGTCCAGCAGGGCCTCGCCGGCCGGGCCGGCGGTGACCGCGGCGAGCTTCCGGGCGAGGTTGTCCGCGTCGCCGATGCCGGTGTTCATGCCGTGCCCGCCGGTGGGCGGCATCACGTGGGCGGCGTCGCCCGCGAGCAGCACCCGCAACCTGCGGTAGGCGGCGGCGGTCTGCGCGTCCGAGCGCCAGGCCATGGTGTCGCGGACGGTGACCGGCAGGTGAGGCAGCCCGGCGGCGTCGCGGACCAGGTCGGCCGGCTTCCCGTGGTCGCCCAGGAGCGCGGCGGGGTCCTCGCGGGCGGGGTCGTACGGATGCTGGTAGATCCAGTGCCGGTCGTTGTCGACGGCCAGGAAGCCGCCGCGGCCCGGGGCGGTGAGGAAGTACGAGGCGCTGGCCCGGTCCGCGACGACGTCCCCGAGCGGCGCCTCGAAGCGGATGCTGAGGAAGTGGCCCAGGCCCGTCGGCCCCTCCATCGCGATCCCGGCGCCCGCGCGCACGGTGCTGGCGGCGCCGTCGCAGCCGACCAGCCAGTCGGCGCGCACGGTGTGCCGCTCGCCGGTGGCCCGGTCCTCCAGCACCGCGTGCACCCCCTGCCCGTCCTCGGTGTCGTCCTCGGTGAAGGACAGCAGACGGGTGGCGAAGCGGATGCCGTCGGGGGCGAGTTCGCGGGCGCGCCGCAGCAGGACGGCCTCCAGCGCGTCCTGCGGGCAGAGCAGCCCCGGCGACGGGGTGCGCTCGGCGCCCTGCCGGGGCTCGTGCGCGGCGCCGGTGCGCACGAAGTCCGGGTCGACCAGGTCCCGGCCGCGGTAGAAGAAGACGTGCGAGGCCGGCAGCCCGGCCCGCCGGACCTCCGCCTCCAGGCCCAGACGCCGGAAGACCTCCATCGAACGCGCCGACACACCACGAGCCTTGGGATGCAGCGAGGTACCCGGATGCGCCTCCACGAGCAGGTGCTCCACACCGTACCCGGACAGCAGGAGCGACAGCGTCAGGCCGACCGGGCCCCGCCCACCACCAGAACGGACGTCGCCGCCGGGACACGCATGCCCACTCCCCAATCCTCGTAACGTCTGATGATCCTTCTTGACGTTACCTGGGGTGCGACGACCGATCAGAACCGGTACCAGCCCCCCGCGGCCTCCGCTTCCTCGCCGACCTCGCCGACACCGTCCGCCGCACCCGCCGGCGGGCCGGTTCACGGCCGGCCCGTCAGGCAGCGGCCAACAGCGCGTAGTCGGGCAGATCGATGTCGCCGGCCTTGGCGAACTGGGCGGCCAGGATGCCGCGCATCGGCCAGCGGCCCATCATCCGCATGGACGCGGCGCGCAGGCGGATCATCGCCGCGCTGTTGGGGGCGTAGCCGTTCATGCCGCCGGGCGGCAGCTCCTGGGAGCGGGTGACGTAGGGGCGCATCAGCTCCTCGTAGCGGGCGAAGGCGGCGCGGTGGCCGGTGCCGGCGGTACGGGCGGCGCCGAGTTCACCGGCCAGCAGGTAGGCGCCGACCAGGGCGAGGCTGGTGCCCAGGCCGGTGAGCGGGCTGGGGCTGTAGCCGGCGTCGCCGATCAGCGCGACGCGCCCGCGGGTGTAGTGGTCGAGGCGGATCTGGCCGACGGAGTCGAAGAAGAAGTCGTCCGCCCGGGCCATACCGGCCAGCAGCCGGTCCACCTCCCAGCCCGCGCCGGCGAAACGCTCGGTGAGCAGACGCTGCTGGGCGGCGGTGTCACGGCGGTCGAAGGCCAGGGGCCCGGAGCGGAAGGCGAGGCCGGCCTTGACCTCACCGGGCAGCCGCCCGGGGCGGGCGCTGGCGACCAGGCCGCCCGGCGCGTTGTACATCAGGAACCAGCCGTCCAGGTCCAGACGGTCCGTGACGGTGAACCAGGCGTTGTGGCCGCCCAGCGGCCGGTAGTGCGCGTCGCCGGCGCCGAAGGCGAGGCGGCGCACCGCCGAGTGCAGCCCGTCCGCGCCGACGACCAGGCCGAAGCGGCGCTGCGCCGCGTTCTCGAAGGTGACGGTGACCCCGTCGGCGTCCTCGGCGAGCGCGGTGACGGTGTCGTCGAAGAGGTACTCCACCTCGCCGGCGCTCGCCCGGTACAGCAGGTCGGCGAGGTCGCCGCGCAGGATCTCGATCTCGGAGACGATGCCCTCGCCGTCGAACAGCTCGACGGGCATCCGCGCGGTCAGCCGCCCCCGGCGGTCGACCAGCCCGAGCCCGCGCTGGTCGACGCAGAGCGCGCGGACCTGCTCCATGAGGCCCATCCGCTCGATCACGGTGCGGCCGGCGCCGCGCAGGTCGACCGTCTGCCCGCCCGGCCGCGGGGCGGGGGCGCGTTCGACGACAGTCGGGTTGAAGCCGTTGCGGCGCAGCCAGTGGGCGAGGACGGGGCCGGCGATCCCGGCGCCGGAGATGAGGATGTCGGTGTTCTCCATGCCTCCGAATGTACGGCGTACGCATCGCGCTCAACAAGCCCTGGCATGGCACTTCCTGACGCAGCCGCACTAGTGCACTGGTGCGCGTCGGGGCTGGCCGGGGCTGGTGTGGCGGGCAGTTGTGCAGGCAGCGCAGGCGGGGAGGTGCACTAGTGCGGGGCAGGGGCGGCCGGGGCGGTCCCAGGAAGAATCTCTGCGGCTTTCCGCGGCACGGCCGCCCGGGCGCCGGCCGCCGCACCACGGGGCGCGGGACGTCGGCGGGTCCGACTTCTCGCGTCGGCGCGGCGGGAACGGCAGGGCCGCCGTCCCGGGGCCCGCAGCCTCAGGCCCCGCCGCCCCCGGCTGGGGCGGCGGGGCCGTTCGCGCTCTCAGGGCGCCGTGGCTCAACCGTGGTGCAGCCGTGGTTCAGTTGCCGGCCGGGACGCCGTCGGCCGCAGCGCTGTCGACCGGCATGCTCGCCACGTCGTGGACGCCCGCCGCCCCGAGGGCGTCGGCGAGCGTCGCGGACACGGCGGTGGGCGTGGCCTGGACGATGTCGTAGCGGGCGAGGCCGGCGACCACGAAGGGGTCGGTGGCGGTGATCGCGCGTATCTCCTCGGGGTCGTCGCCGAGCGCCAGGATGACCCCGCCGGTGCGGGGGACGCGGCGCCCGGAGAGGAGGAAACGGCCGGTGCGGTAGTGGCGTTCGAGGTAGTCGCGGTGTGCGGGCAGCACGGCGTCGATCTCCGCCAGGTCAGCCAGGTCAGCGAGGTAGGTCAGGGTGAGGATGAACACGGTGCTTTCCGTCCTGTCGGCGTGAGGTCGCGGGACGGTGATCAGGGCCGGTCCCGACGTCCACCAGCGAACCGCCCGAAGGCGCCCGGCGTCCATGACGTCCCTCCGAACGCCGCCCAGCGAGCGGCTAACACCGCAGGTCAACGCCGATGCGGACGCCGGTAGGATCGCTCGGTCGCCCTCGCGGCGCATGCCCCGCCCCGTCGCCCGCCCCGCTCCGTCGCCCACCTGTCCCGGAGAACACCGTGGAACTGCGTCAGCTCCGCTACTTCCAGGCCGTCGCCGAGGAGGGCAACCTCACCAGGGCCGCCCAGCGCCTCTACCTCAGCGCCCCCTCCCTCAGCCAGCAGATCCGGCTGCTGGAGAAGGAGCTGGGCGCGCCGCTGTTCGAGCGCGCAGCGACCGGCATGACGCTCACGCCGGCAGGGACCGCCCTGGTACCGGAGGCGAAGGCCGCGCTGGATGCCGCCGAGCGCGCCCGGCACGCCGTGGAGTCCGCGACCCGCACCGAGCCGGCCGTCCTGCGGATCGGGGTACCGGCGGGCGTCCCGGCGGCGCTGGTCAGGTGCGTACGGGACGCGAGCGCAGCCCTCCGGCAGGCCGGCGTCCCCGCCCGCATCCGCTTTCGCGACGCCCCGACGGCAGCGCAGCTCGACCTGCTCGCCTCCGGTGACCTCGACCTGGGCCTGCTCACCACGCCCTTCCCGGCCACGGACCTGCGCACCGCGACGGTGTGGCGGGAGCCGATGGGCGTGGTGACGGGGCACACCCACCCGCTCGCCCGGCTGGACACCGTCGGCTTCGCCGACCTCGCCGGGCAGGAACTCCTGTGGTTCCCCCGGGAGTTCGCGCCCGGACACCACGACGAGGTCCTCGCCCACTGCCGCCGCAACGGCTGGGACCCGCACCTGCGCGCCGGATCCGGGCACCGCTCGGTGTTCCAGACCCAACTCACCAGCGGCGAACCGCTCGTCGCGGTGCAGCCCGCCTCCATGGTCGCGGACGACCCGCACCTCACCTGGCGCCCGTTCACCCGCGAGGCCCCCACCCTCACCCTGGCCGCCGCCTGGCGCCCCGCGAACCCGGACCCCGCCCTGCGCGACCTCGTCCTGGCCGTGCAGCAGGCCACGGCCGCCGGGGCGAGGGAACACACCGACTGACCCCGGCCCGGTCCCGGACCCCGCTGCCACGACCAGGGCACGGACGACCGGACGAACGACCGGACGAACGAACGACCGGACGGACGGACGGACGGGCCGGTGCCGGCAGGGCGCGGGCGATCGCCACGCGACCTGCACATCGTGGACATCCTGCGGCACGGTCCCCGCGGTGCCCGCCACGGGCCGGTGATTGCGCCGGGGCACAGCCGGCCCCGGGACGACCCGCGGACCGGACGCTTCGTTATCGCGCCCGACGGTTGGGGCCCTGTGCCCGACGAGTGGTCCACCCGGCACGAGGACGTGACCGTCCTTCTGTCCGGGAGCCTGTCCGCACCGGCAGAGCCTGTCCGCACCGGCGGTGCCCGGCATCCGGCCGAGAGGTCCGCGAGCCACTCCGCCTCGCCCCCCGCCTCCTCCCCGCCCGCCCCCGCCCCGAGCGCCCGCCCGCGGGGACGGCCGCCTCGCGCCACTTCTCTGCCGTCGCAGACCACCAGGTGGGAGGCGTGCAGCATCACGCGCACCTGCGTGCCGCTCGATCGCGACGGTGCCGCGGCCGGGCACACGGGTGACGTGGTTGCGCCGGAAGGGGCCGATCCGGCCCCTCGACGCTTCCCTTCGCACGGGCGCCGACGATGCCCGGCCGGCAGCAGAGGCTCTCGATCCCGCCGTGCGGCACGGCCGTCGCGCCGGATCGCCACGGACAGCTCCGCCTCCGGCTGACGGGGCGTGACCATCCCCGGCGATTCGCGACGCTCCCCCCACCGGTCGGGAACCAGGCCGCCGGGCAACGCCGGGGGGGGGCAGGGCTCCCCCCGGGATGACTCACCCTCATTGCCGGGGGTTTCCAGGCGTCCTGCAGCCAAAGGAGTGAACAAGTATCAGGTAAATCCTACGAACAACTAGCTCCCGTCAATCTCCTTATTTTCCAGCCCACTTGACGTCGCCGGGGAGCGGTTTGCGGCTACTCCGGATACCCCGTTCGGCTTCACCGGCACCAGCCCTTCGATCTGCCCGAAATGACAGTCATAGGGGCTGTTAGTACGTTCAATCACGCGTCGGTTGTCAAAGCCGATCTGTCAGAGAACAGGAGAATTTCCATGAAGATGACCCGCTCCACCGCGGTCGCCGCGGCGGCCGCCGCGGCCCTGGGCGTGACCGGCATCACCTACGTGGCGTCCGCCTCCGGGCCGGCGGCCCAGGCGGCTCCGGTCGTCCAGCAGGCGGCTCCGGTCGTCCAGCAGGCAGCCGCTCCCGCCCTGCTGCCCAGCGACGGCGGCGCCAAGGGTAACGAGGGCCGGGAGCACGAGGGCCGGGAGCGCCGTGAGCGCCGTGAGCACCACGAGGAGGGCCGGATCCACATCAACGAGCGGACGTACTCCGCCCACTCGGATGGCTGCATCACCGTGGTCAGCGGCCTGGGCGCCCGCAGCCTGAACATCCGCAACGACAGCCACAGCACCGTCGAGGTCTTCCGTGGCGCGGTCTGCGACAACGGCGCTCCCATCGCCACCGTCGGCCCCCACAGCACCAGCGACGGCGTCAAGCCGCACAAGACCGAGAGCGTCGAGGTCGACGACGGCGTGGTGGGCAGCTTCCGGGTGGTGCACCACCACCACGGCGAGGAGCGCCGCGGCGGCGAGCGCGGCGGCGAGCGCGGCGGCGAGCGCTGAGCCGACTGCCTGAATGCGGAGCCCCGGTCCGCCCGAATCGGGCCGGGGCCCCAGGAGGCGTCGCCTCCTCCGGAGGCGACTCACCTCATCGCACGGCAGTTCCAGGCGTCACACTGCCGAACGGGTGAGCAAGCGCCAGATGATCACCTCACCCGAAAATGTGGCCGACCGTCCGTCAATAACCTCTCGGACGATGTGACGTCCCACATCGTCCGATCCCCCCGGGGGCGTGCGGGCTGATCTCGACAGCCCGTTTCCCCCCGTCCCCCATCGTCCGATCCGCCAGGGGGGGGTGTGCGGGCTGATCTCGACAGCCCGTGCCCCCCACCACCGCGTCAGCTCTTCGATCTGCCCGAAATGACAGTCGGGGGCCGTCAACACGTTCCATCACGCGTCGGCTGCCACAGCCGATTTCTCGGAAAACAGGAGAACTTGCATGAAGATGACCCGCTCCACCGCGGTCGCCGCGGTGGCCGCCGCAACCCTGGCCGCGACCGGCCTCACCTACGTCGCGTCCGCCTCCGGGCCGGTGTCCCAGGCAGCCCCGTCCGTCCAGCAGGCGGCCCCGTCCGCCGACGGCGCCGGCGGTGGCGCCGGTGCCGGTGCCGGTGCCGGCGCCAAGGGCAACGGCAACGAGGGCAAGGGCAACGAGGGCAAGGGCAACGAGGGCCGGTACGAGGGCCGGGAGGAGGGCCGGGAGTTCGAGCACCGGCACCACGAGGAGGGCCGGATCCACATCAACGAGCGGACGTACTCCGCCCACTCGGATGGCTGCATCACCGTGGTCAGCGGCCTGGGCGCCCGGACCCTGAACATCCGCAACGACAGCCACAGCACCGTCGAGGTCTTCCGTGGCGCGGTCTGCGACAACGGTGCTCCCATCGCCACCGTCGGCCCGCACAGCACCAGCGACGGTGTGAAGCCGGGGCCCACCGAGAGCGTCGAGGTCGACGACGGTGTGGTGGGCAGCTTCCGGGTGGTGCACCACCACCACGGCGAGGAGCGCCGCGGCGGCGAGCGCCACGGCGACGACAGGCGCTGAGCTGAGGAAGTAGCCCGGACCGCCGATGTTCTCCTGGTCGACGACGTCCGCGCACAGGCCGAAGGCCTTGTGCGCGGACGTCGTGCCAGGAGCCGGCACCGGGACGGACCCGGAACCGGGTGCCCCGCACGTGATCACCCACGTGGTCACCAGGGATGCGACGGTCGCCGGCCCCGAGCTGACCGAGATCGTCCACCAGGGCCTGGCTGCAAGGGGGTCCACCGCCTGGCGAGCACGCCGTGGATGCCGGCTGCGTCACCGCCGCCCACATCGTCACCGCCTGTGATGAGCACACGATCGACCTGCTCGGACCCGTCGGACCGGACACGGTCCACGAGCGTCACGAGGGCGAGCCACAGTGCATCGAAGCCGCGAACGGCACGTACGGCCGCACTCTGACGCTCCTGCCCCGCGAGCAGCAACAACAGACAGCATTTCCGCCCCCGACGAGCAGACCCTCACTGTCCCACGCCCGCCCGAACCGACTTCGCCAGCAGAGCCGCGAGGCCGACTTCCCGCTCTGGGGCGGCAACTCGGGACGCCTGGTCAAGATGGGATGGGAAGGCCCCGCCGCCCCGAGTGTGGGCGGCGGGGCCGGGTGCTGTGGGTTACCGGGCGTCGAACTCGCCGGCGCGAACAGCCGTGACGAAGGACTGCCAGGCGTCGGCGGGGAAGAGGAGGGCCGGGCCGCTCGGGTCCTTGGAGTCGCGGACGGGCATGACGCCCGTGAAGCCGGGAGCCACCTCGATGCACTGACCTCCGTCGGTGCTGTAGGTGCTCTTGCGCCAGGAAGCGTCAGTCAGGTCGACATCCATCCGCAGGTTCCTCCTGATCGGGTAGCGCGTGCATTGGATTGGGAAGTCGACGACGCCGACTTCCCAATCCAAGGTGAGGAGACGCTAGTTGGCGTCGAATTCGCCGGTGCGGACGGCGGTGACGAAGGCCTGCCAGGCGGGGGAGGAGAAGAGGAGGGCGGGGCCGCTGGGGTCCTTGGAGTCGCGGACGGGCATCACGCCGGTGAAGCCGTCGGCGACCTCGATGCACGCGCCGCCGCCTCCGCCACTGTATGAACTCTTCCGCCAGGAAGCGTCAGTCAGGTCGACATCCATTCAAGGTCCCTCCGTACCGAGCGGATCAAAGCGAGCGATTCGGCCTGGTTCATGGCCTCGATCGCAAGCCGATCGTAGCTCTTGGTCAGCGCTGCAACCGACTGGGAATCCCGGTCGATGTAACCGCGCTGCTCAATCTCGCCGTAAGCGAGAATCTTGCGGTTCGGCATGGTAAGGAGGTGCGCCACGCGGGTGAACGGCCGGTTCTCGCCCAGGGAGTACGGTGCCACCTGGATGACCACGTTGGATCGATCGGCCAACTGTTCAAGGTGGAGCAACTGCTCGACCATGACGTCCCGCCCGCCGATGACCCGCCTGAGGCAGCTCTCGTCCAGCACCGCGTGCAGGAGCGGAGGTGGGGTCCGTTCCAGGACCTGCTGCCGGGCGAGCCTGAACTCGATGCGCTCCTCGGCTTGTTCCGGGGTTGCACCGCCCTGCCGGGCGTATCCCATCTCGATCGCGGTCGCGTATGCCCGGGTCTGCAGGAGCCCTGTGATGACGTCGATCTCGAAGATTCTGATCTGCTCCGCGAGGGCCTCGTAGCGGGCGTACTCCGGGAAGCCCTCCAAGATCGCGGTGTGCTTGAGCTGGTACCACATCAGCAGGAGGGTGCCGCCGGTCCCGAGCGCCTTGTCGGCGAGTTCGGCGAGCCTCCGGCTCGGCGGCCGATGTGCAAGTTCGACGTAGGAGAGGTGCGACGGGGAGCACTCGCAGTGCGGCGCCAGCTGCTCCTGCTTGAGGCCGGCCGCCTCGCGTGACCTGCGGAGTTGGATCCCGAACGGGGCCCAGGGGGATGAGGTCGGGTCAATGGTCTTCTTGTTCATGGAAACCCCCAACTAGCGGCTGGCCCAACGGCAAGTCGCATTTCACTTCCGATGCTAGGTGACGCCGGGCCACCATGAGCACAGAACGTGAAATTCCGACTGCGGAGGGTTCTCTCATGGCCCATGCTCAGGTTCCCAAGCTCCACGGCTACGGGGTGCGGTGGGACACCGATGCCCGGTGTTACCGGGTGCGGAACGAGGTCACGGGGGAGTGGCTGCGCGACTCCTCCGGTGAGCTCGCCTCCTTCTCCTCGTTCTGCGACGCCTTCTCGGCGTGGCGGGGGTTCGAGGTGCACCGGCGGTTGGGGGAGTGATGGGGGCGATCCTCAACCGTGCCACCGCCGAGCAGCGGCGTGAAGCTGCCTCCGTGGTCGACGACTTGACGACCGTCCTCGCGTTGGGTGGGGCGAAGTTGCCCTCCCTCGAAGTGGACTGGGAGTACGGGCGTCACACCGGTTGCTACCTGATCAACCTCGGGTCGGCCCGTGCCTCCGAGGTGCTGCGGATCGTCGACCTGCTCCGGAAGGGGCTGCGGTACGAGCGGCTGACGTATGACGACTGACCTTCTCGTCCGTCTTCTCTGGTGGCTCTGCTTCGCCGTCTCGCTCCTCGCAGGGATCAACTGGCGTTCCAGGAACAGGAAGTAACACCCCGATGCGCGACCCCCGTCTCCTCGCCAAGCCGCCGGTGTGCCGGCTCGGCTGCCTCGTCCTCGTCCGCAACCCGTGCGGCGACGTCCTGCTCGTCGACCCCGACTACATGGACGGCCTCATCCTCCCCGGTGGCGCCGCCCGGCCCAACGAGCCCCCGCACGAGGCCGCCGCCCGCCACCTCCTCGCCACCACCGGCATCGCCCGGCGCCTCTCGCACGTGCTGGCCGTCGACTTCACCCCGGCCGACCGGTACTTGGAGCGGCTGAACCTGGTCTTCGACGGCGGCACGGTCGACACCGACCGCCTCACCATTCCGCCGCAGCACCGCAGCGGGCTGCTGGGCGCGCATTTCGTGCCGGAGAAGCAACTCCCCGCCGTCATGGCCCCCGCCCAGGCCGCCCGCGCCGCCGAAGCCCTCACCAACCGGGCCATTCCGCTGCTGCTCCACGGCCAACGCGCCTAGGATCCGCGCCGATCAGGTGTGCGAACAACGGGGGATGTACGAGTGACTCCTCCCCCGGCGTTCACGCCGGGGGAGGAGTCACGGGCCCGATGCCCGCCGCCCAGGGCGCGGCGGTGGCCGCACTCGACGCGGCCGTGCACGGCTGGGACATCGCGGTTGCCACCGGCCAGCGGCTCCCGCTCGCCGACGCCCTCGCCGAGGGCCTGGAGGGCGTCGGCGCGTTCCTGATCCCCTTCGTCCGGGACAGCTTCGGCAAGTTCACCGCCGCCGTGCCGGTCGCGGACGACGCCGGCCCGGCGGCGAAGCTGCTGGCCCTGTCTGGCCGCGACCCGCGCTGGGCTCCGGCCGCCGGCTGAGCGGGCGTCGATTGATCAGGCGTCAGGAGCCGGCCCGCTTCCGGTGATCAGTGCAGCGGGAAGGACGCGTACGGCTGCCAGCGCTCGCCGTCGTGGACCAGGAGGTCCACGGCCGCGACGCGCGAGTGGATGGGCAGGAGCGGGGTCACCGCCGCCTCGGCCTCGGCGAGGACGGCGGGGTCCGGGGACTCGGCGACGGTCAGGTGCGCCACCAGCTCGTCGAGGGTGAACGCGCCCGCGAACGGCGGGGCCTCGGGCCAGCGTTCGGCGACGGCCCGGGTGAGGGCGAGGAACGGCGCGGCCGGGTCCGGGAGCAGGTGCAGGACGCCCGGGAAGCGGCCGCACGTCGCGAAGCGGACGTCGAACTTCCGGTGGGCGCCGATGAGTTCGGACAGCCCAGAGAGGACGTCCGCGTCCAGGCGGGCCGCGGGGAGGAACGGGTGGAGGACGGTCACGTGCGCGGGGACGTCGGGGCGCGCGCTCCACGGCCGGACGGCGGACTCCGCCTCGGGGACGCGGACGATCAGGGCGCTCGTCACGAGGGCCCCATCAGGGTGTGCAGGAGATCGTCGCCCAGGCCCAGGCCGGTCCGGGAGACGTCGGGCAGGTGGTAGCTGCTGTACCAGTCGGCGGGGGCCTCGGGGTGGGGGCCGCTGACGGCGACGCGGCCGGTGCCGTAGGCGGCGACGGCGGCGGCGACGCGGTCGTTGGTGTAGCGGGCCACGACGTCCGCGCCGGGGCCGTCGACGTCGAAGTACGGGCCGTCCTGGAAGTACATCGGCTGCTTCTGCCCGCGCCAGGTGACGTCGACGAGCCGGTCCTGATCGTCGGTGACGGTCGCGCCGGCGGTCTTGATGTACTCGCCGGAGTCGCCGGGCAGGAGGTCGTAGCCCGGGTCGCCGGCGAGGTAGCCGCCCATGCAGATGCCCAGGTAGCGGCCGCCGCCGCGCACGTAGTCGCGGATCAGCTCGGGGCGGAAGCCGGGGGTGCGGCGCAGCAGGTTCCAGGCGGTGGTCACCTCCTGGCCGTTGGTGCCGCCCGGCTGCACGTACAGGGCGGCGCCGGTCAGTGCGTCCGGGCCGAAGCGCAGCGGCTCGTCGGGGCCGATGAAGCGGACGGTGAAGCCGTTGCGCTCCAGCAGCTCCTGTGCGGCCTCGGGGCAGCCGTCGCAGGCGGCGGGGCCGCGGTAGACCACGGCGAGCGGGTGGGACGGGTCGGCGGCGGCGTTGGTGTCCCCGGGGGCGTTCCCGGTGGCGGCCGGTGCGTCGTGCGCGGCGTCCTGGGCGCCGGCCCCGGACGTCGACGGGCCGCAGCCGGCGCTCGCCGCCAGCAGCACCGCCGCCAGCCCCACCACTGCACCCCGGACGCGACGGCGCCCACGCGTCATGGCCCCCAACTCCTGCATGGCTGCTGCTTCCCCCACGGATCGTCTCCCCGGCGGCCGGACGCGACCGGCCGCTCGGCGTGCAGCGACGACGCTACGGGGTGGGCGCCGCGGCCGCACAACCGGCCCCGGCCGCACCACCGATCCCGGCCGGCGCTGTCGTCCTCCTGGTTCGGTCACGAAGAACGAAGGGGGCGGGCGGCGGGACCGGAGAGCATGCCGGGCGTCGAGTGGAAGATCACGGACGCCAAGGGCCGCAGCCACGCGTACGACTCGCAGGAGGAGGCGCTCGCCGAACTGCACGAGTACGGGCCGGCGCCTCGATCTGGCGGCGCGAGGTGTACCGGGTGACGTTCTTCGTCACCTGCTCGGTGAAGGGGTTCCAGCTGTTGCTTGATCTCTCAGCGGATTCGGGCAACTGTCAGCGTTTGTTGGCAGGTTGACCTCTGTCGGGTGGAAACGTCCGGATTGCCGAGACTTCCTGAAGGTCTCCGCTGCCCTTGCGGTCATGGGTGGTTCCTGCCGTGCGCGTGGATGGCGCCGAGCGGCCCGCTCATCGACCGCCCCCCCACGGGCCGGTCGCAGAATGTGACGGCACCTCCTGCTGGTGGCGGGCTGGTCGGAGGCGGGCGGCGTCGGTTACCGTCGCCGGGCGCCGTCCGTACGGTTCGGCGCGGGCCGCTACTTCTGGGTGAGGAAGCCGATGCAGACGCGGGAGGTCGTGCGCTACGGAAGCGCGCCGAGCCAGTTCGCCGAGATGTGGGACCCCGAGGGCGGGCGGCCCGTCCGCGGCCTGGCCGTGACCGTGCACGGCGGCTGGTGGCGCGACCGCCACGACCTGCACCTCATGGACGCCCTCGCCGCCGACCTGGCCGGGCGCGGCTGGTGCGTGGCCAACATCGAGTACCGCCGCACCGGCCACGACGGCGGGGGCTGGCCGCAGACCCTCACCGACGTCCTCGGCGCGGTCGCCGCCGCCCGCACCGCCCGCCCGCACCTGGCCGGCCTGCCGTCGGTGGCCGTCGGGCACTCCGCCGGCGGACAGCTCGCCCTGCTCGCCGCCGGGGCCGGCGCCGTCGGCGGCGCGGTGGCGCTCGCCCCGATCACCGACCTCGCCCGCTGCGCGGCCGAGGGCCTGGGCGAGGGGGCGACCCCGCTGTTCGTCGGCGCCCCGTACGAGAGCGACCCGGCCGCCTACCGCGACGCCTCCCCGCTCCACCGCCTCCCGCTCGGGCGCCCGCACCTGGTCGTCCACGGCGACGCGGACGTGCGCGTCCCCATCGCGCACAGCCGCGCCTACGTCGAGGCCGCCGCCGCAGCCGGCGACCCCGTCGCATACGCCGAACACCCCGGCGCCGACCACTTCCAGGTCATCGACCCGGCCCACGCGAGCTGGGCCACCGCCGTCGCCTGGCTGGAGGACCGGGCCGCCGGGTGATTTGACGGATCGTCACATTCGGCTGGGGGGTGCGGTGCGGACCGGACGTTGGGGAAAGCGGGCCGAGGCTCCGCCGGAGGAGGCCCGGCGGCCGCCGAGTTGCGGTGCTCTGCGCCGTGATCGCCACGGCCGTGCTGCCGGCCGGCGGGCATTCCGCGGGCGACCGGGTGCTCGGGATCGCCCCCCCCGGCCCGTCGCCGCGTTGGTCGTGGCAGCCGGCGTCCGGGCCGACCGGCGCGCCAGCGCCAGGGCGCAGCGGGCGTACTGGTTCGACAGGGGCATGGGCTGTTCACCGGCCCGGGCGACGTGACGGCGCCGCGCGGCGAGACGCCGCACCCGTGGGCCCTGGCCGTCCTCGTGGAGCAGCGGGCCGCGGCGGCCCGCACCTGACGGCCCGGGCGCCCAGGCCGTCAGGCGCGGGCCCGGCGTCAGCCCTTGCGGATCGCCGCGACCACCCGGGACAGGTCCTCGTCCGCGACGTCCGGGTGGGCGAGCAGCACCTCGCGGGCCGCCGTCAGCACCGGGCCGCCGCCGGCCAGGGCGAGGTCCTTGGCGGCCAGGTGCACCGGGAAGTCCGCCTCCACGCTGCGGGCGCGGGCCACCACCCCCGCGAGCGGCCCGCCGCCCAGGGCGCCCAGCGCCAGCTCCTCCGGCACACCGAGCGCGTCCGCCACCGCCAGCGCCTCGCCGACCACCGTCACCCCGGCGACGACCGCGCCGATCACCACCACCTTCAGCGCGGCCCCCGACCCCGGGCCGCCGCAGCGCACCACCCGTCCCAGGTGCTCCAGCACCGGCAGCGCCCGGTCCACGTCCGCCGCCTCGCCGCCCGCGTAGACCACCAGGTCCCCGGTGGCGGCCGGGCCGACGCTGCCCAGCACCGGGGCGTCCACCAGGGCCACCCCGTCCGGAAGTCGGCCGCGCAGCGCGGCCACCGTGTGCGGCCCGACGGACGACATGTCGATCCACAGCGCGCCCGGCGCCAGGTGCGCCAGGAACCGTCCCGCCACGTCCTGAACCGCCGCCGGGTCGGCCAGCATCGTGATCACCACCCCCGCGCCCTCGACCGCCTCGGCCGGGCTCGCCGCCGAGGGCAGGCCCTCGGCGCGGTCGGGGGTGCGGTTCCAGACGGTCAGCGGCAGGCCGGCGGCCGCGAGCCGGCGTGCCATCGGCAGGCCCATCCGGCCCAGCCCGAGAAACGCGATCCTGTCGGTGGTCGTGTCGCCGGTGGTCGTCTTGCCGGCAGTCGTGTTGTCAGCAGTCGTCAGGGATTCCATGGTCACCACGCTAGGCAGCCCCGAGCCAGGCGACAAACGAATGTCTCGCATGATAGCCATGCGCAATGGACATGGTTTGGCTGGACGTCTTCCGCACCGCCGCCCGCCTGGGCTCCTTCACCGCCGCCGGCGAGCACCTCGGCTTCACCCAGTCGGCGATCTCGCGTCAGATCTCCACCCTGGAGGCCGAACTCGGCGCGCCGCTGTTCGACCGCCTCGCCCGCGGGGTGCGCCTGACCGAGCACGGCCGCACCCTGCTCCCGCACGCCGAAGCCCTCCTGGAACGCCTCGACTCCACCCGCCGCGAACTCGCCGCCCTCACCGAACTGAGCGCCGGACGGCTGCGCGTGGGCGCCTTCGACAGCGCCAACGCCGCCCTGGTGCCCGGCGCGCTCGCCGCCTTCCGCGCCGCCCACCCGGCGGTGGCCGTCTCGCTCACCGAAGGCCTCTCCGCCGACCTGCTGGCCCGCCTCGCGGACGGCACGATCGACCTCGCCGTCGTCGCCTCCTACCCCGAACACCCCTACGACGGCGAACAGTTCGACCTCCACCCGCTGGTCGACGATCCCGTCCTGGTGGCCCTGCCCCGCGACCACCCGCTCGCCCGGCGCCACCGCCTGCGCCTGGCCGACCTCGCCGACGAGCCCTGGATCGCCGCCAGCCGCAACGTCGAGACCACCCTGCTCGCCGCCTGCGTGCGCAGCGGCTTTTGCCCGCGCGTCGAGTACGCCGTCGCCGGCTGGACCGCCAAACTCGGCCTGGTCGCCGCCGGGTTGGGCCCCGCCCTCATCCCGTCGCTCGCCGCCCGCGCCGCCCGCCCCGACATCGCCCTCGTCGCCCTGCACCCCGACGACACCCCGGTCCGCCGCGTCTGCACCGCGACCCGCCGAGGCCACCGCCCGCCCCCGGCCGCCACCGCCTTCCTCACCCACCTGCGCGAAGCGGCGCGCCCGTAGGGACCAACTCGACTGCCGGGCGGCCTCCTTCACGGCACGGCGAGCCACCCGCCGGCCGCATCCCCGACCTCACGGGGCAGAACACCTAGCCTGCTGCCATGGCGATTCACGGCTTCGGGACCACCGAGTTCCAGCTCGTGCTGCTGCGCCGGATGGCCGACCACAACCCCGACCTGGTCGAGCAGGCCGTGCGGCGCCTCGGCGCCACGCGCAGCAGCATGCGGGAGGCGAACAAGCACTGGCAGGCGATGATCCGCTCGCCCCGCCTCCCGCCCGGCGCCCGCCGCCACACCGCCGTGCTCGGCCCGCCGCAGACCACCGAGCCGCGCCGGATCGGCGACCTCGCCTGCACCGCGCAGCAGTGGCCGCTGCCGCTCTGGCCCGACCTGCGCTTCGAGGTCCTGCTCGGCCCGGCGCAGGCCGGCGCTCCGCTGCTGAACGAGTGGCTGGTCCGCGCCGCCGACGCCCCTGCGCCCGTGCTGCGCGCGCTCGCCGATCTTGCGCCGTGGAGCTGCGTGGTGGCCGACGTGGGCGCCGCGTTCCCGCCCGCCGTGCCGCGCGAGGGCAGCGCGCCCACCCGCTTCCGGCTCGACTTCACCGCCCCGGACGCCGCCGGCCGGCCGCTCGCGTGCACCGCCGACTTCACCTGGGGGCTGCTCCAGGACGTCCGACCGGCCGACCCGGGCCGAGAGATGCAAGGTCAGAGCCAATCGGAGCCTTGGATTGTCAGGCAATCTCGGGATGTGGCACGATAATCGCAGACATTCGGCAGGCTGGACACCAGAAAGCGAAGGATCATGTCGTACGGCGCGCGCGTCATCGTCGGAGTCAGCGGCTCGTTGCACAGCCTGACCGCACTGCACCGCGCGGCGCACGAGGCCCGCGCCCGGCACGCCGTCCTGGTCCCGGTCCTCACCTGGACCCCCGTCGGCGGCGAGCGCAACTACCGCGCACAGCCGTGCCCGCCGCTGCTGCGCACCTGGGAGGAAGCCGCCCGCAGGCGCCTGGGGGACGCGCTGGACGAGGCGTTCGGCGGCCTGCCCGTCGGTGTCCAGGTCGAGCCGCTGGTGGTACGCGGCGAGGCCGGCCCGGTCCTCACCCGCCTCGCCGACCGCCCGGACGACCTGCTCGTGGTCAGCACCGGCCGCCAGGGCCCCGTCCGCGCCACCCTGCGCCGCCTGCTGCGCGGCTCCGTCGGCCACTACTGCCTCACCCGCGCCCGCTGCAGCGTGCTCGCCGTGCCGCCGTCCACCCTCCACGCCGACCTGCGCGCCCTGCACCACCGCGGCATCGACCTCCGGGAACTCACCGCCCCCGCCGCCGCCTGAGCATCCCCTGCTCCTGCCCGCGGGCGCTCTGGGTGCCGGGGGCGGCGGGGTGTGGAACGGTGGGACGACAGGGGGTGCCCCCGCAGGAGAGGAGCGGCCATGTCATCGAAGCGGCGGAGGAAGAAGAAGGCGCGGGCCAGGCGCGGGGCCAACCACGGTCGCCGTCCTCAGTGCTGAGAGCCGTAGCCGACGGCCCCGCCGCAGCCCCCACGGCCGCGGCGGGGCCTGCCGTCTCTGCGGCACGTCCGGGGTCTCCAGCCGTTGCTTGATCTCTCAACGAATTTGGGCAACTGTCAGCGCCTGCTGGTAGGTTGGCCTCTGCCCGGTTGGCGAAAACCGAGCCGGCCGGGTGTTCATGCCCTGCGGCGGCAGGTGAAACACGCCTCTCACGCGGGCCTGGGTCCGTCGTCGCCGGGAGTGGCTCGGAGACGGAAAACGCATGTGGAGCCGGTGCAAGACCAGGCGTAAGCCAGGCGGTCGGCGATGAAGCGTGAACCGTAGTCGCGTCCGAAAGGCCGTGAACGGACCTTCCGGGCGGAAACGTCCGGATTGCTGGGACTTCCTGAAGGTCTCGGCAACGGGACCCCGCCGGTCCTGGGCACGTCGGCGTCGACAGCGGTCTCTCCGTCGAATACCAGTCGAATATCGGCAGCACGGGCAGAGCCCAGAACCCGCCCCCCCGGGCCTCTTGAGAGCCGGGCGGACGCGGGCCTAGGCTCTGCCCGGTGATCGACGAGGCAGACATGGCGGACAGGTTCGGCGCGGTCGTCAGCAGGCACCCCGTGGCCGTCGGAACGCGCCGGCGCAACGCCGCCTGGGCACTGGCCGCGGCCGTGCCCACCGGCTGGCTGGGACTGTGGGGCCTGTCCACCGCGGGCAGCAGCAGCGGCTCGGCCGGCGGGAACAAGGCGATCGGCGTCGTCACCGGCCTGGCCCTGGTGGCCCTGTACGTCGCCGTGACGCAGACCCTGCGGGCGCTGCGCGGCGGGCCGGGGGAGTACTTCGAGGTCCGCGAGCGCGGCCTCGTCCACGGCTCCCGGCGGGGCGCCGACGGCTGGACCTGGGACCGCGTCGTCTCCATCACCATCCCCTCCGACCCCAAGCCCAACGCCATCGCCCAGCGCCTGGGCAACGACTACCGCTGCACCCTCGCCCTCGACGACGGCACCCGGCTGCGCATCGACGGACACGCCACCGGGCCCGTCGAACTGGCCCGCGCGGTGCTGCGCAACTGCCCGGACGCCGTCCGGCTGGCCGGCGACGAGTGGCAGCGCCGCGCGAGCGGCTGGTTCCTGGCCGGCGCCGCCGCGTTCCTGGCGACGGTCATCGCGATCGTCACGTACATCGCCGACCACCCGGACACCACCCGTCGGGTCACCGAGGCGAACGGCTCGACCAGCCTGCAGGACGTGCCCGGCATCAGCGACGGCATGGTCATGGCGTTCGCCCTCGGCCTTGCGGTGTGCGCGGTCGGCGCGCTCACCTGCGTCCTCCTGTTCGTCCGCTACCGCTGGTACCGCCGCCGCTGAGCTTGATCTTTAAGGCTGCTGCTCTGTCCCACCCCTCCTGATCGTGTCCTTTTTGCCGCGTTTCGTGCCGACCGGGTGGCGGGGTGCGGGGGTGGAGGTGCGGCCTTTGGGGCGGCCGGGGCCGGG
>NZ_JAHTKP010000062.1 GCF_019192735.1 Kitasatospora aureofaciens
CCGGTCGACCCCCGCCAGGGCGGCTGGCCGCAGCCCGCCGCCTACCAGCAGCCGGCCCCGCCGCAGCCCGGCCCCGCGCAGCCCTGGCCGCAGCAGAGCGCCACCCCGCCGCCCGCCGCGTTCCAGCAGGCCGCCGCCCCGCAGCAGACCGCGCACGGCGCGCCGCTCGGCTACACGGCCGCCGTCGAGCTGTCCTCGGACCGCCTGCTGCGCAGCCAGCCCAAGCAGCAGCGCCAGCAGCCGCGCTTCCAGTTCGGCGGCAAGGCGGCGGCCGCGGAGAGGGCCCGCAAGCTGGAGATCATCCGCACCCCGGTGATGAGCTGCTACCGGATCGCCGTGATCAGCCTCAAGGGCGGCGTCGGCAAGACCACGACCACCACCGCGCTCGGCGCGACGCTGGCCAGCGAGCGCCAGGACAAGGTGATCGCGATCGACGCCAACCCGGACGCCGGCACCCTCGGCCGCCGGGTCAAGCGCCAGACCGGCGCGACCATCCGCGACCTGGTGACGGCCATCCCGCACCTGCGCAGCTATATGGACATCCGTCAGTTCACCTCGCAGGACCTGCACTCGGGCCTGGAGATCCTGGCGAACGACGTCGACCCGGCCGTCTCGACCACCTTCAACGACTCGGACTACCGCCAGGTCATCGACGTGCTGGGCCGCCAGTACCCGATCATCCTGACCGACTCCGGCACCGGCCTGCTGTACAGCGCGATGCGCGGCGTGCTGGACCTCGCCGACCAGCTGATCATCGTCTCCACCCCCAGCGTGGACGGCGCCTCCAGCGCCTCGACCACCCTCGACTGGCTCTCCGCGCACGGCTACGCGGACCTCGTGCAGCGCAGCATCACGGTGGTCTCCGGGGTGCGCGAGACCAGCAAACTGATCAAGGTCGAGGACATCGTCGCGCACTTCCGGACCCGCTGCCGCGGCGTGGTCGTGGTCCCGTTCGACGAAAGCCTGGCGGCCGGTGCCGAGGTCAACCTCGACATGATGCGGCCCAAGGTCCGCGAGGCGTACTTCGAGCTGGCCACCCTGGTCGGCGAGGACATCGTCCGGGCCCAGCAAGCGGCCCAGCAGCAGGGCGGGTGGCAGCAGCAGGCGCAGCAGCCGTACGCGCAGCAGCCCGGCCAGCCGCAGCCCCAGCCGTACGGGGACCCACAGCCCTACCCGGCCGAGGCCGGCCAGCCGCCGTACCCCGCACAGGGCGGCTACCCGCTCGCCCAGCCCAACGCCGGTACACCGTGGTCGCCGCAGCCGGGCCAGACCCCGCCGCCCCCGCCCGGTGGCGGCCACCCGCCGTACCCGGCCGGGGGCGGGTACGGCTACCCGCCGGCGCCCCATCCGGGCGTACAGCCGCCCGCGCCGGCACCGGAGTGGCCCCAGCCCGCCCCGCCTGCGCCGTCCGCCGAGCCGGACGGCTACCAGCCGCCCCCCGGCTACGGCTACCCGCCACAGCCCCCGCAGTGACGCCGAAGGGCCCGCCGACCAGGTCGGCGGGCCCTTCCCGTACAAGGCGCGAGTGCTCAGGCGCGGGTGCTTTCAGGCGCGGGTGTTCAGGCGCCGTCGGTCAGCTCGCGAGCCTGCTTGACGTCGTCGGCCATCCGGTCCAGCAGCGCCTCGATGGAGTCGAACTTCTCCATCCCGCGCAGGTAGGCCAGGAAGTCCACGGCCACGTGCAGCCCGTACAGGTCCAGGCCGACCCGGTCGATGGCGTACGCCTCGACCGTGCGCGCGGTGCCGTCGAAGGTCGGGTTGGTGCCCACCGAGATCGCCGCAGGCATCCGCTCGCCGTCGGCCGTCAGCCAGCCCGCGTACACACCGTCGGCCGGGATCGCGCTGTGCGGCACGGTCTCCACGTTGGCGGTCGGGTAGCCCAGCTCGCGGCCGCGCTGCGCCCCGCGCACCACGATGCCCTCGACCCGGTGCGGCCGGCCCAGCACCTCGCCGGCCCCGGCCATGTCGCCGGCCTCGACCAGCCGGCGGGTCAGGCTGGACGAGAACGGCTCGCCGGCCCCCGCCGTGCCGCGCACCTGCAGGTCGACCACCTCGACCTCGAAGCAGGCCGCCCGGCCCAGCTCGGCGAGCAGCGCCACGTCCCCGGCCGCCCGGTGCCCGAAGCGGAAGTTGGGGCCCTCGATCACGGTCCGCGCGTGCAGCGCGTCGACCAGCACCTGCTGGACGAAGGTCTCGGGGGACTCCTGGGAGAACTCGCTGGTGAACGGCAGCACCAGCACGGCGTCCACGCCGAGCGCCTCGATCAGCTCGGCCCGGCGCGGCTGCGGGGCGAGCAGCGGCGGGTGGCTGCCCGGGCGGATGACCTCGCGCGGGTGCGGGTCGAATGTGACGACGACCGAGCGGACGCCGAGTTCGCGGGCGCGCTCGACCGCCCGGCCGATGATCAGCTGATGCCCGCGGTGCACCCCGTCGAACGAGCCGATGGTGACGACGCTGCGCCCCCAGTCACCGGGGATCTCCTCCAGGCCACGCCAGCGCTGCACCCTGACCGCTCCTTGTTCCGTACGACGCGTACCTTCTGTACGCTCAAACGCTCAAAACCCGAACCCCTATAGCGTGCCATGCGCCTGCCCCTGCTCAGGCACCGGAATACGGGTTGAGCGCACCACAAGCCCCGGCCGCGCCCGCTCGGCCTCGGCGGCGGCGTACTGCGGGTCCCGCCCGGCCGCCACCAGGGCCCGCATCCGGGCCAGCCGGGGGCCGTCCGGCGGGGTCGGGGCGGCGTCCTGCGGCCACTGCGCGAGCAACTGCGCGAACCCGGCCGACCGGCCGGCGCAGCGCACCAGCACTTCGTCCGCGGCGGGCAGCGCGGGCGTCGCGCGGGCCAGCACCGCGCGGGCCCGCGCGGGCTTCTCGGCCGTGCAGTGCTCGGCCAGCCGCTCCACGGCGGCGGTCAGCACCGTGGGGTCGGTCTCGGTGGCGAGCAGGGTGTCCAGCAGCTCGCAGCGCAGCGCGTCGGCCGCCGGGTCGGCCACCGGTACGGACAGCACCTCCGCGAACGGCCGGCGGACGGCCGCCGCCCGGGCGGCCAGCGCGCCGCCCAGCAGCACCCGCAGCTCCAGCCGGGCGGCCGGGCCCGCCGTGGCGGCGCGGTCCAGGCGGCGGCCCAGGTAGTCGACGGCGACCGGGCCGGCCATCGCAGGGTGTTCGCGCAGCAGCCGGGCGGCCAGGTCGGCGCCCCGCCGGGTGGCCACCGGGGTGCGGGCGTCGGCGAGCACCCGCAGGGTCTCGGCGACGGTCGCACCGGGCGCCGCGAGCCGGTCGGCGAGCGCGGCCAGGACGGGTTCCGGGTCGCTCTCCAGGGCCGGGGCCAGCGCCCGCGCGGTGAGGAACGCGTCGGTGCCCGCCCGGTGCAGTGCCAGGGCGGCCGGCAGGTGCTCGGCCCTGGTCCCCGGGTCGGCGACCAGCAGGGCCAGCGCGGCGCCGTGCAGGGCGGGTTCGTCCTCCCGGGCGAGCAGGGTCAGTGCGGTGAACCGCAGCAGCTCGGCCCCGGCACCGCGGGCGTGCGCGGCGACCCGCAGCGCGTGGACGGCGGCGGCGACGTGCCGCTCCGGCCGCCGGTCGTGGCTCCAGCGGTCCACGGCGCGGCAGAGCGCCGACGGCTCCTCGGCGGCGAGCACGGTGAGCAGCGCATCCGCCCTGGGGTGCGCGGCGTCGGCCAGCGCGTCGGACAGCTCGTCCAGGGCGAGCCTGCGGTGGGCGTACAGCAGGTCGTGGGCGAGGTCGGCGACGGTCCGGCCGGGGCGTCCCGGCAGGCCGCGCAGGTCGTCGAACCAGTCGCGGAGCAGCGGGAGGACGGTGGCCGGGTCGGCGCGCAGCCGCTCCGCGACGGCCGCGAGGAACACGTGCCCGGGACCGTCCGCGACCACCAGGCGACGCAGCAGCGGGAGTTCGTGCTCGACGGGCAGGCCGAGCCCGGTCCAGAACGCCGGACCGAACCGGCCCAGCCCGGCGGGCGGCAACGCGTCGAACCCGCCTGCCCGTTCGGCCCGCTCGGCGATCCTGCGGGCCAACTGGTCCAGCAGCGCCCGGTGTTCGGCGACGTCCGGGCTGGCGGCCAGCCCGGCGATCAGCAACCGGGCCGCCCACCATGCGGGTTCACTGCCGGGCGGGCGCAGGTCCAGGGCCCGCCAGAGCCGGTGCAGCCACGGGTCCAGGGCGGGCGCGCCCCAGGTGTCGGCCAGGCGGCGCAGCGCGGCGACCACCGGGCCGATCCGGTGCCGGGCCACCGTCCGCACCTCCCCCGCCGGACGGACGTCCTCGACCTCGCCGAGCAGCAGCCGCAGCGCCGCGTCCAGATCCAGGTGCAGACCCTGCAACCAGTCCGCGAACTCCCCGTGCGCGAACCGGAATCCGGACCCGGCCGGGACGAACAGGCCCTCCGCGAGCACCGCCGTCGCCCAGCCGCCCGCCGCCGGGAACAGCTCCTCGAACCCGGCCCGGCCCAGCCCGCCCTGCTCGGCGCCGAGCATCCGCCGGGCCGCCTCGTGCACCCGCCCGGCCACCGCCGCCGCCAGCCGCCGCACCCGCCCGGCGGACGGCCCGGCCGGGCGCACCGCGCCCCGGCGGTGCGCGCCCGGGCGGCGCGACCGGCCGTCGTCCGCGAGCCGCTGCGCCACCCGCAGACAGCGCAGGTCCAGGTACGCGCCGAACAGCTCGCCCCGGCCCGCCGGCTCCCCGTGCAGGCCCTGCGCCCACAGCTCCCCGGCCAGCCGCACCGCCAGCGGGTGCCGCGCGTCGGCCGCGGCCGGACGGCCCGGCGGCAGCCCGTACCGGCGGCGGACCCGTTCCGCCGCCTCGCCCGGCAGCGGTCCGAGGCGGTGGACGGCCAGGGTGGGCGCCGCCGGGCGGGCCACCCGGACGGTGGGGGCGCTGCTCAGGTCGCCGTTCGCCGCGTGCTCGTGCTCCCGGTCGGGCGCCGGGGCTTCCTGCGCGCCCGGTTCACCCCACTCCCCGGCGGGCGGCTGCTCCCAGCCCTCCTCCCCACAGGCCGTCAGCAGCCGGGCCCCGCGCCCCGTCAGCCACTCGCCCGCCGCCCGCAGCCACCCCGGCTCCAGCGCTACGGGGGCCTCCTCGGGGCCGTCCAGGATCACCAGCAGCGGCCGCCCCGCCGCCGCACACAGGGCGGCCACCGGCTCCGGCGAGGGCGGCGGGGTGCCCAGTTCGGCCGCCGCCGCGGCCAGCGCCCGCTCCACCGGGTCGGCGAGCGAGCGGTCCTCGGCCCGCAGGTCGGCGCCGCGCAGCCAGAGCGTCGGCCGCGGCCGGGCGCCACCGGCCCGGCGGACGGCGAGGGCGGCGAGTTCGGTGCTGCGCCCGCTGCCGGGGGCGCCGACCAGGACGGTGACGGTGGCCGCGGGCTCGTCCCCGGCGAGGCCGTCCGGCCGGTCGACCCGGTCGGCGGCGAGCCCGGCGACCCGGCCGGGCCCGGCCCCGGCGGCGCCCAGCTGGACGGCGGCCAGCCGCAGCACCCCGGCCAGGTTGAGCGCCGGCCCGTACGCGGGGACGGCCGCCGCGTTCCGCCCCGTCAGCGCGGCCAGCTCCGGCGCGGGCGCCACCCCGCCGGCGGCGGGCACGGCCGTCAGCGCGCCACCGTGCTGCGGGCCTCGCAGCAGCGGCGCCGCAAGCCCGATCACCGCGCCGCTGCGGGCGTCCAGCACCGGCGATCCGGCCGGGACCACGACACCCCCGACCACGGGAACGTCGAGCAGCAGCACCCCGCGCAGCAGGTGGACGCGGTCCGGCCCGGGCTGCCCGTTGGCGGGCAAGGTAGGCACGTACCCCGCGCCGGTCACCCCGAGCACGCCGCAGCGCAGCGCCACCGCCCGTCCGTCCTCGCCCGCCAGCGCGGGCAGCAGCACCTCGCACCCGGCCCCCGGGGCGGCGACCGGCAGCGGCGGGACGGGCAGCCCGCCGACCGCGTCGGTGCGCAGCAGGGCGAGCCCGTGCCCGGGCAACGGCAGCACGCTGTCCGGGCCGAGCACCCGGGTCTGCCCGCCGGGGGTGTGCAGGACGACCCGGTCCAGGCCCGCGACGCTCTCGTGCGCGGTGAGCACGGTGCCCTGCGGGTCGGCGACGAACCCTAAGCCGTGCAGCCGCCCGTTGAGGTCGCGGATCCGGAGCAGGTACCGCCCCGGATCACCCGCCACCCCGTCGCCGTCCAGGAACCCCGGCATCGCGCCCCGCCTCCCCGCAGGGCCCGGCGGCCCCGGAGCGGGCTCGTCGCGGCGACCTGCTCGCCGCCCGGGAGCCTGCCCGCCGGGGCAGCGACCCGACCCCGCCCGCGCCGCTCACCACCGCCATTCACCTCGCGCGCTCCCCCCAATAGCTGCCCCCAATGCCTGAACCCCTGTGAACCCCCTCCGGGTATGACTGAACCCCCGCCGAGATCTCGACGGGGGTTCGACCAGGGCAGAGTGCCGTCAGCCGACGAAGACCGCGACCGGCTTCGCCTGCCCGCCCGTCTCCTCCACCAGCGCGAGGAAGCGCCCGTCCGGCCCGAACACCGCGATCGGCCCGTCCACACCCAGCCCGGGCGCCTTGAGCCGGGCGCCGTGCGACAGCTTCTCGGCCTGTCCGGCGTCGAGGTCCCAGCGCGGGAAGGCGGCCGCCGCCGCATCCGCGATCGGCATTACCTCCAGCCCCGCGGCGGAGCCGCTGGTGACCGCAGCCTCCAGCTGCTCCAGCGTCCGCGCCGACTCCACCGAGTACGGCCCGACCTTGGTCCGCCGCAGCGCGGTGAGGTGGCCGCCGACGCCCAGCCCAGCGCCGAGGTCCCGGGCCAGCGCCCGGATGTAGGTGCCGGAGGAGCACTCGACGGTCACGTCCAGGTCGATCACCGGCGTGCCGTCCTCGGCGGCCGCCGCGCGCTGCCCGTGCACGGCGAAGGAGTGGATCGTGGTCGGCCGGGCCGCGAGCTCGAAGTCCTCGCCCTCGCGCACCCGCGCGTACGACCGCTTGCCGTCGATCTTGATCGCGCTGACCTTGGACGGGACCTGCATGATCTCGCCGGTGAGCGCCGCGATCCCGGCGTCGATCGCCGCCCGGTCCACCCCGTCGGCCGGGGTGGACGAGGTGATCTCGCCCTCCCGGTCGTCGGTGATGGTGGTCTGGCCGAGCCGGATGGTCGCCTCGTACGTCTTGGCGGTGAGCATCAGGTGGCCGAGCAGCCGGGTGGCCCGCTCGACGCCGATCACCAGCACGCCGGTGGCCATCGGGTCGAGCGTGCCGGCGTGGCCGACCTTCCGCGTCCCGGCCAGCCACCGCAGCTTGGCGACCACCCCGTGCGAGGTGATGCCCTCGGGCTTGTCGACGATCACCAGGCCGTCGGGGCCGGTGCCTTTGCGCTTCATCGAGTTCTTTCTCTAAAAGGCGATCAACAAGTGATCAGGAGAGATCACAACGTGATCAACTTACCGGCCGCAGCGCGCCCCGGAACCGCTGGACCACGACGGCCACGTCCTCCCGGGCGCTGAACCCGGCCGCGTAGACGTGTCCCCCGCCGCCCAGTTCGGCGCACGCCGCGGCGACGTCCACCGCGCCCTTGGAGCGCGAGGAGCCGCGCAGCGTCCCGTCCGGGTCCTGCTTGAGCACCAGCGCCACCTCGGCCTCGGCCGGGCGGCGCAGGATGTCGATCAGCCCCTCGATCTCCTCGATCGTGACGCTGAACAGCACGAGGTCCTGGTAGGGCACCCAGGTCCACACCAGCCCGAGCCCGCCGGCCGCGTCCGGCTCGTAGACGGCCCGGTCGAGCGCGCCCGCGAGCACCTTGAGGTAGCCGAAGGAGGAGGTGTCCCACAGCTGCCGGGAGATCAGGTCGTGCCGGATGCCGGTGGCCAGCAGGCGCCCGGCGAGTTCGTGGGTGGCGGGCGTGGTGGCCCGGTACTTGAACGAGCCGGTGTCGGTGGCGACCCCGGTGTAGAGGCAGGTGGCCAGGTCCTGGTCGAGTTCGACGCCGAGCCGGCGCAGCAGCTCGTCGACCAGCACGGCGGTGGCCGGCGCGGTCGGGTCGATCAACTGGTGCGTGCCGAAGCCCAGGTTGGAGGCGTGGTGGTCGAAGACCACCAGCACGGGCGCGGCGAAGGCCTTGTCGTGCAGCAGGCCGAGCCGGCTCTGCGCGGCCACGTCGAAGCAGAGCACCAGCTCCGGGGTGTCGGGCACCTCGGCGGCCGGCACGATCAGCTCCTGCCCCGGCAGGAAGGCCAGCGACTCGGGCACCACCTGCGGGTCGTCGCCGAAGGAGACCCGCACCTGCTTGCCGAGCCCGCGCAGCGCCAACGCGGCCGCCAGCGAGGAGCCCAGGGCGTCACCGTCCGGGCAGATGTGGCAGATCAGGTCGATCGAGCGCGCCCGCCCGATCTCCGCCACCACCTGCTGCCAGACCAGCTCGAAGCCG
The DNA here is from genome assembly GCF_019192735.1 of Kitasatospora aureofaciens. Lineage (GTDB taxonomy): Bacteria > Actinomycetota > Actinomycetes > Streptomycetales > Streptomycetaceae > Kitasatospora > Kitasatospora aureofaciens_A. The sequence goes on from NZ_JAHTKP010000062.1 coordinate 8,414, forward strand.
CTCTCCTCGGTGCGCGGCCCCGGAAGCACCGCGAGGGCACCCTCCACCGTGATGGTGGAGGACGCCCCCGTGGTCGAACCAGCCGCCGAACCGGCCTGCGCCGGCTCACCCGTCATGACTACTCGTCCTCGTCGTCACGCTCGGACGCCGGAACCTTGTACGGGTCCGCGTCGCCGGCGTAGGTCGCGCCCGCGGCGGTGGTGCGCACCGCCGCGTCGATGGCCTTGGCCCGGTCGAGCAGGTCGTCGATGTTCCGGGCGTTGTCCGGCAGGGCGTCCGCGACGAAGGTCAGCGTCGGGGTGAAGCGCACCCCGATCTTGCCGACCTCGGAACGGATCACGCCCTTGGCACTCTCCAGCGCGGCCGCGGTGGCCTGGCGCTCGGTCTCGTCGCCGAAGACGGTGTAGAAGACGGTGGCCTCGCGCAGGTCGCCGGTCACCCGGGTGTCGGTGATGGTCACGAACCCGAGCCTCGGGTCCTTGATCCGCCGCTCCAGGGTCTGGGCGACGACCACCTGGATGCGGTCGGCGAGCTTGCGCGCCCTTGCGGTGTCGGTCACGTTGCCTCCTCGTGCAGTGGGCCCGGTACCCGGGCGAGCTGCGCACCCGTCGGGGCCCACGCCCCAAAGTACCGGCCCGCGCCCGGCCTTGCGGGCGCTCTGGGTCCTGATCTGTGTGAGAACGGCGACTTCCGCCGGCGGCCTCCACAGGCCTTATTCGTCGTCGTCGTTGTGGTAGCGCCTCCTCGCGGCGAGGAGCAGCACCTCGGGGCGGCCGACGACCAACCGCTCACAGCTGTCCAGGATCTCGGTGACGTATCCGGCGTCGCCGGACACCACCGCGAGGCCGATCTCGGCCCGGCGGTGCAGATCCTGGTTCCCGGTCTCGGCAGCGCACACGCTGTACTTGCGCTGCAGTTCGGCCACGATGGGCCGCACGATCGAACGCTTCTCCTTGAGCGAGTGGACGTCGCCCAGCAGCAGGTCGAAGGTGAGTGTTCCCACGAACATGTATGACAGGTCTCGCCGACCTGGAGGCCTCGGGGGGCGACAGCCCGGAACCGGGCTGACGCTGCTACATCTGAACTACCCCGGACCCTACACAGCGAGACCGGGGCCGGTCGACGGAAATACCACCCGTCGACCGGCCCCGGCAGCCGTCCGCTTACGCGCGCGGCTTCTCGCGCATCTCGTAGGTCTCGATGACGTCGTCGACCTTGATGTCGTTGAACGACCCCAGGGTCACACCGGCCTCGAAGCCCTCGCGGACCTCGGTCGCGTCGTCCTTGAAGCGGCGCAGACCCTCGATGGTGAGGCTCTCCGCCACGACCTTGCCGTCGCGGATGAGGCGGGCCTTGGCGTTGCGGCGCAGCAGACCCTCGCGGACGATGACACCCGCGATGTTGCCGAACTTGGAGCTGCGGAACACCTCGCGGATCTCCGCGGAGCCGAGGCGCACCTCCTCGTACTCGGGCTTGAGCATGCCCTTGAGGGCGTTCTCGATCTCCTCGATCGCCTGGTAGATGACCGAGTAGTACCGGACGTCCACGCCTTCCTTGTCGGCCGCCGCACGCGCACGGCCTTCGGCGCGCACGTTGAAGCCGATGATGATGGCGTCCGAGCCCATGGCCAGGTCGACGTCGGACTCGGTGATCGCACCGACGCCGCGGTGCAGCACCCGGAGCTCGACCTCCTCGCCCACGTCCAGCTTGACCAGGGCGTCCTCAAGGGCCTCGACCGAACCGGAGACGTCACCCTTGATGATGAGGTTGAGCTGCTCGATGGAGCCGGCGGCGATGGCCTTGTCCAGGTCCTCCAGGGACACCCGGACCCGACGCTGCGCGAAGGCGGCGTTGCGGTCGCGGGCCGAGCGCTTCTCGGCGATCTGGCGGGCGGTGCGGTCCTCGTCGACGACGATGAAGCTGTCGCCGGCGCGGGGCACCGAGGTCAGACCGAGCAGCAGCACCGGGCGGGACGGGCCGGCCTCGGAGAGGCTGTTGCCGTTCTCGTCCAGCATCGCGCGGACGCGGCCGTAGGCGTCGCCCACGACGATCGAGTCGCCGACGCGGAGCGTACCGCGCTGGACCAGCACGGTCGCCATGGCGCCGCGGCCCTTGTCGAGGTGCGCCTCGATGGCGATGCCCTGCGCGTCCTGCTCGGGGTTGGCCCGCAGGTCGAGCGAGGCGTCCGCGGTCAGGACCACGGCCTCCAGCAGCTGCTCGATGTTCAGACCCTGGCGCGCGGAGATGTCGACGAACATGGTGTCGCCGCCGTACTCCTCGGCCACCAGACCGAACTCGGTCAGCTGACCGCGGACCTTGGTCGGGTCGGCGCCCTCGACGTCGATCTTGTTGACGGCGACCACGATCGGCACACCGGCGGCCTTGGCGTGGTTCAGCGCCTCGACCGTCTGCGGCATGACACCGTCGTTGGCCGCGACCACCAGGATCGCGATGTCGGTGGACTTGGCACCACGGGCGCGCATGGCGGAGAACGCCTCGTGACCCGGGGTGTCCAGGAAGGTGATCGGGCGCTCTTCGCCGTTCACCATCGTGGCCACCTGGTAGGCGCCGATGTGCTGGGTGATGCCACCGGCCTCGCCGGCCACCACGTTGGACTTGCGGATCGCGTCCAGCAGGCGGGTCTTACCGTGGTCGACGTGACCCATGACGGTGACGACCGGCGGGCGCGGGGCCAGCTGGTCCTCGTCGCCCTCGTCGGCACCGAAGTCGATGTCGAACGACTCCAGCAGCTCGCGGTCCTCGTCGTCCCGGCTGACGATCTCCAGGACGAAGCCCATCTCGTCCGCCAGCAGCTGCAGCGTGGCGTCGGAGACCGACTGCGTCGCGGTGACCATCTCACCGAGGTTGAACATGACGGAGACGAGCGCGGCCGGGTTGGCGTTGATCTTCTCCGCGAAGTCCATCAGCGAGGCGCCGCTCGACAGGCGAACGGTCTGGCCGTTGCCGCGAGGCAGCATCACACCGCCGACGGACGGGGCCTGCATGGCCTCGTACTCCTGGCGCTTCGCCCGCTTCGACTTGCGGCCACGCGCCGGACGGCCACCGGGGCCGCGACCGAACGCACCCTGCGTGCCACCACGGGCACCCGGGCCACCGGGACGACCGCCGAAACCACCCGGACGGGCGCCGCCGAAGCCACCGCCGCCACCGGCGCCGGCACCACCCGGACGCGGGCCGCCGAAGCCGCCGCCACCGGCCGGACGCGAGCCCGGACCGGCCGGACGACCGGCGAAGCCCGGACGGGCACCGCCCGGAGCACCCGGACGGCCGCCGGGGCCACCAGGACCACGGCCACCGGGGCCGGGACGCGGGCCCGGAGCCGGACGCTGCGGCATCATGCCCGGGTTCGGGCGCGGCATACCGGACGGGCTCGGCGCGCCGGGGCGCGGACCGGCCGGACGCGGCATGCCGTCGGGACGCGGGGCACCGCCCGGACGCGGCGCACCGGCACCCGGAGCACCGGCGGGACGCGGACGGTCGCCACCCGGACGCGGCGCACCGGCACCCGGAGCACCGGCGGGACGCGGACGGTCGCCACCCGGACGCGGCGCACCGGCACCCGGAGCACCGGCGGGACGCGGACGGTCGCCACCCGGACGCGGACGGTCACCGCCCTGCGCACGCTCGCCACCCGGACGCGCGCCCGGCGCGGCCGGACGGCGGTCGCCGGGGCGGGCCATACCGGTGGCACTGCCCGAGGTGAAGGGGTTGTTGCCCGGACGCGGGCCGGCCGGACGCGGGCCCGGACGGGCGCCGCCGGAGGCCTGGCCACTCGGGCGCGGGGCCTGGGCAGCCGGACGCGGGGCGTCACCGGCCGGAGCCGGCGAGGAGAACTCGGCCGCGGGCGCGGCCGGGGCCGCCGGAGCGGCGGGACGCGCAGCCGGACGCGGACCCGGGGCCGGCGTGGCCGGCTTCGGGGCGGCGGGAGCGGCCGGGGCAGGCGCCGCAGCCGCAGGGCCTGCGGCCGGTGTGGGACGGGGACCAGGGGTCGCGCTGGGGCGCGGACCCGGGGTCGGGGCACCCGGCTTGGGGGCACCGGAGCCGGCGGCAGCGCCACCGGCAGGGGAGGGCGCCGCGGTCTTCCGCGGGCCCGGCTTGGCAGCGGATCCACCAGTGGGGGACACACCAAGCGCGTCAGTCAGCTTGCGCACAACCGGCGCCTCGATCGTCGAGGACGCCGAACGGACGAACTCACCCAGCTCGGTGAGCTTGGCCATGACGGCCTTGCTCTCCAAGCCAAGTTCCTTGGCGAGTTCGTAAACCCGGACCTTAGCCACTTCACTCCTGTCTATGAGTCCGGGGGTCTCGTCCGCCGGACTGTCGCTACTTCATGGGCGTACCCATCGCGTACTCATCGCGTACTCATCGAGTGCTCATCGCAATCTCGACCTACTTCCACATCGCGAGGTACCTGACTGGTGGCACGGCGTGCGGCTGCCCGCGCGCCGTACTTGTTGCGGTGGTTCTCCGCCACGCAGACGCGGCGGCCGTGCGGGACGTACCGCACCGGGCGGGCCTGAGTGGTTCAGGACTCCGGGGTGTCGGCTGCCCGCTCCTCGATGAACCCGCGGAGCCGCTCCGTGTCGAGCGTGCCCTGGAGCCGGAAGGCCCGGGGGAACGCCCGGCGGCGGACCGCGAGGTCGAGGCAGGCCGGATCGGGATGCAGGTGAGCGCCCCGGCCCGGCAGTGCACCACGGGGATCAGGGACGCAGACGCCCTCGACCGCCGTGACACGCAACAGCTGGTGCTTGGCCGCGCGCTTGCGGCAGCCCACGCAGGTGCGTTCCGGGCGTGCTCGGACATGCGTCCGGCCAGACGAAGGCAAGTCTACCCCTCCGAAGGAACATGGCGCCGCCCCGCCGATCCCAGGAGGACCAGCGGGGACGCCCAGGACAACACTGATGACCGCTCGGCCGCCAGCGTTTTACTGGTCACCAGGGCGGCCGGCGTCCTCCGGCTGCCCCTCGGTGTCCGGCCGGATGTCGATCCGCCAGCCGGTGAGACGGGCGGCGAGGCGGGCGTTCTGCCCCTCCTTGCCGATCGCCAGCGACAGCTGGTAGTCCGGCACGATCACCCGGGCGGAGCGCTGGACGGCGTCCACGATCTCCACGCTCGTCACCCGAGCGGGGGACAGCGCCGCGGCAACCATCTCCCGCGGGTCCTCCGACCAGTCGACGATGTCGATCTTCTCGCCGTGCAGCTCGCCCATCACCGCGCGCACCCGGGAGCCCATCGGGCCGATGCAGGCGCCCTTGGCGTTCAGCCCGGCCCGGCGCGACCAGACCGCGATCTTGGTGCGGTGGCCGGCCTCACGGGCGATCGCGGCGATCTCCACACTGCCGTCCGCGATCTCCGGGACCTCCAGCGCGAACAGCTTCTTCACCAGGTTCGGGTGCGTCCGCGACAGCGTCACCGACGCCCCGCGGACACCGCGGCGCACCGCCACGACGTAGCACTTCAGCCGGGTGCCGTGCCGGTAGTCCTCGCCCGGGACCTGCTCCTGCGGCGGCAGGATGGCCTCCAGCTTGCCGATGTCCACGAGCACGTTCTTCGGGTCGTTGCCCTGCTGGACGACACCGGTGACAATGTCGCCCTCCTTGCCCGCGTACTCGCCGAAGGTCTGGTCGTCGGCGGCGTCGCGCAGACGCTGCATCATCACCTGGATGCCAATGCTGGACGCGATCCGGCCGAAGCCGTTCGGGGTGTCGTCGAACTCCTTCGGCTCGACACCCTCCTCCAGCTCCGCCGGGTCCTCCATCGCCCACACGGTGACATGGCCGCTCTTGCGGTCCAGGTGCACCCGGGCGCGGCGGCGCGAGCCCTCGGTGCGGTGGTACGCGGTGAGGAGGGCGGACTCGATCGACTCGACCAGCAGGTCGAAGGGGATGTTCTTCTCGTTGACCAGCGTGCGCAGGGCACTCATGTCGATGTCCACGGCTACGCCTCCTCGTCTTTCGTCACGTTCATCATGCTGTGGTCCAGGGCCCCCGTGCGGATGTCACTCCGCACCGTCGTCCCCCTCCTCGGAGGCGTCGTCGTCCGCGAAGTCCGCGGCCTCGTCGAGGAGCTTGTCGTCCTGGCGGTTGAACTCGACCTGGACGCGCGCCCGGGCCACCTCGGCGTACTCCAGCCGACGCTCCTTCGGGCGGCCCCGGCCCTTCACCGGCTGCACCTCGACCAGCGCGCCGTCCTCGTCCGCCTCCAGCACCCGGGCGACGATCTCCCCGCCGTCGACCAGGTGGATCTTGGCCAGCCGGCCCTCCGCGCGCTGCCAGTGCCGGGGCAGGACCAGCGGACGCTCCGCCCCCGGGGAACCGACCTCCAGCAGGTACGCGCCGTCACCCATCAGGTCCGACTCGTCCAGGGCCTCGCCCACCACACGGCTGAACTCGGCGATGGCGTCCATGTCCACGCCGCCGTCGGTGTCGACGTCGATCTGCACCTGGCGGCGGTTGCCCGCCCGGGTGACCCGGACGTCCTCCAGATCCAGGCCCGCCTGCGCGGCCAGCGGCTCCAGCAACGCGCGCAGCCGGTCGGTGTGGGTGGTGCTCATCCGGGTGGACTCCTCGGCCGCGTCTGCTGTTGTCAGAAGGTCGCTCCGCACCCCCGGCGCCGGTCCGGCGCACACCGGGTCACGGCAGCTCGGCCCAAAGCCTAGCCGGTGATGCCACGAACCACCGATTCCGGACCACCCCCCACCGGCCGGGCGACACCCACTGCGAGCAAGCTCACACCCGCCCGCACAACGGCTCCCACCCCGAATCCCTGCCCGAAAACGTGGGGATTCTGTAATCATTCACGCCAACGAGGGGAGGCGGGGAGGCCGTCCTCCCGTACACGCCCCGGAGTGACACCGATGCAGCCGCCCAGCCGACGGACCTTCCTGGCCCTAGGGCTGCTCCTCACCACCGGCGGCGCCCTCACCGCCTGCACCGACTCCCACCACAACGCCGACCAGGGCCGCACCAACGACCGCCGCCCCGACCCGGACGAGCCCCTCCGGCTCCGCGCGGTCGCCACCACCGACACCCTGCTCGCCGGATACGACACCCTGCTAGCCGGCCCGGGCGCCGGGCAGGCGGCACAGCTCCAGCCGCTGCGAGCGGAGGTGGCCCAACACCGGGCAGCCCTGGCAACCGGCCTGCCCACAGCCACACCATCCACGTCCGGCACCACTTCCCCCGCTTCCCCTTCCGCCCCCTCCTCCCCCACCCCCTCCAGCTCCCCGTCCCCCTTCCCCTCCCCGACCGCGATCACCACCGTCGCCGCTCTCGCCACCCTCGAACGCCAGACCGCACAGACCCGCCTCGCCGACCTCGGCGCCGCCTCACCCCAGCTGGCCCGACTGCTCGCCGCCGTCTCCGCCTGCGGCGCCCTGCACGCCACCGCCCTCGGCGACACCACTCCCCCGCCCACCCCCGCCGCCTCGCCCTCGGAGAGCCCGAGCGCCTCCGCCGCCGGCCCGGCCCTGGGCAGCGACGCCCTCACCGCCCTCCAAGGCGCACTGAGTGCCGAGCACGCCGCGATCTACGGTTACGGGGTGGTCGGCGCGCGGCTCCCCGACGACCAGCAGCGCGCCGACGCCCGAACGGCCTACGCCGCCCACCAGGCCCGCCGGGACGCCTGGCAACGCCTCCTCGGTAGCGTGGGCGCCACCCCCAGCGCGGCAGCCGCCGGCTACCAGCTGCCGTTCGCCGTCACCGACGCAGCCGGCGCCACCCGACTCGCCGCCCACATAGAGACCCGGCTCACCACCGTCTACGCAGACCTGGTCGCCGCCGTGCCCGCCCCACAGCGGCCCACCGCCGCCGAAGCCCTGCGCGAATCCGCCGCCCGCGCCCGCCACTGGGGCGCCGCCCCCACCCCGTTCCCAGGCCTCCCGGCCCCAGCCCCCACGACGCCTGCATCCGCCACCCCGACCCCCACCCCCTGACCTAGAGGCGCTGCGGCCGCGGCACCCTGGCGGGCGCGTGACGAAGCCCACGCGCCCGCAAAAAGAACCACCCCCCCAACCACCCGCACCACCCCACCCACGCCCGCCACCCTCGGCAGTCGGAGAATCATCCAGCCCCCGGAGCGGCCACCCCCGGAGCCGCCCCCGCACCCACCCTCCCGAGAGCCCCCACCCCACCACCCCCACCCCCCGCTTCACTGACCTGCACTTTCGCCCCCATGTCCGACAATGGACCCGTAGTACCAACGGGGGACCACCAACCGGAAGGCCGGCATGTCGGGAGCATCAGCACAGATCACCGTCCCCACATGGCTGACACGGAGTGTCGGCGCATCCGAGGGCGCGGCAGCCCAGCAGTGGCTGGCCGACCTGCCCACGCAGGTGGCCGGTTACCTGGAGCGCTGGAACCTCACCCTGGAGCGCGTCCTCGATCCGGGCGGCAGCCTGAGCCTGATCGCCTACGTCCACCGCGACGACCTCTCCCCCGCCGTCCTCAAGGCCGGCCTGGTCACCCCGGAGACGGCCGCGGAGCACGCCGCACTTTCGCACTGGGCCGGCCGCGGCGCCGTCCTTCTCCTGGACGCCGTCCCCGCCGAGGGAGTCCTGCTGCTGGAGCGCCTGCACGGCGACATCCCCCTGCGGTCACTCGCCGAGGCGAAGGCGATGCTGGAGGCGACCAGCCTGCTGCACCGGCTCTGGGGGGCTCTGCCCGAGGGGCACCCGTTCCCCACCCTCGCCGACCGGATCACCGAAACCTCCGACCACCTGCGCGAGCGCCGCACCCTCCCCGGTGCGAAAGAGGCCGGGCCGCTGGTCACCGAGGCCCTGGAGACCGCCGAAGGCCTGGCGGCCTCCGCCTCCGAGACCTACCTGCTGCACGGCGACTTCCACCACGGCAACGTGCTCGCCGCCGACCGCGCCCCCTGGCTGGCGATCGACCCGCGTCCCCTCGCCGGCGAGCGGGCCTTCGACCTGGCCCGGCTGGTGCTCGACCGGGCGGACACCCTGGTCGGCTCCCCGGGCGTGCCCGCAGCCGTCCGCCGACGGATCCAGCAGCTCTCCGACGCACTGGAGGTGGACCGGGACCGCCTCCGCGGCTGGACCCTGTTCCGCGCCGTCGACCTGGCCCTGCGCGCCCTGGCCGCCGGCCGCCGGGAGGACGCCGAGCTCTACCTGGAGTTCGCCGGAGCCGTCTAGCCAGGCCCCGTCCAAGCCCCGCCTACGCCTCCGCCACACGAGGCTCCCGCAGCGGAAGCCGAGCCCCCATCACCGCGTAAAGCCGGTCCGTGGCGGGGAACCGCACCGCACGGGCGAGGTCCTGGTAACCGAGGGAGCGGTAGAGCCGCCGGGCAGGCGTCTCGGCGTCGATCGCGGAGAGGATGCTGCGGTCGAGGCCCGAGCGCTCGCAGAGCGTACGGATCAGCCGGGAGCCGATGCCCTGGCCCTGGTACTCGGGCAGCACGTGCAGCTCGGTGATGGCGAACACCCCGTCCAGCCAGTCCCCGTACCCCCGGGACACCAGATAGGGCTCGATGACGGTGCTCCACCAGTGCTCGCGCCGGTTGGGCATGCCGTAGCCGAAGCCGACCAGCCGACCGCCGCTCATCGCACCGAGGGCGATCACCCCGGGCTGCTGGGCGTGCCGCCCGACGATGTGCAGCCGGACCGCGACCTCCTCGGGCGTCAGCCCGAACGCCACCGCCTGGACATCGAGCGCCTGCGGCGCCCAGGCCGCAAGGTCGATGGCCTCGATCGTCACCCCGGTCAGCTGATCCATGCCCCGGACGTTACTACCCGGGGCCACCGACTGCGGGCGGAGATCGAAACCGACCACGGCGAGAGAGCCGACCACAACGACAGAACGGTCAGAACAGCACGGTCAGAACAGAACACTCATGAACGCGCCGACCTCACAGAAGCCGACCCGACGGTACGCGGCCCGCGCCCGGAGGTTGAAGTCGTTGACGTAGAGCGAGACCACCGGCGCGACCTCCCGCAGCGCGATGTCGAGAACAGCCGCCATCCCGGTCTCGGAAAGCCCCTGCCCCCGGTGCTCGGGCGCGACCCAGACCCCCTGGATCTGGCACGCCCCCTCGGTGACGGCCCCGATCTCGGCCTTGAACACCACCTGGCCGTCGCCCCCGAAGCGCGCGAACGACCGTCCGGTGGAGACGAGTTCGGCCACCCGGGCCTGATAGAGGAGACCGCCGTCACCCGCCAGCGGCGAGACCCCGACCTCCTCGGTGAACATCGCCACGCAGGCGGGCATCAACGCCTCGACCTCGTACCGCCGCACCCGCCGGACCAGCGGATCGGGCGCGATCTCCGCCGAGGGCGCCCTGGTGGCCAACAGCGGCTGATGGGCGCGGACTTCCCGGGCCGGTCCCCAACTCCGTTCCAGGAGCGCCCAGAAGGCGGAGGTGGGCCCGGCCGGCCCGACGATCGAGGAGCAGCGGCGCCCCTGCCGTCGGGCGCGTTCGGCGAAGGCGGCGACGGCCTCCGCTCCGGCGTTGACCAGGACCAGGTTGGCGCCGGCGTAGCAGAGCGCGTCGAGGACGCCGTCCTCGTCGTACCAGCCCCACAACTCGCCGCCGAGCCGCCAGGGGTCGAGGCCGACCGACTCGACGCGGGTGGCGACGAAGGCGTTGGCGACCGGGTCCCGGTGGAGGATCTCCAGGACGTCGGCGAGGTCGGGGGGCTCCAGCACGCGGGTGGTGGCCAGGGCGCGGGCGGCCTGGAAAGAGCTGGGGAGCATCACACCTCGATCGAGCATCGAGACAGCACCTCACTGAGACGACTCTGGCCGCACCCTACTCCGTGGCCCCACCCGGCTACGGCCGCGGGGCCGTCCGCGAACGGACGGCCCCGCTTCCGGAAAGACGACGCGCGGCGACTCCGCGCGGGAACTACGAGGCGGTCACTCGGCGGCGACGACGGTCGGCGAGCCGGCCTCGACGCCCGCCTCCTGCATCTGCTCGGCGAGCTTGAGGGCCTCCTCGATCAGGGTCTCGACGATCTTCGACTCGGGGACGGTCTTGATGACCTCGCCCTTGACGAAGATCTGGCCCTTGCCGTTGCCGGAGGCGACGCCGAGGTCGGCCTCGCGGGCCTCGCCGGGGCCGTTGACGACGCAGCCCATGACGGCGACCCGCAGCGGCACCTCCATGCCCTCCAGGCCGGCGGTGACCTCCTCGGCGAGCTTGTAGACGTCGACCTGGGCGCGGCCGCAGGAGGGGCAGGAGACGATCTCCAGGCCGCGCTGGCGCAGGCCGAGGGACTCCAGGATCTGGTTGCCGACCTTGATCTCCTCGGCCGGCGGGGCGGAGAGCGAGACCCGGATGGTGTCGCCGATGCCTTCGGCGAGCAGCGCGCCGAAGGCGACCGCGGACTTGATGGTGCCTTGGAACGCCGGGCCGGCCTCGGTGACGCCGAGGTGCAGCGGGTAGTCGCAGGCGGCGGCGAGCTGGCGGTAGGCGTTGATCATCACGACCGGGTCGTTGTGCTTGACCGAGATCTTGATGTCGCGGAAGTCGTGCTCCTCGAACAGCGAGCACTCCCAGAGCGCGGACTCGACCAGCGCCTCGGGGGTGGCCCGGCCGTACTTCTCCAGCAGGCGCTTGTCGAGCGAGCCGGCGTTGACGCCGATCCGGATCGGCACGCCGGCCTCCCGGGCGGCCTTGGCGATCTCGCCGACCTTGTCGTCGAAGGCCTTGATGTTGCCCGGGTTGACGCGGACCGCGGCGCAGCCGGCGTCGATCGCGGCGAAGACGTACTTCGGCTGGAAGTGGATGTCGGCGATGACCGGGATCTGCGACTTCTTGGCGATGATCGGCAGCGCGTCGGCGTCGTCCTGGGAGGGGACGGCGACCCGGACGATCTGGCAGCCGGAGGCGGTGAGCTGGGCGATCTGCTGCAGCGTCGCGTTGATGTCCGAGGTCACGGTGGTGGTCATCGACTGTACCGAGACGGGGGCGTCACCGCCGACCGGGACGTTGCCGACCATGATCTGCCGGGATACGCGGCGCTTGGCCAGCGGCTTGAGCGGCAGGGACGGAATACCGAGCGAGATCGCGGTCATGTGCGCAGGGTTCCCCGGGGTTGAGGTGTGGTCGACCGCCCGGCCGATGAGACGGCCGAGGCCGGGCGCGCAACAATCGCGCACCCGGCCTCCACGGTACGGCACGGGGATGCAGCCCAGCACACCCGCTGTACCCGAACGCCCTAACTGATCTTGACCGGGTTCACCAGGTCGGCAACCAGGACGAGCAGGGTGAAGCCGATGAAGATGCTGGCCACGACGTACGCCAGGGGCATGAGCCGGGCGACGTCGAACGGGCCCGGGTCGGGCCGGTTGAACAGCTGTGCGAAGCGGCGGCGGATCGACTCCCAGACGGCTCCCGCAACGTGGCCGCCGTCCAGCGGGAGCAGCGGGAGCATGTTGAACAGGAAGAGCGACAGGTTGATGCCGGCCAGCAGGTTCACGAAGAACGCGATCCGCTGGGTGCCCGGGATGTCGAGCGAGAAGACCTCGCCGCTCACCCGGGCCGCACCGACCATGCCGATCGGCGAGTCCGGGTCGCGCGGGGCGTCGCCCACGACGGCGTTCCAGAGCCCGGGGATCTTGCCGGGCAGGGCGATCAGCGACTTCACGCCGTTCTCCGCCATGCCGTACATCCGGTCGAGGGATTGCCCGAACCCCAGCTGGACGACACCACTCGCCGGGGTGAACCCGAGGAACCCGGCCTGGACGGTCTGGCCCTTGAGCGGAATGCCGTTCCCGTCGTACTTCTGGACGTCGTTGACCGCAATGGTCGGATTGAGGGTGAGCTGCTGCCCGCCCCGCTCGACCACGATCGGCACGGTCTTGCCGGCCGACTTGCGGATGTCCGCCTGGAGCTGGTCGTAGGTGCTGATCCGGTCGCCGTCGAAGGAGAGGATCTTGTCCCCGGCCTTCAGCTCCGCCTTGGCGGCCGGGGTCTGCGGGGCGTCCGCCGGGCAGTTGTCGGTGGGCTGACCCGCCTTGACGATGCACTGGGCGACGGTGCTGACCGTCGGCACGTTCATGGAGACGCCGAAGCCCATCATGACCGTCAGGAAGAGCCCGAACGCCAGGATCAGGTTCATGAACGGCCCGGCGAACATGACGATGACACGCTTCCACGGCTTGCGCGTGTAGAAGAGCCGGTGCTCGTCACCCTCCTGGAGCTCCTCGTAGGAGGCCTCCCGGGCGTCCTCGATCATGGTCCGCCAGGGCGAGCTGCTGCGCTTGGTGATCCGGCCGTCCTCGCCCGGCGGGAACATCCCGATCATCCGGATGTACCCGCCGAACGGAATGGCCTTGATGCCGTACTCGGTCTCGCCCTTCTGGCGCGACCACAGGGTCGGGCCGAAGCCGACCATGTACTGCGGCACCCGGATGCCGAAGAGCTTGGCCGTGGAGAGGTGGCCGAGTTCGTGCCAGGCGATCGAGATGAGCAGCCCGAGCACGAAGACCAGGATGCCGACCACCGTCAAAACCGTTGCCACCGTTGGTCCTCCGTCATGCCGCTCCGCTCATCGTCTCGTCCTACTGTGACCGGGGCCGTCAGCCGGCCGCCAGCTCGCGGGCCCGGGCGCGGGCCCAGTCCTCCGCGTGCAGGACGTCCTCGACGGTCAGGGAAGTTCCCGCCACTGGCGTGCCGTGCTCGGCCACGACCTTGGCAACAGTGTCCACGATTCCCGTGAAAGCGAGGCGGCCCTTCAGGAATGCCTCCACGCACTCCTCGTTGGCCGCGTTGAACACCGCCGGGACGGTGCCGCCCAGCGAGCCCACCTCGCGGGCCAGCTCGACCGCCGGGAAGGCCTCGTTGTCCAGCGGGAAGAACTCCCAGGTGGCGGCCTTCGTCCAGTCGCAACCGGGGGCGGCGTCCGGCACCCGGTCCGGCCAGCCCAGACCCAGCGCGATCGGCATCCGCATGTCCGGCGGGCTCGCCTGCGCCAGCGTCGAACCGTCGGCGAACTCCACCATCGAGTGCACCGCCGACTGCGGATGGACCACGACCTCGATCCGGTCGAACGGGACGTCGTACAGCAGGTGCGCCTCGATCACCTCCAGGCCCTTGTTGACCAGGGTGGCCGAGTTGATCGTGACGACCGGGCCCATCGCCCAGGTCGGGTGCGCGAGCGCGTCCTGGGGGGTCACCCCGGCCAGCTGCTCACGGGTCCGGGTACGGAACGGCCCGCCGCTCGCCGTCACCACCAGCTTGCGGACCTCGGCCCGGGTGCCGCCGGCCAGCGCCTGGAACAGCGCGGCGTGCTCGGAGTCCACCGGCACGATCTGCCCCGGCTGCGCCACGGCCTTCACCAGCGGGCCGCCGACGATCAGCGACTCCTTGTTGGCCAGCACCAGCACCCGGCCCGCCCGCAGCGCGGCCAGCGTCGGCCGCAGCCCGATCGACCCGGTGATGCCGTTCAGCACCGAGTGGCACTCCATGGCCGCCAGCTCGGTCGCCGCGTCCGGGCCGGCCAGCACGGCCGGCAGCGGACGGCCCGCCGCCTTCGCCGCCAGCGCCTCGCGCAGCGCCGGCTCGGCCGTCGGATCGGCCACCGCCACCGTGTGCACGCCCAGCTGCAGCGCCTGCTCGGCGAGCAGCTCCACCCGGCCGCCGGCCGCCGACAGGGCGACCACCCGGAAGCGGTCCGGGTTGCGGAGCACCACGTCGATGGCCTGGGTGCCGATCGACCCGGTGGAACCGAGGATCACCAGCTCCCGGGGGCCGGACGGATCCTGCACGGTGGGCGTGAAACGCAGCTGCGGGTGGGCGAGCGAAGTCATGCGCCCATTGTGTCCTGCCCGGGGACCTCCTCGTGCCCGGCTCGGCACTCCCGTATGACGCCCCTCCTCAGAACGCCCCTCGGCATGACGCCACTCCGCATGACGCCCCTCCTCATGACGCCACTCCGCATGACGCCACTCCGCATGACGCCACCGCGCGCCGCGGCTACCGTCGGAGCCATGCGTACCGTCATCGCCGGGGGCCACGGACAGATCGCGCTGAAACTCGAACGGCTGCTCGCCGAACGCGGCGACCGCCCCGCCGGGATCATCCGCCGCCCCGAACAGGCCCAGGACCTCGTGGACGCGGGCGCCGAGCCGCTGCTGATCGACCTGGAATCCGCCACCGCCGCAGAACTCGCCCCGCTGCTCACCGGCGCCGACGCCGTGGTCTTCGCCGCCGGCGCCGGACCGGGCAGCGGCGCCGCCCGCAAGAACACCGTCGACCGCGACGCCGCCGTGCTGCTCGCCGACGCCGCCGAACTCGCCGGCGTCCGCCGCTACCTGATGGTCTCCTCGATGGGCGCCGACGCCGACGCCCACTACCCCGCCGACGACGTCTTCGAGACCTACCTGCGGGCCAAGGGCGCCGCCGACGACGCCGTCCGGGCCCGCACCGCGCTCGACTGGACGGTGCTGCGCCCAGGGCGGCTCACCGACGGCCCCGGCACCGGCCTGGTCCGGCTCGCCGCCAAGGTCGGGCGCGGCGCCGTGGACCGGGCCGATGTGGCCGCCGTCCTGGCCGCCCTGCTGCGCGAGCCGGGCACCGCCGGGCAGACCCTTGAGCTGGTCGCGGGGAACGCCACGGTCGAGGAGGCCGTCGCCGTCGCCGCCGGGCACAACGGCTGACCCGGACCCGGCCCCGGGAGCGCGCGGAGGGCCCGGTTCGGCGAACCGGGCCCTCCGTACGACGTGGATCAGGCGTGGATCAGAGGTCCAGGCCGGTGAGGACCATGACCTTCTCGACGGTGTAGTCGCCCATCGCGTACTTGACGCCCTCGCGGCCGACGCCCGAGTCCTTGACGCCGCCGTACGGCATCTGGTCGGCGCGGTAGGACGGCGCGTCGCCGATGATCACACCGCCGACCTCCAGCTCCCGGTGTGCGCGGAAGGCGGTCTGCAGGTCGTGCGTGAACACGCCCGCCTGGAGACCGAACGGCGAGTCGTTGACGGCCGCGAACGCCTCGTCCGTGCCGTCCACCCGGTGCAGCGACAGGACCGGGCCGAACGCCTCGGCCTTGGCCAGGATCGCGTCGGCCGGCAGCTCGGCCAGCACGGTCGGGGCGTAGGTCGCGCCCTCGCGGGTACCGCCGGCCAGCACCTTGGCGCCCTTGGCGACCGCGTCGTCCACCCAGGACTCCACGCGCTTCGCGGCGTTCTCGTCCACCAGCGGGCCGACGTCCGTCGCGTCGTCGTTCGGGTCGCCGGTGACCTGGGCCTTCACCTTGGCGACGACCTTCTCCACCAGCGCGTCGTACACCGACGCGTCGGCGATCACCCGCTGCACCGAGATGCAGGACTGGCCGCCCTGGTAGTTGGCGAACATCGCGATCCGGGTGGCCGCCCAGTCCAGGTCGGCGTCCGAGGACCAGTCGGCGAGCACCACGGCCGCGGCGTTGCCGCCCAGCTCAAGGGTGCAGTGCTTGCGCGGCACCGAGTCCATGATCTGGTAGCCGACCTTGTCCGAACCGGTGAAGGAGATCACCGGCAGGCGCTTGTCCTGGACCAGCGCCGGCATCCGGTCGTTCGGCACCGGCAGGATGCTCCACGAACCGGCCGGCAGCTCGGTCTCGGCCAGGATCTCGCCCAGCACCATCGCCGACAGCGGGGTCGCCGGGGCCGGCTTGAGGATGATCGGGGCGCCGACCGCGATCGCCGGGGCGACCTTGTGGGCGACCAGGTTCAGCGGGAAGTTGAACGGGGCGATGCCCAGCACCACGCCGCGCGGGAAGCGGCGCACCACCGCGAAACGGCCCACGCCGCCCGGGTCGGTGTCCAGCCGCATCGTCTCGCCATTGGTACGGCGCGCCTCCTCGGCGGCCCAGCGGAAGACGGAGACGGCCCGGCCCACCTCACCGCGGGCCCACTTGATCGGCTTGCCGTTCTCGGCGGTGATCAGCTGGGCGATCTCCTCGGTGCGCTCGGCCAGGCGCTTGGCCACATGGTCCAGCGCGGCGGCGCGCACGTGCGCCGGGGTCGCGGCGAACACCGGCAGCGCGGCGACGGCGGCGTCCAGCGCCTCCTCGACCTGGGCCTCGGTCGGGATGCTCACCTTGCCGACCAGACGGCCGTCCCAGCTGTTGTGCACCTCGAAGTCGGCGTCGCCGCTCGCCCGGCGGCCGGCGAGCCAGAAATCGTACGTGGTGGTCACCGTGGTACCGGCCCTTCCCTCGTCGTCGTCCGGCCCACGAACGTGGGCCCGAACCCGAGGGTAGGTGCGGCGGCGCGCCGACCGGATTGGCCGCCGAGGAGCGTTCGGCCCCGGGGCCACTCCATCCCGTCCAGCCGGGCCCTGCTGCGCCTTGCTTTCCTGGCTGCTCCCCGCTGTTGCTCGCTATTCCTCGCCGGAGCGCAGCGCCAGCCACAGCTCCATGCGCACGTCCGTGTCGTCCAGCGACCGCCCGAGCAGCTCCTCGACCCGACGCATCCGGTAGCGCAGCGTGTGCCGGTGCACCCCCAGGTCGGCCGCCGCGGCGTCCCACTGCCCGTGTCTGGACAGCCACGCCCGCAGCGACGCCACCAGATCACCGCGGGCCGTCCGGTCGTGCTCACGCAGCGGCCGCAGCAGCCCCTCCGCGAACGCCGTCACCGCGTCCTCCCCCAGCAGCGGCAGCAGCGAACCCGCACCGACCTCCTCGTGGTCCACCGACCGGCGGCCACCGCGCAGCGCCACTGCCAGTGCCCGCTCGGCCTGCGCGTGCGCCGTCCCCGCCTCCTCCAGGGCGGCCGGCGCCGACGCCCCCAGCGACAGGCCCTCGTGCTCCTCCACCACGCCCAGGCAGGCCCGGTGCACCGCGCCGTGGTCCAGCGCCAGCACCATCAGCCGCGGCCCGTGCGCACCCTCCTCGCGCGCCACCAGCAGCTTCTCGCCCACCCGGGAACCCGCCTGCTCCGCCCGGTCGGCCAGCTCCGCCAGCGCCTCCGCGGCATCCGCACTCGGCCCGGCCCCGGCCACCAGAACCCGTATCGTCCCCTCCGGCAGGCCGCCGAACAGCCCCACCGCCACCTGCCGGGCCGTCGCCACCTCGCCCGCCAGCACCATCCGCAGCAGCGCCGCACCCATCCGCTCCTCCGCCTGCCGCAGCTCGCGCGAGCGCTCCAGGGTGAGGGTCAGCAGCGCCACCGCCGCGTTCAGCACGTACCGCTCGGTCGGCGTGATCCGGTCCTCGGTCCCCACCGCCAGGAAACCCCGGGCCCGCCGGTCCGCCCCCAGCGACTGGACCACCACGTAGTCCTCGTCCGCCGTGTCTATCCCCGGCGACCGCCCCTGCAGCGCGGCACTCGACGGCGCCGGACGCCGCCGCAGCCGGTCCACCTCCGCCGCCAGCCGCCCCGCCCGGCGAGCCGCCCAGTCCGGCGCCACCACGGACAGCGCACCCGACCCGTCGTACAGCGCCGCCCAACCGCCCAGCCGGGCCGCCAGCCGGCGCACCACGGCCGTCGTGCCGTCCTTGCCGAGCGCCGCCCGGGTCAGCTCCTCCTGCGCCTCGAAGCTCGTCGTCACCGCCTCGTACTGCTCCGCGGCCAGCGCCGCCGACACCACCTTGCTGATCGCGATGAACGGCGTCGGCTCCGGCACCCGCAGCAGAGGCAGCCCGCGCTGCGCCGCCGCGTCCACCAGCGGCTGCGGCACCTCCGTGTGCGACAACCCCACCCCCAGCCCCAGCCCCACCACCCCGGCATCGGCCAGCCGGTGCACGTACGCCTGCAACTGCGCGGCGGTCCGGCCCAGCTTGATCCCGGTGGTGAGCAGCAGCTCGCCACCCTCCAGGAACGGCGTCGGGTCGTCCAGCTCGCTGGTGTGCACCCAGCGGACCGGCCGCTCCAGATGGTCCGCGCCGGCGAGAACCGTCAGATGGAGCGAACTGTTGCGGACGACGGAGGCGAGTGTGGGAGGCATGGCACCTTCGGGGGAACGACCCGACCGCGCCAGTGCGGCCGGGCGAGGAGAGGGCAGTGGATCCGGTGAGGGTCTCTCCCCTTCATTATGGACGCCCCGGACAACCCGTACTGCCGAATCCACCTCGAAGGCGACTTCCCCCCGCGGCCCCGGCCCCCGCCGGTCACCCCCGAAGATCCACCAGCAACGGCGGCACCTGCTCCCCCGACACCGCCGTCAACGACACCACCGCATGCCCCGCCGGCAACGCGTGCGCCAGATCCGACGGCGACCACCGCAACCGCTCCACATCCCGCGTCGTCACCGACTCCGTCTGCGCGGTCGTCCCCGACAACGCCTTCCGCCCCAACCGCCCGGCACGCCTTATCACCCCGCCCGAGGTGTCCGGGGTGTGCGTCACCGCCGTCTCCTGCACCAGATGCGTGCCCCAGGCCTCCGAGAACAGCCGACCGTCCCACGGCGCGATTCCCGGGAACGCCATCCGGCAGCCGACCGCACCGAACAGCGGCGCGCGCAGCGCCTCCGGCAGGTCCACCAGCGTCCGCAGCAGCAGCACCGCGCCCGCGTTCGCGCCCCGCATCCGCTGCACCCCGCGCACGGTCGCCGCGTCCAGCGCCGCCGAGGCGTCGTCCACCACGAGGCCCGCGAACAGCGAACGGTCCTCCCGGGCCCCGGCCGCCTGCACGAACTGGCCCACCACCAGCCGGGACAGCATCCGCGCCGCCTCCGGGTGGCTCCGCTCGGGCAGCTTCACCCGCACCCGCAGCGGGTGGTCCAGCACCCGCATCGCGAACGGCGGCCGGCCGGTGCCGTCGGTCGCGAACGCCCCCTCGAAGGCCGGCCGGTCCAGCAGCGCCAGCCGGTCCGCCAGCAGCGCCCCGGGATCGTCCGCCCGGCCGCGCTGGCGCTCCCGGTGCTCCAGGTCCCGCTCGTACGCGGCCAGCCGGCCGGCCGCCCCGAGCGCCTTCACCAGCGCCGCCAGTGCGTCCGCCTCACCGCCCAGCAGCGCCCGCAGCTCCCGGACCCCCGGGTAGCGGCGGTGCGCGGCGTGGAACGGGCCCACCACCTGCTGCAACGCCGTCCGGGCGCTCTCCGCGCGGGCCGTCAGCTCGTCCGGCAGCAGCGCCTCGGCCAGCCGGGCGGCCGCCTCGTCCGGATCCTGCGCCGCCCCGTAGAGGTCCAGCCCGTACACCGACGCCTGGTCGCCGGGAGCGATCACCACGTCGTACCAGCCGTCAGGCCCCAGGTCCGCGTCCGCCGCCCCGATCACCACCGCGCACGCGGTCCCCGCCAGTGCCTGCAGACAGAGTGCCTCCGCCACCGGCCGCGCCAGCCGCGCCGTCTTCCCCGTCCCAGCCGGGCCCACCGCCAGCAGCGAGGTGCCGAGCACCGCCGGATCCAGCGCGAACCCGGCCGCCCGGTGGGACAGCGGGTTCTTCGGCACGTCCTGGGTGGCGCCGAGGCAGACCTGACGGAGCAGCAGATCGTGACGCTCGGCCCGGCCGGGCAGCTCCCGCGCCTCGGACGGATGCGCGAACGCCGCCGCCCCTCGCGCCGCCACCTGCTCGACGAACGCCGGGACGAACACCGGATCCGCCTGCGCCGACTCCCACGCCCGCTGGATCCGCACGTAATCGACGTCGCCGACCGCCTCGCCGTCCAGCCGCCCCGCCGCCGCGGCCGCCCCGCCCTGCCGCAATCCGGCCCACGGGTCCGACCGCCGCAACGCCTCTGACGCCGCCCGGTCCTCCTCGGCGCGCTCCTCCTGCGTCACCGTCCGCGACAGCAACGGCGCCACGTACCGCCGCCACACCTCGGGCCACCGGCCCATCCGGCCGAAGACCTTGATGACCACGCCGATCACGAGGACGTTCAGGGTCAGGACGACCGATGTCGCGACCAACGCCGACTGCGACGGAAGGACGCCGATCAGCGTCGTCCCGTCCTTCGCGAACTCGACGCCGTATACATAGGCCAGCCATCCGACCACCGCGTTCAGTCCGGCCCGCAGGAGGAGCGGCCAGGTCGGCACGGTCGCCACCTCCGCCCGTTGCGGGTCGACCTGGCGGTAGCCCAGCCGGTACACGCCCGGTTCGGCCTCCGGGCGCGGGGCGGAGGCCCAGGCAGGGAGGTCGAAGGCAGGGCCGCCGGCGGTGCGGCCGCTGAGCCGCTGGTGGGGCATCGGGGGCGGGGGTGCGGTGGTGCGATCGCCGTGGTGGTGTGCCCCGTCCTGTGCCATGTACGGCCCCGCTCCCTCGCCCGCCCGGCCCGACCGCCGTCGGTGCCGCCATACCCATGCCGCCGTATCGGCGACACGCCCGCGCTCAATGTAGTGGAGCGGGGCCTGCGGGTAGTCGTGCCACCCGCGCTGGCCGTGCCGGACAAGTCGGACGGCGCAGTGCTACCGAGTGGCGCATGCCCGGCCGGGGAGGGCGGCCGTAGCCTGCGAAGCACCGAGCCGAGAAGTCTGGAGAAACCCATGAGCGCCGCAACGCCGCTCCCGCAGGAGCGCCGCCTGGTCACCGCGATCCCCGGTCCGAAGTCGCAGGAGCTGCAGGCCCGCAAGCTGGGTGCGGTGGCGGCCGGCGTCGGCACCACCCTGCCGGTGTACGTGTCCCGTGCCAACGGCGGCGTGCTGGAGGACGTGGACGGCAACTCGCTGATCGACTTCGGTTCCGGTATCGCCGTGACCAACGTCGGCAACAGCGCCGAGGCCGTGGTGGCGAAGGCGAGCGAGCAGCTGGCCGCGTTCACCCACACCTGCTTCATGGTGACCCCGTACGAGGGTTACGTGGCCGTCGCCGAGCAGCTGAACGAGCTGACCCCGGGCGACCACGAGAAGCGCACCGCGCTGTTCAACTCGGGCGCCGAGGCGGTCGAGAACGCGGTGAAGATCGCCCGCGCCTACACCAAGCGCACCGCCGTCGTGGTGTTCGACCACGGCTACCACGGCCGCACCAACCTGACCATGGGCCTGACGGCGAAGAACATGCCGTACAAGCAGGGCTTCGGCCCGTTCGCCCCGGAGATCTACCGGGTACCGGTGGCGTACCCGTACCGCTGGCTGACCGGTGCGGAGAACTGCGCCGCCGAGGCCGCCGCGCAGGCGATCGACATCATCAACAAGCAGATCGGCGCGGACAACGTCGCCGCGATCATCATCGAGCCGATCCAGGGCGAGGGCGGCTTCATCGAGCCGGCCAAGGGTTTCCTGCCGGCGATCGTGGAGTACGCGAAGGCCAACGGGATCGTGTTCGTCGCGGACGAGATCCAGACCGGCTTCTGCCGCACCGGCCAGTGGTTCGCATGCGAGGACGAGGGCATCGTCCCGGACCTGATCACCACCGCGAAGGGCATCGCCGGCGGTCTGCCGCTGGCCGCGGTGACCGGCCGTGCCGAGATCATGGACGCCCCGCACGCGGGCGGCCTGGGCGGCACCTACGGCGGCAACCCGGTGGCCTGCGCCGCCGCGCTGGGCGCCATCGAGACCATGAAGGAGCAGGACCTCAACGGCAAGGCGCAGCGGATCGGCGAGATCATGCTGGGCCGCCTGCGGGCGCTGCAGGAGAAGTTCGACATCATCGGCGAGGTCCGCGGTCGCGGCGCGATGATCGCCATCGAGCTGGTGAAGGCGGGCGGCAAGGAGCCGAACGCGGAGGCCACCGCGGCGATCGCGAAGGCCTGCCACGCCGAGGGCCTGGTGGTGCTGACCGCCGGCACCTACGGCAACGTGCTGCGCTTCCTGCCGCCGCTGGTCATGCCGGAGCACCTCCTGGCCGAGGGCCTGGACATCCTGGAGGGCGCGTTCGCCGCCGTCTGACGCGGTGAGCGCCCCGCCGGGTGGCGTACCCCCGCCGGAGGGTTGTCCGGACAGCGCTGAACGGCCCGCGGGGACCTGCAACAGGTCCCTGCGGGCCGTTCGGTTTGCGCCCCGGAGGTGTCCCGGTTGCGGGGTCGGGACCGGGGTCGGGTGATCGTTCACCGGGCTGGAGGGTTGCCCGAGGGGCGGTGAAGATGATGTGCGGAATCGCTGAAGGCACTCGGCGTGGAAGGGCTGTTGACGTAGTGTCATCGCAGATGGACAGCGAGCCTCAGCCATTGGCGGAGCCGTCCGCGGAGCCGCCGTTCGGCGCGGGTCCGCGCGCGGGCCGCGAGGACAACCAGGCCGTCCCGTACGGGTCGGCGCACACCGAAGGCCGATCGACCGACCGTCCGACCCACACCCCCCGGGGCGCACGGAACGGCGATCATCCGAGCCGCCCCGGAGCTCTCCCCCCTGCTCCGGGGCGGCTGTTCCGCGTCCTGGGCCGGGCGGCGGCTTCGTCGGCGGTGCCGGTGGTCGCGATGGTGCTGCTGGTGCTGGTGTCGTGGCAGGTAGTGGTGGACGGGCCGCTGCTCGGGCTGGACCGCGGGGTCCGGCACGGGGTCGCGACGGCCCGGCACGACCTGCACAGCTCGGTGCTCGACCAGCTGGGCCACGTCCTGGCGGATCTGGGCAGCACCGTCCCGGCGATCCCGGTGCTGCTGGCCGCGGGCGGACTGGTGGCGTGGCGGTTCCACCAGGCTGGGGCAACCCGCTGGTGGCTACCGATACCGGTGGCAGTGCTGACGGCGATCCTGATCCCGCTGCTGGTGGTGCCGGCCAAGGCGGCGTTCGCCCGGCCGGGCCCGCTGGGGGATCCCCTGCTGCCGGGGCAGTGGGGCTGGTACCCGTCCGGGCACACCGCCACCGCGACCCTGTCGTACGGGGTTGCGGTGCTGCTGCTGGCCCGGACGGCCGGGGTGCGCGTGGCGCGCAGGCTGCAGGCGGTGGCGGTGCTGCTGGCGGCGGGGGTCGGCGCGGGGCTGGTGTGGAGCGACTTCCACTGGCTGCTCGACGTGGTGGCCAGTTGGTGCCTGGCCGCGCTGGTGCTGTGGGCACTCGCCCGCTGGCTGCCCCGGCCGGGGGCACCGGGGCCTCAGGCCTCGGGTGCGGCGGAGTCCCAGGCCCCGGGCGCGCCGGGGACTCAGGCCTCCGGCTCGTCGTTGCGGTGAACGAGGCCGGGCTCGCCGTTGTCGCGGTGCCATTCGACGACGAGTTCGTCGCGGGCGCCGAAGCGGACGAGGTGGCGGCCGACGACGTCCTCAAGGCCGGGCAGGTTCTCGCGTTCGCCCTCGACGGTGAGCAGCAGGGCGTCCGCCTGGGCCTCCAGGGTGGCGGTGCCGGCGCCGAAGGTCAGGGTGCCGCGGCCGGTCTCCGCGGAGAAGGAGGTCTCGATCCTGCGGCCCAGGTGGGCGGCGAGCTGCTTGGCGTAACGGGCGGGGCGGTCGGTGGCGACGCGGGCTTCGGAGCGGGGCACGGGCCCTCCAGGTTCCGGGGAGAGCACTTAGGGCACCCTCACTTGCGGCTACGCTAACCCAGATACTGAGCCTGACTCAACATCTTTCCCGGGCGCCCGTCCGCCACCGGCCGCGGGCCGCCGACCGGCCGATACGCTTGGACGGACGCCTGCCGAGGAGACCGCCCATGACCACCACGCCGACCGACGACCCGGCGAGCTCCTCCCCCATTCCCGCGACGGGCCCGGCGGACACCGCCGCCGAGCTGGCGGACGCGATGACCCGGGCGATCAAGCGGATCCGCCGCCGCACCAGCGAGCGGCTGGAGCCGTACGGCATCACCCCCGGCCAGGGCCGCGCGCTGCGCACCCTCGCCCACGCGCCCGGCTGCGAGCTGCCGGACCGCGCGATGCGGCTGAGCGATCTCGCCGACCGGCTGCACATCGCCCCGCGCTCCGCCACCACGGTGGTCGACGCGCTGGAGGAGGCCGGCCTGGTCGAGCGCAGCCCCGACCCGGCCGACCGGCGCGCCGTCCGGATCCTGCTGACCGAGGCGGGTCGCGCGGCGGTGGGGCGGATCGGGCAGGTGCGGCACGAGGTGGCGCAGGAGTACTTCGGCGAGGTCAGTCCGGCCGACCAGGACGTGCTGCTGCGAGTGCTGCGCGCCGCCGAGGCCCGGTACGCGGCAGCCGCCCCGCCACGGCGGCCAGGGCCCCCGGGCGCAGCGCGGTGATCCCGATCCCGGCGATCACCAGCAGCGCGGCGCCGGCGGCGAGCGGGCTGACCCGCAGACCGAACTGGTGCGCGCTCTGGCGGGCCCAGGCCAGCCGGCGGCCGGCGATCGCCGCGGCGCCGGCCGCGATGCGCGAGCGGTCGGCGGTGCTGGGCCGCTCCGAGGGTTAGGTGGCGAAGCCGATCACCAGCCACATGAAGCCGACCCCGGCGAGGGTGCAGAGCAGGGTGCTGCGCGAGGGGTGCGGGCTGTGGGCCTCGGGGAGGATGTCGGAGGTCGCCAGGTAGAGCAGGAAGCCGGAGAAGAAGCCGAGGTAGAGGCCGAGCATCTGCTCGGGGATGGTGAACGCCAGGGTGATCGCGGCGCCGGACACCGGGGCGAGCGCGTCCGCGGCGAGCAGGGCGAGCGCGCGCCGCCGGTTGTTCCCGTAGAGCCGGGTGATCGTGTACGTGTTGAAGCCGTCGGCGAAGTCGTGCGCGACGACGGCGATGGCGACGACCGTGCCGACCGTGGTGCCGGCCTGGAAGGCGGCGCCGATCGCGAAGCCGTCCATCACGCTGTGCCCGACCAGGGCCAGCGCGGCGGTCAGGCCGACCCCCTGGTGCCCGGCGCGGTCCGCGTGCCCGTGGTGGTGGCCATGGGTGTGCTCGGCGTACTCGCCCTCGTGGCCGCGGTGGATGGCGACCGCGCGCTCCACCACGTGGATGGTGAGGAAGCCGGCCGCGAACATCAGCAGCGCCTGCGGCACGCCGTGCACCTCGCCGGGCGCCTGGCGCAGGGCCTCGGGCAGCAGGTCGAAGACGACGACGCCGAGCATCAGTCCGGCGGCGAAGCCGAGCACCAGGTGGCGCCGGTCGCCGGTGCGCTGGGCGACGAAGCCGCCGATCAGGGTCATCAGGAACGCGCCTGCGGCGACCAGGACGGCGGTCACCGGGCGGCCTCCGCCAGGGTCGGGCCGGTGCTCCGTCTGGTGCTCGGTCCGGCGCTCGGTCGAGCGTGTGGTCTGCGGGCCGCTCTGCCCATCTCTCCCCCAGGGTTGCGCCCGACGCCGGGCCGACCGCCGACCGTATCGGACGGGCGGTCAGCGGCGGTCGCCCGGGGTGCCCGGCCAAGGCCGGGGCCCGCTTCCCAGCCTCGGGCCGGGCGTGGCGGCGCGCCCGCCGGAGGGGCCGTCGGGGTGAGCCCTCGAAAGGTCGGAGCGAGGGGCGAAGGGGGGTAGAAACGGCCGGTCAGCGGCCTGCGGCGAGGGGCAGGCCGAGGTGGGTCATGGCGAGTTCGCGGACACCGTCGCCGTCGACCAGGTGGATGTGCCGGTGGCTCTCCTCGGCGGTCAGGTCGAGGGCCTCGTCGGCGAAGCGGCCGGTGGTCAGCCGCAGGCCGCGCTCGGCGGACTCCTCCCGGACGGCCTCGGCCAGCGTCCGGATCTCCTCGGCGGCGACCTCGGCGCCGCCCCGGGAGGCCCAGACCACCCAACGGCCGGGCAGCGCGCTGCCGGGGCCGCCCTCGCCGGTGGCGACCAGCCCGGCCGAACCGCGCAGCCGGACGCTCCACTCGGCCAGCCCGCCCCGGGTGAGCAGGTCACGGACCAGCTGGGCGAACTCGTTGGCGGACAGGTCGGGCGCGGCCGGCACGGCGGCCCCGGCCCGCGCGGCCGGCTCGACGCCCGCCCGGGCGTACGGGTCCGGGGTGACGGCGGCACCGAGCTGGCGCAGCCGCACCAGCGCCTCGTCCTGCTCGGCGTCGGCGTAGACGCCCTCGCCGTCGCGTTCCTCGTACGGGGCGGCGGGCGGCAGCAGCCGGGTGCGGGCCAGCGCGTCGCGGTCGGCGTCCACGCTGACCAGGCAGAGCGGTTCGGCCCCGCCGGGCTCGCGCAGCCAGCCGTTGAGGACGACGCCCGCGAGTATCTCGTCGGTGTCGACGGCGTCGGCGGCCTGCAGGGCGCGCAGGGCGAGCCGGGCGACCAGCCGCAGGTAGTCGGTGGCTCGGTCGGCCGGCCGGCGCGGCACCGGGACGATGTCGCCGTCGGGGGCGAGCCGGTATCCGGTGAGCGAGGGCACCAGGTCGAGCGGCGGCAGGTCGAGGTCCAGCACCGCGGTGCGGGTGAGCGGGCGGAAGACCGCCCGGCAGGGGGCGGGCAGGTCCTGGGTGGCCGTCTCGGCGGCGGCGAGGGCCCGCTCCAGCAGCGACTCCACCGCGGCCGGCTCGGCCAGCCGGTAGGCCCGGCGGCACTCCTCCAGGCTCTCGTTGTACTCGCGCACCGCGCGGGCCCGGGCCGCCTCGGCCTCCTCGTGGGCCCGCCGGGACTCGTCGGCGGCCGGGCTGCCCGCCTCGGCCTGGCGGGTGCGCCACTCGCGCAGGGCGCGCTGGTGGGCCAGCCGGGCCTGGGCCAGTTCGCGCTGGTAGCCGGAGTCGAGCAGGCGGCGGGTCGGGGCGGCATCGGGGCCGGCTGCTGGCGGCTCGGCGGGGGCGAAATCCTCCCAGCGGGGCTCGGCCTCGGCGGCGGCCGCCGGCCCGTCGGCCGGGTAGGGGCGGGGCTCGTAGCGCCGCAGCTGGCTCTCGAAGTCCATGGCCGAGACGGGCAGCGCGGCCCGCCGCAGCAGGTCGGCGAGCCGGTCGTGCTCGGCCTGGACGGTGAGCGTGCGGTGGTGGGTCAGGGCGGCGGCCCTGGCCTGGGCCGCGACGGGCTCCTCCGCCTCGGACGGGCCGTCACCGGTGGTGCCGGTGACGGCGGTGGCGCTGACGGCGCCCGGGTCCGGGCCGGGATCGGCGCCGAGGTCGCGGAACACCGAGGCGAGGAAGCCCGGTTGGGGGAACTGGGCGGTGGTGGTGCCGTCGGGCTGGCCGTCTGCTGAGTACTGCATCGGTCGTCGTTCCCCCATGCTCGTCCGGCGCCTGCCCGGGGCGGCCGGCGACCCTGCGGCCCGCCCCCTGCCGGACATTGTCCACCGAGCGGGCGCAGTGGTCAGCCAAGCCTCTCAGTTGGTCCGGGTGTTGGTCAGGTGCAGGCCGATGTAGCCGACATAGATCCGGCCACTGCCCGAGCAGTCGTCGAGATAGTGCAGCCGGGGTGCGGTGCGCCCGCCGCCGATCCGCAGGTGCGCGCCCATGAACGCGCGCCGGGAGGCGTCCACGCACTCCGGCACCGGCAGCATCCGCTCACGCTTCCACTTGGTGTGGCTGAACACCGTCCGGGACTCCCCGCGGACCGCCTTGCGGGGCGGGAAGCGGTGGCAGCCGTCCGGGGTGTGCTCGCACCACTGCTTGAAGTCGCCGCCGGCCTCACCGCGGACGGCCGCCTCGGCGTACTCCTGAAGGGCGGTCAGCCCGTCCCAGGCGAGCCGGGCCCAGCCCGCCCCGGCGCACTGGAGCTCGTCCAGCGCGAGCGCGGCCTTCTGGTCGCCGGTGAAGGTGAGCAGCGGGAACTCGCCCAGCCGGGACAGGAGTTCGGAGAACGTGTCCGGACCGTCGGCCTGCCCTGCCCGCCCGGTCCGCGCGGCCTGGGCGCGCGGTGCGGCGGCCTGTCCGGCGCAGAGCCGGGCGGGCAGGGCACGGCCCCGGGCCCTCGCCCGGACCCGACGCTCGCGGCTCAGGGTGCGCCGGACGCGCTCCAGTTCGTCCGCCCTGGCCTGCTGCTCGGCCCGGTCCTGCTGCTCCTCCCGGGCAAGCGCGGCCAGTTCGGCGCAGGCGGCGGCCTGGCGGGCGGTCAGGCCGGTTGCGGGGTCGGCGACCGGGTCGGCCGGCGAGGCGGCGTCCTGGCGGTGCTGCGGCGGGGGGACCCGCAGCACCGGGACGGCCGCGAGCGCGGGCGGCAGCGGCAGGTCGGCGGCGATCCGGCGCGGCTCGCGGGCGAGCAGCCCGGCGGCGCGGCGGAGGTCCTGCTCTATTCGGCCTCGGGCCAGCACCGGGTGCCGGGCGCCGTCCTGCCGGGAGGCCGGGTCGACCTCGGGCAGGTAGGTGCGCACCGCCCCGCCGTAGACGGTGTGGTACTCCAGCGCGACGTTGAACCCGGTGCGGGCACCCGGATCCAGCACGTAGGCGGTGGCGAGGCCGGGCAGCTGCTGGCAGAGCGGGCGGACCACGGCCTCCACCCAGAGGTCGACCGGGTGGTTGACCGGGACGCTGGCGACCACGGTGGGCAGTCGGCGCTCCGGATCGCACAGCTCGTCGATCAGCCCGTCGACCTCGGCGGCGGTGATCACCCGCGGCGCGAGCTGGACGACGGCCGGGCCGTCGGTGGCGTCGAGCAGCGGTAGCAGCGTGCGGGCGAGTTCGGGGACCGGCACCCGGCACGGCGTGCGCAGGCCGTTGCCGGTGCTGTGCGACTCGGCCTCCAGCCGGACCCAGGTGGGGCCGTCGGCGGCGGTGGCCACGGTCAGCGTGAGCTGCTGTGTCCCGTGCGGGGCCGGAGTGCGCAGGCGGCGGCGGTCGTAGCAACCGGCGCCCGGGCCGCCGCGCAGCGGGCCGTGGTCGCGGTCGAGCAGGACGCGATCGCCGAGGCGGAGGCGCTCGGCCTGCGGGTTCCCGGCGGGCGGGGGCTCCTCGCAGCCTTCCTGTTTCAGCCAGTCGGCGAGCTGCTCGTCGGCCAGGGAGACGGCGTCGGCGTGCGGGAGGGTCGTGGTGACGGTCATCCGGTAGGGCGTCGCGGGGCCCCGGGGGCCGGGCAGGTCGGCACGGGCGGGCGAAGGGGAGCGGTCTGAGGTCATGCGCATACCTCCGTGGTGCGGTGGTGGGGTCTGGTGTCCTCCATCGATGGGTTTCGTCCGGTTCGGCCGGATCCTTGCCCAGGAAACGCCACGACCGGGAGTGGAAGTTCCAACTCCGGGCCACGTGAATACGTTCGAGTGAATCTGCTCAAGCCGCGCCCCGCGTGGCGCGGCGTCCGGGCTACCTTGGCCGACTCGGCCGAGGTCGGCAGGTCGGCCGCGATCCGGCCGGATATGCGTCTGCGAACACTGCCCCGTCGATGAAACAGTGCCCCGCCGATGGCCTAGACCGGCACCTCGACATACGTCCGGCCGGCCGCGACGGCCACGGCGGTGCCGCCGGTCGCCTCGGCCAGCCAGGCATGGAAGGCCGCCACGTCCGGCTCCGGCACGCCGACCTCGATCCGCACCCCGGTCGGCTCGTAGGCGAGGTCGCTCACCTTGTACCCCGCCGCCCGCAGGTCGTTCTCCACCCGCCCGGCCCGCACGTGGTCCGCGGTCACCGCCAGCAGCGCCACCGGCCGCCGCTCCAGCAGGCCGACCTCGTCCACCGCCTCCGACACCGCGTTCCCGTACGCCCGGACCAGGCCGCCCACGCCGAGCTTGATGCCGCCGAAGTACCTGGTCACCACGGCCGCGGTGTCGGTCAGCCCGCGGCGGCGGAGCACCTCCAGCATCGGCACCCCGGCCGTGCCGCCCGGCTCGCCGTCGTCGTTGGAGCGCTCGCGGCGCTGCTCGTCGCCGACCACGAAGGCGGTGCAGTTGTGCCGCGCGTCCCAGTACTGCTTGCGGATGCCCGCGATGAAGGCCTGGGCCTCCTCCTCGTCGGCGACCCGGGCGAGGTGGCAGATGAACCGGGACTTCTTGATCTCGATCTCGTGGCTGCCGGCCTGCCGGATGGTGAGGTACGGCCTGGGGGTCGGCTCCGGCGTGGCGGACATGGCGCGGCGGTTCTCCCGGGAGACGACGAAGGCTGGCGGCGCACGCCCCGGACGTGCGGGGCGGCACCGCCAGCCTAGTTGGCCGGGCAGGTGGTCGGCGGCAGACGGCCAGCAGGCGGCCGGAGGCCCACTGTCAGCGGCCGGCCAGGGCGTCCAGCTGCTTGCGGTCCAGGCCGGTCAGGGCGGTGACCTCGGCCGGGTCGACGGCGCCGCAGTCCAGGCCGCGCAGCACGTAGCCGCTGAGTGCCCGGGCGGTGGCCGGCTCGTCCATCACGTCGCCGCCGGCCTTGGCGACGTACGCGGCCAGCCGGGCGGCGGCGGCCTCCAGACCCTCGCGGTAGAAGGAGTACACGGCGACATAGCGGGTCGGCAGGTGCGCCGGGTGCATGTCCCAGCCCTGGTAGTACGCGCGGGCCAGCGACCGGCGGACCAGGTCGTGGTGGAGCTTCCAGGCCGCGTGCACCTGCTCGGTGGAGCCGGTCGGGATGACGTTGGTCGAGCCGTCGGAGAGCCGGACCCCGGTGCCGGCCGCGGCCACCTGCATGACCGCCTTCGCGTGGTCGGCGACGGGGTGGTCCATGCTCTGGTAGGCCGCACTGACGCCGCAGGAGGCGCTGTAGTCGAAGGTGCCGTAGTGCAGGCCGGTGGCGCGGCCCTCGGCGGCCTCGATCATGAGAGCGACGGTGGCCCGGCCGTCCGGGCCGAGGATCGCCTGGGTGGTCTCGATCTGGCTCTCGAAGCCGATCCGGCCGGCCGGCAGCCCGGCGCGCCGCTCGAAGTCCTCCAGCAGCCGGACCAGCGCGGTGACCTGCTCGGCGTACGTCACCTTGGGCAGGGTGAGGACCAGGCCGTCCGGCAGTCCGCCGTTCGCGAGCAGAGTGGCGAGGAACAGCTCCAGGGTGCGGATGCCGCGGGCGCGGACGGGCGCCTCCATGCACTTGATCCGGATGCCGATGTACGGCGGCGCGCTGCCGTCCGCCACGGCCGCGGCGACGAGTTCGGCCGCGCGGACAGCGGCGGCGTCCTCCTCGGCGTCCGGGCGCGGGCCGTAACCGT
Organism: Kitasatospora aureofaciens; assembly: GCF_019192735.1. GTDB lineage: Bacteria > Actinomycetota > Actinomycetes > Streptomycetales > Streptomycetaceae > Kitasatospora > Kitasatospora aureofaciens_A. The sequence goes on from NZ_JAHTKP010000062.1 coordinate 40,075, forward strand.
CCTCGAAGTCGATCCGCAGGTCCTCGATCGGCTCGCGTTCGAGCTTGGCGCGGACCCGGGCGTGCACGTCGGCGAGCAGGGCATCGTCGGCCACGCCGAGGGCGCGGGCGAGCTCGGACGGGGTGCCGGCGTGGGTGTCGAAGGCCTCCAGGGCCTGCCGGCCCCACGCGCGGACGGTGTCGGCGGCGAAGGCGTCGGCCGGGACGTAGACGGTGTGCACCGGCTGCCGGGTCCCGGAGTCGCCCGGGTAGCGGCGTGCCAGGTCGGCGTCGACCGGGGCGAGCAGCACCTCCACGGCGTCGCGGGCGGCGGCGGAGAAGGAGGCCCCGCCTGTCGGTCCGTTACCGTCGACCTCGACCTGCGACATCGTGCTCCTCCATGCCGAACCAGCACTTCAACAATTTGTTGAGGTGAAGGTAGCCCCGGCGGGGTCGGGCGTCAATGGCCGACCGAGCGGTGGACGGATCCCGGGACGGAGGTCACTCCCTCCCGGCGGCGGCGTAGCGGTCGCTCAGCTGCGGGTACAGCGCGGCGACGTCCTTCGGGTGCACCGAGCCGTCCGGGCGGTTGCCGGTGACCCCGTACTCCGTGGTCAGCCACTCGGCGAGGCGCTGCGGGTCGGGCTGGTGCTCGAAGGTGTCGATGTAGGAGACCAGCGCCTCGAAGGCCAGCTCCGGGTCGAGCCGGGCGGGCGCGGGGCGCGGGCCGGGCTCGTCTGAGTGGACGGGCGGCTGCAGGTGCAGCTGCTCCTGCGGCTGGGTCGGCTCAGCGGGGTGTGCCTCCGCGTGCGGCGCGGGCTGGGGCAGGGGCTGGGGCTGCTGCTGCGGGCCGGGCTGAGGCGCGGGCTGCGGGGCCGGCTCCTCCTCGGCGGCCGGGCGCGGGGGCTTGAACCACGGCGAGGCCTGGCCGGGCACCCGGCCGGCCGGGGTCGCGTCGGTCTGGTGACCGCCGGTGGTGCGGACCGGCCGTGCGGTCCAGACGTTCAGCTCCTCGCGCGGCGACTGCGGGGCCTCCTCGGCCACGCCCTCCGGCTCCTGCGCGGCGCGCAGGCGGACGGCGGCGAGCTTGGCCAGCATCGGCGCGGCCACCTCGGCGGACATCAGCGGGACGGCGGCCGGCTCGGGCTGAGTCTCCTGCGGCTGGGCCTGCAGAGCCTGAGCTTGCGGAGGCTGAGCCTGCGGCGGCTGAGCCTGCTGCTGAGGCCGGGGCTGGACCTGCCCGACGGGCTGCGGCTGAACCGGGACTGCGGGACCCGCGGGACCCGCCGGTGCGATGGCCGCGGCGGCGCGGTGGTCCTGGAGCTGGAGCTCCCGGACCTCCGTCGCCTCCCGCTCGCGCGCCTCGTCGTCCAGCCGGTCGAGCAGCGCCGGGTCCAGCGGCACGCCGTACTTGGCGAGCTTGAGCGGCAGCAGCGCCTGGATCGGCGCCGACCGGCGCCAGCCGCGTCCGTACCGGAAGCGCAGCTGAGCCCGGTAGACCAGTCGGTTCTGCTCCAGCCGGACGACCTCGTCGTACGACCGCAGCTCCCAGAGCTTCATCCGCCGCCAGAGCCGGAAGGTCGGCACCGGGGAGAGCAACCAGCGCATCATCCGGACCGACTCCATGTGCCGGTCCGCGGTGATCGCCGCGATCCGCCCGACCGCGTGCCGGGAGGCCTCGACGACGACCACGAAGAGCACCGGGATGACGGCGTGCATCCCCATGCCGAGCGGGTCGCCCCAGGAGGCGGCCGCGTTGAAGGCGATGGTGGCGACGGTCAGCAGCCAGGCAGTCTGCCGCAGCAGCGGGAAGGGGATCCGCAGCCAGGTCAGGACCAGGTCGAGCGCGAGGAGGACGACGATGCCGGCGTCGACGCCGATCGGGAAGGCGTAGGCGAAGGTGCCGAAACCTTTCTCTGCGGCCAGTTCCCGCACCGCGTTGTACGAACCCGCGAACCCGATGCCCGAGATGATGCAGGCGCCGGCCGCGACGATGCCGAGCAGGCTCCGGTGAGCCTTGGTGAGCGTTGGGCGTGCCATTACGTCTATCAACCCCTGGATGTCGGCTGCTGCCGTACGCAGCCCCGCTGCCGGTTCCCGCCGGTCGGGCGCGCCGGACGGCTGAGCGACCTCCGGGCTCGGCCCACCGGAGTTTACTCGTACACCCGTTTCAGCGTTCTCGCAGGCCGGAGTGTCACGGCAGGACGCTTGCCCGAACCGGTTCACCGGACCGGTCGGAGCGTCAGGTGGCCTGTTCCGCCGTGCCGTTGAGGTAGGCGAGCACGGCGAGGACGCGTCGGTTGGCATCCTCGTCGGGGGCAAGTTCGAGCTTGGTGAAGATGTTGGCGATGTGCTTGGCCACCGCGCCGTCGCTCACCGTCAGCCGGGCGGCGATCGCCGAGTTCGAGCAGCCCTCCGCCATCAGCTCCAGCACCTCGCGCTCGCGCGGCGACAACCGCAGCAGCGGCCCCGGACGGCGCGAGGTGGTCTGCATCAGCTTCGCGATCACGTCCGGGTCCATCGCCGTCCCGCCGGCCGCCACCCGGCGGACCGCGTCGATGAACTGCCCGGCGTTGAACACCCGGTCCTTCAGCAGGTAGCCGATCCCGCCCGTGCCGTCGGCCAGCAACTCCCGCGCGTACAGCTGCTGAACGTGCTGCGACAGCACCAGCACCGGAAGGCCGTGGATCTCCTGGCGCGCCTTGAGCGCGGCCTGCAGCCCCTCGTCGGTCAGCGTCGGCGGCAGCCGGACGTCGACCACGGCCACGTCCGGCCGGTGGGTCAGCAACGCCTCCAGCAGCTCCGGGCCGGTCTCGACGGCGGCGGCGATGGTGAAGCCGTGCGCTTCCAGCAGCCGGATCAGGCCTTCCCGAAGGAGATAGAGGTCCTCGGCGAGGACAACTCGCACGGCAGCTCCAAGGTGATGGTGGTCGGACCGCCCGACGTACTGTCGATGGCAAGGACACCGTCGAAGGTACCCAATCGGCGCTCGACCCCGCGCAGGCCGGTCCCCTTCGCCGGATCGGCCACGCCGACGCCGTCGTCCGTCACCGTCACCCGCAGGGATCCGGCCCGGTACAGGATGTCCACCCACACCTGGTCCGCCTTCGAGTGCTTGGCCGCGTTGGCCAGCAGTTCGCAGACGCTGAAGTACGCCGCCGCCTCCACCGGGGCCGGCAGCCGATCCGGCAGGCTGACGCACACCTCCGCCGGCAGCGCGCTGTCCAGCGCCAACAACCGGACGGCGTCGCCCAGTCCGCGCTCGGCGAGCACCGGCGGGTGAATACCGCGGACGAGATCCCGCAGCTCCTGGAGAGCCCGGGCCGAGGACTGCCGCGCCTCGGACAGCAGCTCGCGGGCGGCCGTGGGATCGGTGTCCATCAGGTGCTCGATCGTGCCCAGCGTCATCCCGATCGCGACCAGCCGCGCCTGCGCCCCGTCGTGCAGATCCCGCTCGATCCGCCGCAGCTCGGCCGCCTGGCTGCCGACCGCGTCCGCCCGGGTCTCGGTCAACTCGGCCACCCGCCTGGTCAGCTGGGCGTGCGTCGCCCGGCCGTCCTGGTCCAGCACCCGGCGGGCCACCTCGACGTATCCGCGCACCGCGTACGGCGCCACCAGGACCCCGGCGCCGATGATGCCGAGCCCGACCGCGATGTTCACCAGCGTCGACGCCATGCCCGCGCTGAACGGCCCGGCCCCGTCGACGACCCTCGGCCCCGTCGGGGCGTACACCGTGCCCATCAGCAGGAGAAAGGCCACCGGCCCCGCGAGCGCCACCGTCACCAGCGGGTTGACGACCAGCCAGAGCATCTCGGCGCGGGTGGTGCGGTCCCGGAACGCCCAGTGCAGCAGCTGTGCGTACTTCGCGACCGTCCGGGAGCGGTGGTACGAGTACCCCGTCCACCAGTGCCCGCGTTCGTCCGACTCCAGCACCGGCATCGGCTGGTACACGGCGGGCAGGCGGATGCCGAACCAGCGCTCCAGTTGCCTCCGCGTCCGGTTCGCGGTCCGGCGGACGAGGGCACCGGCCACCAGGCCGCCGGCGAGGATCGCGGCGATGAGGGCGAAGAGGACCACCGGGTAGTACTCCTGCATGATCACGACCGTCGCGCCGGCCGCGATCCAGGCCGCCCCCAACGGCAGCACGCACCCCGGCACCGCGCCCAGCACCATCAGGGCCAGCCGCGCAAGCCCTTGGCCTCCCGCCGCCAGGACCGCCTGGCCGTACGCGCGCATCGTCATGCCGCTCGTTCGACTCTCTGTTGTCACGGAAGCTCCTGATGCCGGTCTCGATCGTCCACCATCAGTGTTCACGAACCGGCCGCCCCGGGCACTGGCCATGCCACCCCAATTCCGGGGTGGACCTAGCACCACCTGGGGGTGGGCATAGCACGAGGGGGTTTGGTGAGATTGTCCGGAAATGCAAAGAACCCCTGATCCGTGATGGATCAGGGGTTCTTCGGAATGATTGTTCGGCGGCGTCCTACTCTCCCACAGGGTCCCCCCTGCAGTACCATCGGCGCTGTGAGGCTTAGCTTCCG
>NZ_JAHTKP010000063.1 GCF_019192735.1 Kitasatospora aureofaciens
GGCCCTCGAAGTGGATGCCGGCGAGTATGCCGTCCTCGACGAGTTCGGAGAGGACGGCGGCCTGGCGGGCGACGTCGTCGATCTCGCCGGTGACGGTGGAGGCGATCGTGGTGGTGGTGCCGTGTTCGAGGTGGGTGCGGGCGGCCCTGAGGGCTTCCTCGGCGATGCCGGAGGCGTAGGAGGCGCCGCCGCCGCCGTGGACGTGCAGGTCGACGAAGCCGGGGACGACGGTGTGGCCGGTCAGGTCCAGGTCGCCGGGCTCGGTCTCACCGCCACTCGCCCCACTCGTGATGGCGGCGATGCGGGAGCCCTCGACGGCGAGGCGGTCGCCCTCGACGACGCCGCCGGGCAGGACCAGGCGGGCGCCGGCCAGGGCAATACGGTCACGGTCCGCGGTGGTCACGCGGTCACCTCCATGGTGAGCAGATCCCAGGCGAGCAGGCCCGCGCCCAGGGACGCGGCGGTGTCTTTGAGCATGGCGGGTACGACCTCCGGGGGCATTTGGAAGGTCAGACGCTCGGTGACCGCCGCGCGCAGCGGCGTGAAGAGCGTGTCGCCGGCCTCGGCCAGCCCGCCGCCGACGATCACCGTGGACGGGTCGAGCAGGCTCTGGGCGAGCACGATGCCGTCGGCCAGCGCCTCGACGGCGCGCCGCCAGACCTCGATCGCGCGGTCGTCCCCGGCGGCCACCGCGGCGGCGCAGGATGCCGCGTCGGCGTCGGGGTCACCGCCGGCCTCGGCCCAGGCCCGGGAGACGGCGGAGGCGGAGGCCAGCGTCTCCAGGCAGCCGCGGGCGCCGCAGCCGCACTGCGGGCCGCCCGGGCGGACCACGACGTGGCCGATCTCGCCGCCGTAGCCGTGGGCGCCGGCCTCGATCCGGCCGCCGATGCCGATGGCGCCGGCGATGCCGGTGCCCAGCGCGATGAACAGGAAACGGTCGACGCCGCGGCCGGCGCCGAGCCGGCCCTCGGCCAGGCCGCCCGAGCGCACGTCGTGGCCGAGCGCGACCGGCATCGCGGCGGAGCCGGGGCCGGCCAGCCGCTCGCCCAGCAGCTTGCGCAGCGGGAGGTCGCGCCAGCCGAGGTTGGCGGAGTAGACCGCGATGCCGTTCTTCTCGTCGATCGTGCCCGGGACGGCGACGCCGGCCGCGAGCGGGGCGACGCCGAAGCGGCTTCGACCCTCGTCCGCCAGGTCGGCGGCGAAGTCGAGGATGGCGGCGACGACGGCGTCCGGGCCGTGCTCCCGCCCGGTCGGTCGGCGTGCTTCGAACAGCACGGAGCCGTCCTGGGCGAGCAGCGCGGCCTTCATGCCGGTGCCGCCTACATCGAGTGCGATGACGTGCTTCACGGGGGACAGTTTCCCTTGGCCGGGTCGAAGAGGTCTAGTCCAGTTGTCGGATTGGTCTGGTCCATACTGGGTGAGCTTTGTCGCAGAAGCGAGGGGTGTGCGGGGCTTTGCGGCGAGTGGGGGTTGGGGTGTCGGCGGGTGGGGTTCGGGGTGTCGGGGGCGCGTCGGGCGGGGTTCTGGGGCGTCGGGGGCGCGGCGGGTGGCGGTGTGTTGCGTGGTTTGTTGCGCATCGTGCAATGACGTCCGCATTTCGATAACTACTCGGCGGGCACGCGGCAGAGGTATGGACCACTGTGCGGTCGGTTTGGCAGTGTTGCGCCTCCCCCCTGCCGGATTCACCCTTCCGGTCGCATTTCTCCCCCTGAAGGCGGTACCCGCGTTGAACAGGCGCGCCCACGTTCCCACCCGTGTGCTCGGCACCGCGCTGGCCGGAGCCCTGGTGCTCACCGCGGTCAGCGCGTGCAGCGGGCAGGACGGTGGGCCGGTCACCCTCAAACTGGTGGCCGCGGACTACGGCGAGAACGCCGACACCAGCTCCAAGCAGTACTGGGACGAGGTCGTCCGGGGCTTCGAGGGTCTCAACCCCGGGATCAAGGTCGACGTCGACGTCGAGAACTGGACCGACATCGGCAAGAAGGTCGACGACATGATCGCGGCCGGCAAGTCGCCCGACCTGCTGCAGACCGGCGGATTCGCCGACCAGGTCGCCGCCGACCGGCTGTACCCGGCCGCCGACGTGCTCACGATGGACACCCAGGCCAAGTTCATGGACTCCTTCGCGCACGCCGGGCAGGTGCTGGGCACGCAGTACGGGATCCCGTTCGTCTCCTCCTCCCGCGTGCTCTTCTACAACAAGGCGGTCTTCCGCCAGGCCGGCATCACCCAGCCGCCGGCCACCTGGAGCGAGCTGCGGCAGGACGCCGAGAAGATCAAGGCGAAGGTGCCGGGCGTGACCCCGTACGGGCTCCCGCTGGGGCCCGAGGAGGCGCCGGCCGAGTCGATGCTGTGGACGCTGAGCGGCGGCGGGAGCCTCTCCGACGACGTCGGCAACTACACCATCGACAGCACGCAGAACCAGGCGACGTTCGGCTGGCTGAAGAGCAACCTGGTGGCCACCGGGCTGACCTATCCCGAGCCGGGCAAGATGAACCGCACCCCGGTGTTCCAGGACTTCGCGGCCGGGAAGGTCGCGATGCTGAACGGCCACCCGACGCTGCTGCGGATGGCCACCGCCGGGAAGATCGACTTCGGTACGGCGCCGATCCCCAAGAAGGACGGGGTGGGCAAGACCGGGAGCCTCGGGGTCGCGGACTGGATGATGGCGCTCAAGGCCAACGGGCACAAGGACCAGATCAAGCAGTTCCTCGCCTACGTGTACCAGCGGGAGAACCAGCTCAAGTTCGACGAGCGGTACAACCTGCTGCCGGTCACCCAGGACGCGTTCACGCAGATGTCCTCCGACCCGAAGCACGAGGACCTCAAGCAGTTCGCGACCGGGCTGACCAACGCCAGCTTCTACCCGTTCGGGGACCCGGCCTGGGCGGACGTCAGCAACCGGATCAAGGCGGGCATCGGCGGGGCCGTCACCGGGGACCCGAAGCAGGTGCTCACCGGGCTGCAGGACGCGGCGGTGAAGGAGGCGACCCGGATCCGCAAGTGAATCCGGGCGCGTTGAGGCTGCTGATGGCTTACGGGAGTGTGATCGCGTAGGCCTTTCGGAGCGTCTCGCGGACGGTCCAGGTGGTGCGGTCGCCGGCGCGCAGGACGGGGCGGGCGTCGGGGGGAGCAAGGTGTGTCGGGGGTACGCGCGAGAATGACACTTCGTAGGGCCGTAGGGCCGTAGGGCCGTGGGGCCGTAGTGGTCGGCGGGAGGTGTCCTGGTGGGCGAGCTGAGTGAGCGGGACCGGGCGGTGCTGGCGCTCGAAGGGCGCCAGTGGCGTACGGCGGGGGCCAAGGAGCGGGCGATCCGGGAGGAGCTGGGGCTCTCCAGCACGCGGTACTACCAGCTGTTGAACGCGTTGCTGGACCGGCCGGAGGCGGTGGCGCATGCGCCGGTGTTGGTGAATCGGTTGCGGCGAGTGCGGGAGGGGCGGCGGGCGGCGCGTTGAGGTGTTCCGGGGTGGGGGCTCCCGGGAGGGTGGGTGCGGGGGCGGCTCCGGGGGTGGCCGCTCCGGGGGCTGGATGATTTTCCGACTGCCGACTCTGTGGGTGGGGGTTCTCGCCGTTGGCAGTCTGAAAATCACCCGCCACGCCCCTCTCTGCGGCCACCCCCTGCGCCGCCCCCTCCCGCAGCGCGTCCCTCTCGCCTTGGTGGGGGTGAGGGGTGGGTGGCGGGCGTGGGTGGGGTGGTGCGGGTGGGTGGGGACGGTTCTTTGGTGTGCGGGCGCGTGGCGAAGCCCACGCGCCCGCACGGTAAGGCTCCGGGGCGTGGGGGTATGGGCATTTGCATGGGTCTTGATGAGAAGTGGATGGCGGTTAGTGGTGTAGGGCGGGACGGGTTGCTGAGGATTTTGGCGGCGCCTTCTGATGCTGTTATTGCTTTGGACTTTGATGGGACGCTTGCGCCGATCGTTGCGGATCCCAGTCAGGCGCGGGCGCATCCGGGGGTTTCGGGGGCCTTGCGGGGGTTGGTGCCACATGTGAAGGCCGTGGTGGTTGTGACGGGGCGGCCTGCTCAGGTGGCGGTGGAGTACGGCGGCCTGGGTGAGGTTCCCGGGGTTGTCGTGTTGGGGCACTACGGGGCTGAGCGCTTTGAGGACGGCGAGCTGACGGCGCCGCCGGTGCACCCGGGGGTGGCCGGGGTGCGTGGGGCGTTGCCGGATGCCCTGGCGGCGGCGGGGGCGCCCGAGGGGACGTGGGTGGAGGACAAGGGGCGCTCGCTGGCGGTGCACACGCGGCGTACGGCGGCGCCGGAGGAGGCGCTGGAGTTGCTGCGGGCGCCGGTGGATGCGTTGGCTGCGGAGTACGGGCTGGTGGTGGAGCCCGGGCGGCTGGTGTTGGAGTTGCGGCCGCCGGGGGTGGACAAGGGTGCCGCCTTGACGGGGTTCCTGCGTGAGCGTGGGGCCCGGTCGGTGTTGTATGCGGGGGACGATCTCGGGGACCTCGCCGCCTTCGCGGCGGTGGAGAAGCTGCGGGATGAGGGCGTCGCGGGTGTGCTGGTGTGCAGCGGCGCGGTGGGGGACGCGCCGGTGAAGGAGCTTGCCGACCGGGCGGACCTGGTGGTCGCCGGGCCGGCAGGTGTGGTGGAGCTGCTGGTTCGGTTGGGGGAGGCCGTCAGAGAGCGTTGAGTTGGTCCAGGAACCACTGCTGCGGGGGGAGCGCGGTGGCCGCCGCCGCCAGGCGCTTGGTGCGGTCGGCGCGTTCCTCGGCGGGCATGGTGAGGCCCGCGTGCAGGGCGTCGGCGGTGGCGATGACGTCGAACGGGTTGATGGTCAGAGCGTCGTCGGCGAGTTCGGTGTACGCGCCGGCCTCGCGGGACAGGACCAGGGCGCAGCCGTGGTCGGAGACCACCGGGACCTCCTTGGCGACCAGGTTCATGCCGTCCCGGATCGGGTTGACCAGGGCCACGTCGGCGAGGCGGTAGGCAGCGAGGGAGCGCGGGAAGTCGTCGTTGACGTGCAGGAGGAGGGGTTGCCAGGTGGGCGTGGCGAACTCGTCGTTGATCTCCTGCGCGAGCCGCTGGACCTCGGCGGTGTAGTTCCGGTACTCGGCCAGGTCGGTGCGGGACGGGTACGCGAAGGCGATGTGCACCACCCGGTCGTGCCATTCGGGGCGGGTGCGCAGCAGGTGCCGGTAGGCCTGGAGGCCGCGGACGATGTTCTTGCTCAGCTCGGTGCGGTCGACCCGGACGATGGTGCGGCGGTCGCCGACGGCGGTGCGGAGGGCGGCGAGGCGTTCGTCGACGTCGGGGCGGTGGGCGCGTTCGCGCAGGAAGTCGGCGTCGGCGCCGAGGGCGTGGACGCCCAGGTGGGTGGTGCGGCCGGCGTGGGTGACGGTCATGGCGGCGCGGTCGACGGTGGCGCCCAGCAGGTCGGCGCAGCAGTCGGCGAAGGCCAGGGCCCAGCGGCGGGTGAGGAAGCCGGCCCGGTCGGCGCCCAGGATGCCGGTGAGGACGGCCTCGGCGACGTCGTCGGGCAGCAGCCGGAAGTACTCCGGCGGGGCCCAGGGGGTGTGCGAGAAGTGGCCGATCCGCAGGTCGGGGCGGGCGGCCCGGAGCAGGGCCGGGGCCAGCGAGAGGTGGTAGTCCTGGACCAGGACGGCGGCCCCGGGGGCGGCCTCGGCGGCGAGGGCGTCGGCGAAGGCTGCGTTGTACGCGCGGTAGCAGGCCCACTCGGTGCGGAAGCCGGCGTCGAAGGCGGGGGCGGTGGGGGTCGCGTAGAGCAGGTGGTGGACGAACCAGAGGGTCGAGTTGGCGACGCCGTTGTAGGCGTGGGCGAAGGTCTCCGGGTCTATGTCCAGCATCCGGACGGCCTGTCCGCCGACGTCGTGGCCGGCCAGGTCGAGGCGGCCGTTCGGGGCCTCGGCGGCGGCCCGGCGGTCCGCGTCGCCGAGGGCGGCGCAGACCCAGACGGCGCGCGGGTCGTCGATCGCGGAGAGGCCGGAGACCAGGCCTCCGCCGCCGCGGCGGAGGGTCAGCGTGCCGTCGTCCGAGGTGCTGAACGACACCGGTCCCCGGTTGGAGGCGACCAGGACGGGGGCGGTGCCGGTCGGACTCGAACGTTCGGTCGTGAGATCGCCCATGGTTGGTACATGGCCGGACCTTTGGGTCGGCAAACCCTTCAGTGCCGGGTCGCGTACTCGGGGACGGTGTGCATCGGGGGGCGTTCCAGGGCGGTCACCGGGTGGGTGTGCGCGGTGAATGCGCGGGTCTCCGGGTCGCGGGTGAACTGGGTGAGCAGGGGGTGGACGAGGTCGGCGGAGGCCTTGAGCCGGTGGGTGCGGTCGAGGCGTTCCAGGGCGGTGCGGTAGATGGTGGCGGCCATCCGGCCGAGCGCCTGGCTGTCCTGGTGGCGGTGGTGGCGGACACCGACGTCGACCTGTGCGAGGGCGTCGAGGCCGGCGATCTCCAACGCATCGACCAGCAGGCCGAGTTCGACGCCGTAGCCGGTGGGGAAGGGCAGGCGTTCGAGGAGGGAACGGCGGGCCGCGTACTCGCCGCCGAGCGGCTGGACGAAACCGGCGAGTTCCGGCCAGTGCAGGTTGAGCAGGGGGCGGGCGACGAGTTCGGTGACCCGGCCGCCGCCGGACGGGACGACGGCTCCGTCCCCCGCGGCGGAGCCGCTGATCGACACTTCCAGGGGGCGGTCGTACATGGCCTTGACCAGCTGGATGTCCGGTTCGGTGAGCAGCGGGCCGACGATGCCGGAGACGAAGGCGGGGTCGAACTCGCGCAGGTCGGCGTCGACGAAGCAGACGATGTCGCCGTGGGTGACGAGCAGCGAGCGCCAGAGCACCTCGCCCTTGCCGGGGGCGGCGGGCAGCCGGGGCAGGATGGCGTCGCGGTGCTCCACCCGGGCGCCGGCCTCGGCGGCGACGGCGGCGGTGGCGTCGGCCGAGCCGGAATCGACCACGACGAGTTCGTCGACCAGCGGGAGGCGTTCCATCAGCTCGCGGCGGATGGTCCGGACGATGTCGCCGACGGTGGCCTCCTCGTCCAGGGCGGGCAGGACCACGCTGACGGTGTGGCCGGTGCGGCGCTTGGCCTCCAGCAGGGTGTGCACCGGCCGGTCTGCCGCGCTCCACGAGCGGCGGCTCAGCCAGGACGCCGCCTGCGGGAGGAGTGCGGGGGTCGGTTCGGCGGGCACGGGACTCTCCTCGGCGGGGTGGGTGGGACGCGCCATCTCGCGTGGCGGACGGTCCCTTTCGGGGTTGACGCCTTCGGATACAGTCTTCGTACAGCGGCCGGACCTTCGCACGCCGGGGTCGCCGCTGAGCAGCACCACAACTTCACATGCTCATCCAGAGGGACTGAGGGAACGGCCCGTTGACGTCCCGGCAACCTTCTCGCGCGGCTGTCCAACAGGCCCCGGCGGGACAGGTGCCAATTCCGGCCTGTGGCGCGACCGTGCCATGGGGAAGATGAGGAGAGAGGCCTCGCCATCATGGCTATCGACACTGCCGCACCCGCATCCGTTGACCTCGGCCCCGCCACCGCGCTGTCCTGTCGGGAGTGCGGCACCCGCTTCCCGCTCGGTCCGAGCTTCGCGTGCCTGGAGTGCTTCGGCCCGCTGGAGATCGCGTACGAGTTCGGCAGCGAGGCCGCCGAGGAGCTGCGCAAGCGCATCGAGGCCGGTCCGGCGTCGATCTGGCGGTACGCGCCGCTGCTGCCCGTCCCGGCCGACGTCGCCTCCAAGCCCAACCTGAACCCCGGCTGGACCCCGCTGGTCAAGGCGGACAACCTCGGCCGCGAGCTCGGCTTCACCGCCCAGCTGCACATCAAGGACGACTCGGGCAACCCGACGCACTCGTTCAAGGACCGCGTGGTGGCCTGCGCCATCGAGGCCGCGCGGGCCTTCGGGTACACGACGCTGTCCTGCTCGTCGACCGGCAACCTGGCCGGTGCGGTGGGCGCGGCGGCGGCCCGGGCCGGGTTCCGGTCGTGCGTGTTCATCCCGCACGACCTGGAGCAGGGCAAGGTCGTCATGGCCGGGGTGTACGGCGGCGAGCTGGTCGGTATCGAGGGCAACTACGACGACGTGAACCGCTTCTGCTCCGAGCTGATCGGCGACCCGGCCGGCGAGGGCTGGGGCTTCGTCAACGTCAACCTGCGCCCCTACTACGGCGAGGGCTCCAAGACGCTGGCGTACGAGATCTGCGAGCAGCTGGGCTGGCGGCTGCCGGAGCAGATCGTCATCCCGATCGCCTCGGGCTCGCAGCTCACGAAGATCGACAAGGGCCTGCAGGAGCTGATCAAGCTCGGGCTGGTCGAGGACCGGCCGTACCAGGTCTTCGGCGCCCAGGCCGCGGGCTGCTCGCCGGTGTCGGCCGCGTTCAAGGCCGGCCGGGACGTGATCCGGCCGGTCAAGCCGGACACCATCGCCAAGTCGCTGGCGATCGGCAACCCGGCGGACGGCCCGTACGTGCTGGACATCGCGCGGCGCACCGGCGGTGCGGTCGAGGACGTCACCGACGCCGAGGTGGTGGCCGCGATCAGGCTGCTGGCCCGCACCGAGGGCATCTTCGCCGAGACCGCGGGCGGGGTGACCGTCGGCGTGCTGAAGAAGCTGGTCGAGACCGGGCAGCTGGATCCGGCCAAGGAGACCGTCGCGATCAACACCGGCGACGGCCTGAAGACCCTGGACGCCGTCGCCGACGCCGGCATGACCGCCGTCATCCGCCCGACGCTGGAGTCCTTCCGCAGCGCCGGCCTCGCGTCCGCCTGACCCCACCCCGCTAGCCCCGAGGAGAGCCACCGTATGAGCGCCAACGTCCGTATCCCCACCATCCTGCGCACCTACACCGGCGGCGCCGCCGAGGTGTCCGCCGAGGGCACCACCCTGGGCGAGGTCATCGCCGACCTGGAGAAGAACCATGCGGGCATCGCCGCCCGCGTCCTGGACGACACCGGCAAGCTGCGCCGCTTCGTCAACGTGTACGTGAACGACGACGACGTGCGATTCGCGGAGGGCCTGGCGACCGAGATCAAGGACGGCGCCGGCGTCTCGATCATTCCGGCGGTGGCCGGCGGCTGCTGAGCCGCGCCCCGTTCCGATCGGCCGCCTTCACGTACGGAATTCCGTATTCCGCACGTGGGGGCGGCCGCCCGCATTTCGGCGGGAATATTTCCGGGTCGAGTGGGAGTAGAGTTTCGCTCGGCCGGGAACAGGGCTCCCCCTCACCCTCCCCGCGCGAACCGCCGCACCGCTGTCCGACCGCTGAGACCAGCGGGGGCCGGGACCGGGAAACATGTCAGGCGGATGTCAGAATTCCCGAAGGGATTTGCGCAATTCGTCCGCTGTGCCCGGCGTGAAATGCCGGAGTTTCTCCTGGTTCGGCCCGTCCTGTCCCTTGACGTGGCCCCGGAATTCACCGCGGAGGGCCCTGTTGCAGAGGGCGTCGATCCGGATACATTCAGCCGCGGTCGACGCAATCACCCGCTCACCGGACCCCGTCCGGTGGCCCGGCGGAGGACTGCGGCGTGCACGGCTGCGCCCAGGGGGGGTTCCCCGGGCCGGCCTTCAAACCAACCCGGGCCCGCGACCTGCGGGCACGTGAAGGGCCAGCACAGCACTAGGGGAGTTCGGAATGGCTCAGGGCACCGTCAAGTGGTTCAACGCGGAGAAGGGCTACGGCTTCATCGCGGTCGACGGTGGTGCGGACGTTTTCGTCCACTACAGCGCGATCCAGATGGACGGCTACCGCACCCTCGAGGAGGGCCAGCGGGTCGAGTTCGAGATCTCCCAGGGACAGAAGGGCCCGCAGGCGGACATGGTCCGGGCGGTCTGACCCCCTTCGGCTCCAGGAGCTCGGCGCGGCCCACGGCTGGTGACCACTCGCTTCTCGACGGGCCCGTACGACACGTGTCGTACGGGCCCGTCGGCGTTCCCGGCGGCGTCCGGAACCGGCCCGCGGACGGCTCGCGGGTTGTCGATTGGGCTTGCACTCGACCACCCGGAGTGCTAATCATTGGCGTTAGCACTCACAGCCTGAGAGTGACAAGCGGACCGGGTCGGTGAGGCCTCCGGGAGCGGTAGGGGAATGGACCCCCGCACACCAGGGCCGTCCGTCGCGGGCACCCCTTGGTCCGAGCAGTCGACCGTGTCCCGGAGGACCACTTCAGATGGCCAAGATCATCGCCTTTGATGAGGAAGCTCGCCGCGGCCTTGAGCGTGGCATGAACCAGCTCGCCGACGCAGTGAAGGTCACGCTCGGCCCCAAGGGTCGCAACGTCGTGCTGGAGAAGAAGTGGGGCGCCCCCACGATCACCAACGACGGCGTCTCCATCGCCAAGGAGATCGAGCTCGAAGACCCGTTCGAGAAGATCGGTGCGGAGCTCGTCAAGGAGGTCGCCAAGAAGACGGACGACGTCGCGGGCGACGGCACCACCACCGCCACCGTGCTCGCCCAGGCCCTGGTTCGCGAGGGTCTGCGCAACGTCGCCGCCGGCGCCAACCCGATGGCCCTGAAGCGCGGTATCGAGAAGGCCGTCGCCGCCGTCTCGGACCAGCTGCTGGCCCAGGCCATCGAGGTGGAGACCAAGGAGCAGATCGCCTCCACCGCCTCCATCTCGGCCGCCGACACCCAGATCGGCGAGCTGATCGCCGAGGCCATGGACAAGGTCGGCAAGGAAGGCGTCATCACCGTCGAGGAGAGCAACACCTTCGGCCTGGAGCTTGAGCTCACCGAGGGCATGCGCTTCGACAAGGGCTACATCTCCGCCTACTTCGCGACCGACCTGGAGCGGATGGAGGCGACCTTCGAGGAGCCGTACATCCTCATCGCCAACTCCAAGATCGGCTCGATCAAGGACCTGCTCCCGCTGCTGGAGAAGGTCATGCAGAGCGGCAAGCCGCTCGTCATCATCGCCGAGGACGTCGAGGGCGAGGCCCTGTCGACCCTGATCGTCAACAAGATCAAGGGCGTCTTCAAGTCCGTCGCCGTCAAGGCCCCGGGCTTCGGCGACCGCCGCAAGGCCATGCTCCAGGACATCGCCGTCCTCACCGGCGGCACCGTGGTGTCCGAGGAGGTCGGCCTCAAGCTGGAGAACGCCGGCGTCGACCTGCTGGGCACCGCCCGCAAGGTGGTCATCAGCAAGGACGAGACCACCATCGTCGACGGTGGCGGCGACAGCGAGCTGGTCGCCGGCCGCGTGAACCAGATCCGCGCCGAGATCGAGAACAGCGACTCGGACTACGACCGCGAGAAGCTCCAGGAGCGCCTCGCCAAGCTGGCCGGCGGCGTGGCCGTCATCAAGGCCGGCGCGGCCACCGAGGTGGAGCTCAAGGAGCGCAAGCACCGCATCGAGGACGCCGTCCGCAACGCCAAGGCCGCCGTCGAGGAGGGCATCGTCGCCGGTGGTGGCGTGGCCCTGCTGCAGGCCGCCGTCGCGTTCGACAAGCTGGAGCTGGAGGGCGACGAGGCCACCGGTGCCAACATCGTCAAGGTCGCAGTGGAGGCCCCGATCAAGCAGATCGCGACCAACGCCGGCCTGGAGGGTGGCGTCGTGGTGGAGAAGGTGCGCAACCTTCCCGCCGGTCACGGCCTGAACGCCGCCACCAACGAGTACGTGGACCTGATCGCCGCGGGCATCATCGACCCGGCCAAGGTCACCCGCTCCGCGCTGCAGAACGCCGCCTCCATCGCGGCGCTGTTCCTCACCACCGAGGCCGTCATCGCCGACAAGCCGGAGAAGGCCGCTGCGGCCCCCGGTGGCATGCCGGGCGGTGACATGGACTTCTGATCCTGATCTTTCGATCGGATCGGATTCCTGATCGTGTGGGCGGTCCCCTTCGGGGGGCCGCCCACACGGCGTTCCGGGAGATGCTTCCGGGTTCTGGGTTCTGCGTTCTGGGAGATGATGGACGGATGGCTGCCGACGACATCGAGACCGCCCTGCACAACGCCCGGGCGCTGATCCTGGCCGACCTCACCGCGCGGGACGTGGCGGACGCTGCTGTCGTCTCGCTCGTGGAGCAGGCCGTCACGCACCGCCGGTGGTGGCTGGAGCAGTGGCCGGACGGCACCGAGTACGTGCTCGGGCTGGTCGCCCAGGACGTCCAGGACGCGCTGCTGGAGGCGTACGGGCGCTGGCCGCTGTGCACCGCCTGCGCGGCCGACGGGGATCCGCACGCGCTCAGCGTGGAGCCGGAGCTCGGGCCGGAGCCGCACTGGGTGTGTGGCAAGGAGGGCGCGGTGGTCGCGCCGGTCGGGAAGCTGTCCGCCTAGCTGTTGATGCGGGTCAGCCCTTCGAGTTCGGCCGTCAGGTTGGCGCGGGCGGCGGCGTCGAAGCGCGCGCGGGCGGCGGGGGTGCGGTAGAGCGCGGGCAGGGCCAGCAGCTGGCGCAGGACGGCCGCCCGGCCCGCCCGGAAGTCCGGCTCGGGGACGAAGGAGTACTCCTCGCGGACGGCGGCCGCGTAGGCCGTGTACGCCTCGGGGGCGCCGCCGAGCACTGCGAGGTCCGCGTCGCACAGCACCTCGCCGTCGCGGTCGCCCGGCGCGGGGTCGTGGGTGACGGTGAGCAGCACCAGCCGTTCGACCTCGGCCACCCGCGCGGCGGGCAGGCCGGGCCGTGGTGAGCGCCCGGACGGCCAGGGCAGCGCTGCGCTCCTCGTTCTCGGAGCGGTCGGGCCGGTAGACGGCGTCGTGGAACCAGGCGGCCAGCCGGACGGCGTCCGGGTCGGCGGCGTGCCCGGCGAGGGCGTCCATGTGCCGCAGGACGGCATGCAAGTGGTCGGTGGTGTGGTACCGGCGCTGCGGTTCGGCCCAGCGGCGCAGCAGCTCCCGCCCGTACGGTTCGGGGTCGGCGGTGGTGCCGCAGCGGTGCAGCAGGGCGGTCCAGTCGGCGAGCAGGTCCTCGGTGATCGGCATGCGGGTCATTGTGGCGGGCGCGTCCCCCACTGGACCTATAGGTAGTTTGACGATATATGTAGGTGCATGACTGAACGCTCCATGCAGGAGCCCACGCTGCTGCTGCTGACCGCCCTGGCCGACGCCCCCAGACATGGCTACGCGTTGATCCAGGAGATCGCCACCATCTCGGACGGCCGGGTCAAGATGCGCACCGGCACCCTGTACGGCGCGCTCGACCGGCTGCTGGGCCAGGGCCTGATCGAGGTCGCCGCCGAGGAGGTCGTGGACGGCCGCGCCCGGCGCACCTACGCGCTGACCGACGCCGGCCGCACCGCGCTGGCCACCGAGGCGGAGCGGCTGCGGGCCGTCGCCACCGAGGCGGAACGCCGCCTGGCCAAGGTCCGGTCGATGCTGCAGGGGAAGACGGGGCCGGAACTGCGGTCCACGATTGGGGGGAGTTTCGCATGACCACACCGACGCTGGGGGCGCCCTCGACCGCGCTGCGGGCGGCGCTGCAGTTCTACCCGGCCAGCTACCGCCGGGAGCGGGGCGAGGAGATGGCCGCGGTGTTCGCCGACACCACGGCGGAGGCCGACCGGTCGGCCGTCGCCCGGGAGGTGTTCGACCTGGCCGCGTACGGGCTGCGGGTGCGGCTCGGGCTGACCGGCGGCTCGGTGGCCGGACGGGTGCTGGCGCTGGCCGCGCCGATGGTCGCCGGGGCGCTGGCCGGTTCGGGGCTGGTGCCGTGGGTGAGCAATCCGGACCAGTCCGCGTTCCGGCTGACCTGGGACCAGTCGTACACCACGTACGCCCTGACCATCGCGCCGCCGGTGGCCGCGATCCTGCTCGCAGTGGCGGCCCTGCTGGGGCGCTGGACGGCGGTGCGGGTCGTCTCGCTGGGGCTGGCCTTCTTCGGGCTGACCGTTCTGGCGCAGGCGTTCTCGGGGCCGATCTTCTTGGACTGGTGGTGGGCGGGGTACGTCGGCATGGCCACCGTGCCGTCCATGATCTCCGCGCTGCTGCTGGTCGCGGCGCCGACGGAGCTGCTGCCCGGGCCCACCTGGCGCACCCGGGGGCTGGTACTGGCCTCGATGGTCGGGGGCGGGTTGCTGGTGGCGCTCCAGCGCTGGGACGACACCCGGTTCCCGCTGGATGTCCAGTGGTTCGCGGTGCTGCTGATCGTGCCGGTGCTGCTGACCTTCACCGTGCTGCGTGGGTGGCTGGCGCCGGCCGCGGTGGGGGTCGCGGTGCTGTCGCTGACGACAGCCGCCAGCGTGTTCAACATCTGGCGCGAGGCCCGCGGGCTGTCGCAGCTGCTGCCGCTGGCGCTGCCGGTGGTGGGGCTCCTGGTGCTGGTGGCGATGGGCATGCGCCGGATCGGCGCCGGCACCGGCATCGACGGTGGGGCCGGGGGCGGTTCGGGGCGCAGTCCGGCCTGAGGTCGGGCTGGGGTCGGGCTGGGGGTGGGCGGTCTCGCCGGGGGGATGCCGGGTGTGGCAGGGTATCCGATATGTCTAGACCAATTTTCGAAGTCATCGCGCTGACGCCCCAGGATGCCCAGGCCGCCGAGTCGGGCGGCGCCGACCGGCTCGAACTGGTCACGGACATGGCCGCCGACGGACTCACCCCGCCCGTCGAGGACTTCGCCCGGATCAGGGCCGCCGTGAACCTGCCGCTGCGCGTCATGCTCCGCATCCGGGACGGCTTCGCGCCGGGCGACCTGGACGAGCTGCGCGCCCGGGCCGCCGCGCTCCGCGCCGAGGGCGCCGAGGAGTTCGTCCTCGGCTTCCTCGACGCGGACGGCGCCGTCGACCTGGCCGCCACCGCGGCCGTCGCCGAGGCGGTGGCCGGCTGCCGCTGGACCTTCCACCGGGCGATCGACCACAGCGCCGACCGGGCCGCCCTGCGGGCCGCCGTCGCCGCGCTGCCCGGGCTGGACACCTACCTCACCTCGGGTGCGGCCGGCGGCGTGGACGCCGGGCGCGAGGTGCTGGTGGCGGAGCTGGCGCGGAAGGGCGAGCCCGGGTACGGGCAGCGGATCCTGATCGGCGGCGGCCTGCGGGCCGAGCACGTGCCGGGCCTGCGGGCCGCCGGGTTCGACGCCTTCCACGTCGGCGGCGCGGTGCGGGTCGACGGATGGCGGACGCCGGTGGACGCGGCCAAGGTCGCGCAGTGGCGGGCGCTGATCGACGGCTGAGGCTGATCGACGGCTGAGGCTGATCGACGGCTGAAAATACGGCAGTGGGGGGCCGGTCCGGGTGCGGGCCGGCCCCCTTCCGTCGCTACTGGAGCTGCTCGGGCAGGGGCTCCGCGTGCAGCACCGCCAGGCCGGAGACGGCCCGGGTGAGCGCGACGTACAGCCGGCGCAGGCCGGTCCGCTCGTCCGGCTCGCCGGTGATCACCGCGGTCGGCTCGTCCAGCACCACGTAGTCGTACTCCAGACCCTTGGCCAGCGAGGCCGGGACGAGGGTCAGCCGGGCCTCGGCGCTGGTCTCGGTGCCGGGGGAGAGGTGGGGCAGGCCGGCCGCGGTCAGGGCCTCGGCGAGCAGCGGGATGCGCGCGTCGGCGGCGATCAGACCGGTCGAGCCCTCGTTCTCCAGTGCCCGGCGGCAGGCCGCGATCACGGCCTCCGTCAGCTCCCCGTCGGCAACCTGACGGATCGTCAGCGAGTCCGGCGTGTCGCGGACGGAGGTCGCCGGGGCCAGGCCCGGGGCGATCGCGGGCAGCAGCCGGGAGGCGTAGGCGATGACCTCCTCCGGCACCCGGAAGCCCTTGGTCAGCTCCTCGACGTGGGCGCCCGCCTTGCCCAGGTGGTGCAGGGCGTCCGGCCAACTCGCCGTCGCCCACGGGGTGGTGCCCTGGGCGAGGTCGCCGAGGACGGTCGCCGAGCCGGTGGTGCAGCGGCGGCCGACCGCGCGGTACTGCATCGGGGAGAGGTCCTGCGCCTCGTCCAGCACCACGTGCCCGAGCGAGGGCGTGCGCTGGACCAGGTCGGCGGCCTCGTCGACCAGCACGGCGTCGGCGGCCGTCCAGCGGGCGGTCTTCACCGAACGGCCGGGCTTGGGCCAGAGCACCGCCCGCTGCTCCTCGGCGGTGAGCGCGCCCTCGGCGCAGGCGGCCAGGAACTCCGGCTCGGAGAGCAGTCGCAGCACCAGCTTGGCCGGGTCGACCGGCGGCCAGCACTGCTTCACCACGGCCTTGACCGCGGTGTTGCGGGCCACCGCGTCCTGCACCCGGTCGTCCGGGGCCTCGCCGCCCTGCTCCATCTTCAGCAGTACGGCGTGCGCGATGCGCTGCGGCAGGGCCTCCCCGGCGGCGCCGTAGCGGATCTCGCGTCCCTTCAACTCCTCGATGATCTCGATGAGTTCGTGGACCGGGACGCGCCAGCGGCGGGAGCCGCGGACCACCACGCAGGGCTCGGTGGGCAGCGTGATGCCCGAGCGGACCGCCCGGCGCAGCACCTCGGCCATCCGGGCGTCGCCCTTCAGCCGGGCCGCCTCGGCGGTGTCCTCGCCCTTCACCTCGACGTGCCCGACCAGCTGCTGCACGGTGGCCTGGGCGACGTCCAACTCGCCGAGGGCGGGAAGCACTTGCTCGATGTAGGAGAGGAAGGCCGTGTTCGGGCCGATCACCAGGGTGCCGGTGCGGGCGAGGCGCTCGCGGTGCGCGTACAGCAGGTACGCGACGCGGTGCAGGCCGACGGCGGTCTTCCCGGTGCCGGGCGCCCCCTGGACGCAGATGGTGCCCGTGACGTCGGAGCGGACGATCTCGTCCTGCTCGGGCTGGATGGTGGCCACGATGTCGCGCATCGGGCCGACGCGGGGCTTCTCGATCTCGGCGGCGAGCAGCGCGGAAGCCGTGTCCGTCTCGGCCGGGTCGGTCAGGTGCTCGTCCTCGTAGGCGGTGAGCTCGCCGCCGGTGTAGCCGAAGCGGCGGCGGCGCTCGACGTCCATCGGGTCGGTGCGGGTGGCCCGGTAGAACGGCTGGGAGACCGGGGCGCGCCAGTCGATCACCATCGGGTCGCCGTCGGCGTCGTGGACGTGCCGTCGGCCGATGTAGAAGTTCTCCCCGCCGCCGCCTTCGGAGAGTTCCTCGCTGATCGCGTGCAGGTAGTCGAGGCGGCCGAAGAACAGCGGGGTGTCGGCGAGGTCGGCCAGGGCGGCGATCCGGGCCTGGATCTGGTTCTGGAGGACGACGGCGGACACCCAGGTGCCGGTCACGTCGCGCAGGTCCAGCGACTGGACGTCCTCGCGCATCGCTCGCAGCGCGGCCCGGGACGAGGCCAGGTGGTCGCGTTCGCGCTGGAGGGGGTCGGTGGTGGGGGTGGCGGGCACAGCGAACCTTCCCGGCTGCCCCGGTGGCGGGCGCAGCGGATCGATGGAGCTCACGGTGGGTACAGCCGACCGGTTGCCGTGCGGTCGGCACCTCCCCCGGCTGCCTGCGGGACTTCAGCAGGTACCACGGTTCGGGAGGGGGCAGACGGACGATCCTAGACCCGTCCGTCTCAGGGTTCCACCCCTGCGGGGTCCCGGGGGACCCCTACACCCGGAGGACGACCTTCGGCCCGGCGGATACGGCCTTTGGAGTGATGCCGGCCGCGGCCCGGCTGCCTACCGTGGAAGACATGAGCACACAGAACCGCACCCGTACCGCCCCGGCCGGCGCCACGGCCGTCCCGGGCCGCCACCGCAACCCGCTGAGCACCGCCGTCCGCAACGTCGGGATCGCCCTGGACACCGCCGCGCGCGTGATCTTCCTCGGGCGCGACGGTGTCCGCTACTAGCCGGTAGTCCCTGCTGATCTTCGTTAGAGCACGTCGTCCGCGTCGATGATGCGGTAGGCGTAGCCCTGCTCGGCCAGGAAGCGCTGCCGGTGGGCGGCGAAGTCCTGGTCCACGGTGTCCCGGGCGACCACCGAGTAGAAGTGGGCCGCATGGCCGTCCGCCTTGGGGCGCAGGACGCGGCCGAGCCGCTGGGCCTCCTCCTGGCGGGAGCCGAAGGTCCCGGAGACCTGGATGGCCACCGTGGCCTCGGGCAGGTCGATCGAGAAGTTCGCGACCTTGGAGACCACCAGGACGCCGATCTCCTTATTGCGGAAGGCGTCGAACAGCTTCTCGCGCTGGGCGTTGCTGGTCTCGCCCTTGATCACCGGCGCGTCGAGCACCTCGCCGAGTTCGTCCAACTGGTCGATGTACTGGCCGATGATCAGCGTCTGGTCCTTCTCGTGCTTCCTGACCAGCGCCTCCACCACCCGCCGTTTGGTCGCCGTCGTCGCGCAGAAGCGGTAGCGCTCCTCCGGTTCGGCGGTCGCGTAGGAGAGCCGCTCGGAGTCGGTCAGGGTGACCCGGACCTCGCAGCAGTCGGCGGGCGCGATGTAGCCCTGCGCCTCGATCTCCTTCCACGGCGCGTCGAAGCGCTTGGGGCCGATCAGGCTGAACACGTCGCCCTCGCGGCCGTCCTCGCGCACCAGCGTGGCGGTCAGGCCGAGGCGGCGGCGGGCCTGGAGGTCCGCGGTGAACTTGAACACCGGCGCGGGCAGCAGGTGCACCTCGTCGTAGACGACCAGGCCCCAGTTGCGGGCGTCGAACAGCTCCAGGTGCGCGTACACGCCCTTCCGCTTGGTCGTCATCACCTGGTAGGTGGCGATGGTGACCGGGCGGATCTCCTTCTTCGTGCCGCTGTACTCGCCGATCTCGTCCTCGGTGAGCGAGGTGCGCTTGACCAGCTCGTGCTTCCACTGCCGGGCCGAGACGGTGTTGGTGACCAGGATCAGCGTGGTCGACTTGGCGTGCGCCATCGCGGCCGCGCCGACCAGCGTCTTGCCGGCGCCGCAGGGCAGCACGACGACGCCGGAGCCGCCGTGCCAGAAGCCCTCGACGGCCTGCGCCTGGTAGGGGCGCAGCTGCCAGCCGTCCTCCTCCAGTTCGATGGGGTGCGCCTCGCCGTCCACGTAGCCGGCGAAGTCCTCGGCGGGCCAGCCGAGTTTGAGCAGCACCTGCTTGATCTGGCCGCGCTCGGAGGGGTGCACCACGACGGTGTCCGGGTCGACCCGGGCGCCGACCAGCGGGGCGATCTTCTTGGAGCGCAGCACCTCCTCCAGCACCGGCCGGTCGGTGGTGGTGAGCACCAGGCCGTGGGTGGGGTGCTTGAGGAGCTGGAGCCGACCGTAGCGGCCCATGGTGTCGGCCACGTCCACCAGCAGCGCGTGCGGCACCGGGTAGCGCGAGTACGTCACCAGGGCGTCCACCACCTGCTCGGCGTCGTGCCCGGCGGCGCGCGCGTTCCACAGCCCGAGCGGCGTCACCCGGTACGTGTGCACGTGCTCGGGCGCGCGCTCCAGCTCGGCGAACGGCGCGATGGCGCGGCGGCAGTCGGCGGCCTTGGGGTGGTCGATCTCCAGGAGAAGAGTTTTGTCGCTCTGGACGATGAGCGGTCCGTCGTTCACGCGGGGGTGCCCTCCACTGGCTGACAGGCTGGATTGACGCAGACCCTCCAGTGTTGCGCATTCCGCGGGGAACGTGAGCGGGCTACTTCCATCCGGTCGCAACCGCACACCGGTGACCGGCGGGGAGCTGGCTCGTTGAGCCGGACATGAACAAGTCGAAGCGCGTTCTCACCGCCCTCGCCCTCATGGGCACGGCCTTCGCGGCCACCGCCTCCTCCGCCGGCTCCGCGCACGCCCTCGCAGGCATCGGGGAGGGGCCGGGCGGCCTGCTCGCGGCGCCGGGCTTCCTGCTCGCGGACACCGTCAGCGGTGGCGAACTGCCGGTCGGGCAGGGGCAGATCGGGAGCCTGGCGGACCAGGCGGTCAAGCAGAAGATGAAGGAGTCGCAGGGGCACTGAGGCCCGGCTCGTCCAGCTCCTGCTCGTTGAGCACCTACTCCTCCAGCTCCGCGACGCCCGTGATGCGGTGCAGGGCGAAGGTGCGGAGCTCGTCCGCGTGGTGGTCGAAGGCGGTGACGAAGCCGCCCTCGACCTTGACCGGGTCGATGATCCGCTGGCTGGCGATGCCCTCGGCGTTGAGGTAGCCGATCCACATCCGCTCGCCGAGCAGGACGGCCGTCTGGAGGGCGGCCAGGGTCTCCGCGGCGGCCGTGCGGGGGACCCGGCGCGGGTCGGGGGCCGGCTCGCGGCGGGTCGCGGTCGCGGCGCGGTCGCCGGCCCGGATGGCCTTGATGGCGGCGGCGAGCAGCGTGTCGTCGGGGGCGGGCGGGCCCTCCGGGACGGGGACGGGCGCGGTGCGCGGCGGGGTGCGGTGGCTGTCCGGGCGGGTGACCAGGACGTCGCCCTCGGCGGACTCGGCGGCCGGGGCGTAGCCCATCGTGCGCAGGGCGGCGAGCAGCACGTCCGGGGCGGCCTGGGAGGCCAGGACGGTGGGGGCGAGCAGCCGGAGCCGCAGGTCGGCGGAGCGGCGGTCGGCCAGCACCTCGCCCAGCAGGGACGGGTCGTCGCAGCGCACGTACGAGGAGGCGGCGCCGACCCGCAGGACGCCGTGCCGGCGGGCGACGTCGTCGATCAGGTAGGTGAGCGGCTGCGGGACCGGCGTGCGGGAGTGCTGCTCCAGAAAGGTGCGCAGGTCGGCGGCGGTGCGCCCGGCGTCGAGGGCGCGCCGGACGGACGTCGGGGTGAACCGGTAGACGGTGGCGCCGCCCTTGGACTCGATGTCGGCGCAGAGCGCGAGCGCCTGGGCGAGCGGGGTGAGCAGCGGGCCGGGGGCGATCGCGGTGAGGTCGGGCTGCAGGATCACGTGGTCCAGCGGCCGCGGCAGCAGCGGGGCGAGCACCTCGGCCGGGTCGGCCTCGGCGGTGAGCAGCGCGCGTGCGGGGGCCGCGAGGGCGCCGCGGCCGGTGATGCCGAGGAGTTCGGCCTCGGCGAGGGTCCAGGCGGCAAGGTCGTCGCGCAGCTCGTGGCCGTCGGGGCCGGTCGGGCCGCCGCGCAGCGGGCGCTGCCAGCGCAGGGTGGGCAGCAGTTCGGCCGCGGTGGCCGGGGTGCCGGGCGGGAGTTCCGCGAGCAGGGCGAGGGCGGCGCGGCGGACGGACGGGGCGAGGGTGCGGTCCAGTTCGGGGCCGAGGGCGGCGCGCGGCTTGCCCCGGCCGTCCGGGGTGCCGGTGAGGGCGGGGACGCGGGTGGCGGCGAGCCAGGCGGTGGCGAGGACGGACCAGCGTTCGGCGGTGTCCTGCTGGAGCCAGGTGTCGTACGCGGGGGTCGGGGCCCAGCATTCGTCGGCCTCGCCGTCGGGGGCCAGCAGGCCTGCCGTATAGGCGAGTTCGAGCCAGAAGGCGGTCTGCTGCTCGGTGGTCTCCAGGGCCTGGGCGGCGCGCTTGAGGTCGCGCACGCCGAGGCCGCCGGCGCGCAGGGTGGGGGGCGGGGTCAGGCCCCACAGGTCGAGCAGTTCCTCGACGGTCTTGACGGCGGTGAGGGCCTGGCCGGCCGCCGCGCTGTCCACAGCCTGTGGATCGCGCGGGGGAGCGGCGGGCGCGGGCTCGGGCTGGAGCGGTTCGACGGTGCGGTGGGTGCGGCCGCCGCGCAGGTGCAGGGCCAGTTCGCGGGGCAGGACGACGCTGCCGGGGCCGCTGGGCAGCAGCAGGCCGCGGGCCAGCAGCCACTCGACCGGGCTCTGCGCGTCCTCGGCGGTGACCGGGCGGGCGGCGTCCGGGACGGTGCCGGTGGGCGGGCCCCAGACCAGCCGCTCCAGCAGCCGCAGGGCGGGCTCGGGGGCGGTGGCGAGCAGGGCGTCGCAGCGGGCGCGGTCGGTGAGCAGTGCGGTGAGCGCGGCGACGGCGGTGACCGGGTCCGGGGTGGCGGGCTGCCCGGCGGAGGCCAGCAGCTGCTGGAGCCGGGCCGGGGACATGCCCAGGGTGGCGTCGGCGAGGGTCGGGCCGAGGCCGGTGCGGCCGGGGTTGGCGGCGGTGGGGGCGAGCGCCTCGCGGACGGCGAGGACCAGGCGGAGCGCGTTGTCCGGGCCCCACAGCAGGGCGCGGTCGCGCAGGGTGGCGATCGCCCGGGGCAGCGCGGCGGCGACGGCGGACCGGTCGGCCGGGGTGAGCGGGGTGGCGCCCGGGTGCGGCTTGACCTTGGCCGGACCGGACAGCAGCGTGCGGACGGTGGCCAGCGTGGTGCCGTCCGGGGCGGTGGCCAGGGCCTCGGCGACCTGCAGCGTGAACCGGTCGAGCCGTTCGAGGGCCCGCAGGGCGGAGGCACGCGAGGAGAGCCGGGCGGCGAGCTGGGTGAGGTCGCCGGGGACCGGGTTGAGCAGGTCGGGGCGGGAGCGGAGCAGGGCGGCGAGACCGTCGTCGGGCCGGGCGCGCAGCTCCTCGGCGAGGGTGCGGGGGCCGGCGGCGGACCTGCCGGAGCGTTGGGGGCCCTGCTGTGTGGTCATTCGACCTAGGTTAGTCGGGTGCGGTGACGGCCGGGGCGGGCCGCGGCGCCCGCGTCCGGACTCGCGTGGGCGGGGGCGCGGTGGGTAGCGTCACGGCCGAGGGCGGTTCGGTGGGCTGGGCCGGGTACGGGCGAGGCGGGGTGTCGGGATGACGAACGGCGAGTGGTGGCGCAAGAGCGGGCCCTGGAGCGGGGCGTCGGGCGGGGGCGGCTCGGGCTCCGGCTCGGGATCCGCTTCCGGCGCGGGCTCCAGTTCCGGCGCGGGCTCGGCTTCCGGCCCGGGCGCCGATTCCGATGACGGCAGCAGCGTGTACGACTCGGCAGCGCCGGGTGTGCCCGGTATGGCGTCGGTCCCGCTCGACCCGCCGCGCGACGCGCCCGACGACGCCGACCCCGACGCCGTGCCGCCGCCGCAGGTGATCCACTCGGGCGCGGACGGCTGGGACCTGGTGATGCTCAACTTCTCGGACGCGCCGCCGGCCCCGCCCAAGCCGGTCCCCGAGCAGCGTGCGGGAGAGGGCGACGCGCCCGCGAAGCCAGAGGCGTCGGCCGGGCCCGTGGCGAAGCCCGACGCCAGGCCGAAGAAGCAGAAGAAGGCCAAGGCCGCCGGCGCCCCGAAGAAGAGCGCCCTCGCCGGCCGCCGCCCGTCCCCGCTGCTCCTGCTCGCCGCCGGCCTGCTCGCGGGCGGGGCCTTCACCGGCTTCTTCCCGGCGATGCTGGCCGGCTCGGGACTCGGCTACCTCTCCCGCCAACTCGCCGACCTCACCCGCAAGTTCGCGATCCTCGGCATCCCGCTGATCACGATGAGCGCAACCACCCTCTACCAGATGCAGCAGGCCAAGCACGGCCAGGGCGGCCTCCAGCCCGGCTCCCAGCTGGGCCAGATGACATGGGCGTCGGCCCCGGGCGTACTGCGCCTGTCGGCCGCCCTGACGGCGGCGTTCCTGCTGCTGATGGCGCTGCGCCGCCGGCCGCCGCAGGAGGGCTGAGGGCGGGCCCCAGTGAGCGCAGGGGGGGGTTAACACCCGTACGGGACGGGTGCTTCCCCCGTTCTGCGGGTCGGCCCGCCGAACCAGACTCGGGGCATGCCCACACAGCCCGCGACGACGACCATGGCCCCCGAGGCCCCCGCCCCGCAGCCGGCGGCCGGCGGCAGCGACTTCGCCCAGCTCACCCGCCGGATGGCCGCCGAAGGCCTGCTCGACCGGCGCCCCGGTTACTACGCCGTCCGCGCGGGCCTCGTGCTCGCCGCGTTCCTCGGCGGCTGGTGCGCCCTGTTCGCACTGGGCGACACCTGGTGGCAGCTCGGACTGGCCGCGGCGATGTCCGTCGTCTTCGCCCAAATCGCCCTGCTCTCCCATGATCTGGCTCATCGTCAGGTCTTCACCCGGCGCCTGCCGAGCGAGATCGGTGGCCGGATCGCCGCCAACCTGCTGATGGGGATGAGCTACGGCTGGTGGATGAACAAGCACACCCGCCACCACGCCAACCCGAACCACGAGGAGCGGGACCCGGACGTAGCCCCCGACCTCGTCGTGTGGTCGAAGCGGCAGGCCCGGCAGGCGAGCGGACTGGCCCGGTTCATCGGCCGCCGCCAGGCGTACCTGTTCTTCCCGCTGCTCCTGCTGGAGGGCCTCAACCTCAGCTTCAACAGCTTCCGCGCGCTGCGCAGCTCCACCATGAAGCGCCCCTGGCTGGAGGGCGCCCTGCTGGTCGTCCACTTCGCCGCCTACCTCGGCCTGGTCTTCGCCGCGCTCCCGGCGGGCAAGGCGGTCGCCTTCCTCGCCGTCCACCAGGCGCTGCTCGGCGTCTACCTGGGCTGCGTCTTCGCGCCGAACCACAAGGGCATGCTGATGGTGACGCCTGAGATGAAGCTCGACTTCCTGCGCCGCCAGGTGCTCACCTCGCGCAACGTCCGCGGCGGCCTCGTCGTCGACTCGGTGATGGGCGGCCTCAACTACCAGGTGGAGCACCACCTCTTCCCCAGCATGCCGACCCCCGCGCTCGGCCGGGCCGCCCGGATCACCCGGGAGTTCTGCGCGGAGAAGGGCATCCCGTACTACGAGACGGGCCTGTTCCGCTCGTACCGCGAGATCCTCGGCCACCTGCACCGGACGGGCGAGCCGCTCCGCTCCGGCGAGTGAGCGGGGCGGAGTCGGGTGAGCGGGGCGGAGTCGGGTGACGCTTCCTCAGGTTCGTCCGCGCTGCCAGAATCCGCAGGTGAAACACATGACCCACCGTCTTCCCCCGGCGCAGCTGCGGCGCCAGTGGATCTTCTCGACACTCTTCCTGGCCGGCGCCGGCTACCTGCTGTACCTCGTCCTCCGCGGCCCGATGACCGACCGCACGACCCTCGTCGCGGGCCTGTGCATCCCCATGCTGACCATCGGCGGCATCGCGCAGCTGAACGCCGTCTTCACCAGCGTGAGCTTCGACCAGCGCGAGCTCTGGTGGACCGGTCTCCTGGGCTTCCGCAAGCGGTTCGCCTGGGCGGACGTCACCAACGTCGAGGTGGTGAAGAAGAGCGACCGCGCCAACGCCCCGGAGATCGTGCGGGTCACCCACCGGGTCCGCGGCGCGTACGACCTGCCGGTCCTGTTCGGCCTCCCGGGCAGCTGGCGCGACCCGGCCTTCGAGGCCAAGGCCGCTCACCTCATCGCCACCTGGCGCGCCGCCAGCGCCGCGGTGACCGCCGACGGCAGGTCCTGACCCTCGCCGAGGACGGTCGCGCACTCCTGGACCGCTGTACGACCGTGGCGCGCACCCTGGACGAGGAGTTCGTCGCGGGACTGACGGCGGAGCAACGATCGGCGCCGGAAGGGGTGTTGCGGTCGATGGCGCAGCGCGTCGGCCTGCCGTAGCGGGGTAGGGGCGGGCCGGGTGTCCGAGCTGCCGCCTAGGGTGGAACCCAGGTCGGAGAGCAAGGAGCAGGGCTGTGCGGATTGAGCGTCACCAGGTGGGCGAGCCGGTGCTTTCGGCGACGCGGACGGACTTCATGAGCAGGATCGGGCGGCAGGTCCGGGCCGCGTCGAAGGGCACGCGGATGGACTCGCGTGAGTGGCAGTTCATCGCGGACATGTTTCTGGAGTACCTGGGCGCGCTCTCGGCCGGGACGCCCGCACTCGACGGCCCGGAGGCCAGGGCCGTCCTCGCGGACGCCACCGAGGCCGCGGCCGGGGCCGTCGCGTACGCGGTGTACTACGGGTACGACCGCTTCCAGATCAGCCTCGATTACGTGAACTTCGGGATGAGCTACGGGATCGGCGAGGCGGACGAGGGCGAGGAGCGGTCCCGTGTCACCTCGCGGGAGCTGATCGACGCGTTCTGCCTCGTGATCCTCTCGGATCAGGCCGTGCGGCACGGGGAGGCCGTCAGCTTCGCCCGTGACGAACTCGGCGAAGGCGCGGGGGGAGACCCGGCCGTCGAACTCGTCAGCGGCCTGCTGATCCACGTCCTCAACTACGTCGACGACGAGACCTACCCGCCGAGCGCGCAGCAGAAGCTCGCCGCCGTCGACGCCGCGCTGGACCGGATCCGGCAGCGGGCGGAGCAGAGCGGCGAGGGCCTCCGCGACCACCCGTACTCCGTGGGGCTGCGGACCCTGCGCGCCCTGGTCGCCGAGGACCGCGAGGCGTTCGACGACGGGCTGACCGCGCTCCTGCTCGCGCACCGCGCGGCACCCGGCACCCGTCCGGACAGCCTCCTCCCGCTCCTGCCGCTCGCCCTGTCCGCCCTCGCGTACCGGGGGCCGGGCTGGACGCCGGCCGTCGACACCGACTACCTCCCGCGCGCCTTGGTCGCCGGGTTTGAGGCCTCTGATCGGCGACTGTGAGGGCCGCCGAGCTGTTCCAGCGCAGGAAGTCGGAATGGCCGACTTCCTGCGCTTTCCAGGCACCGCAGCCTCGCCGACCTCCGCACCGAGAAGGTCCTCTGCCTCTCCCCGGGCACCGGCATCCGCGCCGCCTACGAGCGCTCCTGCCGCCGGCTCGTCCTCGACCCCCGCGTCTGGCAGTGCAGCAGCACCAACGCCAACCAGCAGTGGGTCGTTCACCGCGGCTCGGTCGCGGCCGAGGACACGCTGAGCTGACGGTTCTCGACACCGCCAGGACCACCACGAGCTGCAGCGCTCTCACACCCCGAGGAAGCGCTGCAGCTCGTCCAGCATGAAGTTGGCGCCCGTGTATCCGATCCCCTGGAACCACAGCTGGTCGTCCACCGGGAACGCGCGATGCGCGCGAACCGCCCCCAGCGCCTGCCAACCCGGGCTCGCCAGCGCGGCGTCGGTACCCGCCCGCCCCGGATCGCCGTACGTCGCGTACAGCAGCAGGTCCCCGTCGGCCTTCCCGATCTGATCCAGCGGGATCTCGAAGTCGGACTGGTCGACGTTCTGCGCATCCGGCCGCCCGAACCCCGCGTCGGCCAGCACCACCCCGGGGAAGCTCTGCTTCCCGAACAGCCGGATCCCCCCGCCCTCCACGAACCGCACCAGGCTCACCTTCCGTCCCGACACCTTCGCCGCCGACAGCGCCTGCGTCACCTGCGTCACGTGCCGCTGGTACGAGCCGACGAACGCGGCTGCGGCCGCCTCCCGGCTCAACGCCTGGGCGTGCAGCTGGAAGTTGGCCTTCCACGGCGCGCCGGTGGTCTGCGTGAGCACCGTCGGCGCCAACTCCCGCAGGGCGTCGTAGCGGTCGCCGTCCCGCATCTGGTTGGAGAGGATCAGATCCGGCCGCAGCGCCCGGATCGCCGCCAGATCGGGCGCACCCGACGGCCCGACGTACGCGATCGCCGCGACCCGGGACGCCGGCCAGTAGTCGGGGTAGTGCCCGTCCGCCGCCGGGCGGGCGGCGCCGATCGGGGTGATGCCGAGCGTCAGCGCCGAGTCGAAGACGTCCGTGTCCAGCGTGACGACGCGCAGCGGCTCGCCCGGGACCACCATCGGCCCGGCCGCCGTGTTCACCGTGACCGGCGGCACCGGGGTGGGGGAGGCGCTCGCGCCGAAGCCGTCCGTCGTCGGCGCGGCCGACTGACGCGTCGTGCAGGCCGCGAGGGCGGCGCCGCCGAGGCCCGTGAGCCCGGCGAGCAGCGTGCGGCGGGTGATCGGGTGCATCGGCGGTCCTCGGGCGATCAGGCTCGATGAGGCTTCGGAGGGCGGGCGCGTCGATTATGTCCGAGTTGGCACCCGAATTGCCCTTAAGCGTCCACCGCGACCGCCCACGGCGCGCCCGGAACGACCAACGGCGTACCCGTCACCGGATCCGGCACCACCACCGACTCCAGCCCGAACACCTCCCGCACCAGCTCCGCCGTCACCACGTCCCCCGGCGCTCCCTGCGCGACGATCCGCCCGTCCCGCATCGCCACCAGGTGATCCGCGTACCGCGCCGCCTGGTTGAGGTCGTGCAGCACCGCGACCACCGTCCGCCCGCGTTCGACGTTCAGCCGCCGGACCAGGTCCAGCACCTCCACCTGGTGCGCGATGTCCAGGTACGTCGTCGGCTCGTCCAGCAGCAGGATGTCCGTGCCCTGCGCGAGCGCCATCGCGATCCACGCCCGCTGGCGCTGCCCGCCCGACAGCTCGTCGACGCTCCGCTCGGCCAGCTCCGCCGTGGACGTCCGCTCCAGGGCCTCCGCGACCGCCGCCTCGTCCTCCGCCGACCATTGCTGCCACCAGCTCTGGTGCGGCTGGCGACCCCGCGCGACCAGGTCCGCCACCGAGATGCCCTCCGGCGCGGTCGGCGACTGCGGCAGCAGACCGAGCCGCTGGGCGACCCGCTTCGTCGGGATCCGGGCCAGCTCCTCGCCGTCCAGCAGCACCGCGCCGCGGACGGGCTTCAGCAGCCGGCCGAGGGCGCGCAGCAGCGTCGACTTGCCGCAGGCGTTCGGGCCGACGATCACCGTCACCCGGCCGTCCGGAACCGCGACGTCCAGGCCCTCGACGACCGTGCGAGCCTCGTACGCGAGGGTCAGGTCACGGGCTTCCAGAACGGCCATCAGGAACCTCCACGGCGGGAACGAATCAGCAGCCACATCAGGTACGGCGCGCCGACCAGGCCGGTCACCACGCCCACCGGCAGCTCGGTCGGGGCCAGCAGACGCCGGGCGACCAGATCGGCCGGCACCACCACCAGCGCGCCCGTCAGCGCCGAGCAGAGCAGCGGGATCTGGGCGGAACGGGCCAGCCGCAGCGCGATCTGCGGGGCCATCAGCGCGACGAAGTCCACCGGCCCGGCGGCGCCCGCCGCACAGGACGCCAGGACGGTGCCGAGCAGGGCCATGCCGAGCCGGATCCGGTCCAACCGCAGGCCCAGGCCCACGGCCGTCGCGTCGTCGAACGAGATCGACCGCTGCGCCCGCGCCGCCCACAGGGCGACGGGGACGGCGGCGAGCAGCACCCAGGCCAGCCAGCCGGCCTGGTCGTAGCCGGAGCCGTTCAGGCTGCCGGTCATCCACACCTTGGCGGCCTGCGCCTGGAAGCCGTCGCCCTTGGTCAGGAAGACGGACGTCAGCGAGGAGAGCGCCACGCTGATCCCGATGCCGATCAGGACGAAGCGCTGCGCGTGCAGCCCGCGCCGCCAGGCCAGCGCGTACACCAGCAGCCCGGCGGCCAGGCCGCCCGCCACGGCCGCGTACGGGGCCTGGCCGGTGGAGCCGACGACGCCGTAGGCCATCAGCCCGACCACGGTCGCGGTGGCGCCCCAGGTCACGCCGACCACGTCGGGGCTGGCCAGCGGATTGCGGGCGACGGTCTGGATCAGCGCCCCGGCCGTCCCGAGCGCGGTGCCGGCCAGCAGGCCGACCACGACCCGGGGCAGGCGGAACTCGCCGACCACCAGCTCGTGCGGGCTGGGCTGCCCGAGCACGACCTTCACGACCTCGACCGGTGAGACGGTGGACTCGCCGAGGCAGAGCGAGGCGACCACGGCGGCCGCGAGCGCGACCAGCAGGCCCAGCGCCACGGCGGCCGACCGCCGGTGGATCAGGAAGGACGCCCGCCCGGCCCGCAGCACGGTGTAGCCCTTGAGCGAGAGGGCCGAACTCACGCCGCCACCACCTTCCGCCGCCGCACCAGCGCCACCAGCACCGGCACCCCCACCAGCGCCGTCATCACCCCGGCCGGGACCTCGGACGGCGGGAAGAGCACTCGCCCCAGCGTGTCGGCGAGCAGCAGCAACGCCGGTCCCAGCACGGCCGAGAACGCCAGCACCCACCGGTGGTCCGCCCCCGCGACCGCGCGCGCGGCGTGCGGGACGGCGAGGCCGATGAAGGCGATCGGGCCGGCCGCCGCCACCGCCGAGCCCGTCAGCACCGTGGCCCCGAGCGCGCCCACCACCCGCACCACGCCCGTCTTCGCGCCGAGCCCCTTCGCCGTGTCCTCCCCGAGCGCCAGCGCGTCGAGCCCGCGCGCGACCGCGACGACGAGCACCGTCCCCACCAGCAGGAACGGCAGCAGCTGCCACGCCACGTCGGCCGTCCGCCCGGACAGCGAGCCGACGTGCCAGAACCGGAACTGGTCCATCGTGGCCGCGTCCGTCGTGAGCACCAGCGTGTTCAGCGACGCGATGAACGCGGACGCCGCCGAGCCGGCCAGCGCCAGCCTGATCGGCGTCGCCCCGCCGCGGCCCCGGCCCGCCAGGCCGTACACCAGCACGGTGGCGATCACCGCGCCCGCGAAGCCGAACCACACGTAACCCGTCAGCGTCGAGATCCCGAACCCCGAGATGGCCGCCACCACACCCGCCGCCGCGCCCTGGGAGACGCCGAGGATGCCGGGGTCGGCGATCGGGTTGCGGGTGATGCCCTGCATGACCGCCCCGGCGAGGCCGAGCGCCGCGCCGACCGCGACACCCACCACCGTGCGCGGCACCCGCAGCTCGCGGACGACGACGGCGTTGGCGGTGTCGCCGCCGTGCAGCAGGGCGTCCAGGGTCCCGCCGAACGGGATGGTGCGGCTGCCCACCGCGAGGCTCAGCAGCACCGCGCCGGCCAGGACGGTCAGCGCGGCGGCGAGCCACACCATTCGGCGGCGCGACGTCCGTCGCGGGCCGGACGGCGGCGCGGTGGTGTCGGTCATGAGCCCCCTCCGCAGACACCTCAGGTAAAGCTAAGTTCCTGCGAAGCCGGAGCAAATTGCCTCGTCCGCCGCACCGGCCGTTGGATAGCCTGGCGGCATGCCCCCGACTCCCGCCACCCCGCTCGCCGTCGGTTTCGACCTCGACATGACGCTGCTGGACACCCGGCCGGGTATCCGCGCCACCTATGAGGCGCTCTCGGCCGAGACCGGCACCTACATCGACGCCGACCTGGTGGTCACCCGGATCGGCCCCCCGCTGCTGGACGAGATCCGCAACTGGTTCCCGGCCGACGAGGTCGAGCAGGTCGCCACCCGCTACCGCGAGCTGTACCGGGAGCACGCGTTCGCGCCGACCGTCGCGCTGCCCGGCGCGCACGCCGCCGTCGAGGCGGTCCGCGCGCACGGCGGCCGGGTCGCGGTGATCACCGGCAAGTACGAGCCGAACGCCCGCCTCCACCTGGAGCACGCCGGGCTGCACGCGGACGCGCTGGTCGGCGACCTGTGGGCGGAGACCAAGGGCGAGGCGCTGCGCGAGCACGGCGCGACGGTGTACGTCGGCGACCACCTCGGCGACATCGTGGGCGCCCGGCACGCGGACGCCGTCGCGGTGGGCGTGGCCACCGGCCCGTACAGCGCGGACGAGCTGCGGGCGGCCGGCGCGGACGTGGTGCTCGTGGACCTCACCGAGTTCCCGGCCTGGCTGGCCGGGCACCTGGACGGCGTCTAGGACTGCATCCGCCGACGCTGGGCGCGCGCGTTCACGAACAGCCCGGCCAGCGCGAGCAGGAAGCCCGCCGGCATCAGCATGCTCAGCCAGTACGCGGCCGTCGGCAGCGGCGTGAGGTGCAGGAACAGCGGGACGAAGGTGACCAGGGTGGCGAGCGCGCCCACGCCGAAGACGACGGCTCCGACCCGGACGTAGGCGTCGCCGCGGTCGGCGCTCTGGCTGCTCACTTCTGCTGCTCCTCGGTCGTGGTCCGGTGCCCCCGGTTCGTGCCCCCAGTCTGGCAGAGCACCCGGAGCGGCCGGGTCCCAGGCCGCTTCGCAGCCGAGCGGTTCGGTCACGTTGCGCAGTTTCCCGGAAGCTGGGAGTTTTGATCCCTGCTGAGCGGGGGTATGCAGGGGGTGCCAAGGGGTGCGACAGGCGCGCCCCGACTCCTCAGATCCGGGGGTGTGAGCCACATGGACAGCGCCGAGCCGCGCCGCGGCCGCACCAGTACCGGGTCGCTCGCGACCGCGAGAACCCCGCAGGCGTCCGTGCCGAAGCTGCCGGACCGTGGATCCTTCGCGGAACGCGGATGAGGCAGTGACGGACCGTTAGTCTGCTCCTGACAGCGCGCTGACCATGAGCGTCCACGGACGCCGAGCCGAGGTCGGCCCGCCCTTCCATCACCCAGTGATCCCCGGCCAGGGCCGGGATCCCTCACACCCATTCGAGGACTGTTCGAGATGCCCACCGGCCAGGTCAAGTGGTTCAACGAGACGAAGGGCTTCGGCTTCCTGTCGCGCGACGACGGCGGCGACGTCTTCGTCCACACCAAGGCGCTGCCCGCCGGTGTCACCGTGCTGAAGCCGGGCCAGCGGGTCGAGTTCGGCGTGGTGGCGGGCCACCGCGGCGACCAGGCGATGGCGGTGCAGCTGCTGGACGCGCTGCCGTCGGTGGCCGCCGCGCAGCGCAAGAGCGCCGACGACATGGCGCCGATCGTCCAGGACCTGATCACCACGCTGGACGCGGTGCTGCCGGGCCTCCAGCACGGCCGCTACCCGGCGAAGCCGACCGGTCAGAAGCTGGCCGGCCTGCTGCGCGCGGTGGCCGACCAGTTCGACATCTAAGGCCGTCCCAGGGGCTCGGAACGCGGGCTCAGAACGCGAGCGCACCCGGGTCGAGCGGGGGCACCAGCCCCTCCGCGGCGGCCCGGGTGAGCAGCGCGTGCACGGCCGCGTAGCCCTCCTCGCCGAGGTCCGCGGTGAACTCGTTCACGTACAGCCCGATGTGCTGGTCGGCGACGGCCGGGTCCATCTCCTGGGCGTGCGCGAGCACGTACTCCCGGCTGGCCGCGGGGTCCGCCCAGGCCTGCCGGACGGAGGCGCGGATCGTGTCGGTGAGCGCGCGCAGCCGCTCGGCGCCGAGTGAGCGCTTCGCGATGATCGCGCCGAGCGGGATCGGCAGGCCGGTCTCGGCCTCCCAGGCCTCGCCCATGTCGGCGAGGCTGTGCAGCCCGTACTGCCGGTACGTGAACCGGGCCTCGTGGATCACCAGGCCGGCGTCCACCCGGCCGTCCCGGACGGCGGGCATGATCTCGTGGAACGGCAGGACGACGATCTCGCCGAAGCCGCCCGGCACGGCCTTCGCGGCCCAGAGCCGGAACAGCAGGTAGGCGGTGGACCGCTCGGACGGCACCGCCACGGTCTTGCCCGTGAGGTCCTCGGGGGTCCCGGTGCCCGGCCGGGTGAGCACCAGCGGTCCGCAGCCACGTCCGAGCGCGCCGCCGCAGGGCAGCAGGGTGTAGTCCTCCAGGACCCAGGGGAGCGCGCCGTAGCTGATCTTCAGGACGTCGAGCTCGCCGCGCTCGGCCAGCCCGTTGGTGACGTCGATGTCGGCGAAGGTCACCTCGGGGGCGTCCGCGCCGGGCACCAGGCCGTGCGCCCAGGCGTGGAAGACGAAGGTGTCGTTCGGGCAGGGCGAGTACGCGATGCTCAGCCGTTCAGCCACGGCCGGCCTCCTCGATGAGTGCGGGGACGGGCAGCGCGGCGAAGGCCCGCTCCAGGGCGGCCAGGGCCTCGCCGATCCGCCAGGCGGCCCGGTCGCGCGGGCCCACGGAGTTGGAGACGGTCCGCAGTTCGAACACCGGCACGCCGTGCCGGGCGGCGGCCTCGGCCACGCCGAAGCCCTCCATCGCCTCGGCCGCGGCGCCGGGGTGGCGGGCGGTCAGGGCGGCGGCGCGCCCGGCGCTGCCGGTGACGGTGGAGACGGTCAGGACGGGGCCGGTGACGGCCCCCAGGGCCTCGGAGGCGAGCGCGACAGCGGTGGGCGGCGGGGTGTGCCGGACGGTACCGAAACCGAGCTCGGTGACGTCCGTGAAGCCCTCGGGGGTCTCGGCGCCGAGGTCGGCGGCGACGATCGCGTCCGCCACCACGGTGGCGCCGACCGGGGCGCGCGGGGCGAACCCGCCGCCGATCCCCGCCGAGACGACCAGGCCGTAGCGGTGCGCGGCGAGCGCGGCGGAGGCGGCGGCGGCAGCAGCGGCCGGGCCGACCCCGCCCGCCAGCACGTCCACCTCGACGCCCGGGGCGGGCTCGGCGCGGTGCAGCTCACCGCCGGGCAGCGGCAGCGCCCGCGCCTCGCCGGGCAGGCCGCGCAGGACCGCCTCGGCCTCGACGGGCACCGCGACGACGACGAGCAGCCGGGCCCGCTCGGGGCCCGACTGCTCGTTCCGCTCGTCGGTGACGGCGTGCGCGGTCATCGCAGGACCGTCAGTTGTCCTTGCTGTTCAGCTGGAAGTACCAGACGGCGATCGGGCTGTCCATGTTCTTGTCGCCCTCGACCACGGTGACCAGCGTCTTGCCGCTGGCGTTGACCAGCTTGCCGGCCGACTGGGAGCCCGAGTAGGTCGCGTTCCTGCTGTAGGAGAACAGGCTGTAGCGCCCGCCCTGACCCTGCGCACCACCGTTGGTGAAGGCCAGCCAGCCCTTGTCGGCCACGTTCGGGGAGACGCCGACGCCGACCCGGTCGCTCGTCGCGAGGTCGGAGCTCGGCAGGGTGCCGTCCTTGAGGGCCTGGGCGGCGCTGTCCTGGCACTTCTGCTGGTCGTCGTCGCTGAGCGGGTTGCCGTCGTTGAAGCAGAACGGGTCCTGCACGATCGACGTGTTGCCGACGGTGAGGGTGGCGCGGTGGCTGCTGTGCGCGGTCTGGCCCGCCGCGAAGGCGACGGACCCGCCGACCGTGCAGGCGCCGATCACGACGACGGCGCCGAGGGCGGCGATGACACGGTTATCGAGGCTCATGCGTCAGAATCTACCGGGCTTCGCCGATCACGCTACGCGGGGGTCGGCCACCGCGTGTTGCCGCACCTCCGGGGCGCGCGTTCCGTCACGCGATGCGCGGCGCCGCCGGGCGCCGGCGCAGGCCCACCCGGAACAGCGAGCGGATCGTCCACAGCAGCATCAGGCCGACCACCGCGGCAGCCACCGAGAGCCCCAGCACGCCGTTCAGCGGCAGCAGGATGCCGACCGCGCCGCCGCCCACCCAGGACACCTGCATCAGCGTCTCCGAACGGGCGAACGCCGAGGTCCGCACCGCCTCCGGGACGTCCCGCTGGATCAGCGCGTCCAGGGCCAGCTTGCCCAGCGAGGCCGCCAACCCGGCCGTCCCGGCGACCACGATGACCGTCACCACGCCGTACCAGAGCGCCGACGCAGCCGTCGCGCAGGTCGCCAGCAGCAGCATCGCGGTGATTGTCGGCTCGGGGCCGCGGGTGCGCAGCCAGGAGCCCAGCACCGAGCCCAGCGCGTTGCCCGTCCCCGCCGCCAGCGCCACCAGACCCAGGGCCAGCGTCGGCCGCAGGCCGCCGATCGGCTCGCTGCGCAGCAGGAAGGCCAGGAACATCACCAGGAAGCCGACCAGCCACTTCATCGCCGACATCGCCCGCAGCGCCAGGATCACCGACGGGCCCACCGTCCGCAGCGAGGCCTTGACCGGCGGGGGCTTGTGGTGGATCAGGTGGGAACCCTCGCCGTGCACCTCGGCGTGCAGGACGGCCCGCTGCTCGCCCTTCGCCGAGTCCACCGCGTGCGGCAGGTGGAAGGCCATCAAGGTGCCGATCACGAAGACCAGGAACGCGCCGCGCAGCGGCCAGCTCGGCCCGATCAGGTGCAGCACCCCGCCCACCGCGGCCGCCACGCCGGTGGCCAGCAGCCCGGCCAGGGTGACCCGGGAGTTCGCCTTCACCAGCGACAGC
Source organism: Kitasatospora aureofaciens (assembly GCF_019192735.1). GTDB lineage: Bacteria > Actinomycetota > Actinomycetes > Streptomycetales > Streptomycetaceae > Kitasatospora > Kitasatospora aureofaciens_A. Next base: position 35,265 of record NZ_JAHTKP010000063.1, read on the forward strand.
CGGCTCGGCAGCAGCCGCGGCACCACGACGCTGCGCACCACCCCGTAAGCCTTGGACGCCACCAGCACGCCCAGCGCCTCCGGGTACAGCGCGATGCCGCCGCCCGAGATCACCCCGGCCATCGTCCAGGCCAGCACCGCGCGGGCCAGCATCGACATCGCCATGGCGGCCCGGCGGCCGTGTGGCAGCCGGTCCAGCAGCGGGCCGACCACCGGGGCCAGGACGGCGAACGGGGCCATCGTGATCAGCAGGTAGAGCGCCACCCGGCCGCGGGCCTCGCCGGTGGGGACGGAGAAGAAGATGGTGGAGGCCAGCGCGATGGTGATCAGCATGTCGCCGAAGGAGTTCAGCGCGTGCAGCTCGATCAGCTTGGCGAGGCCGGACTCGCCGGCGCCCTCCGCCGAGGTGGCCTTGCGGATCCGGCGGCCGGTGCCGTGCACCACCCGGCCGGTGCGGATGCCGGCGGCGGAGGCGGTGCGGACGAGGAAGTGGCGGTGGGTCTCCGGGGGCTCCGCTTCCAGATCCTCGTCGAGGGCGGCGCGGTGGCGGGTGTGGATCTCCTCGGTGTCGGGCTCCGCTGCGTCGGGCTCGGTGGGGCCGCCCGGCTCCGCGGGAACGTCGTGCTTGGTGAGATCGACGGGCGTGGGCGCCCCGGAACCGTCCGCCGGCTGCGGTTCGCCCGCACCGAGGACCGGAGGCTGCTGTCGCGGCGCGGCGTTCGCCTCGTCGGGGCTGCCGGCCTGCGAGGCGCGCAGTGCGTGCTGCGACGGTTTCTCATCCGCCACAAGCCCATCCTGCCCCAGATTCGCTTCTGCGACGCGGGATTCCGCTCGCCTCGGCGCGGCCCCGGCGGGTCCGCCGCCGCCCCGGACTGTGCCGGGGTGCCGACCGGCGGGTAGCCTGCCCAGGGTCCGCCCGCCCGGGCCCCACGGCGCCGGCAGGCCCGGACGAGCGGCGCGGCCGGTATCCGCGGCGGCCCCTGGTCGCGCAGAATGGACAAGGGACACCGAGCCGCGACGTACCAGGCAACACGCCGTGGGCGACAGAAGAACTGGGAGAGAATCGACGCCGTGAGTGCTGCGATGCGAAGCCGTACCCCTGATCGGCTCTGTGCCGAGGCCGTCGAACTCGCCCGCCAGGCAGCCGAAGAGGCGGTCGGAGCGGAGGCCGTAGGGACACACCTCGGCGTCCAGGCGGACGCCGACCGCGTCGTCACGCACACCTTCGAGTGCCTGGACGCCGCCTACCGCGGCTGGCACTGGGCGGTGACCGTCGCCCGCGCCCTGCGCGCCAAGAACGTCACCCTCGACGAGGTCGTCCTGCTGCCCGGCCCGGACGCCGTCCTCGCCCCGCAGTGGGTGCCGTGGAGCGAGCGGCTGCGCCCCGGCGACATGGGCCCCGGCGACCTGCTGCCCACCGACGCCGACGACGTGCGCCTGGAGCCCGGCTGGACCGGCGAGGACGAGCTCGCGCCGAACTCCGCGGTGGCGCTGGCCGCCGAGGAGGACGTGGTCGTCACCGACCCGGGCATCCAGCCCGCCCCGGCCCGCGCGCAGATCAACGCCGTCGCCGAGGAGCTGGGCATGGGTCGCAGCCGGGTGCTCTCCCGGCTCGGCCTGCACCTGGCCGCCGACCGCTGGGAGAAGTCGCACGGCCCGCAGACCCCGATGGCGCAGGCCGCGCCCGCCGCGTGCGCCAGCTGCGGCTTCCTGATCCCGATCGGCGGCTCGCTCGGGCAGGCCTTCGGCGTGTGCGGGAACGAGTTCGGCCCGGCCGACGGCCAGATCGTCTCCTTCGCGTACGGCTGCGGCGGGCACTCCGAGGCGGCCGTGATCCCGGCTCCGCCGGCGCCGTCCGAGCTGATCCTGGACGAGCTGGTGGTCGAGCCGCTGCAGCTGCACCCGGACCGCGCCTCCGGCTCGGTCGAGCCGGACGCCCCGGCGGAGGAGCTCGGCCACTCCTGAGGACCTCGTGCGCGGCCCGTCCCACTGAACCGGTGGGGCGGGCCGCGGCGTTTTCCGGGTCAGGCAGCGGTGGGGAGCCGGGGTCGTGGTCGGGAGCAGTCGGTGGGGCAAGGAAGAATGCCCCCGTAGAAGAACAGGGCGGCGGAAGGCGGCAGGTCCAGTGGAACCTCGGATCATCGGCAGCGGCACGGACGAGCAGCTCGCGGACCCCTTCGGGAGCGCGGCGCTGCGCCGGCGGGTGCTGGACGCCTGGGCCGCCTCCCCGGCCCGGTTCCGGGAGGACGCCAACGCCGAGGAGGAACTGGCGCTCGGCGGCTACCGCGACCGGCTGGTGGTCGAGTTGGCGCAGAACGCGGCCGACGCCGCCGTCCGGGCCGGCCACGGCCCCGGCCGGCTGCGGCTCACCCTCGCCGACGGCGTGCTCGCCGCCGCCAACACCGGCGCCGGGCTGGACGCCGCCGCCGTCGAGTCGCTGTCCACCCTGCGCGCCTCCTCCAAGCGCGGCGAGGCGCCGTCCGTCGGCCGGTTCGGCGTCGGCTTCGCCGCCGTCCTCGCCGTCACCGACGAGCCCGCCGTGCTCGGCACTGGGGGCGGGGTGCGCTGGTCGCTCGGCGAGGCCCGCTCGCTCGCCGAGGCGCAGCCCGCGCTGGTCGACGAGCTGCGCCGCCGGGACGGCCATGTGCCGCTGCTGCGGCTGCCGTTCGCGGCCGAGGGCCCGGCGCCCGAGGGCTACGACACGGTGGTCGTGCTGCCGCTGCGCGACGCCGCCGCCGAGGACCTGACCCGCCGCCTGCTGGCCGGCATCGACGATGCGCTGCTGCTCACGCTCCCGGGCCTGGCCGAGGTCGTCGTGGAGACCCCGGACGGCACCCGGACGCTCACCCGCAGCGCCGCCGAGCCGCGCCCCGACGGCGTCACCGAGGTGACCGTCACCGACGACGCGGGCGGGCGGCTGCGACAGACCGTCTGGCAGACCGCCGGCGCCTCCGGCACCCTCGACGCCGCGCTGCTCGCCGACCGGCCCACCGAGGAGCGCGCCCGCCCGTACTGGACGGTGACCTGGGCCGTCCCGGTCGCCGCCGACGGCACCCCGCAGGCGCCCGGCATCGAGCCGGTGCTGCACGCGCCCACCCCGAGCGACGAGCCGCTCGGCCTGCCTGCGCTGCTCATCGCCTCCTACCCGCTGGACTCCACCCGCCGGCACGTCGCCCCCGGCGCGCTCGCCGACTTCCTCACCGAGCGCGCCGCCGACAGCTACGCCGACCTGCTCCGCGCCCGTGGCGGCGACCTCGGCTCGCTCGGCCTCGTGCCCGGTCCGCTCGGCCAGGGCGCGCTCGACAACGCACTGCGGGCGGCGATCCTCGGCCGCCTGCCCGGCACGCCGTTCCTGCCGCACCCGGCGCCGGTCGAGGAGGGCACGCCCGCGCTGCGGCCCCGGGACGCGACGCTGCTGGAGGGCGCGGACGGCTCGGTGGTGGAGGCGCTGGCGCCGATCTTCCCCGGGCTGCTGCCGGCCGGCCTGGAGCGACGCACCGAACTACGGGTGCTGAACGTGCGCCGGGTGCCGCTCGCCGAGGTGGTCGACCAGCTCGGCGGCCTGGACCGCGAGCCCGCCTGGTGGCGCAACCTGTACGCGGCGCTCGGCGCGGCCGACCCGGAGGCGCTCGGCGCGCTGCCCGTCCCGCTCGCCGACGGCCGGACCGTCACCGGGCCCCGGCGCGTCCTGCTGCCCTCCGGCGACGCCGACTGGGCCGCCTTCCCCGGCTACCCCGAGTCGCTGGCCGGGGCGCTCGCCGCGCTCGACCTGCGGCTCGCCCACCCGGAGGCGGCCCACCCGCTGCTGGCCAAGCTGGGCGCCGGCACCGCCACCCCGGCCGGCGTGCTGGACACCCCCGAGGTGCGGGCCGCCGTCGCCCGCTCCTTCGAACTGGCCGAGGACGACGCGGACGCCGCCGCCGACCTCGCCGACGCCGTCCTCGCCCTGGTCAGGGCCGCCGGCCCGGGGGCCGGCGAGCACCCCTGGCTGGCCCGGCTGGCGCTGGCCGACGACGAGGGCGAGCCCGCCCGCGCCGGTGAACTCGTGCTCCCCGGAAGCCCGTTCGCGGCGCTCGCGCGCGAGGAGGACGCCGGCTGGGTGGACGACGAGCTGCTGGAGCGCTGGGGCCCCGAGGTGCTCATCGCGGTCGGCGTGCTGGCCGACTTCGTCCTCGTCAGGGCCGAAGACGTGGTGCTCGACCCGGACGACCTGGAGCGGCTCGACCCGACCGCCCCCGCCGACCGCGCGGCCGGCGGCCACCCCACCGGGCTGCTCGACGAGGCGCCCGACGGCCTCGCCGACTGGGCCGAGGACACGCTCGAAGCCCTGCACGCCGACGACGGTGACACCGTGGGCGTCCCGCCGGTGGCCGCCGAGCTGCTGGCCGTCCGCGACCTCGACCTCGTCGACGACGACGCCTGGCCCGAGGCGCTCGCCGCGCTCGCCCGCCCGCCGTACCGGGACGCCGTCGTCAACCCCGTCCGCACCCTCCTGCCGGACGGCTCCTACGCCGACCTGCCGCCGTACACCGCGTGGTGGCTGCGCGACCACCCGGTGCTGGACGGCCGCGAGCCCGCCGGGCTGCGCGCCGCCGGGGCCGACCCGCTGCTGCGCGGCCTCTACGACGAGGCCCGCACCACGCTGGACGAGCAGTTCCTGCACGCCCTCGGGGTGCGGACCACGCTGGCCGCGCTGCTCGCCGAGCCGCACGGCCCGGACGAGCTGCTGGACCGCCTCACCGACCCGGAGTCGGAGGTCGGCCACCGCCAACTGCACGGCATCCACAGCGCGTTGGCCCGGATCGACGTCGAGCGGATCGAACCGCTCGACGTGGTGCGGGCGTTGCCGCCGCTCGACCCGGACACCGGTCGCCGCCCGGCGCACACGGTGATCGTCGACGCCACTGAGGCGGTCGTCGCCGACGCCCCCGACCTGGTCCAACTCCTGCACCCGTACCCGCTGTTGCCGGTCGCCCCGGCGCTCGCCGCGGACCTCGCCGAGCGGCTGCAAGTTTCGCTGGCCAGCGAGGTGGCCGGCGGCCGGGTGCTGTCCGATGGCGTGCTGCACCGAGTCCCGGCCGTGGTGCGGGAGTTGCTGCCCGGCTGCCCGGTCGCGTACGAGGAGCACGAGGAGCTGCTCGTCGTCGGACCGGAGGGCAACGAGGCGGCCGTGGAGTGGCGTTGGGACACCGCGGCGGACGCGCCCGAGGCGCCGTACGACCCGGAGGCGGCCGAAGCCGGCGACGAGGACGACGAGTTCGAGGTGCCGCCGGTGCCCGGACTGCTGCACGCGGCCACCCCGGAGGGCCTGGCGGCCGGGCTGGCCTGGTCGGTCGGGCAGTGGCACCGGAGGTTCGAGGTGCTGGCCGCGCTCAGCGAGCCGGACCGGGCCTACGAGCTGTCCGCCGCACGGGACTTCGAGGGCTGAGCCCTCGGCGGCCCTGCGTCCGGGAGTTGAGGCGGCCGTAGAGGGTGACGGTGACGGTGGGCCAGGCCGCGCCGAGCGTCACCATCACCCTCTCGGGGTCAGTCGTCCAGCCTGCGCTTCATGAAGCTCCAGGCGATCTCCAGCGCCACGCCGCAGATCACCGCGATGCCGACGCCCGTCCACGGGTCCCGTGTGCCGGCCAGGGAGAGCTGGAAGAAGTGCGCCAGCCACGGCACCAGCAGGACCAGCGCGAACGCGCCGCCCATGGTGCCGATCAGCAGCAGGCGCCACCAGTTGTACGGGCGGGCGACGATGGCGAGCACCCAGATGGCGATCAGGAACAGCGTCAGGGTGGCCACGCTGGTGTCGGCCTTGAGGTCCGTCGCGTGGTCGGCGCGGGCCAGCGCGTAGGCCACGAAGGTGCCGGAGCCCGCGATGATGCCGCCCGGGACGGCGAGCCGCAGCACGCGCTTCACGAAGCCGGTGCGGGCCCGCTCGTTGTTGGGGGCGAGGGCGAGGAAGAAGGCCGGGACGCCGATGGTGAGCGTGGACAGCACGGTGGAGTGCCGGGGCAGGAACGGGTACGGCGAGTGGGTGAAGATCACCAGGAGGGCCAGGAGGACTGAATAGACCGTCTTGACCAGGAACAGTCCCGCGACGCGCTCGATGTTGCCGATCACCCGGCGGCCCTTGCCGGGAGCCCCGGCGGGCGGGGCTCCCGGCCGCGGACCCGGATCCGGCCCAAGCACGAGGACGCCGCCGAGGCGATGGTGCTGACCATCGACCGCGGCCGGCTCACCTGCCTGGTCGACCCGGGGACGAAGCAGGAGCGCGAGG
>NZ_JAHTKP010000064.1 GCF_019192735.1 Kitasatospora aureofaciens
ACCGGGGAGTTAAACCCGCCCACCCACAAGACGTCAATAAGTAAACCCAGAATGCCCCCAACCCTCTCCCACTCGTTATCTTCATGAACGCACACCCGAGACCGAAACCTGGAGGAAACTCCAAACAGCACCCCCGGCCGGGACACCACCAGAACACCGTTCAAGAACCGACCAACATGACGAAGTGTCAGGTGCACGCGAAGAGCACACGAGACAGACACTGCGCAAGGAGGCGCGGAAGGGCGGTGCGGGAGGGCGGCGCGGGAGGGACAGGGAGGGACAGGGGTGGACGGAGAGGGACACCGTCGCCCCCCCGGGGCAACCGGGGGCCCGCGACCCACGAGGCGCAGCCCGCCGGTGTGGTCGGCGTATTGCTGGGCTGAACCGCGCCGGCTGAACGACGGCAGACGTCTGTATGCGGGCCTTCGTCTCGGGGAACCCCGAGACGAAGGCCCGCTGTCTTCCGCACTGGTCACTCCCGCCGCCCCGCCCGCCCATGTCAGCGCACGCAGGCGCAACAGATCGACGAAACCCGTGAACCCACCCTCGCCACGGACCGGCAACTGCACGGCCAGTCCCCGGCGTGTTGCAGACCTGTTGCGACGCGCGTGATGACCGAGATTCGCACGCCCGGCGTAGTAGCGTCGTCACCCGAAGTCGCGCACACCGCTCGGCGGTTCACCAAGAACCGGAACGAACGGGGCGGAGCGTTGGGAAGGGGTGGTGGGTGTGGCACGATCGCGCGCTGCGGCGCGGGTGATCGAACACCCGGGCGTGGAGGATCTCAGCATCCAACAAGTACTGGAGGCACTCGTCGACCCCGCACGCAGAACGGTCGTGTGCCGCCTCGCCCGCGCCGACACCCACCTCAGCTGCGGCTCCTTCGACCTGCCCATCTCCCGCTCCACCTCCACCCACCACTTCAACGTCCTGCGCCAGGCCGGACTCCTGCGCCAGTACTACGTCGGAACCACCAAAATGAACGCCCTACGCACCGAAGAACTCGAACACCGCTTCCCCGGCCTCCTCACAGCCGTCATCAGCGCCACCAACACCGAATCCACCACCCCTGATTAGCCGCCGGCCGGTCAGTCCGTCACGGTGATCACGATCTTGCCGCTCTGCGCGCCCGCCTCCAGGTAACGATGGGCCTCCACGACCGAGTCCAGCCCCTCGAAGACCCGGTCGACAGCCGGCACGAACGAACCGTCCGCCAGACCCGCGGCCACGAACGCCACTCCACGCCGCAACCGTTCAGCATCACGCGTCACCTCGTGCATCGAGTAGAAGCGGCTGGTGACTGGGGCGAAGGTGTCCTGGCCGGGCAGAGGGGTGTCGCGCGGATCCAGGCGACCGTAGACGATCAGGGCCCCACCCGGAGCAATCGCACGGGCCAGCGTCTCTACGCCGGGACCGGCCACAGGATCGAAAACGGTGCGCACACCTCGCCCACCCGTCACCCCGTCCACCCGCGCAAGAAGATCCTCTTCACCCGTCACGATCACCTCCGCAGCGCCCGCCGCAAGAAGACGGTCCTTCTTCGCGCGGGTGCGGGTCGCCGCGATCGCCACCGCGCCCAGGCGGCGGACGGTTCGTATCGCCGCGAGGCCGACGCTGGAGGCAGCGGCGGTGAGCAGCACGTGATCGCCAGGGCGCACATACCCGTTCTCGGCGAGGGCACCGTAGGCGGTCAGATACGGCATCCACACAGCCGCGCCCTGGACGGGGGTGAGCCCGGCCGAGCGGTGGACGACGGCACGAGCAGGGGCGAGCACGTGCGTGCCGTACATCGGGTAGTCGTTCTGCGAGAAGGCGGGAATCACGTCGACCTCGTCACCCACCGCGAACCCGGTCACATCCGCCCCGACGGCCTCCACCGTACCGGCCGCCTCATAACCGAGTCCCGCAGGCAGCTTCGGCTCCTCGAGGTAGACGCCGGAGCGGAACAGGACCTCGGCCCGGTTCAGACCGATCGCCGCCACCCGCAGGCGCAGCTCGCCGGGACCGGGAACCGGCAGACCGGTGGTACGGACGGTCAAGACCTCCGGCCCGCCCGTACGCTCGAAAACAACAACCCTGGACATGGTGAACTCCCTTGCAGCGGCCGACGGACGACGGCGGACGGTACGGGAACCCACGAAACCCTCTATTTCGAGAACTGTCAAACTTCGACATGTCTCGAAACAGGAGATGGGATCGTGCCGTTGCACGGAAGTTGACCCAACGTCAGCACATCTGCCCCCCACTGCGGCCACCGGGCGGTCAGGTGGCCGGGCAGGCCGGCGTCGGGTTGCCCGGCGGGAGGGAACAGTCGCAGTCAATGGGCCCCGGGGCACAGCAGAACAGCCCCGGGGGGGCTCCCCCGAGCACCACCAGCGAGGTAACGTCGGTCATGGCGCACCAACCACCCCTCGCCCCACCCACAACCAACGAAACACCCCCGATCACCAAGAGCGACCGCCACCACCGGTTCCCGCCCCCACCCGAACGGTCTGTCACGTGCCCCGCGTCCCCCTCTCCGACCTCGTCCGGCTCCGCCAGGCCCGCGACACCATGGACCGCGACTACGCGCAGCCACTGGACGTGCCCGCACTGGCGCAGATCGCCCTCATGTCGCCGGGCCACTTCTCGCGCAGCTTTCGCGCCGCCTACGGCGAAACCCCGTACAGCTACCTCATGACCCGCCGGATCGAACGGGCCAAGGCCCTGCTGCGACGCGGCGACCTCACCGTCACCGAAGTGTGCATGGAAGTCGGCTGCACCTCGCTCGGATCGTTCAGCTCACGCTTCACCGAACTGGTCGGCGAAACGCCGAGCGCCTACCGCGCCCGCGACCACGAGCAGGACGCCGCGATCCCCGCATGCATCGCCAAGATCCACACCCGACCCGCCAGGAACTCAGAACCCAAACCCGCCACCGGACCGTAAAGCCACCAGCGCCAACAACCAACCACCCAGCAGGTAGCAGGAGCAGAAGCAGAAGCAGCCCGACGGAGCGCTTCTAGAGCCTGCTGGTGTCGAGGGCCAGGTCGAACGGCGTCGGCAGGTGGATCGGCGTGCCGAAGGGGTGCGGTCCGTCCTCGGCGGCGTAGCCGAGGCGGGTGGGCTCGCTGAACAGGGTGCAGGTGCGGTTCTGGCGGTCGATCAGGAGGTAGAGCGGGGCGCCGTACTGGCCGTAGCGGCGGCGTTTGACGGTGCGGTCGGTGTCTGCGTTCGAGGGGGAGCTGACCTCCACGATCAGCAGGGTCTGGTCGGGCAGCAGGGCGCCCTCGGTCTTCGCGGCAAGGTCGGCCGGGACCACCGCCAGGTCGGGGACGTACCAGTTCTCGCTGCCTGGCAGGTCGAGGTTCCCTGAGCCGGACACAAGGTCGAGCTGCTCCAAGCGCAGGGTGATCTGGCGGCGGACGACCCCGGCCGCGAATTCGCCCGCCCACGACCGCGATACAGGCGTAATGACTCCTTCGATGATCTCGGTACGGTCGCCCGCGACGTGGCGGATCGCGTACTTGAGTGCCCGCTCGGGGTCGCTGACCGTGCTGTGGTCGCCGGGGACGTCGGGTGCCGTGCTCACAAGCTTCTCCTTCCCTCCTGCAGGATCCTCCCCCAGATCGGGGCCTCGGGTGCGCCGAAGAGGCAGAGGACAGGGTGGCGGGCAGGCGGCGGTGTTCGGGCTCACCGCGGCACTGGGGTGCCTGGCCTGGGCACTCGTGCTCGACGGAAACGCCTGAGGCCGGCCGCCCTGGAACCGGGGCGGCGTGCCGCAGCCGGATGTCGGACGAACGACCAGGGAAGCCCTGGACCAATGCAGCCGGAACCGGCCGCCGCAGCGGTACCGTCTGGCGTGAAGGACCGTGCAGGACCATGAAGGACCGTGACGGACGGGGCGGGCGCGGCGAGGGGAGCGGCGGGGTGGAGGCACTGGGCGACGGGGATCCGCGGCACATCGGGGAGTACCGGCTGCTGCGGAGACTCGGCGCGGGCGGGATGGGCCAGGTCTACCTGGGCCGGACGGCGGGCGGGCGGACGGTGGCCGTCAAGACGGTCCACGCCCAGTACGCGGTGGATCCGGAGTTCCGGGTGCGGTTCCGGCAGGAGGTGGCCGCGGCCCGCCAGGTGGGCGGGCGGTGGACGGCCCCGGTGCTGGACGCGGACACCGAGGGCGACCGGCCGTGGGTGGCCACCGGCTACGTGGCCGGGCCCGCGCTGAGCACCGCCGTACGGGAGTTCGGGCCGCTGCCGGGCGCGGCGGTGCGCTCGCTCGGGCTCGGGCTCGCCGAGGCGCTGGCCGCGGTGCACGAGCGCGGGCTCGTGCACCGGGACGTCAAGCCGTCGAACGTGCTGCTGGCGCTGGACGGCCCCCGGCTGATCGACTTCGGGATCGCCCGCGCCCTGGACGCGGCGACGGCGCTCACCCGGTCCGGGTTCGTCGTCGGCTCGCCCGGCTATCTCTCCCCCGAGCAGGCCGGGGGCCTGTCGGCCGGGCCGGCCTCGGACGTCTTCTCGCTGGGCGCGGTGCTCGCGTACGCGGCCACCGGGGACGCCCCGTTCGGCACGGGCGTGAGCGCGCACGTCATGCTCTACCGAGTACTGCACGAGGAGCCCGACCTCGGAACGCTCGGCACCCTGGACCCCGAGCTGCGCGCGATCGTCGCGGACTGCCTGGCGAAGGACCCCGCGCACCGGCCGTCCCCGGCGCAGCTGCACGCGCGGCTCGCCGCGGGCGACCCCGGGGCCGCCACACGGCTGGAGCAGCGGGCCTGGCTCCCGCCGGCGGTCGCGGCCTCGCTCGCCGGGCTGGCCGTCGAGCTGCTCGACCTCGACGATGAGAGACCCGCCCGCCCCACCGGTCCCACGGGACAGTTCGGACCACCCACGCCCTGGCCGACCGGCCCGGCGCCGCAGCCCGCCTGGCCCGCGACCCCGCCGTCGCCGTACCCGCCACCGCAGCAGGCCGGACGACGGAGTTCCGGGCGGACGAGCGTCGTGATCGCCGGCGTCCTGACGGCCACCGTCCTGGGCACGGGCGTCTATCTGGTGGCCCGGCCCGACGACTCCTCGGGAAGCAGCCGGTCCGCCTCCTCCACCGGCACCGCCGCGCCGACCTCGACCCCGGCCCCTACCTCGGCCCCAGCAGGCGCGATACCGGACGGGGTCCTCGGCACCTGGCAGGGCCGACTGGGCAGCCCGGCAGTCACCACCAAGGCCGATTTCCAGATCACCATCACCCAGGGCCAGAAGGGCGAGCCGGTGGCCGAGATCCGCAACAACACCGGCGCCGGCACGCTCACTTGCGACGCCACCGCCAACCTGAGCTCGGCCACCGCCGACCGCGTCGTCCTCCGCACGGCGCCGGTGAACCCGCGCAGCGGATGCATCGCCGACCCGCACGACCAGGTGTACACGCGCAACCCGGACGGGAGCCTGCACCTCGTCGTCGCGGGATTCTCGGGCGATCTCCAGAGGAGATGACGAACGCGCGCCCCCGCCTGTCGCCGGTTACCGTAGGCGCATGATCAACGGTGCCCACGTCATCGTCTACAGCCGGGACGCGGAGGCCGACCGCGTCTTCTTCCGCGACGTCCTCGGCTGGCCGCACGTCGACGCGGGCGGCGGCTGGCTGATCTTCAGGCTGCCACCGTCCGAGGTCGCCGTGCACCCGGCCGGCTCCCCCGCGCACGAGCTGTTCCTGATGTGCGACGACCTCGACACGACCGTCCGCGAACTCACCGCGCAGGGTGTGGAGTTCACCGAGCCCGCCACCTCCGTCGGGTGGGGCCTGAAGACCGTCCTGCGCCTGCCCGGCGGCGGCGAGCTGGGCCTGTACCAGCCGCGCCACGAGGTGGCCCACAGCCTCTGATGGTGACGGCCGCCCGCACGCCGCCACCCGCGCGCCGTGTCTCGGCCGGGGAACAGAGGAGTAGCGTCGTGCAGTGCCGGGAAGGTAACGGTCCGTCATCTCACCTGCACCCCCGCCCGACAGGAACTCGTATGACGATCAGTCACCACACCATCGGCACCGGCGCGCACAAGGTCCTGGTCCTGCACGACTGGTTCGGCACCAGCGCCGCCTGGGGCCCGTTCCTCGACCACCTGGACCCGGATGCCTTCGGCTACGCCTTCCTCGACTACCGCGGCTACGGCGAACGGCTCGACGTGGCAGGCGAGTTCACGCTCGCCGAGATCGCCGCGGACGCGCTCGCCCTCGCCGACCAGCTGGGCTGGGACATGTTCTCGGTGGTCGGGCACTCGATGGGCGGCAAGGCCGCGCAGCGCGTCCTGGCCGAGGCGCCGCGCCGGGTGCGCAAGCTGGTCGGGGTGACGCCCGTCCCGGCGAGTGCCTACCCGCTGGAGGGCGACGCGTACGACCTCTTCCACGGCGCGGCGCACAGCCCGGCCAACCGGCGGGCCATCCTCGACCTGGTCACCGGGCAACGGGCGTGCGGCCGGTGGCTGGACGCGATGACGGCCCGCTCGGTGGCCGGTTCCCGGCCCGAGGCCTTCGCCGCCTACCTGGCCGACTGGACCACCCAGGACTTCGCGGCCAAGGTCACCGGCAGCCCCCTCCCGGCGAAGGTCTTCGTCGGCGAGCACGACCTCGCCCTGACCGCCGAGGTGATGCGCGGCACCTGGCTGGCCCACTACCCGCAGGCCGAGCTGGAGATCCTGGCCAACTCGGGCCACTACCCGATGTACGAGATCCCGGTGGCCTTCGCGACCGCGCTGGAGGCATTCCTCCGCGCCTGAGTACAGTGCCCGGGCTGCGGGCTCGGCCGCGCGGGGCCTCGGGGCGTCAACGGCTGCGGGTGCGCTCGGGCGGCCGAGCCGGAACGGGGGCCGTCCTGGTCGTCGCCAGCATGGCCGGGCACCGCCTCATGTCCTGGTTCCATTTCGTGGTGCGGGCGCGGCCGCGCGGACGGGTTCACGGCCGGATCAGGACCTTCAGGGCCTCGCGCTCGTTCATCGCCCGGTAGCCGTCGGCGATGTCCTCCAGGCCGAGCACGCGGTCGAAGACCCGGCCGGGGGTGATCGAGCCGTCGAGGCAGCTCCTCGATGTACCGGCTGGAGCGCGGCAAGGAGACCCGGCCCGGGCCCGGCGTCGTCGACGCCCTCGCCCGCGCACTCCGGCTCGACGACGCCGAACACCATCACCTGCGCGAGCTCGCCGTCCGGGCCGCCCGCTACGCGCCCGAGCCCGCCCCGACACCGAGCCGGACGGTGCGCCCGCACCTGAAGCTGATCCTGGAGACCCTGCGGCCCAGCCCGGCCTACATCGTCAGCCGTGCCATGGACATCCTCGCCACCAACCCCGGTGGCCTCGCCCTCTACGCGGGCATCTCCGACTGGCCCTCCGCCCAGCGCAACCTCGCCCGCTACCTCTTCCTCCACCCCGCCGCCCACGACATCTTCACCGACTGGGACAACCAGATCCGCGGCTGCGTCGCCCGCCTGCGCGCCCTGGCCGGCACCGACCCCGACGCCCCCGACCTCACCGCCCTCGTCGGCGAACTCCTCCTCAAGAGCCCCGACTTCGCCAAACTGTGGGACCGCTACGAGGTCACCGGCCGCAAGTACGCCACCAAGACCTTCCAGCACCCTCAGGTCGGAAGGATCACCCTCGCCTTCCAGGGCATGCAGCTGGAAGGAACCCCCGGCCACCGTATGGGCATCTACACCGCCGAACCCGGCACCCCCGACCACGACGCCATGCTCCTGCTCGACCTGGCCGCCACCACCACCGAGCCCCGGCCGGCCGAGCAGCAGCGGTGACTGCCCAACGCTCAGCGAGTTCCGCAACTCCGCGTGTCCGCAGTGGACTTGCCACTGCGGCCACTGCGACCCAAAGTCAGTGGGCGCGGGTGGCGCGCCGGGGGGCGGGGCGGCGGGTGGGGGTGTGGCGGCGGGGGCGTTCGATCACCGGGTCGGGGATCGAGACGGGGATGCCGGTCGGGACGCGGGCGCCGGTGAGGCGGGCGAGTTCGTCGTCGCCGGAGTGGATGCGGGTGGCGGTGGGGGTGATGCCGGCGGTGGCGGCCAGGCGGGCCATATGGCGGCGCTGGCTGGGCAGGACGAGGGTGACGACGGTGCCGGACTCGCCGGCGCGGGCGGTGCGGCCGCCGCGGTGGAGGTAGTCCTTGTGGTCGGTCGGCGGGTCCAGGTTGACGACCAGGTCGAGTCCGTCGATGTGGATGCCCCGGGCGGCGACGTTGGTCGCGATGAGCGCGGTGACGTGGCCGGTGCGGAACTGCTGCAGGGTGCGGGTGCGCTGGGGCTGGGACTTGCCGCCGTGCAGGGCGGCGGCCTTCACCCCGTTGGCGAGCAGGTCCTCGACCAGCCGGTCGGCGCGGTCCCGGGTGTCGGTGAACATGATCACCCCGCCGTCCCGGGAGGCGATGCGGGCGATCGTGGCGTTCTTGTCGTAGTTCTGCACATGCAGCACGTGGTGCTCCATGGTGGTGACCGCGACGGCCGACGGGTCCACCGAATGGGTGACCGGGTCCTTGAGGAAGCGGTGCACCAGCCGGTCGACGTTGCGGTCCAGGGTCGCGGAGAAGAGCAGCGTCTGGCAGTCGGCGGAGACCTGGTCGAGCAGTTCGGTGACCTGCGGCAGGAAGCCCAGGTCGGCCATCTGGTCGGCCTCGTCCAGGACCGCGATGCCGACGTCGTCCAGCCGGCAGCGGCCGCGCTGGATGAGGTCGGTCAGCCGGCCGGGAGTGGCCACGACGACCTCCGCGCCCCGGTTCAGCACCTGGGACTGGCGGCCGATCGACTCCCCGCCCACCACGGTCGCCATCCGCAGCCGTACCGCGTGTGCGTAGGGGGTGAGCGCCTCGGTGACCTGCTGCGCGAGTTCACGGGTGGGGACCAGCACCAGGGCCAGCGGGCTGCCGGGGTCGGCCTTGCGGCCGGCGGCGCGGGCGGCGGTGCGGGCCAGCACGGCCAGGCCGAAGGCGATGGTCTTTCCGGAACCGGTCCGGCCACGGCCGAGCACGTCACGGCCGGCGAGAGAGTTCGGCAGGGTGGCGGCCTGGATGGGGAACGGCGCGGTGACGCCCTGGCGGGCCAGTGTCCTCAGCAGGGCCGCCGGCATGTCCAGCTCGTCGAACGACGCGACGGCGGGGAGCGCCGGGGTGGTGCTGACCGGGAGTTCGAACTCTGTTCGGACAGCGCGGCTCCGGCCCCTGTTCGGGGCAGTGGAGCGGTGGTGGGAGCTACGGTTCGAGGGGCGATCGGAGCGGTTCATTCGGAACCTTCCTCGGGAGGGCGCGGTCGCGAGGACGGCTCCGCTGCGCGAGCGCGCGGAGATCGCAAGGAACGGGCCGAAGCGGCCAAGCGGCCAGGGCGGCCGGAGGTGGGAATGGGGCGGAACGGCCGAGGGGCCCGCACCGGGCGTGTGCACGGTGCGGGCCCCTCGCTACCAAGGCAAGTGCCGTGGCAGTGAACTACAGCGGGCGAATGTTCTCGGCCTGCGGGCCCTTCTGGCCCTGCGTGACGTCGAACTCGACCTTCTGGCCCTCGAGCAGCTCACGGAAGCCCTGGGCGTTGATGTTCGAGTAGTGGGCGAAGACGTCAGCGCCGCCACCGTCCTGCTCGATGAAGCCGAAGCCCTTTTCCGCGTTGAACCACTTCACGGTACCAGTAGCCATAAAACATCTCCTTCGAGAGACTTTTCGACGCCCGCACCGTGCGGGTGTCGAGTCGCCGCGATGAGAACCCGCCGGGGAAAGAGCCGGAAAACAAAAAATGCGCCTGCAAGATCAGCAGGCGCACACAAGTTCATGGGAACCACTACTGCAACTAATTCGACTGTAGCAGGCCCGGGCTCTCCGCGGTGGAAATTCGCCACCCGGTCTTTCCGGCTGCGCCCCCGCAGGCGGCGTTCGGCCGTCGGCACGGTCGACAACGGTCGCTACCCCCAGGGCAGTTGGTGCGACGGCGGCCCGCTCCGGCCGGTCGAAGAATTTTTTGGGCCGGCTGGACCGGCGGGCGTGGGCCGGTTGGCGGGTGCGCTCCTGCCCCGGCCGGCTTCGGGCCCGCCGGACGGGTCCGCTCCGCCGTTTTTCGGAGCATACTGATCAGGATGACGAAATCACCGGTAGTCCGCCGCCACCTCCCCACCAGCCCCTTCAAGGCCCGGGTCGAGCCGCCACGCAAACAGTTCGCCGTGGGCGACAGGGTCACCCACGACAAGCACGGCCTCGGCCGGGTCGTCGACGTCGAGGACGACAGCAACGTCGCGGTCCTCGTCGATTTCGGGTCCCGGCAGGAGCGACTCACCCCGCCGTACGCCGAGATGTTCAAGCTCTGACCCGGGGCTCCCCCGGGCCACCAGGGCCCGGGCTCCGGCATCAGGCGCCCGATCGCGCGCGGGCCGTGCGCTCGCCCGTGCGCCCTGCCATGCGCTGAACCGTGCGCTGGGCCGCCGCTGCAGCAATAGTCTGGGGGCATGTCGAACTCTGATGGGCTGCTCGTTGACATCGCCGCGATGGTGGAGTCCGAGCACAGCAACCAGATGTCCTTGACCGTGGTGGTCCCCGGAGCGGTCATCACCGGCAGGCTCGCGCCGATGGCCCTGTGGCTTGAGCGGGTGTCGGAAGTCCTGCACACCTCCGAGCACTTGAAGCCGTTCGCGGCCCTCTTCGCCCCGCCCTCGGCCGCAGCGCCCGCGCGGCCGACGCATCTGCACCTCCACCGGGCGAGGATCCTGCAGGGCGACTTCGGCCTGCCCCACACCGGCGGCATGTACCGCATCTCCATCGCGGACGTGAGCAGTTGGACGGTGGGTGACCTCAGTTACTCCGACGTCTGACCGCCGGCCGGGGGCGTCGGCGACGGCCGGCGCCCCGCCGAACGACGTGTCCGAAGGAGGCCCGGGCCGCTACCGTGAACTCCATGACGATCCAGGTGGAACTGCCCAAGCAGCTGGAGGAACAAGTCGTCCGCGCCGCCACCAGGGCCGGGTTGAGCGTGGAGGACTACGTCGTCCGGGTCCTGGCAGCCGATCAGGACGCCGCCGGGGGCACGCGCGCGGCCCGCATGGAGCGCGCCGACGCCCTTGCCATGGCCGACTACAGGGCCTGGACCGCTGCCGGATGCCCCGAGGACGGTGCCATGACCATGGACGACGTCTTCGGGTGACCCTAACGTCACCCGGCAGGGTTCTTGCCAGGGCGACCGGGACGCCCTTGGTCAGCTCGGCGGGTTGGGGCGGGTCAGGCCGCGGTCGTACGCGAAGATCACGGCCTGGACGCGGTCGCGGGCGCCGATCTTCGCCAGGACGCGGCTGACGTGGGTCTTGACGGTCGACTCCGCGAGGACCAGGCGCTGGGCGATCTCGCCGTTGGTCCAGCCCCGGCCGACGGCGAGCAGGATCTCGCGCTCGCGCTCGGTCAGGGCGTCCAGCCGCGGATCGTCGGCGGGCGCCGCGCCGGGCGGGCGGACGGGCAGGTGGTGGGCGTAGGCGTCGAGGAGGCGCCGGGTGATGGCGGGGGCGACGACGGCGTCGCCCTCGGCGACCGCGCGGATCCCGGCGAGGAGCTCCTCCGGGCGGGCGTCCTTCAGCAGGAAGCCGCTGGCCCCGGCGCGCAGCGCGGCGTGGGCGTACTCGTCGAGGTCGAAGGTGGTGAGGACGAGGATGCGCGAGCGTCCTCCGGTGGCGACGATGCGGCGGGTGGCCTCGATGCCGTCCATGCCGGGCATCCGGATGTCCATGAGGACGACGTCGGGCCGCAGGTCGGCGGCCAGGCGGACGGCCTCGGCGCCGTGCGCGGCCTCGCCGACGACGTCGGTGCCGGGCTGGCTCTCCAGCAGCATGCGGAAGCCGTACCGCTGCAGCGGCTGGTCGTCGACGATGAGGACGGTGGTCACGTCAAGCCGCCTGTCGGGTCGGGGGTGAGGTCGAGGACGGCCTCCACGGTCCATCCTGCACCGGGTCCTGGTCCCGCGGTGACGGTCCCGCCGTAGAGGGCAGCGCGTTCGCGCATGCCCGCGAGACCGTGCCCCTCCTCGGTGGCGGGTCCGGGCCGCGCGGGCGCGCCGGGCGGCCCGCTGTCCTGCACCCGGACCCGCAGCCGGCCGGCGTCGGCCAGCAGGGTCACGTGCGTCCGGGTGTCGGGGCCCGCGTGCTTGAGGGTGTTGGTGAGCGCCTCCTGGACGATGCGGTAGGCCATCAGCTGCACCCCGCGGTCCAGCCGGTCCAGGTCGCCGGCGGCGGTGTACGTCACCTCGGGGCCGGCGGCACGGATGCGCGCGCACAGCCCGTCGAGGTCGGCGATGCCCGGCTGGGGGGTGAAGGCGGGGCCCTGCTCGTTCTGGTCGCGCAGGACGCCGAGCATGCGCCGCAGCTCGCCGAGCGCCTGGCGGCTCGTCTCGCCGATCAGCAGCAGGGCCTCCCGGCCCCGCTCCGGGGCGGCCTCGGCCGCGTACGCGCCGCCGTCGGCCAGGGTGACGATCACGGAGAGGTTGTGGCCGATGATGTCGTGCATCTCCCGGGCCACCCGGGCGCGTTCGGTGGCGGTGGCCAGCCGGCTGCGCTGGTCGCGCTCGATCTCCAGGCGCGCCGCGCGCTCGCGCAGTCCGGCGAGCTGGGCGCGGCGGATCCGCACCGCGATGCCGAGGGCGACGGCCGCCGTCGTCGCGGCGCAGAGGAAGAACAGCGCGTCGCCGACCGGCACCTCGCCGGACAGCTCCGCGGCGACCACGGCCGCCGCGCCGGCCATGGCACCGCACGCCCAGGCCAGACGCCGCAGACTCCCGTGCAGGGTCAGGCTGTAGAGGGCGACCAGCAGGGCGACGTCCGCGCGCAGCGCCACGCCCAGTGACCACTGCAGCACGAACACGGCCATGATCACCGCGAAGGCTGCCGTCGGCCGCCTGCGGCGCCACAGCAGGGGCAGCAGCAGGCCCGCCTGCAGCGCCAGTGTGGCGGGCAGGGGCAGCCGGGTGAAGGTGAACCGGTGCTCGCGCGCGCCCTCGCTGCCGCCGTGGAAGTGGATCAGGTCCGGGACGCAGAACAGCAGGAAGACCGCGGCCACCACCGCGGTGTCCAGGACCCACGGGTGGGCGCGGTCGGCCTGCCGCACTCGCTGGCCGATCCGGGCCAGGCGCGCGATCACCGGGTGCCCCGACAGCGGGTCGGTCCCCGCGGCCGGGCCTGCGGCGATGATGTCGTGGTCGCTCACGGGGTCACCTTGTCCGTCACCTTGTCCGTCACCTTGTCCGTCGTGGCCTTGTCCGTCGTGGCCGGGACGATACCGGGCAGGCCTGGGCATGACGGCCGAACCGGGCACGAGGACCGTACCGGGAATGCGGGCCGAACCCGGCATGAGGCCAGGAATGAGGATGGTGCGGCACCGGCCGGGCCGGTGCCGCACCAGGAGTGCCTCAGGCGTCGGTGCGCACGAGGCGCACGGCGGCGCCGGCCAGGGCGAGCACCGTCCACCCCAGGAAGACCGCCAGCCCGGCACCCGGCGACAGCGTGGTCGCGTCGTGGTGCAGGGTGAACATCGCCTCGCCCGCGTGGCTGGGCAGGTAGGGACTGATGTGGCTCTGCCAGGAGGAGGGCAGCAGCGAGACCAGGCCGGGAACCAGCATCAGCGAGGCCACCAGCACCGAGATACCGCCCGCGACCGACCGCAGCAGCATGCCCAGGGCGACGCCGATCACGCCGACGAGGGCGAGGTAGAGCCCGGCCCCCAGCAGGCTGCGCACGACGCCGGCGTCGGAGAGGGTCATCGCCGCGCGCGTGCTCGAAACGATCTGGCTGTCGGCCGCGAAGGCGACGAACACCCCGACGGTGGCGAGCAGCAGCGCGGTCAGGCCGTACACCGTCGCCTTGGACCACAGCACCGGCAGGCGGCGCGGCACGGCCGCCAGAGTGGAGCGGATCATGCCGGTCGAGTACTCGCCCGCGGCGACCAGCACGCCGAGGACGCCGAGCGCCAGCTGGGCGAAGTTGGTGCCGAACAGCGAAAGGCTCAGGGCGGTCGCGTCGGCGAAGTCCCGGTCCATCGGGCGGCCCGAGGTGATCCTCGACTTGAACTGGAAGGCCGCGATCAGGCCGAACGCGACCAGGAACAGCAGGCCCAGGCCGAGCGTGATCCAGGTGGAGCGCAGGGACCACATCTTCGCCCACTCCGCGCGCAGCACGCGCGCGGCGGTCACCCGGTAGGCCGGGCCCGCGGGCCGCTGGACGGTGGGGGATGCGGGCGTCTGGGTCGGTGCGATGGTGCTCATGCCGCGCTCCTCGTGGTCTCGGCCCCGGTGGTCTCGGCCCCGGTGGTCTTGGCACTGGTGGTCGCGGTGCCGGTGGTGGACCCGTGGTACTCCACGGAGTCCCTGGTCAGGTCCATGAAGGCCTCCTCCAGGGAGACCGTGCGGGTGGCGAGCTCGTACAGGGCGATGCCGTGCTCGGCGGCCTTGATCCCGATCTCGCGCGCCGGCAGGCCGGTGACGAGGAGTTCCTCCGAGCCGGACCGGCCGGTGATCTCCACGTCGGCCCCGGCCAGCACCGTCCGCAGACGGGCCGGGTCCGCGCTGGCCACCTTCACGACGTCGCCGCCGGCCTCGCGGACCAGGTCCTGCACGGTGGTGTCGGCCAGCAGGCGGCCCCGCCCGACGATGATCAGGTGGTCCGCGACGAGGGCGACCTCGCTCATCAGGTGCGAGGAGACGAAGACCGTACGGCCCTCCTCGGCGAGCCCGGTGAGCAGGTTGCGGATCCACAGCACGCCCTCCGGGTCGAGCCCGTTGACCGGCTCGTCCAGCATGACGGTGGCGGGATCGCCGAGCAGCGCCGCCGCGATGCCGAGGCGCTGCCCCATGCCCAGCGAGAACGCCCCGGCCCGCTTCCCGGCCACCGACTGCAGCCCGGTCAGCTCGATGACCTCCTCCACCCGGCTGCGCGGAATGCCGTGGGTGTGGGCCTGGGCCATGAGGTGGTTGAACGCCGACCGCCCGGGGTGGATCGACCGGGCCTCCAGCAGCGCCCCGACCTCCTGCAGGGGCGCCGCGTGCGCGGCGTAGCTGCGCCCGTTGACGCGCACCGAGCCGCTGGTGGGCGCGTCCAGCCCGACGATCATCCGCATCGTGGTCGACTTGCCTGCCCCGTTGGGGCCCAGGAAGCCTGTCACCGTACCCGGCTTGACCGTGAAGTCGAGCCGGTCCACGGCGGTCTTCTCCCCGTACCGCTTCGTCAGCTGGTGTGCCTCGATCATCGCTCACCCCTACGTTCCGGAGCCGGACCGTCCCGGCCTCCCTCACCTCCCACGCTAGGTTCGGCCCGAGCCCGATCCGTGGTACCGCGGAACGATCATCCGAGGCCACGTGGTACCGCGGTACCACCGGCCGCCCGACCAAAGCGGCAGGTCGGGCCGGGGATCACCCCCACCCTGGACGCCTGCTGCACCACCGGCTCCCAACGACGCGCCGCCGACGTCCTCCACCTGCACCACAGCTGCGTCGCCCGCCGACTCGACCGGATCGGGAAGACCCTCGGCATCGAACTCACCGAACCCACCGGGCTGTTGCGAGCCAGACTCGCCCTCACCGCCTGGCGGCTGCTCGACGGCTGAGCAGGATCCGCCGCCGACTGGGCATCAGTTCCAGGGCTCGCCAGGGGACTTCATGCCATCCAGGCTATCCTCCGGGGGCCGGACAGCCGGTCGACCGCTGCGCCCCTCACCGCCCTCGGGTGAGGGGACGCCCCGTCAGTCGAGTTCGATCTCGAAGTCCCAGGTGGCCAGCGGCTTTCCGGCGTCGTTCAGGGTGAGCGTCGCGTGGCCGGCGGCGAAGGTGCCGGCGAGGTGGAGGACGGCGTCGTGGCCCGGGACGGCGGTGACGGTGGGCGCGTCCGGGGTGAGCTGGAGCGGGTGGCCGAGTTCGTCGGCGGCCGACACCGTGCCGGCGTCGAGCTGACGGCTGCCGTCAGGGACGCGCAGGACGACCGTCACGGTGCCCTTGGACTGCTCGGGCGGCGCTCCCCCGGCGGACGGGCCCGTCACCTCCAGGTCCGGCCCGGTGGCGGTGACCTGCGCCTGGCCGGTGCCGAGGTCCAGGTGGACGGCGTCGCCCATGGCGACGATCTGGGCGTGTCCCGCGGACGCGGTGGGGACGACCGGCGCGGCGGGCGCGCTCGGGATCGGTACCCGGCCCAGGTCCTTGGCCGTGTCCGTCGTGTCCCCGCCGCCGCACGCCGTGGCGCCGGTGACGAGCAGCAGGAGGACCAGGGCGGCGGCGGGCCGGCGGCCGGGGCCGCGTCCGGGAAGGACGCGGCCCCGGCCGTGCAGGGAGCGGAAGCTCACTTGCCGGCTCCCTGCAGGAGGCTGTCGTTGGCGGCGGCGGGACCGGTGAAGTCCGGCTCCACCTCCGCGGGCTGGTCCTGCGGCTGCTGGCCCGTGGCCGAGTAGACGCCGTTGCTGCCCAGGGCGGCGGGCTGCATGGCCTTGCCCCCGGGGTTGTTGTAGACGTCGGGGCCGAACGGGCGCAGGCCCGGCATCGCGGCGTAGCCGAGGTGGCCGTGGCCGTCGGTGCCGCCCTGGTCGATCCGGAACAGGTCCTCCATGCTGCGCAGGAAGGAGTAGTGGTTGTACGGCTGGTCGCTGATGGTGCCCGGCTTGATGTACCGGGAGATCAGCAGCGAGCCGGTGATGCCGCCGCCGGGGGTGGTGTCCTGGCCGAAGGCCTGGGCGCCGGGCTGGCTGGTGTTGGGGCCCGGCAGCTCGTTGCAGCAGGCGACGACCGACTGGGCGGTGTCGGTGGGCGTGTTGAGCTTCGGGTCCTGGTTCCCGGTGTAGTCGCTGCTGGAGTTTCCGTACATCTTGTACGGCGGGAATGCCTCGTCGAAGGTGATGTCGATCATCCCGCCGTCCTGGAACGCCGGCGAGGCCATGATCTGCGGGATCACCTTCTCCAGGAACCGGTCCGAGGCGTACAGGCCGCCCTGGTGGTTGTTGGGGTCACCGGAGAGGTTGTCGCCCTTGCAGGTGGTGTCGTGGGCGTCCGAGCAGTTGTTGGGTGTGATCCAGGAGAACGCCGGGGTGGTGTCCGCGCTCTTGAGGTCCTCGGCCAGGCCGCTGACGGCGGCGTGGTCCGCCGTGGCGGCGCGGCCGTCCAGCGGGGCGACCTGGGCGCACTCCTGCGGGTCGTCGATCAGGGAGTGGAACCAGGCGGTCGGGTTGTGCTTGACGACGTACTGGTCCTGGGCGGTCGCGCCGCCCGGGGCGGGGACACCGTCGCCGGACGGGTCGCCGGGGATGCCGCAGCGGTTGACGTCCTCGCGGCCGGGCGTGTTGCCCAGGTCCTGCATGTAGGCCTTCCAGCTGAGGTTCTTGTCGTCCAGCTGGTTGAAGAGCGTGTACACCGAGTTCGGGTAGACGCAGCCGTGGGTCGCGTGCACCTGGCCGTCGGGGGCCGGGGTGCCGGGCGAGACGTCCTTGTACTGGGCGCAGTCGGCCTGGGTGTCCGGCGCCGGGGCCTGGCCGCTGACGGCGCTGATGTAGTTGTCGAGGCTGTAGTGGCCGGTGCCGTAGTACTGGCGCAGCAGCTCGCCGTACTGGGGCAGCGTCTTCCACAGGTAGCTGTTCTGGTTCAGGCCGGTGAACGCCGCCTCGTAGGACTTGTTCTCCAGCATGATGACCCACACGTGCTTGATCTTCGGCGGGCGGAACGTGTGCGATTCCGCTGCGGCCGGGCTCACGGAGCTGCCGCCGACCAGTGCCGTGGCGGCCAGTGCGGTCGCCGTGAGCGTCGCGACCGTGCCGGGTCGCGCCCCCTTGCCCGTCGTACCCCTCCGGCCGAGCCGGATTCCCCTTATTGTCATGGAAATGATCCTGGCGTCAGGTCTACCCGCGTTGAATCCGCGTTTCTCAAATCTTCTGTGAAGATTTGGCACATCAGGTTTGCGGATCGGACGGCTCGGGCAACTCGGGTTTGCACTCCTGACTCAGAGCCAGCGGCGGACACGGCCTCGGTAACTCTCGTACTGCTCGCCGTACTTGGAGGAGAGGTACCGCTCCTCCGGTTCGATCACCAGACGGCGGATCAGCAGCAGGACGGCCGGCAACTCGACCAGGGGCCACCAGGACCCGGCCCGGAGCGAACCGCCTGTGTAGACGAGGGCGAGGCCGGTGTACATCGGATTCCGCGAGATCCGGTACACGCCGGTGGTGACCAGGGCGGATACCTCGCGCTGCGGGACCAGCGTGCTGTGGTGCCGCAGGATCTCGGTGGCGCCGCCGACCGCCAGCGCGGCGCCGGCCAGCATCACGGCGTGCCCGGCCGGTGCGGTGACCGTCCTGGCGCCGATGGGCCACGGCCGCACCCGGTGCAGCTGCCTGCCGAGCGCGAACCCGGCAGCATAGAACACCGGCGGCGGGATCGGTGGGACGCGCGCCCCACCTGGCCCGTGTTTCACTCCCATACCCGCATCATCCACGGCCCGCCCGTCGCCCGCGCGGCGAGCGGAGCTGCTGCCGGCAGCTGCCCGCCCTTCCGTAGAATCCACGGATCGATCCGGACGTACCGCCATCTCGGGGCCCGGCATGCTCGCCCGCCTGGAGAGTGCGCCCGCTGCGGGCACCTCGCGCAGGAGGCGGGTGCGCGGTTCTGCAGCCAATGCGGCGAGCGCCTGCCGGCGGCCGCAGAGCCCGGCCGGTGAGTCCGGTCCCCCGCGATGCTGCTACTGCGCCGGGATCGCGCGGACGGGGTGCTTGCTCATGATGGACACGCGGTTGAAGGAGTTGATGGTGATCGCCACCCAGATCACCGCGGAGATCTCCTCGTCGGTCAGGGCCTCGCGGGCTGCGCGGTAGGCGCCGTCCTGCGCGGTGGCGTCCGCGGGCGTGGTGGTCGCCTCCGCCAGCGCGAGCGCCGCGCGTTCCCGCGGGGTGAACAGTTCGGTGTCGCGCCACGCCGGGAGCACGCCCAGGCGCTGTGTGGTCTCGCCGGCCTGCAGCGCGGCCCTGGTGTGCACGTTGAGGCAGTAGGCGCAGCCGTTGATCTGCGACACGCGCAGGTTGACCAGTTCCACCAGCCCGCGGTCCAGCCCGGAGTCCGCCGCCGCCTCGCGGGCCGCCTCGGCCGCCGCCAGCAGGGCCCGGTAGGCCTTCGGGCTCTGCTTGTCGATGAACACCCTCCGGTCCACCGGGACCGCTGTCACGTCACTCACTTGGACTCCTCCGGGCAGATCGCTGTCGGTCGGTCGGTAGCGTGCCATGGCATGATAGTTGAAGATAGAACCATTTGCCGGCGGGGGAGGAATCGCATCACCCCGGACGTCACCCAGTGGCTCGGCACGAAGCCGAGCTGAATCCGTCGGGACTTCGCCACCTGGCTGCGGCTTCGCGTGCACGACGGAGGTGCGCGCGGCCATCCCACCGGGCCCGGCCCGGTGGCCGATCGGGGCACCGCGGGGTTGCATGGACTGACCGAGCCCCAGCGATCCGGAGGATGTGCCGTGTACGAGATGTGGGCCGAGCACGATCCGGCGGTGTCCCCTCCCGCCGTGGTGTGGCACGTGGTGGCGAAGGACGACTCGATGGCGTCCCTGTGCGGACGGTTCCTGGAGCCGTCCCAGCGCGTCGTGCCGACGGCGGACGACTGCGGGCCGGCGTTCCCGGACCGGTACTGCGATCCCTGCCTGGTCACCGTCCGTGCGGTCATGGCCGAGACGGCCCGGTGACTGCGGGCCATCGGCCGGTCCCGGCCGGGCCGGAGACACGGACGACGCCGGTCGGCCGGCCGTACCCCCCGCGGTCGGAGTTCGCACTTCCGCTCGCGCTGCGGCCGGCAGCCCAGCCGTCGGCCCGGTCGGCCGCGTCGCGTTCGGCGAACACCTCGCGGGCCGCCGCGATGCCGTTGAGCGCGGCCGGGAAGCCCGCGTAGACCGCCATCTGGATGATCGCCTCGATCGCTTCCTCCCGCGTACCGCCGACGTTCAGCAGGCCGTGCAGATGGACCCGCAGCTGCGGGGCGGCGGTGCCCAGGGCGGTGCAGGCCGCCACGGTGGCCAGCTCACGGGTCTTCAGGTCCAGCCCGGGGCGCGAGTAGACGTCGGCGAAGGCGAAGTCGACGATGTAGTCGGCCAGGACAGGGGCGATGTCCGACAGCGAGGCGACGACCCGCTCCCCGGCCTCCCCGTCGATCCGGTCGAGCGCGGCGAGTCCGCGCTCGTGCCGCTCCCGCAGCGTCTCCGCACCGTCGGTCCGGCTCGCGGGCGGGGTGAAGCCGAGGTCCGGCCGGGCCGCGAAGGCGGCCTTGGCCACGGCCATGCCGTTGAGCGCGGCCGGGATGCCGGCGTAGACCGCCATGTGGATGATCGTCTCGACGATCGCGGCCGGCTCGACGCCGACGTTGAGAGCGCCGTCGATGTGGAAGCGCAGCTGAGGGGCGGCGGTGCCCAGCGCGGTCAGCGCGGCGACGTTGATCAGCTGCCGCTGGGCGAGGGTGAGGCCGGGCCGGGCGTACACGTCGCCGTAGCCGAACTCGACGGTCAGCCGGGCGAGGTCGGGGGCGATGTCACCGAGGCCGTTCAGGATGGCCGAGCCCTCGGGGCCGGCGATCCGGCGCAGGATGGCCAGCCCTCGCTCGAAGCGGTCGGCGGACGGGGACGCTGCGGTCATGGTGGTGTTCCCTTCGGGAGGCTCATGGGAGCAGTCAGAAGCAGGCAGCGTTACGGAACGTTTCGTAACGCTGATGAGGCTAGGACGATCCCGGGGCCGCTGTCAAAACGAAACGTAACGTCACGCGTGGGCTAGACTCGGGCCATGACTCCCCAGCCGAACCCCGAACGCCGAAGCGAACGCGCCCGCCGCGCCATCCTGGACGCGGTCTTCGAGGTGGCCGCGGCCAAGGGATACGGCAAGGTCACCATCGAGGCCATCGCCGCCGCCGCAGGCGTCGGCAAGCCCACCATCTACCGCTGGTGGCCCTCCAAGGGGGCGGTCGCCCTGGACGCCGTCAACGACCGGATCGGCGACTCCATGGACTTCCCCGACACCGGGGACATCGCCGCCGACCTCACCGCCCAGCTCACCGCCGTGGCCACCATGCTCACCGGCGACATCGGCACGATCTACCGCGGCATCATCGCCGAGGCCCAGAGCGACCCCGGACTCGCCGCCGACCTCCGCGCCACCATGCTCGAACCCCGGATCCAGCGGTGCGTGCGCCGCCTGGACGCCGCCGTGGCGGCCGGCCAGCTCCGCGCCGACCTGCCCGCCCGCACCATGGTCGACATCCTCTACGCCCCCGTCTACTACCGGATCCTGCTCGGCGCCGGCCCCGACGAGACCCTGCGCAGCCCCCTCCTCGTCCGGACCGTCCTGGAGGGCCTGCGCCCGGCAGCGGCCTGACCCAGATCAGCTACTTCGCCGGCAGAGTCGACGGGCCGACTTCCCACTCCGGCTCCCAACACCGGGACGACTTCGGGTGGGCAGACGCTGAATCGCCGCGCTGAGCGCCAAGTTGACCAGCAGGGTGACGGCGCAGAGCACGGGGGAAAACGTGTGGCAGGGGAGCACTGGGCGCGTTAATCTCGGCACCATGAACGTCACGGGCCGAATCACCACCGCTACCGCGCGAGCGACCAGCTCGCCGGTTGCCGCCGCCTGACGTCCTTCCCACTTCCCACCGGCGACCGGAAACGGCCCGCCGGTGGTTCCATGGCGTTTCCCGCCCGGTTCCGATGCCCGTGCGGACCCGTTGTCCGGTGCCTCCTCGTTGCGTACGCGAAGGAGCCACCCCATGAACACCGATCAGATCGTCCGCACATTCGTCGAGTACTTCCAGGAACGCGGCCACCGCCCGATCACCGGATCGACCCTGCTGCCACCGCCGGGCGACCCGGTGCTGTTCACCACCTCGGGCATGCACCCGCTCACCCCGTACCTGGAAGGGCGCCCGCACCCCATCGGCCGGCGGCTGGTCAACGTGCAACGGTGCCTGCGCACCACGGACCTCGACGAGGTCGGCGATCGCACCCATCTGACCGTCTTCGAGATGCTCGGCACCTGGTCGCTCGGCGACTACGAGGGCCCGCTGAGCCTCGACTGGGGTTACGGACTGCTCACCGAGGGCTTCGGCATCGATCCGGGCCTGCTCCACGCCACGGTCTTCGGCGGCGACGACCAGACCGGTCCGGACACCGCCTCCCTGGAGCTGTGGCAGCGGCGCGGAGTGCCGGTGGAGCTCACCGTCGAGGACAACTGGTGGTCCAACGGACCGACCGGCCCGTGCGGCCCCGACTCGGAGATCTTCCTGTGGACCGGCGACACCCCGCCGGAGTCGACGCCGACCGAGGACGACCGCTGGGTGGAGGTGTGGAACCACGTGATGATGCGTCACCGCCGGCTCGACGACGGTTCACTCGTGCCGCTCCCGCAGCGCAACGTCGACACCGGACTCGGCCTGGAACGGCTGGCCTCGCTGCTGCAGGGACGCGGGTCGGTGTTCGAGTGCGACGTCTTCGACCCCTGGCGCCGCCTCGTGCCGCCGCTGTGGCCGCTCGACGAAACGTCCCTTCGGCTGGTCTGCGACCACCTCCGCTCGGCCGTCGTGGTGGTCGGCGACGGGGTGCGCCCGGCCAACACCGGCCGCGGCTACGTGCTGCGCCGGCTGGTGCGGCGAGTGCTCACCGTACTGCGGCGCAACGATCCCCGGTGCGGTCTCGGCGACCTGCCGGACGAGCTGATCCGGCACACCTTGGACCACTTCCGCCAGCCAGGGGATCCGGAGACCGTGCGCCGGGTGCTGCTCGACGAGGAACACCGTTTCGTCCGGCTCCTGGAACGCGGTCGGCAGGTGCTGTCACGGCCCCGCTTCCGCGGCCCGTTGAGCGAGGAGGACTTCCACTACCTCCACGACACCCACGGCCTGCCGCGTGACCTCGTCCTGAACCTGCGACCGCACTGACGGCCGTCGGCACACCCGGCGGCCATCAGGCCCGGCCGGGCGGACTCTCCGGGCGCGAGGCGTAGGCGATGCACTCCACGTCGATCTGGTCGGCGAGGCGGCCCAGCGCACCGGCCAGGGCACGGATGGTGTCCGGGTCGAACTCCGTCTCGCCGTCCTCGCCGTCCGCCAGGCTCAGCCAGCCGGCCGCCACGCGGCGGAGCACGCTGGTGACCTCGGCAGCAGGGATCAGCACGCCGCCGCTGCGCGGAAAGAGCACGGGCACGTTCACCTGGATCACGGTCTTCCTCCTGACTCCCCTCTCCAGCGTCTCCCCGGCCGGACGGCACGCAAAGTCCGCGCGGGGACCTCCTCAGGTCGTCTTGCCGCCCTTCTCGTCGTCGACGATCTCGGCGTCCACGACCTCGTCGTCCGGCGGAGGGCCGGGGGGCGGGGCCGTCGTGCCGGCTCCGGCGGCGGACTGGCCGTAGATGGCCTGGCCGAGCTTCTGGCTGACCTGGGCGAGGTGCTCGCTCGCGGAGCGGATCGCCGGGTTGTCCTCGCCCTTGAGCTTCTCCTTGAGGTCGGCCGCGGCGGCTTCCACCTCGGTCTTCACGTCGCCGGGGATCTTGTCCTCGTTGTCCCGGAGGAACGTCTCGGTCGAGTACACGAGCTGCTCGGCGGAGTTGCGGGTCTCGGCCTCCTCCTTGCGCCGGCGGTCCTCCTCCGCGTGCTGCTCGGCCTCGCGGACCATCCGGTCGATGTCGTCCTTCGGCAGGGCCGAGCCGCCGGTGACGGTCATCTTCTGCTCCCGCCCGGTGCCGAGGTCCTTGGCGCCGACGTGCATGATGCCGTTGGCGTCGATGTCGAAGGTGACCTCGATCTGCGGGACTCCGCGCGGCGCCGGGGCGAGGCCGGTCAGCTCGAACATGCCGAGCTTCTTGTTGTACGCGGCGATCTCGCGCTCGCCCTGGAACACCTGGATCTGCACGGACGGCTGGTTGTCCTCGGCCGTGGTGAAGATCTCCGAGCGCTTGGTCGGGATGGTCGTGTTGCGCTCGATCAGCTTGGTCATGATGCCGCCCTTGGTCTCGATGCCGAGGGACAGCGGGGTGACGTCGAGCAGCAGGACGTCCTTGACCTCGCCCTTCAGCACCCCGGCCTGGAGCGAGGCGCCGATGGCGACGACCTCGTCCGGGTTGACGCCCTTGTGCGGGTCCTTGCCGGTGAGCTCCCGCACCAGGCCGGTCACCGCGGGCATCCGGGTCGAGCCGCCGACCATGATCACGTGGTCGATGTCCGAGATCTTGATCCGCGCGTCCTTCACAGCCTGCTCGAAGGGGGCCTTGCAGCGCTCCAGCAGGTCGGCGGTGAGCTGCTGGAACTGGGCGCGGGTGAGCTTCTCGTCCAGGTGCAGCGGGCCCTCGGCGGAGGCCGTGATGTAGGGCAGGTTGACCGTCGTCTCCGTCGCTGCCGACAGCTCCACCTTCGCCCGCTCGGCGGCCTCCCGCAGGCGCTGGACGGCCATCTTGTCCCTGGACAGGTCGATGCCGTAGCCGTTCTTGAACTGCGTGACCAGGTGGTCGACGACCCGCTGGTCCCAGTCGTCGCCGCCCAGGTGGGTGTCGCCGTTGGTGGCCTTCACCTCGACCACGCCCTCGCCGATCTCCAGCAGGGACACGTCGAAGGTGCCGCCGCCGAGGTCGAAGACGAGGACCGTCTGCTCGTTCTCCTTGTCCAGGCCGTAGGCGAGGGCGGCGGCGGTCGGCTCGTTGATGATCCGCAGCACCTTGAGCCCGGCGATCTCGCCGGCCTCCTTGGTCGCGGTGCGCTGCGAGTCGTTGAAGTACGCCGGCACCGTGATCACGGCGTCCGTCACGTTCTCGCCCAGGTACGACTCCGCGTCCCGCTTGAGCTTCTGGAGCACCCGGGCCGAGATCTCCTGCGCGGCGTAGCGCTTGCCGTCGATGTCGCCGCTCTCCGGGAAGTGCCAGGTGCTCTCGCCCATGTGCCGCTTGACCGACCGGGCGGTGCGGTCGACGTTGGTGACCGCCTGGCGCTTGGCGACCTCGCCGACCAGTACCTCCCCGCCCTTCGCGAAGGCCACGACGGACGGGGTGGTCCGGGCGCCCTCGGTGTTCGCGATGACGGTCGGCTCGCCGCCCTCCAGGACGGAGACCACCGAGTTCGTCGTGCCCAGGTCGATCCCGACTGCGCGTGTCATGTCCGGCCTCCTGATCGTCCCCCCTTCCCCTGCAGAGCCCTCCCGGGCGGCTTTCGCCTCCCCTTCAGGGGTAGAACGTGGGCGGAGTGGCGTCAAGCCAGGCGGCGAGGAACCTGGCCGCGCCCCCGGTGGGGGCCGGCGGTAGATTTTCGATCATGAAGAGACCCGAACCGGACGGCCGATCGCTGCGGGCCGTCGTCGATCGCCTCGGCGCGGACGACCCGGCGTCGGAGCGCCCGCGCAGGGCCGCGGCCACGACACTGGTCGCGGTCGCGGCGCTACTGCTCGGGTGGATCCTGGTGCTCGGGGCGACGACGCACGGGCAGGCCGAGGTCAGGAACTGGTCCACGGTGTGGATCGGGATGGACCTGCTCCAGGTCGCCGGGCTGGTCGCCACCGCGGTGCTGCTGGCCGGGCGCTCGCGGCTGGTCGCCCTGGCCGGCGCGGCGACCGCGACGCTGCTGCTCCTCGACGCCTGGTTCGACGTGATGACCGCCGAGGGCGGCAGCGACTGGTACGTGGCGCTCGCCATGGCGCTGATGGTCGAACTTCCCGCATCCTTCGCAATGACGGTCCTGGCCAGGCACAGCCTGGACTGGTGACGGCCGGGTCCGGCCGCACCCGATGCCGGACCCGGCTCCGGCTCGGCACCGGGGTCCTGGTGATCGCCGCCTCGATGGTCGGCGGCGTGGTCGCCGGCCCGGCGCTCGGCCGGGCCATCGAGTGGTCCGGCATCCGCACCGTCCCGGTCCTGCTCGGCGTCGTCTCCGCCCTCTGCCTGACCGCCACCCTGTGGCTGACCCGTACCACCCGTCCCACCACGTCCATGTGACGGACCATCCGGTCGTCTCCGGCGGTTCGGGTGAGAACGGTTCGACGTGGAACGTCTCCACTTCCGCCGGCCCCCGCGTCCCAATGGCCAGGTGGGCGGTGTGAGACGGACTTGGGACGGCCGAGCAAGATCGAATCGGCGGTAGGGGTGACCCCAGACTTGCTCTGGCGACGACACCGCCGACCCGTACCACCAGGCCGGCGGCCGTCGCGCTCCCGAAAATCCCTCACCTGCCACGGAGAGACACCTTGAGTGGATCCACTCCCGTTCGACGCCGGATGTCGCTGGGCCTGAGCCTGGCGACCGCGCTGACCGCCGTCGGAGCCTTCACGGCCACCGCCACCGGCACCGCCGTCGCGGCACCCGCTCCCCCCGCGGGCAGCCCGATCAGCCTCCAGTCGCCCGCCTGCCCGGCGACCATCCAGCAGGGCGAGAGCGACGGCTGCGTCACCCAGCTCCAGATGGAGCTGAACCTGACGGGTGCCCAGATCGGCGCCGACGGCCAGTTCGGCCCGGCCACCTACACCGCCGTGGTCAACTTCCAGTCCGCCCACGGTCTCACCGCCGACGGCCTGGTCGGCCCGGCCACCAAGAACGCCCTGGACTCGGCCGCGCTCAGCGCCTCGGGCACCGTCAACCTCTCCACCTCCTGCGCGAACCTGTCCCAGGGGTCGACCGGCGCGTGCGTGAGCACCCTGCAGCAGCAGCTCAACGGCTTCGGCGCGGGTCTCACGGTCGACGGCCGGTTCGGCCCGGGCACCGACACCGCCGTCCGCAACTTCCAGAGCAGCCACGGCCTGGTCTCCGACGGCATCGTCGGCCCGGCCACCAAGGCCGCGCTGGCCGGCGGGACCGGCGGCGGCTCGGACCTCAACCTGCTCAGCGACTGCGGCCAGCTCCAGCAGGGCAGCCAGGGCTCCTGCGTGTCGACGCTCCAGATCGTGCTCAACGGCTACGGCGCGGGCCTCACCGTCGACGGCCAGTTCGGCGCCGGCACCGACACCGCCGTGCGCAACTTCCAGTCCTCGCACGGCCTCACCGCCGACGGCATCGTCGGCACCGGGACCAAGAACGCCCTCTACGGGCTGAGCAGCTCCGGCGGCGGCACGTCGACCACCGTGGACCTGCGCACCCAGTGCGGCACCCTGCAGAGCGGCGCCTCGGGCAGCTGCGTCTCCACGCTCCAGACCATGCTGAACAACCTCGGCGCCGGTCTCACCGTGGACGGCCAGTTCGGCCCGGGCACCGACACCGCCGTCCGCAACTTCCAGAGCTCCCGCGGTCTCGCCGTGGACGGCATCGTCGGCCCGGCGACCAAGAACGCCCTGTACGGCGGCGGCTCCGGCCCGATCTCCACCGGCACCCCGCCGTCCGGCGGCCCGATCGACGACACCAAGGTCCTCACCGCCGCGAAGTCCTTCCTCGGCCTCCCGTACGTCTGGGGCGGCGGGCACTCGCTGCGCGGGGAGGGCCCCGGCCCGTCCCTGGGCACCTGCGCCGACTACACCGGCTCGATCCTGCCCTGCCCGGCCAACACCACCGTCGGCCTGGACTGCTCCGGCCTGGTCCGCGCCGCCTACTGGTTCGGCGCCGGGATCGACCTCGGCAACGGCGGCAACACCAACGACCAGACCTGGGACCGGCGCACCCTGCCGATCTCGGCGTCCCAGCGCCAGCCCGGTGACATCGAGTTCTTCGGCGACGGCCCGCACTCCACCCACCACGTCATCATCTACGCCGGCACCGACCCCACGACGGGTGCCGACATGATGTACGAGGCCCAGGAGACCGGCACGAACGTCCACTACGTCAGCCTGCGCACCGGCGGCTACTGGTACCACGTCGTGGCGTAGCCCATGCGCGGGACGGCGGGGCGGGGCGCATGACGCCTCGCCCCGCCGCTTTCCGGAAGGTCTAACGCCCGTCGGCCTTCTTGCGGTAGTGGTCGAGGATGTCCTGGCGCAGCAGGTGGCCGAAGCCGGCGGCTTCGAGGCGGAGGCCGAGCTGGGGCTCGGTGAGGTCGAGGGCGGCCGCCGTCCTCCCGAGGTGCCAGTCGTGGGCGGCGAGGCGGTCCAGGAGGTGGCCGCGGCGGACCTGGCTCTCGGAGAGGCGGAAGGTCTTGAGATAGGCGATCCGGCCGGTGTCGTCGGTGATGGCCTCGCCGATGTGGTTCTCCTGCTTCGGGCGGAAGTCGGGCACGAAGCGGGCGAGGGTGAAGCGGCCGAGGCGGTGGACGGTGCGGCGCCGGTAGTCGGCGTCCAGCAGGCCCGCGGCCATGGTGGTGCCGTGGAACCGCGCCCACGCGCGTTCCTGCTCGTCGACGGCGGCGCGCAGGTCGGCCAGCGTGCGCACCGGGGCGGACCGCAGGTCGGCGCGGAAGTCCGGCACCGGGGCGGAGAGGGTGCCGTAGTGGTGGATCAGCTCGCCGTACAGGTCGAGGAGCAGGCTCCGGTGCAGAGAGCGGTAGTCGTCCGGGTGCGGCACCACGAAGGCGGCGGCGAGGGCGTCGGCGACGTAGACGGCGACGCCGCACTGCCCGGGGTGGATCTCGAACACCCGCAGGGCATCGGCCAGTCCGCGCACCTGGTCGCCGCTGTACGCCTCCTCGGCGCGCGGCGACAGGCCGCGTCGCAGGGCCTGCTGGGACCACTGCTCCCACGCGACGGTCGGGCCGCCGAAGTGCAGGGCGAGGTAGCCCTCCAGGGCGAGGTGCAGCGGCAGGAAGCGCAGCCGGGTACGTCCCTCGCGCTTGGCCATGCGCCGGGGCGGCTGCAGCCGGACGCGCTCGGGCAGCGTGTCGGCCGGCTGGGTGCTGGCCAGCTGGGTGCCGTAGGCGGCGGCCGCGGTGCCGTCGCGGGTC
Organism: Kitasatospora aureofaciens; assembly: GCF_019192735.1. Taxonomy (GTDB): domain Bacteria; phylum Actinomycetota; class Actinomycetes; order Streptomycetales; family Streptomycetaceae; genus Kitasatospora; species Kitasatospora aureofaciens_A. The sequence continues at coordinate 28,801 of NZ_JAHTKP010000064.1, forward strand.
CAGTCGGCGACGAAGCCGTGCGGGATGTACGAGGTGTACGAGGTGCGCCGCTCCACCGGGACGGACGCGTACTCGGTCTCGTAGAGCTCCTGGTGCAGCCGCAGGTCGGTCAGCGGCTCCGCACGCACCAGCGGGACGAGCCGCACCCCGCCCCAGACCTGGGCGGGCCGGGTGTCCAGCCCGGCGAGGTCGAGCCGGAAGGCAGGGGTCGTGGTCATCGGGCCTCCCCGGCCGCGAGGAAGCGTTCGGTGCGCGCCGCCAGGTGGGACGTCAACTCGCCGAGGTCGGTGCGGCCTTCGGCGAACTGGGCGAACTCGACCAGGGCCGGCAGGTCCTCGGCGTCGCGCAGCCCGGCGGTGGGCACGGTCGGGGCGAGCCGGCGGACGTCGAAGCCGTCGGCGTCGTAGACGGGGTTGAGGTGCACGATGCTGGTGCGCCGCTCCGGGTCGAGCCGGGTGCGCCAGACCCGCAGCACCTCGGCCGCCAGGCCGGGCGGGGCGTTGTCCCAGCCGTCCGAGACGATCAGCAGGCGCTGCGGCGCGGTGTCCAGCGCGTCGAGGATCCGCCGGCCGAGCGGGGTCGGCCCGTACGGGTGGGCGAGCAGCGCGTCGGTGCGGCCGGTGGTCCACAGCGCGGTGTAGTCGGCGGCGAGGGCTTCCAGCAGGTAGTGGCAGGCCAGCGCGGCGGCCAGGGGGCGACGGCGCTTGACGCCCGAGCCGTACGCCGAGAAGGAGTCGTCGAGCACGGCCGCGACCCGGCCCCAGCTGCCCGCCTGCGCACCGGCCGCACGCCGGGCGGCAGCCCGCAGGGCCTCCGTCAGCTCGGCGCGGCGGGCCAGGCGGTCGGCGGCCGGCAGACCGAGGACGTACGAGGCGAGCCGGGTGAGCGGCATGCGGGTGAGGTCGGTGGTGACGGCGGCGCCGTGGCCGCGGGCGGACTCCTGGAGGCGCAGCCGTTCCAGGCTGGTCATGCGGGGTGCGATGCGTTCGAGGAAGGCGCCGCGCGGGATGCCGTGGCGCTGCGCGAAGCCCTCGGCGACGGTGTACGGCAGGTCGTAGAGGGCGGACTGCTCGTAGTGGGCGCGGCGCCAGGCGTCCAGCAGCGGCGAGCGGTAGGGCGCGCGGGCGGCGGAGGCGAACAGGAAGCCGCCCACCTCCTCGTGGCCGGGCCGCAGGTGGGCGTGGCGCAGCGCGCGCTTGAGGCCGGCGCGGTACTTGACGGCGTCGAGTGTCTGGTCGGGCCGGGCCGCGAGCCAGTCGCGCAGGATGGCGCGGGTGCGGCGGTTGTTGACCTTCCGTCGCCGCAGCTCGCCGATCAGCTTGTAGACCCGCTGCGGGGGCAGCAGCGCGAGGCGGCGGGCGATCAGCCGGCCCTCGGTGTGCCGCTGCTCGGCGGTGGCCTCGCGGGTGCTCTCCAGCAGGTGGCGGACGATGAGCGTGGCGTTGTGGTCGTTGATGTCGAGCGCGAGCGCGGCGGCGTAGAGGCCGCGGTAGTTGACGCGCATGTACTCGTGCAGGAAGTCGAGCGAGAGCTGCTGCTCGGCGGCCGTGGAGTGGAACTCGCGCTGGCCGGTGGCCGTGATGGCGGCGTTGACGAAGAGCAGTACGTCGTCGGCGGCGATCAGGTCGGCGTACGCTTCCATCGGCTTCCCAGCGGTCGTCGGCTTTCCTGCGGTCGGTTCGGAGGGGCCGGCCGGGGAATGGGGGCGCGAGCTGCGAATCATTGCTGTAAAGGCAGGTTCCGGAAGTCGCACCGGAGTCCCGCGGCCGGCCGGATGACCGTAACAGAGTCCGGCCGGGCGCCGAGCCCGGTTATTGGCGTACGGTCAGCGGCCGGGCGCCCAGCGCGCCCACAACAGCTCCGGGTCGGGCAGGTCGCCGGGCAGGCCGGGGCGGTTGATCGTCATCGTGTGTCCTCCGAGGGGTGGCGGTCCGGGTGGCGGTCCGTGCCCCCGAAGCACAGGAGCGACCCACGACAGGCCCTGTCGTCGTCACCCGCCCCCGGACCCGGATAATCCTGGTCGGACCGGGAGCATCCGGTGGGGATCGTGCGTGTGGAGGAACAGCAGTGAGCGGTGTGCCCGTCGAGGAGAGCCTGGACTACCGGCGGTTGCTGGACGCGGCGGCCGCGGCTGCCCGGGCGACGACGGGTCAGGGGCGCGTCGCGGACTACATCCCGGCGCTCGCGGCGGCCGATCCGGAGGCGTTCGGGATGGCCGTGGCGACGGTGGACGGGGAGCTGTACGGGGTCGGGGACTGGGAGCGGCCGTTCTCGATCCAGAGCGTGTCCAAGTTGTTCAGCCTGGCGCTGGCCCTGGCGCACGGCGGCGACGGCGTCTGGGGCGGGGTGGGGCGGGAGCCGTCCGGCAACCCGTTCAACTCGCTGGTGCAGCTGGAGACCGAGCACGGCATCCCGCGCAACCCGTTCATCAACGCGGGCGCGCTCGTGGTCACCGACCGGCTGCAGAGCCTGACGGGCGACGCCGCCGGGGCCGTCCGCGAGTTCCTGCGCCGGGAGTCGGGCAACCCGCTGCTCGACACCGATCCGGCGGTGGCCGCCTCGGAGGCCGAGCACGGCCACCGCAACGCCGCGCTGGCCCACTTCATCGCCAGCCACGGCAACCTGCAGAACCCGGTCGAGACCGTGCTCGACCACTACTACGCGCACTGCGCGATCGCCGCCAGCTGCCGCGACCTCGTGCTCGCCGGCTCCTTCCTGGCCCGGTACGGCGTGCGCGCCGACGGCACCCGGCTGATGACGCGCAGCGAGGCGAAGCGCGTCAACGCCGTGCTGCTCACCTGCGGCACCTACGACGCGGCGGGCGAGTTCGCCTTCCGGGTCGGCCTGCCGGGCAAGAGCGGGGTGGGCGGCGGCATCCTCGCCATACTGCCCGGGCGGGCTGCGGTCTGCGCCTGGGGCCCGCGCCTGGACCAGGCCGGCAACTCGGTGGCGGCGGTCGCCGCGCTGGACGCGCTCACCACGCTGTCGGGCTGCTCGATCTTCTAGGCAGAGCAACTGGTCCGCCGCCTGATCCCCCGCAGCTTGTCCGCGGTGGTGCCCGGCCGGGCACCACCGCGGACCGCGGTCAGGGCCGGGTGGGGTACGTGGCCGGCCGGTAGTCGGCCTGCTGCCGGCGGAAGGCGTGGCCGAGGTGGTGCTGGAGCCGCAGGTGGCGGAACTGGTAGACCGCCCCGGTCTGGCGCAGCACGCCCCGCTGGTAGGCGTCGTCGAGGAAGGCGGCGACGTTCCAGGGCAGCCGTCCGGTCAGTGGAAGCCAGACGCGGGCCAGGATCACCCACTGGCCCCAGGCGGTGAAGCCGAGCGCGTAGGCGAGCGCGCCGCCGATTCCTCCGATGGCGCCGATGTACATCCCGTCCTCCAGCGGCCAGTACATCTCGCCGAGCGGTCCCCGCAGGACGTCGACCAGCAGGCGCCCGCCGAGCGCGATCGCCAGCGTGAACGCCGGGGCGAGGACCAGGACCTGGCGGCTCACCGTGGCGCGGTTCGAGGACAGCAGGGAGACCGGGGTGGCCGCGGAGGCGGTGTCCAGGGGCGCTTCGAGCATGCTGGTGAGCCCGAACACCACCCCGGCGGCCAGGCCGAAGATCAGCCCGTACACCAGCATGTTGATGAACATGCCCTGGATCACCTCGCCGTCGAACAGGGGGGCGCCGAAGTAGATCGTGCGCTGGAGCGTCTGGGTGGGCGCGATTCCGAGGCCGATCACGGTGCCGCCGAGCAGGATGGCGGCGAACCGGCCGGTGAACACGCGGACCGGCCGGGGACCGCCGCCGTGGTGGGTGCCGGGCAGCCGGAGCCGTACGTACGTCGGCTCCAGGGCCAGCCCTCCGAACACGGTCAGGACCGCGTACACGGATCCGAACGCCAGGCCGGCGATCGGCCCCACCATGAGGCCTTCCAGGACGTATCTCACGCCCTTGACCCTCGGGTCACCGGCGTAGACCACGACGAGGATCAGGCCGATCAGCCACTCCGCCGCCGTGACGCACAGCGCGGAGGCCACCACGGTGGCCAGGACGCGGGTCGGGCGCCGCACCGAGCCGCCGATCTGCCACCACGCGAGGTCGTGCCGGTCGAGCCGGACCAGGTGCTCGGCGAGGTAGCCGAGCCAGCGTTCGGCCCGCTGCACGTCCAGCTGCCGCGGGCGGCTGCGGTGGCCGGGCGCGTCGCGTTCCGGGGCACGGCGGCGGTAGAGGGCGGGGACGAAGCCGGCCAGGAGGTGTTCTTCGAGCGCGTGCTCGGTGGGGAACCGTTCGGCGTCCAGCAGTTCGGCCGGTCTCCGGTCGGGCGCGTCGCTGTACATCGTCCGGGCCAGGATGATCATCAGAGGGGTGCTCAGGACCCTGGCGAGGTGCGCGCTGCCCTCGGTCCGCCGGGCGCGCAGGTCGTCCAGGACGGCGTCCCAGATCGGCTCGGGCGCTTCCTCGCCCCGGGTCACCGGCCGGGCGGTGCGCGGCAGGTAGTCCGCGAGGTCGTCCGGGGTCAGGTCGGTGAGCTCGATCCCGGCCGCCCAGACCAGCGGCGTCCGGGCCGCCTCCACCGCCTCGGCGAACTCGCCGCGCCGGCTGGTCAGCACCAGCGGCTGCGAGGTGGCGTTGAGCGCGTCGAGCGCGTCCTGCCGCAGGCCTTCCGCGATCTCGTCGAACCCGTCCAGCACCGGCAGGACGAGATCGGCGTCGATCAGCGCGGCGGCTAGCGTCGCCCCGCCCGGGCCCCGGCCGACCAGGTGCGGGTGGTCGCGCAGCAGCAGGTCGATCTGCCAGTCGCGCAGCGCGGTGGTCGTCGGGTCCCACGACCCGAGGCTGAAGATCACCGGCACCCGGTCGGGGGCGGCCCGGCCCTGCAGGAAGTCCAGCACGAACCTGATCGTCAGGATCGACTTCCCCGAGCCGGCCCGGCCCAGCACCACCAGCCGGCCGGACGGGATCTGCCGGTACACCTCGGCCACCGACCGCAGATCGCCCTCCAGCTCCAGGCGGGCGGCCTCCTCGCCGGGCGCGAGGCGCTGGACGTTCTCCGGACGGTCCATCAGGGGCTCGGGCGCCCGCTGCCACCGCACCGGGAGCGGGAACGGGTCGTGCACCCGGCGCTGCTCCTCCTCGCGGCGCCAGCGGCGGCGGACCTCCGTCGCCAACTCGGCGGCGGCGTCGGCCAGGACGGCCGGGATCCGGGGTGGCGTGCGGTCGGGCGCCGCTGCGGGCAGGGGCTTGGCGGGCGGGGGCTCGGCAGCTGCGGGCTCTTCCGGCGCGGGCTCGGCAGTTGCGGTCTCAGCAGGCCCGGACGGTACCGGCGGCGACTTCGCCAGCGTCGCCGCCAGCCGCCGCCGGTCCTCGGGCGAGGCCCCCAGCGCGTCCGCGAGCAGGTTCACCGTCCCCAGCCGGTGATCCGTGGACCCGCCGGTCTCCAGCCGGCGGATCGTCCGCACACTCACGTTCGACTTCTCCGCCACCTGCTCCTGCGTGAGCCCCGCCTCGATCCGTAACCGGCGTAACAGCGTTCCCAGCTGTTCCGTCTCCACGGCATACCCCCATGTTGAGCGTGTACGACCGCCGGTGAGCCTACCGTGACGGCCGGTCACATATGGCCGGTGCCATGACCTGTCCCCCGACCTGCACAAACACCACGCTCGAAGGCGTCCGGTCAGGACACCGACGACACTGGAGGATGCGACATGGCCTACCGCTACTGGTGCGGGGAGTGCGGGTACAGAACGCCCTGGCTCGGCGAGTCCCGGGCCCAGGAGCTGCAGATCGAGCACTACGCGAAGCGGCACCCGGACGTCGCGCCGGGCGGCAGCGTGGAGAAGAACCGCAAGAAGCCGGGCGAGGGCCCCGGCTGCCTCACGACGCTCGGCCTCGTGATCCTGTTCCTCCTCCTGGCCGTCTCGTGCCACCACTGACGGCCGGCGACCGCGCCGAGGTGTCGGACCCGGCCGAGCACGAGCGCCGGGTGCGCGCACGAGCCGGACGGCCGAACGGCGAGGCCGCGCCGGGGGTACCGGCTCCGCCCCGCCGTTCGCGGGCGTGGCTACTTGACGAAGCTCTCGACCACCTTTGGCGGCCAGACCCCCACCTTGAGAGCGCCCATGGAGTAGGCGCGGGAGACCAGGGCCGCACGGTTCGGGACCCGCAGTTTCCGCAGCAGGCAGGTCACGTGGTACTCGACGCCCTGGCGGCTCAGGTACAGCCGCGCGGCGAGCGGGACGGTCGACACCCCTGCCGCGATGCCTTCGAGGATCCGGGCGTCGATCTCGCTGAGCAGCTTCTTGCGGCCGGCGACGACCTCGGTCTCGGCCGACTCGGGGCGCCCGTTGGGCACCATCACGAGGATCGACGACTCGTCGGGGAGGCCGCCGTGGACCATGACGGCGGTGAGCGGGACGGTGAACGCCTCGTCGTCCGGGCCGACCGCTATGACGTCGGTGGCGAAGCGGTCGCGCCGGCCCTCGATCAGCCCGGAGAACTGGCGCAGCAGGGGCTGTTGGACGCTCGGGTGCACGAGGTCGCTGAAGGTCCGACCGCAGAGGTCGGCGGAGGAGCGACCGAACTGCCAGAAGAAGGCTTCGTTGGCCTGCCGGATGGTGAGGGTGCGGTCGAGCCGGGCCATGTTCAGACCGGGCTGGTCGGCGAGTGGACGGGGTTTCGGTGCCGCGCCGTGGCCGGGCTCTCGATCGCACACGATGGTCCGAGCGGAATCGGCCAGGGCGGAAGCGGAAATGACCACGGAAGTCGGATCCCTTCGGGGTGCGAGTGCGGGTTGGATATCGGACGGGATATCCCGGCCATTTCTCGGACGGCCGACCCGCAGTGAACTCAGAACAGAATTCTAGGGACCGGCGATCCGGCCGGTCAACGGCACCCGGGCTGGTCCGGTCCAATTCTGTGGGCGTTCGGCGGGAGGTTCGGTGGGTGGCCCGGGGGTTCGGTACGTGGTTCGGTACGGTCCACATCCGTGCAGGTCAGACGGCATATGTGGGAGCACGTCCAAAGTTCGGCGAGCAGGAGTTCGATATTCGGTCGAAGGTTCGGCCGGATCTGCCGGAGCAATCTTCCGGATCAAAGGCGAACAGCAGGTTTCGAACCGCACAGAACCGTCACAAGCTCCCGCCGGCCGGAAATCCCGAGTTTGCGATAGGAATTCGTCAAATGTTTCTCGACCGCGCGCGCACTCACCTGCAGTTCGGCTGCGATTTCCTGGTTCGTCAGTCCGTTCCCGACGAGGTCGGCCACCCGGCGCTCGGACGGGGTCAGCACCCCGCGGGCGGACGCTCCGGGCTCCCGGCCGGGTGCCGGGCCGGTCCGCTCGGTGGGCCACCCGGCACCGCAGGCGGCGGCGAGCCGGTCGGACTCCCGACGCACCGCCGTCGCCTCCGCCCCCGCGCCGAGGCGACGGCCCAAGTCCCGGAGGGCCCGGGCACGTTCGAGCTCGTCCGCCGAATGGCGCAGCACCTCGACCGCCTCGCGCAGCAGATCCACCGCCGGCCCGCCGCCCGCCAGGGCGGCCCGTAGGCGCAGGGCCCGGCCCAGCGCCACCGGAGCGCCCCAGGCCTCCGCCCGCGCGTGCTCCTCCTCGGCGAGCGCCCGGGCCGCGAACTCGTCACCGAGCGCCCGGGCCAGCCCGATCGCCCACGGACGCCACGGGAAGAGCACGGGATTGCGCCAGCCGGTGGATTCCAGCTCCCGTCCGCAGGCCAGGGCGGTGTCCAGGGCGGCCGCCGGATCTCCCCGGTGCATCTGCCGGCGCGCGCGGAGCAGCCCCAGCATCGCGGCGGGAGCCAGCCCGGCCGGACGGTGCCGGTCGGTCGCGGCCAGCACCCGTGCGCCGAGCGGCAGGTCCCGGGTCGCCAGGGCCACCGCGGCCAGGGCCACCGCCGCCAGGCCGTCGCCGGTCGACCCTCCGGCCTCGGCCCGTGCGCAGGCGCGCTCGGCCTGTTCCCGCGCGAGGGTCAGCCGGCCCCTCGCCAGATGGACCAGGGCCCGTTCGGCGTGGTCCGGGGCCGCCTCGGCCGCGCCGGAGGGGTGCCGGCCGCTTTCGCCCGCCGACAGCCAGGATTCGAGCGCGCCCGGGGCGTCGGCCCCGACCAGGGTGGTCACCAGCAGCGGGACGACGGAGTGCGGGCTCAGGGCCGTGGCCGGTTCCCGTTCGAGGATCCGTTCCGCCTGCCGGGCCAGTTCCGCAGCCGGCCGGCCCGCCCCGAGGGTCGCCGCGTGGAGCAGCACGGCCAGCAGCTCGCGTTCGCCGCGGGAGCAGACCGCAGGCTCGATGACGCTCAACTTCCCGATGGATTCGGCGAGTCGCACGGGGTCGCGGCAGTCCGCGTGGCGCAGCCTGGCCTCCAGCCGCAGTGCGGCCTCCCGTCCGAAGCCGTCGAGAGTGTCGGGGTGGCCGAGTTCGGCCGCCACCTCGCGCAGCAGGGCGGTGGCCGAAGGGGTGGTGGCCCGCAGGAAGTTGGACGGCAGGTGGAGCGCGGCGGCGGCCCGCTCCCGGGCGGTGGCCAGCAGCGGGATCGCCTGGGCGATGTGCCGCTCGCACGCCGCGTGGTCGAACGACCGCTCGGCGACGGCCAGTTCGACCAGCAGCCGGGCGCGTTCCGGGTCCGCTTCGGAGACGTCCAGCAGCGCGCGCCGGAGGTAGCGGGCGGCGAGGTCCGGTGCGCCGCGGCGCAGCGCGGTGTCGGCCGCGCTGCGCAGGACCGCCGCCGACCACGGGTGCGCGGAGGTGGCGACCGCCATGAGCTGGACGGCGACCTGCTCCGCGGGGCGCCCGGCGTCGTACAGCACGGCGGCGGCTCCCTCGTGCCGGCGCTGGCGTTCGGCGGCGCTCATGGCGGCCTCGACCGCGTCCCGTACGACCGGGTGGACGAAGATCGCCCGGTTCGGGTCGGCCAGCAGCCCGAGTCGGTGCAGTCCGCGCAGTGCGGCGGCGCAGCCGACGGGATCCAGCCCGGCGAGCCGGCCGACCTGCGCGGTGTCGCCCGGCTCCCCGAGGGTGGCGATCGCCGCGGCCAGGTCGCGCACCGGCGCGGTCTGGGAACGCAGGCAGCCCGCCAGCCGGTCGCGCAGGGCCGCCGGGCGCAGGGTCCGCACGGCGTCCGCGCCTGCGTTGGTCGGACGGCGGCCGGCGGCCGCGAGCGCGCCGAGCAGGGACGTCAGGAAGGCCGGGTTGCCGGCCGAGGCCTCGTGGCAGGCCGCGGCGAACTCGTCCTCGCCGGGTTCCCCGAACCGGTCGCGGACCAGCGTCCGGGCGGCCGCGCGGGACAGCGCCGTGGGGCGCAGCTCCCGGGCGGAGGCTTCGGCCACCTCGTTGACCAGGGGGTCCCGGGAGCCCGGGTCGCCGTCGCGCAGGGTGCAGACCACCAGGACGCGGAGACCGTCGAGGCGGGCGGTGAGGTGGCCGAGCCACCGGAGTGACGGGCGGTCGGCCCACTGGAGGTCGTCGATCAGGAGCAGCAGCGGTGTCTCGGCGCTCAGTTCGGCGACCAGGCGGCGCAGGTCGGAGAGCACGGCAGCGGTCGCCGGCTCGTGGCCGGACGGTGGCTCCTGGCCGACGAACGCGGCATCGCCGAGCACCTGCCGGGCCGCACCGGCCCGGGCGAGCCAGTGGTCGCGGAGGTCCGTCGGCAGCACGGTCAGGAGGCTGTCGAACAGCTGGCGGACCACGCCGAAGGCGAAGTCCTGCTCCATGAGGGCGGCTTCGGCCCGCAGGACGCGCAGCGGTGTCCGCTCGGCCTGGGCGGGCAGGGCGCGCAGCAGAGCGGAGCGGCCGATCCCGAACGGGCCGGTGAGCAGCAGCTGCGCGGAGCGGCCGTCGGCGGCGGCGCGCAGGGCCAGCCGTGCCACGGCGAGTTCGGTGTCCCGTTCAAGCAGCATCCTTCACTGTCCTTCCATGGCACGGACCAGGACCCGAAGTTCCGGGCGGCCGTCGATTCCGAGCTTGCGGTAGGCCCGCCGGAGCCTGAGTTCGACCGCGCGGCTGGAGACCGACAGCATGGCCGCGATGTCCCGGTTGCTGTGGCCCCGGCCCGCCAGTTCGGCGGTGTGCCGCTCGGTCGGCGACAGGCTGTCCCAGGCCGGGTCGGCGGGGCGGCCGGTGCGGTCGTCGAGGGTGCCGGCGAGGTCCCGGGCGCGGACGGCCATCGGGCCGGCCGGGTGCCGGGCGGTCAGCACGGAGAGTTCTTCCAGCGACCGCTCGGCCGTCTTCCGGTCGCCGCCCTGTTCGGCGAGTTCGACGGCGGCGAGTTCGGCCAGCGCCCGGACGTAGCCGGGGCCGGCCGGGCGGCACCGCAGGGCGCCGGCCGCGGAGCGGACCCCGGCGAGCCGGCCCGGCCGGTCGGCGACCCGCTGGGCGCTCAGTTCGGCCCAGCCGACCGTGGTCGGGGCGCCCCACCGGCGGGCGAGCCGTACCTCCTGCTCGCTCAGCCGGGCGGCCTCGGCGCGGTCGCCCAGGGCGTGGCTGGCCAGTGCCGCCAGGGAGCGCCACGGCAGCAGGGCGGGGTTGAGCTGGTGGCGGCTCAGCAGCCGGCGTCCGCTCTCCCTGAGCAGTTCGCCGGCCTCGGCCGGGCTGCCGGAGCCGAGGGCCACGGCGGCGCGGGCGAACAGCAGATGGGCCCAGTGGTCGCTGCCCTCGGCACCCGGGGGCAGGGGGTCGGCGGCGCGTTCGCGGGCTCGGTCCCGGCGGCCGCTCTCCAGGTCGACGAGGATGCCGACGGCCCGTAAGAAGGGCGCGATCACGACCGGCCGGCCGAGCAGGTGCAGGGCTCGCTCCGCCTCGGCGACGTCCCGTTCGGCGGGTTCCAGCCGGCCGCGGCGCAGGTGGAGTTCGGCCCGGAGGGCGAGCGCGTGGGGGGCGGCCAGCCGCAGCCTGTTGCCGGACAGCTCGCGGAGCAGGCGGTCGAGGCCGGCCTCCGCCTCGTCGTGGGCGTCGGCCAGGCACAGGGTCCGGCAGGCGGCGAGCCACGGCTGGACGAGGGGTCCTTCGGTGCTCTCGTGGGCGAGCGCGGTGCGGGCCAGGGCGCCGGCCTGGTCGAGCCGGTGGCCACGGAGGGCGAGCTGCCAGGCGCGGACCGCGGCCTGCGCGGGGGACGCGGGCTGCGGCGGCAGCGGCGGCACCTCGGGCACCGGCAGCGCGATCTCGCCCTGGCCGGTCGGTTCGGTGCACCAGAAGAGGGCGAGCAGATCGTCCTGTTCCGGGCCGCCCGCCCCGGGCAGCACGTCGGCGACGGCGCGGCGGACCACGGCGGTGGCGCCGCCGGTCAGCCCGAGGTCGGCGGCGCGGACCCGCAGGGCCCCGTCGGTGCCGGCGCGGCGGACGATCGCGTCGAGCCGGTGGTCGCCGGCTTCGGGTTCGCCGAGCAGGTGTGCGGCGCTCAGTTCCAGGACGAGCCGGGCGTGTTCGGCGGGCGGCGGGTCCTCCTCCAGTGCGCGGCCGAGGAGGGTGGCGGCGTGCCGGTGGTCCTGCCGTTGCGCGGCGGCCTCAGCGCCGATCCGCAGGGCCCGGAGCGCCCACGGCCGGCCGATCCGGCGCGTCCCGAGCAGCAGGTCGGCCACCGCGACGTCGTCGACCGCGGCGCGGTACGCCAGTTCGGCCGCCCTGGTGTGCAGGTCGATCCGCTCGGTGGCGCTCGCCCCGGTCAGGACCCGGGAGCGGACGGCCGGGGCGAGCCGCGGCTCGGTCCCGGTGCCGTCCCCGGTGCCGATGCCGGGCAGCTGGGCCAGCACGGCCCGCAGCCGGGGCTCGCCGATCGTGTCGAGGCCCGCCAGGGCGCAGACCAGCGGGAAGTCGAGCAGGCCCCCGCAGACCGCCAGGGCCCGCACCACGGCGACGACTTCGCGGGTGAGCCCGCGCAGCGCCCGCATCAGGTGGTCGCCGGTCACCGTGGCGGCGAGGGTGCCCAGTTCGGGGACCCGGGCGGCGACCGGCCGGTGGCCGTGCCAGGCGAACTGCCGCAGGGTGTCGTCGAGGATCCCGGGGTGGCCGCCGGTGGCCCGGCCCGCGGCCGCGAGGAACTCCTCGTCACCCCACCGGCCAAAGGCGCGGGCGACGGCGGCCGCGACCTGGTCCGGGCCGAGCGGACTGAGCACGAGGTGGTGGGCGGTGGCCGCTCCGGGCGCCGCGGCGAGCAGGTCGTGCCAGTCCGGGTCGGGGGCCCCGAGCCGGCTGCCGCCGCACAGCACCGCCAGCGGGGCCCCTGCCCAGCGGCGCGACAACGCGCCCAGCCAGTGCAGTGACGGCTCGTCCAGCCACTGGGCGTCCTCCAGCGCGAGGAGGGTCGGCCGGGTGTGGGCGGCGCGCAGCAGGTCTGCGAGCCCCGGCGGCCGGCCGGGCGTGGTCCGGCCGGCGTCGTGCCCGGGCGCGTCCAGCGGGCCCAGCCACTGGGCGACCCCGCCGCACGCCCAGCAGCGCCCGCCGCACGCCCGGCGGCGCGAACGCGCCGAACTGGCCGCCGCGCTCGACGCTGCCGGCGCGGCCGGCCCGCTGGTCGTGACGGTCACCGGCGCCCCCGGCTACGGGCAGAACGCGCTGGTCCGCTGGGGCGCGGCCCGGGCCGAGGGCGCCGGCCTGCGGGTAGATC
>NZ_JAHTKP010000065.1 GCF_019192735.1 Kitasatospora aureofaciens
TCGCGTCCCGCTTGAACTCGGCCGTGTACCGCTTGCTCATGTTGCTCTTACCGCTCACTATCAGGACTGCTTCCTCCGGGACTCAACGTCCCAGTATCAGGCTGTCCAGTTCAGTGGGGGAACTTCACGTCGGTGAAGGTGATCGAGTCGAAGAAGTCGTACAGCGTGTCGGTTCGGGGATCGACCACGATCTGGTTGCCGATGGTCTGGGTGTTCGGCGTCGAGCTGGTGACCACGAAGGGCTCCGCCGGGGACCAGGTGCGGCCGTGGTCGCGGGTGATGGAGATGTAGCCCGGTCCGTCGAAGACGGGCGTCGGGCTGGTGGCCTGGTCCACCCGGTCCCAGACCTGGTAGGCGACGCCCGGGTGCACCGGGTCGGCGGTGACGGCGTTCTTGTCGTCGACGATCGCCGGGTCGTTGTCGCTGATCAGCTCGGCGACGTGCTGCCAGCTGCGCCCGCCGTCGGTCGAGGTGGCGGCGGCCACCGCGCTCCGCGCCGTGGTGGCGTCGAAGACCAGGGCGCTGGCGTAGGCGGTGCCGTCCGGACCGAAGCTCACCCAGCCGTCGGAGGCCCGCTGGTAGGCCAGTCCGCCCGGCGCGCAGTGGGTGAACGGCAGAGCGGTCTGGGTGAAGTGCACACCGTCCGTGGTGTAGCTCGAACTCAGGCCCCGGGCACCGCCGTTGGACCAGCGGTCCTGCTGGTAGATGGTGATCGTGTTGGCCGGGTCGCGCGGGTTGGCGGCGGCGTACGGTTCGTCCTCTGCCGACGGGTAGTTGGTGCCGTCGCCGTCCGCGGTGAGGTTGCAGGCGGCGTACGGATCGCCGGGCGAGATCAGGGCGAGCGGCGCGCCGCCCGTACTCGCGCCGGCCGGGACACCGCCCGCGACGGCGGCGAGGAGGAGCGCTGCGGTCGCCGTGGCGAGCGACGCTCTGGCGCGGAACTGCATGGAGACCCCCATGGTCGTCGGCGGGTTGTGCCTGGTGTCCTGGGTGGTGCTGCGCTGTTCCTGTACCGAAACTGAAGTTGATGTTCGGTCAGCCGGGTGAGTCTATCCAGCCATGGGGGTCACGCCAATGATCTGGACGGGTCAGAAGCAGGGGCCGCTGCCTGGGCCCCCGAGCCGGAACGAGGTGGCGGTGGTCCGCCCGCGTCGTAGAGGTCCGGGCTGGTCGAAGTGACCTTCGGCGCGGGCGAGTCGGCGGAGTCGCGAACCGGGAAAGTAGCCCACCGCCTCACCGTTGAGGCCCAGGTCGAGCTGCAGGTCGGGTGGGGTGCCCAAAGAGCCTCAGGCCAGGAAGCCCCGCAACAGTGCGGCCGTCGCGGCGAGGTGTTCCTCGGTGGCGCGTCGGGCGGCGTCACCGTCGCCGGCGAGGATCGCCCCGACCATCGCCCGGTGTTGTTCGGCGGCGTGCTCGATGTTCCGGTCCAGCATGGGGATGGCGTTGAGCAGGTCGTTGAGACGCATCCTGGCCTCGGCGATGGCCGCGGCAAGGGTGGGGGAACCGGTGAGCTCGCCGATGGCGAGGTGGAAGCGCGAATCCAGCTGGCGGTACTGCTCCGGCGGGGCTCCCTCCAGGTCGGTCAGCCGGCTCTCCAGGTGGGCCCGCTGGTCGGGGGAGAGGGTGCGACGGGCGGCCGCCTCGGCGGCGCCTACCTCCAGCACCTGGCGGTAGGTCAGCGCGTCCTCCAGCGCGCCGCCGAGGTCGCGGGCCGCCCGGCGCAGGTCGGCGACGTCCGGCGCGGGCATCCGGTAGGTGACGAAGGTGCCGCCGTACCGGCCGCGGCGGGGTTCGACGCAGCCGGCCTGCTGCAGCGTGCGGAGCGCCTCGCGCAGGGTCTCCCGGCTGACGCCGAGCCGGGCGGCGAGCTCCCGTTCGGCGGGCAGCCGGTCGCCGAAGCCGAAGACGCCGAGCTTGATCGCCTGGAGCAGCCTCTCGACGGTCTCCTCGAAGGCGTTGCCGGTCCGGACCGGGCGGAAGATCGCCCCGGCCTGCCAGCCGAGCCGCGCCTGCTTACGTGCTTCTTCCAGGTCCACGCCGGAATCGTACCTACGAGCGGGTTTCCCGGACTCGTTCCCTCCTCGCTCTTGACGCGGCCCCGATCCAGCCGGAACGATGCTGCTCACCCACCCCAATGGCCTGATTCCAGACCATTGAAGAGCCGTCCGACCGTCGAACCCGCCGGGGCGACCGCGCCACGCCGTCGTGGCCGTGTGCTCCCCGGCACACCCTCAACCCCCAGGGGTGCCCATGACCGACGCACGCTCACCCGACCACCCTGCCCCCGCCGTGTTTCCGGAGAACACCGCCCCCGTTTCCGCCGACGAACAGCGGCTCCGCGAGCTGGGCTACACCCAGGAACTGGCCCGGTCGATGTCGGGCTTCTCCAACTTCGCCGTCTCCTTCTCCATCGTCTCGATCCTCTCCGGCTGCCTGACCCTGTACGGGACCGGGATGAAGACCGGAGGCCCGGCCCTGATCGTCTGGGGCTGGCCGGTGGTCGGCCTGCTCACGCTCTGCGTCGGGCTGGCGATGGCCGAGATCTGTTCCAGCTACCCGACTGCCGGCGGGCTCTACTACTGGTCCGCCAAGCTGACCCGCAGCCGCGGCCCGGCTTGGAGCTGGTTCACCGGCTGGTTCAACTTCCTCGGCCAGGTCGCGGTGACCGCCAGCGTCGACTACGGCGCCGCCTTCTTCACCAACGCGTTCCTCACGCTCCGCTTCGGCGTCGAGGCCAGCCCCGCGCACACCATGGAGATCTTCGCCGTCATCCTGCTGGTGCACGGCCTGCTCAACACCCAGGGGGTGCGCCTGGTCGCGGTCCTCAACAGCGTGTCCGTGTGGTGGCACCTGGTGGGTGTCGCGGTCATCGTCGGCGCGCTAGCCCTGCTCCCCGATCGGCACGCCTCCGCCTCCTTCGTCTTCACCGAGTTCGTCAACCAGACCGGCTTTCACAACCAGTTCTACGTCGCGATGCTCGGCCTGTTGATGGCCCAGTACACCCTCACCGGCTATGACGCCTCCGCGCACATGACCGAAGAGACCCACGATGCCGCCCGCTCCGGCCCGCGCGGAATCGTCAACGCCATCACCGTCTCCCTGGTGGCGGGCTGGATCCTGCTGATCGGCATCACCTTCGCGATCCGCGACTACGACGGCGCGCTCGCCAGCGACACGGATGTCCCGCCCGCGCAGATCTTCATCGACGCGATCGGCGCCGGTGGCGCCCAGCTCCTGCTGCTCATTGTCATCGGCGCCCAGTTCTTCTGCGGTATGGCCTCCGTCACCGCCAACTCCCGTATGATCTACGCCTTCTCCCGGGACGGCGCGCTGCCCGGCTCCCGCCTGTGGCACCGCATCGACCCGCGCACCCAGACCCCGACCAACGCGGTCTGGCTGGCGACAGGCGGCGCGTTGCTGCTCGGGCTGCCCGCGCTCTGGAACACCACCGCCTACACCGCCGTGACCTCCATCTCCGTCATCGGTCTCTACATCTCCTACGTCATCCCGGTGTACCTGCGGCTGCGCCAGGGCGAGGACTTCCCACGCGGCCCCTGGCACCTGGGCCGATGGAGTCGGCCGATCGGCGCCGTCGCGGTCGGCTGGACCGCGGTGATCACGGTCCTGTTCATGCTCCCCACCGTCAGCCCGATCACCGTCGAGAGCTTCAACTACACCCCCGTCGCCGTGGCCATCGTCCTCGGCTTCGCCGGCCTGTGGTGGCTGGCCTCCGCCCGGCACTGGTTCACCGGGCCCACCGTCCACGGCACGCCACCCGAACCCGACGCACTGGACACCGAACTGGAGGTCCGATGACCAGCCCCCGGCTCACCCTCGACGGGCTGCGCGCCCGCGTCGCCGACGGGTCCGTCGACACCGTCGTGCTCGCCATGACCGACATGCAGGGGCGCCTCCAGGGCAAACGCGTCGCCGCCGAGTACTTCCTCACCGACGTCGTGCCCGGCGCCGCGGAGGGCTGCGGCTACCTGTTGGCCGTCGACGTCGACATGAACACCGTCGACGGCTACCGGATCTCATCCTGGGAGAGCGGCTACGGCGACCTGGTGCTCCGCCCCGACCTCGCCACCCTGCGGGTCGTTCCCTGGCACCCCGCCACAGCCATGGTCCAGTGCGACGTCACCCACCACGACGGCAGCCCGGTCGCAGTCTCCCCGCGTCAGGTCCTGCAACGCCAGCTGGAACGCCTGGCCGGATACGGCTGGCAGGCCCACGCCGCCACCGAGCTGGAGTTCATCGTCTTCCGGGACAGCTACGAACAGGCCTGGGACAAGGACTACACCCGGCTCACCCCAGCCAACCAGTACAACGTGGACTACTCCATCCTCGGCACCGGCCGGATCGAGCCCCTACTGCGCCGACTCCGCAACGACATGGCCGGCGCCGGCCTCACCGTCGAGTCCGCCAAGGGCGAGTGCAACCTCGGCCAGCACGAGATCGCCTTCAAGTACGCCGACGCCCTCACCACCTGCGACAACCACGCCGTCTACAAGACCGGCGCCAAGGAGATCGCCGCGCAGGAGGGCTGCAGCCTCACCTTCATGGCGAAGTACGACGAACGCGAGGGCAACTCCTGCCACATCCACCTCAGCCTGCGCGACCGGCAGGGCGCACCGGTGTTCGCCGGCGACCGGCCGCACGGCTTCTCCCGCACCATGGAGCACTTTCTCGCCGGGCAGCTCGCCTGCCTGGCCGACTTCGCGCTGCTGCTCGCACCCACCGTCAACTCCTACAAGCGCTACGCGCCCGGCAGCTTCGCGCCCACCGCCATCGCATGGGGCCGCGACAACCGCACCTGCGCCCTGCGCGTGGTCGGTCACGGCCCGTCGCTGCGCTTCGAGAACCGTGTCCCCGGCGGCGACGTCAACCCGTACCTCGCGGTCGCGGCCCTGATCGCGGCCGGATTGCACGGCGTCGAGCAACAGCTGGAACTCGAACCGGAGTTCACCGGCAACGCGTACGCCTCCGACGCGCCCCGGGTGCCCGCCACCCTGCGCGACGCGGTCGACGCCTTCGAACGCAGCGCCGTCGCCACCGAGGCCCTCGGCAAGGATGTCGTCCGGCACTACACCCACGCCGGACGCACCGAACTCGCGGCCTACAACAGGGCGGTGACCGACTGGGAGCGGCGCCGCGGATTCGAGCGGCTGTGAGTCGCGACGACCGCCGACGACCGCTGATCGGCATCACCAGCTACCAGGACGACGCCGCCTGGTCCGTCTGGAACCAGCGCGCTTCCCTCGTGCCCCAGACATACGTCGACGCCGTCGTCCGCGCGGGCGGCACCCCGGTGCTGCTGCCGCCGCAACCCGGCGGGGCCGACCACCTGCTCGACGCCCTGGACGGGCTCGTCCTCGCCGGCGGACCGGACGTCGACCCGGCCCGGTACGCGGCGACCGCCGATCCGCGCACCGGCCCGCCCCACCACGCACGGGACGACTGGGAGAGCGGGCTCCTGGGGGCCGCCCTGGCGCGGGACCTGCCGTTGCTCGGCATCTGCCGCGGCATGCAGCTGCTCAACGTCGAACTCGGCGGCACCCTTCTCCAGCACCTGCCCGATGAGAGCCACCAGATCGTCCCCGCCCGCTTCGTCCGCCACCGGGTCGGCCTGGTGGACGGCAGCCGGCTCGCCGCCGTCCTGGGGCCGGCCGCCGAGGTCTCCTGCTACCACCACCAGGCCGTCGACCGGCTCGGCACCGGTCTGCAGGCCACCGCCCGGAGCGCGGACGGCACCGTCGAGGCGCTCGAACTGGCCGGCCACCGCTTCGCGTTGGGCGTCCAGTGGCACCCCGAGACCGACCCCGACGACCTGCGCGTCTTCCGCGCGCTCGTCACCACGAGCCAGACCTCCACCCACAGGGAGACTGTCCGATGAGGGAGACAGGCCGATGACCGAAACGGACCTCTTCGAGGTCGTCAACCCCGCCACCGAGGAGGTGATCACCACCGTCGAACTGGCGGGCCTCGCCGAGACCGACGCCGCCGTCGCCCGCGCCCGCGCCGCCTTCGACACCTGGCGCCGGGTGGCCCCCGCCGACCGAGCTCGGCTGCTGCGCTCCTTTGCCGCCGCCGTCGACGCCGACCGCGAGCACCTCGCCGCACTGGAGGTCGCCAACGCCGGCCACACCATCGGCAACGCGCGCTGGGAGGCCGGCAACGCGCGGGACGTCATCGAGTACTACGCCGCCGCCCCCGAACGGCTCCTCGGCCGACAGATCCCGGTGTCCGGCGGCATCGATGTCACCTTCCAGGAACCGATCGGCGTGGTCGGGGTCATCGTGCCGTGGAACTTCCCGATGCCGATCGCCGCCTGGGCCCTGGCCCCGGCGCTGGCCGCCGGCAACACCGTCATCGTCAAACCGGCCGAACTCACTCCACTCACCGCCCTGCGCCTCGGTGAACTCGCCCTCCAAGCGGGGATCCCGGAGGGCGTGTTGCAGATCCTGCCCGGCCGAGGCCCGGTCGTCGGACAGCGCTTCGTCACCCACCCCGACGTGCGCAAGGTGGTGTTCACCGGCTCGACCCGGGTCGGCAAGGAGATCATGGCGGGCTGCGCCGCCCAGGTGAAACCCGTCACCCTCGAACTCGGCGGCAAGAGCGCCAACATCGTCTTCGCCGACGCCGATCTCGCCAGGGCCGCCGCGACCGCGCCGTACGCGGTCTTCGACAACGCCGGCCAGGACTGCTGCGCCCGCTCCCGGATCCTGGTCGAAGCATCCGTGTTCGAGGACTTCCTGGCGCTCCTGGAACCAGCCGTCCGCGGCGTGCGGGTCGGCGACCCGACCGACGAGAAGACCGAGATGGGCCCGCTGATCTCCGCCGCCCACCGGGCGCGGGTCTCCTCCTACGTCCCGGACGGGTCGGCCGTCGCCTTCCGTGGCAGCGCCCCCGACGGGCCCGGCTTCTGGTACCCCCCGACCGTCCTCGCGCCCGTGCGGCACGACGACCGTGCCTTCATCGAGGAGATCTTCGGCCCGGTCGTCGCGGTCGTCCCGTTCCGCGACGAACAGGACGCCCTGCGCATCGCCAACGCCACGGAGTACGGGCTGTCCGGCTCCATCTGGACCAGGGACGTCGGGCGCGCACTGCGGGTCTCGCGCGGCGTCGACGCCGGCAACCTCTCCGTCAACTCGCACTCCTCGGTGCGCTACACCACGCCGTTCGGCGGCTTCAAGCAGTCCGGACTCGGCCGCGAGCTCGGCCCGGACGCCCTCGACGCCTTCACCCAGACCAAGAACGTCTTCATCTCCACGGAGGAGTGATCAGCATGACCCAGCGACTCGACGGCCGGGTGGCCGTCATCACCGGCGCGGGCAGCGGCATCGGCCTGGCGACCGCCCGCCGTTTCGCCGCCGAGGGCGCCAAGGTGGTCTGCGTCGATCTCGACGCGGAGACCGGCGCCAAGGCCGCGAGCGAGGTCGGCGGCCTGTTCGTCGAGGCCGACGTCACCGACGAGCAGGCGGTGCGCGACCTCTTCCAGCGGGCCGTCGACGAGTACGGGCGGCTCGACATCGCCTTCAACAACGCGGGCATCTCCCCGCCGGACGACGATTCCATCCTCACCACCGGCCTGGACGCCTGGAAGCGGGTCCAGGAGGTCAACCTCACCAGCGTCTACCTGTGCTGCAAGTACGCGATCCCGCACATGCGGCGGCAGGGCAAGGGGTCGATCATCAACACCGCCTCGTTCGTCGCCGTGATGGGCGCGGCCACCTCGCAGATCTCCTACAGCGCCTCCAAGGGCGGAGTGCTGGCCATGTCCCGCGAGTTGGGCGTGCAGTTCGCCCGCGAGGGCATCCGGGTCAACGCACTCTGCCCCGGCCCGGTGAACACCCCGTTGCTGCAGGAACTGTTCGCCAAGGACCCGGAGCGGGCGGCCCGCCGACTGGTCCACATCCCGCTCGGCCGCTTCGCCGAGCCCGAGGAGATCGCCGCCGCGGTGGCCTTCCTCGCCTCCGACGACTCGTCCTTCATGACCGCCAACACCTTCCTCGTCGACGGCGGCATCTCCGGCGCCTACGTGACGCCGCAGTAGCGGCGGCCGCCCTGGGGGACGCCGACGGCTCGTCCGCCGCTGTCGCGGGGGCGGACGAGCCGTCGGTGGTGCGGGCGCTGAGCACGCCTGGTCGGTTGCAGCGGTGCACTGATCGATCGGCTGACGTGGGGCGACGCCGGTGCAGGGCGGAAACGGGCTGCTGGTTGTTCGGCTCAGGCGAACAGCTCGCCGAGCAACTCGGGGTCGATGGCGATGGGGGCGGGGCGGTAGGCGGGTGGCTGCGTGCCCATCAGCTCGCGCACCAGGAAGTCCCAGCAGCGCTTGCGAACGTAGGTGAGGCAGTCGATGAACGTGTGCTCGGCCCCGGGCACGATGAGCAGCTCGAAGTCCTTGTCGGCGGCGATGAGCCGGTCGGCCAGCCGCAGCGTGTGGTCCGGGTGGACCTGGTCGTCCATTTCGCCGTGGATGAGCAGCAGCTTGCCCGCCAACCGGTCCGCGAGGTCCACGTTGGAGGCACTGGCCCAGGCCTCGGGATTGTCCGCGCCGTCGTAGGTCTCCACGAAGCCCAGGTTGAAGTAGCGGGCGTCGTGCGAGCCGGAGAGGGCGACTCCGGCCTTGTACACCTCGGGGAAGTCCAGCATCGCCCGCGCTGCGGCGAACCCGCCTCCGGAGTGGCCGAACGCGCCCACCCGGTCCAGGTCCATCCACGGCCGGGTCCGGGCCAGCTGCCGCAGCGCCGCGACATGGTCGGCCAGGCAGCCCGCGTCGGCCAAGTGGCCGTAGGAGGCGTCGTGGAAGGACTTGCTCCGCCCCGGGGTGCCTCGCCCATCCAGCGCCACCACCACGAAACCCAGCGCCGCGACGGGTTCCGCGTCGAGGCCCATCCCGCCGGGGTCGAAGCACGGGGCGACCCGGTCGACCTGCGGGCCGGGGTAGACGTTGTCCACCACCGGGTAGCGCCGGGCGGGGTCGAACCCCCGCGGCCGGTACAGCACCCCGTAGATGTCCGTCACCCCGTCGGCCGCCTTGACGCGGAACCGTTCCGGCGGCGTCCAGCCGGTGGCGGTGAGCTTGCTGATGTCGGCGCGCTCCAGCTCGACCAGCACCCGCCCGGCCCAGTCACGGACGCGGGACACCGGCGGGGTGTCGACAGTGGACGCGGAGTCGATGAAGTACTCCTGGTTGTCCGGCATGGTGACGATGTGGTCCAGCTCGTCGTCCGTGACCTTGGCGAAGCCGGAGCCGTCCAGACCGACACGGCACACCGTGCGCCGGTACGGATCCTCGTCAACCAGCCCGGAGGCGGTGAAATACACCACCCGCTCGGCCTCGTCGACGCGCAGGATCTGACGCACCGCCCACTGCCCGGAGGTGACCTGCCCGAGCAGCGCGCCGGTGCGCAGGTCGTACCGGTACAGGTGGCCCCAGCCGTCCCGCTGCGAGTACCACAGCACCTCGTCGGCCAGCACCCGCACGATCGGCGGCTCGTACATGAACTGGTTGGGCTCCACGCGGGTGGCCCCGGTCTCGCTGAGCACAGTGGTGACCTCGCCGGTGGCCGGTTCCAGCCGGTGCAGGGTGAGCGTGCGCAGGTCGCGGGGCCGGTCGAGGTAGTACACCGCCGAGCCGTCCGGAGCCCACCACGCCCACTTGGTCGTGATCGGCGACAACTGCGGCATGAGCAGCGGCTCGGCCTGCGCGCGGACCACCGTGCCTTCGGCGACGTCCAGCACGACCAGCTGGGCCTGCGGCATGTTCTCGTCCCCGGCGTAGGCGTACCGCTGGGTGTGCAGGAGGGGCGCGCTGCCGTCGGCGGGCCTGGCCTCCACGAGGTGGGTCTGCCGGACGCCGCGCTCATCGGTCCGATGCGTCAGCACGTTCGTCGAGTCGGGCGACCAGGCCACCGCGGGCGGCAGGTGCGGCAGGCCGATCTTGCGCAGCAGGGTGGCGTTGCTCGTGCAGTCCGGGCCGGAGCCGTACTGGTGGTCGGGCTCGCCGTCGGTGGTCAGCGCCCACTCGCGGCCGTCGGACAGCGAGCGCGCCCACAGGTCGTGCCCCCGCCGGGACACCGCGACCTTCTTGTCGGGTGACGGCACCTCCAGCGGGTTACCGGGCGGCGTGGACTCGGCCCGCTCGCAGGCGTAGCTGTCCAGGCGGCAGCGCCAATGCTCGCCGAACGCGTCGAACTCCACGGCGTTCCCGGCCAGTTCGATGGCCATGAACGGCAAGGCCGCAGGGTCGACCTGTTGCCCGGAGGCGGCGGCCAGCGCGGCGGCGAGCAGGGCGTGGTCGAAGGCCGGCCCGCAGGTGCCCGCCGCCGGGTCGACCAGCATGAACCGCCTGCCGACGCCATTGCTCACCGCGTACCAGAAACGGGCGCCTCCGTCGATCCACTGCGGCCTGACTTTGTCGCCGATGACGAGCTCGCCAGGGCGGGCGGGTCGGCGGAGGAGTTGCTCCGCGGCCTGGTAGTCCTGAGTGGTGCTCATTCCTTTTGTCCTTCCTCGGTGTCGGTTTGGGCATGGTGATGCCACGGTGGTGCCATCACGGCAGGGGTGATGAGGGCATGGGAGGGCTCAAGCGAGGGCGCCGGCCGTCTCGCGAGCCGGGGGAGCCGAGGTGGGCACTGTCGGTGCCGTGTTGGGGTCAGGCGTGGCGGACGATGGATGTCACCGCCGTTGCTGCGGGCGCGCACCTTGACGGTCCGGTCGGACTGTTCCGGGTTGCCGGGGGCCTGCAGGTGGCGGTGGTCTTGCCGGCGTCGTTCGGGCCGAGCAGGGAGAAGATCGTTCGTTCGGGGACGGCCAGGTCGACGCCGTCGAGCACGACCTTGTCGCCGTAGGACCTGCGCAGCCTGTTCGCGGCGATGGCCAGGTTGGCTTTAAGGGGTGCTGCTCAGAGGCTGCGGGCGGTGATGTCGCCGTAGGCGGTCAGGCCGGCGCCGGCGCCGTCGGTGTTCTTGAGCGCGTTGTGGATCCGGCCGTATCGAACTTCTGCATCGTGCTCTCTTTCTTCCGCAGCGGGCGCTCCGTCGGCCCGCCGTTTCTTATGACGGAAAAGCTACGTTGCACTCACTGATCTGGCAACAGATTCGTTGTGTGGAAACCCTATCACTGCAGGTAGAAGCCGAGAAATCGTTGCAGTGACCCTGGAGTCTAATGCAACGGCCCGCACCCTGTTCGTTGCAATGGATGGAGTTGAACGCTATGTCGGAGGCACGTCGTGCCCGGCTGCCACTGCGCTCAGTGAGATCGGCGAGCGCGGTGCGGGCAGTGCGGCCGGCTTCCTGATCACCTACCAAGGCGGAGCCGTCCAGTTCAGCGGGGGAACCTCACCAGCCCGCTTGCCCCAGGGCCGGATCGGTAAATGGGGTCGACCACTGGTCAGCCACGACGGCCGGACTGACGTTGCCGGCCTCCGGCGCCGGTCCGGGGCTGTCGTGTTCGGCGGGCTGTGCCGGGGAATCGGCTGTCAGTGATGAAGGGCGGCCTTGGCGGCGACAAGGATCAGCCCGAGTAGAAGGTTGACGGCGCCGCTGACCACCACCAGACGGCGGGTCGCGCCGGCGCGGACCAGTGCGGCACTGGCCCAGCCGACCAGCTCGGCCCCGGCGATGGCGAGGGCGAACCAGGCCGTTCCCGCCACTCCGATCCCCAGGACCGGACTGATCATCACGGCAGCGGCCGGAGGAACGGCCGCCATGACGATCGGCCACTCGCGGGCGCTTTGGCGGCGGATCTCCTCCCAGGTCAAGGACTTGTGCGCCAGCCGGTCTCCGACGAGGGCGGTGTAGACGTGCGTAGCCCAGAACACCAGCGCGGTGATGAGCAGGAGCAGCACGAGCTGGAGCCGAGGGAAGGAGCCGAGGCTGGCCCCGGCCACGACCGATGCGGCGAGGATCGATCCGTAAAGCGCGCTGACGTAGTCGGTCCGAGCTGCGTGGGGCCGCTTGTGAGCGGGTCCGTCCACGCTGTCGTCAGGGTGCTCGTGGTAGCTCACGTCTGGCTCCGTTCCCGGTTCAGCGGCTCGTGCTGGAGTCCGGCTGCTTCCCGGCCGAGCCGGCGGATGGCGACGTAGGCGGCGCGGTCGAGGATGGCGGCGTAGATGGGGAATGAGAGCGGAATGCGGCCGAGCAGGAAAGCGACCCCCGTCCAAGCCGAACTGTGGGTCGGCGCGCTCGGCGGAGAGGTGGACGCCTGCGTCGACTCTGTGGAATCCGGGGCACGTTGTCGACGATCACCCGCCGGTGGCGAAACCGGGGAACAGCGTCATCCCGCCATCGACATAGAGCGTGGCGCCCACTACGTAGTCGAACAGGTCGGATGCCAGCGCGGCCACCGCGGTGGCGATGTCCTCCGGGTCGCCGACCCGGCGGTAGGGGATCAGACGGAGCAGGTCGGCCTCCGCCGCCGGGGAGTCCCAGGCATCGCGGTTGATGGGGGTACGGATCGCTCCAGGGGCGACCGCGTTGACCCTGATCTTGTGAGGTGCGAACTCCTGGGCCAGGGTCTGCATCATCATCAGGACGCCGCCCTTGGAGGCCGCGTAGTTCACGTGCCCCGCCCAGGGAATGATCTGGTGGACCGAACTCATGCAGATGATCTTTCCCGCGGACTTGGAGACCTCCGGGACGACTCCTCTGCGCAGGAACTCCTTGGCCGCCTCCCGGGCACACAGGAACTGGCCGGTCAGATTGACGTCCAGGACCTTCTGCCACTGCGCCAGGGTCATGTCGGTGGCGGCGGCGTCCCGCTGCAGGCCCGCGTTGGCCACCAGGACGTCGATCGTGCCGAACTCGTCGACCATGCGGGAGATCATCTCGGCCACCTGGTTCTCCTGGGAGACATCGGCCTCGTGCGCGTAGGCCCGCACCCCGAAGCTCTCGATCTCCCGCACCACCGCTTCGGCGGATTCGCGATCGGACACATAGTTGACCACGACATCGGCACCGACCTTCCCCAAGCCGATGGCGGTGGCCTTGCCGATCCCGGAGTTTGCGCCGGTCACCAAGGCTTTCTGACCTTTGAGCAGCGGATAGGCAGCGGTCTGGCGACTCTCGCTGATGCTGGTGCCCACTGATGTCTCTCCCTCTGTGCGGCGGTACACGGAACAGAAGCACGATCGCCAGTACGCAGTGCGGCTCGGCTCGCGCCCTTGGTCCGTCCGGGGGAGATCTCTCAGACCTGCGGCATGGGGCGCCTCACCTCATTGGCCCGGTGGACGTGCGCCGTTCCGGGAGGGCCTTCCATGGTGGACCGGGGACACCACGTGTCCGGGCTGTACGCGGATCATGGGGGCACCTTGCGGCCGAAGGCCGGGGGCGGATCAGTGGCAGCGTCATGACGCTGAAGAAGCGGAGACCTGATGAGGCTTGTCGTTGATCTCAACCGGTGCCAGGGGTACGCGCAGTGTGCCTTTCTGGCCCCGGAGGCGTTCACCATGCACGGTGACGAGGCGTTGATGTACGACCCGCAACCCGACGACGCGCAGCGGGAGCACGTCCTGCGGGCAGCGCAGGCCTGTCCGGTCAAGGCCATCACCGTGGAAGGCACGGACGGGGCGCTGATCGCGGAGAGGGCAGGTGCCTCCCGTGTCGGTTGACGGTTCACTGGAGAAGCTCAGGCGGGAGGGACACATCGTCATCGTGGGAGCCTCCCTGGCGGGCCTGCGGGCCGCCGAGACGCTCCGCGACGAAGGCTTCACCGGCACCCTCACCTTGGTCGGTGACGAGCCGCACGATCCGTACGACCGGCCGCCGCTGTCCAAGCAGGTCCTGCTCGGCAGAGTGCCCGCCGACCATACGGGGCTGCCCCGGCGCCGGGCGCTGGACGCGCGGTGGCGGCTCGGCGTCGCGGCCACCGGGCTGGACCTGGCAGCCAAGCGGGTGCACCTCGCCGACGGCGACTCGCTGGAGTACGACCGGCTGCTGATCACGACCGGCGTCCGCGCCCGCCCCTGGCCGCACGAGCTGGAGGCCGACCTGGACGGGGTCTTCGTGCTGCGCACCAGCGACGACGCCGCCCAGCTGCATCGTCGGCTGAACGCGGGCCCGAGCCGGGTCCTGGTCATCGGGGCCGGATTCACCGGCTCCGAGATCGCCTCCGCCTGCCGTGAGCGCGGACTGGACGTCACCGTCGTCGAACGCGGTTCGGCTCCCCTGGTGGGCGCACTCGGCGGCGTCGTCGGCGAGGTGGCCGCGAAGCTGCAGCGCGAGCACGGTGTCGACCTGCGGTGCGGCGTCATGGTGACCGGGCTGGAGGGGGACTCCGCGGGACGCCTGCGGTGTGCGCATCTGTCGGACGGCAGCACGGTCGAGGTGGAAGTGGCGGTCGTCGGCCTGGGAGCGACACGCAACACCGAATGGCTCGCGTCATCCGGTCTCGGTGCCGGCCCGCGCGGGATCGCCTGTGACGCGGGCTGCCGGGCGTTCGACGTGCGGGGCATCGTCACTGACGACGTCTTCGTCGCCGGGGACGTCGCCCGCTCCCCCCACCCGCTCTTCGGTTACCAGTTCCTCTCCCTGGAGCACTGGGGCAACGCGATCGCGCAGGCCGAGGTCGCGGCCCACAACATGGTCAGCTCCAGCACGGAGCGCCGCCCGCACGTCTGGACGCCGTCCTTCTGGTCCGCCCAGTTCGGCGTCAACATCAAGTCCGTCGGTGTGCCGCCCATGGCTGACGAGATCATTGTCACCCAGGGGTCCCTCGACGAGCGCTGCTTCACCGCGGCCTATGGCTACCAGGGCCGCATCATCGCCGCTGTCACCTTTGACCAGGCGAAATGGCTGGAGTTCTACCAGCGGCAGATCGAACAGGCCGCGCCGTTCCCTCCCGAGTTCACCACCGTCGACCGGCGCCCCGAGGGGATGCGGCCGGTACCGGCCGATTTCCCCGACCCCTCCCTGCCCAGCCACGGCCCCACCGTCACCCTCAGCGGCCACTCGCCGTCCGACCGGCGTATCTCGTTCACCCCCCTCCACGCCTGACTTGGAAGGACCCACGCCATGACGTCGGTCGCACTCCTGCGCCAGATCACCGACTACGCCAACCGCGCCGACCCGTACCCCCTGTACGCCGAGCTCCGCAAGACCCCGGTGGTGCGGGACGAGGACGGCCCCTACCTGGTCAGCACGTACTGGGAGATCCACAGCCTGCTCCACGACCCGCGAGTCAGCTCCGACACCCGCAATCTGAGCCCTGAGGCAGCCAGGACCATCAGCCAGGAGGAGGACCCGAACCTGCCGCCCCCTTTCATCAAGCTCGACCCCCCCGAGCACGACAGGCTGCGCCGACTGGCGATGCGGCCCTTCGGGCCACCGCACACCCCTCGACGGGTGTACGAGATGCGCGGCGAACTCGGCGAGATCGTGTCCGGCCTCATCGACGGCTTCCGGGACCGGGGACAGGTCGACCTCGTGGACGACTTCTCCTACCCCTTCCCCGTCACGGTGATCTGCAGGCTGCTCGGGATCCCCCGGGAGGACGAGGCACGCTTCCACGGCTGGGCCGACACGATCGCCGCCAGCATCGACCCCGCCCACGGCACGGCCGATGAGCGCGAAGCGCAGCTGCAGGTCTTCCGCCAGGCCCGGACCGACCTCGCCTCCTACCTCGCCGGCCTGATCGAGGAGCGTCGCCGCTCACCCCGCGACGACATGCTCTCCGCGATGGCCGCCGGCTACGGACCGGACGGCCAGATGTCACCGGTCGAAATGGTCAGCACCTCGATCCTGCTGCTGATCGCCGGCCACGAGACCACGGTCAACCTCATCACCAACGGGATGCTCACCCTGCTGCGCAACCCCGACGTCCTCCAGCGGCTGCGTGACGACCCCGACCTGGTCGTCCCGCTGGTGGAGGAACTGCTGCGCTACGAGCCGCCCGTGCAACTGCTGCCCCAGAAAACCACGCTGGCCGACATCGACATCGCCGGGACCACCATCCCCAAGGGTGCTCCCCTCTGGCTCGTGCTCGCCTCCGGCAACCGGGACCCCCAGAGGTTCCTCGACCCCGACCGCTTCATCCCCGACCGTCCCGACAACCAACACCTCGGCTTCAGCAGTGGCGTGCACAACTGCTTCGGCTCTCCCCTCGCCCGGCTGGAGGCCCAGCTCGCCCTGACCGAACTCGTCCGCCGACTCGACAACCCCCGCCTGGTCGAGGACCCGCCCCCGTACCGCCACAACGCGGTCCTCAGGGGCCCCCAGCACCTGGGCATCGCCTTCGACGGCCTCAGGCAGTAGCCCGGTCCAGCCCCACCATGCCTCGGCCCGCCGCACATGAGCGGCGGGCCGAGGCGCACGGGACTTCCGGTCAGTAGTCGCGCTGCCGGTCGAGGGCGTCGTCGAGGGTGGTGGCCGCCATGATCAGCGACAGATGGGTGAACGCCTGCGGGAAGTTGCCCAACTGCTCGCCGCTGGGGCCGATCTCCTCGGCGAAAAGGCCGACGTGGTTGGCATACGTCTGCATCTTCTCGAAGGCATAGCGCGCCGGGCGGAGGCGCCCGGCGCGGGCGAGGGCGTCCACGTATAGGAAGGTGCAGAGGCTGAAGGTGCCCTCCGAGCCACGCAGACCGTCGGGAGAAGCCTCAGGGTCGTAGCGGTAGACGAGGCTGTCGGAGACGAGGGTGCGCTCCATCGCGTCCAGCGTCGACAGCCAGCTCTCCGTCCGGGGGGCCAGGAACCCGACCCGGGGGATCAGCAGCAGCGAGGCGTCGAGGACATCGCCTCCGTAGTACTGGACAAGGGCCTGCTCCTTCTCGTTCCAGCCGCGCTCCATCACCTGTTCGAGGATGGCATCGCGAGCGGCGGTCCAGCGGACGGTGTCGGCAGGACGGCTGAACTCGGCTGCCAGGCGCAGGCCACGGTCGAAGGCCACCCAGGACATCACCCGGCTGAAGGTGAAGTCATTACGTCCGCCGCGGGTCTCCCAGACACCCTCGTCTGGGCGGTCCCAGGAGTCGGCGAGCCAGTCCAGCGTCCGGGCGAGGTTCTTCCAGCCGTGGTAGCCGGCCCGCATGCCGACCTCGCGGCCCTCCGCCAGGGCGTACAGCGCCTCGCCGTAGATGTCGAGCTGCAGCTGATCGGCGGCGGCGTTCCCGGCCCGCACCGGATACGAGCCGCGGTAGCCCTCCAGATGTTCGAGGATCTCCTCTGTCAGCTCGGGGTCCCCATCGACCCGGTACATGATCTGGAGTGGTTCCCCGCCGGCGCCCTCATGGCTCCGTAGGCGGTCTCCCAGCCAGCGGGTGAACTGCGCCGCCTCGTCGGTGAACCCGAGGTCCAGCAGTGCTCGTACGGACAGTGAGCCGTCGCGGACCCAGGTGTACCGGTAGTCCCAGTTCCGCTCACCGCCGACCTGCTCGGGCAGACCCATGGTGGCCGCGGCAATGGGGGCACCCGTAGGAGCGTAGGTGAGCAGTTTGAGGGTGATGGCGGAGCGGTTCACCATGCCCGGCCACCGGCCGCGATACCGGGAACCGCGTACCCATCGTTGCCAGAAGTCCACGGTCTCCCACAGCAGTTCGGCCACGCTGTCCGGGGTCGGGGGCGGCGGCAGTTCCCCGTCCGGTCCGTCGACGGTGAAGACGGCGGCGGCCACCTCCCCGGCGTTCAGGGTGACCGCACCCCGTATGTCGGGGGCGTCCCGGCCGTCCACCTGCAGGGGAAAGGTGCTCTGCAAATGGGCGGTGAAACCCGGCGCCCGGAAGGTGGCGGTGCCGTCCCGCAGGTCGAGCTCGTGGGTGGCCCGGCCGTAGTCGAACCGCGGCCGACACTCCAGAGCGAAGCGCACCGTGCCGCGTACGGCCCGCACCCCGCGGACCAGAACGTGCCGTTCGGAGGGCGTTCCCATCCGGTCCGGCGGCATGAAGTCGAAGACCTCGCCGACCCCCTCAGGCGACATGAACCGCGTCACCAACACCGCGGTGTCCGGATAGTAGAGCTGTTTACAGACGGTGGACCGGTCCTCTGGCGCTAAGAGGAAATAGCCGCCTCGATCATGGCCCAGCAAGGCGGCGAAGACACTGGGCGAGTCGAACCGGGGAGCCGCGAACCAGTCGACAACCCCCTGTGAGGAGACCAGAGCCGCAGTCTGCAGGTCGCCGACAAGCCCGTGGTCAGCGATGGGCGGATACCGATCCATAACCATCACGCCTCCCTGAAACCCCTCCTTCCACTCTCCGCCCGGTCCGACAGCTTCGCGAGAGGGAGACGAGTGTCCCGCGGCCACCGTCATGAGGAGGTAAGGATCCCGATGCCGTCCCCGAACAGCTTCAACCCGAGCACGAAGAACAGGACCGCCATCACGATCGAGGCACCCGCGGCGATGGTCAGCGGCGCATTCTTGACATTCGCGGCCGCCAGCGCCACCGCGAGCCCGAACATCTTCACCGGTGCCAGGTGATCGATCGCGGCCATCCACTCCGGCAGCTGCGCCTGGGAGGTGTCCGCAGGACGCCGGTGCCACTGCCGGGAAGCCCTCAGGACAAGCAGCACCCCCAGGGCGACCTTGAGGGCTCCCACCCAGGTGGCCGGAGGGCTGTGGGTGGAGGCGCTCGCCGGCCCGGCGATCGCCAGCATCACCCCACCCAGCGCCGAAAGCCCCACCACCCAGCCGGCCGAGCGGCTGGTCGCCCGCCTGCGCCCGCAGTGGCAGCCAAGATCACCACGGCGGCTTTCACGGAACTCGCGCCAGAGCCATTTCGGCGTGTCCGCTCACAGACGCCGGCCGGGCTGCTGCCCACCACTCGCAGTCTCGTCTGGAGCGAGCCGGCGGGGCACTGGACGACTTCCGTGCGCCATGCGCTGGATGTCACCCGCAAGGCCTCGATCGCCTCGGTGACGGCTGCCGGGTCGAGCAGTCGGTACGCGGTCGAGCCGGTGAGCGCGGGCGAGGGCGGGGGCCGGTACGTGGTCCCCGCCCTCGTGGAGGTTCAGCGGTGGGTCGCGGTCTTGCGCCGGCGTGCGACCGTGAACAGCACACCGCCGAGGGCGATGGCTGCCGCGCCGGTGCCGGCGATCAGGAGGGTGCCGTCGCTGCCGGTGTGGGCCAGGTCGCCGCTCAGCGCGCGGGCGCTGGGCGAGGCGGTCGCGTTCGCGGTGGGGACCGGTGCGGCCGAGGCCGTCGCGCTCGGGGTCTGGCCCGGTGCCGAGGGCGTGGCCGTGGGCTGTGCAATCGGCGGAGCGGAGGTCGGTCGGGTGCTCGGCGTCGAGCTCTGCGAGGTGCCCGAGGACGGGGTGGAGCTCGGGATCGAACCGCTCGGCTGGGTGCCCAGCGGGACCGAGACGGACTCGTGCGACGGGTCCGGCTCGAACGACAGCTTGGCGATCGTGGAGTTGACGTTGTACAGGCTGTCCTGGTCCTGGAGGGTCACCGGGACGGTCGGCCGGGTGGTGCCTGCGTCGATCGACAGCCCGAACTGGAACACCTTCTCCAGCCCGCTGGCCACGAAGACCGGGGACTCGCACAGGTACTTGTTCGGGTGGGCGACCTGCTTGCCGTTCTCCCAGGTCTTGGGCCGGCAGCCGTCCGGGACCTTGGTCACGGTGACGCCGGAGGGGATCTCGGCCTGGACGGTCACGACCGCGTCGCCGCTGCGGTAGAAGATCGAGGCCGGGCCGCTGTTGCGGAAGCCGACCGACAGCGTGCCCTGCTTGTCGCCGTTCGGCGCCCAGGCGCCCAGCGCCGAGAAGTCGGCGGTGTTCGTGGCGAGCACGTTCTGCTCGACCTGGTTGTCGTAGCTCTTCCTCGGCGCGGTGATCAGGCCGGGGTCGCTGGCCGGCTTCGCGCCCAGGGCCGGGCCGGTGCCGCGCTGGAAGGTCAGCCGCCTGCGCCAGTCCGGGATTTGGGAGAACTGGGCGTCCTCGGTCGGGTACACGGTGACGTCCGCGAAGGTGTACCACGCGCTGTTGGTGATGCCGAGCTGCAGCGGGTCCAGGGTGACCACCTGACCGGGCGCGACCGTGGCGTCCACGGTGCAGATCGCGACGGTGTCACCGGGCCAGTTCTTGTCGCCCCAGCTGCCGTCCGGCTCGGAAGCGAACTCACAGTTCGACGGGCGCTGCTTGAACTCGATGCCGGAGATGGCGTCGACGGCCACCACGACCTTGGAGGCCGGCAGGTCACCGACGTTGGCGAACTCCACGGACGGCGTGAGGACGGTGCCGGGCTTGACGTTGTTCTGGTCGCCGAGCGGCTTGGCCTTGAAGTCGGGCCCGCCGACGTCGACCCGCACATCCATGCTCGCGCTCTGCGCGTTGGACGCCGTGAGCTTCAGGTGCAGGATGCCGTGGCTACCAGGGGCCGCACCCTGCACGGCGCTGAGCCACGGGTGGTAGAGGAGGTTGATCCGGTCGAAGTTCAGCTCGTGTTCGTCGCAGGAGATGGTCTTGCCCGCGGTCGAGCAACCGGGGACGGTCAGGTCCGCGACCCCGGTCAGATCGGTGGTGTCGAACACGACCTTGACGTCGTGCGCCGTGCCCGCGCCGACCCGGCCGATCTCGACGAACAGGTTCTGGCCGAACTGGCCCGGCTGCGCCGGCTTCGTGGGGATCTGGACAGCGGAGTTCGAGGTCCCCGTGAACGTGAGCTTCAGGTCGTCCGCCTGCGCCGGGACGGCGGTGGCCCCGAGGACGACGGCGGCGATGGTGAGGGGCGCGTAGAGCGCGCGTCTGCGCGAGGTGCGCATGTGGAAGGTCCCCCTGAGGTTTTCGACGGGCATGTCAGGAGGGAACATCTACTCGACCGACAGACAGGTCCGCAATTTTCGACAGCGTGACACTTCCTCAGATATGGCTGATCCAGTAAGGAATGTCCGAAAAGCACATTCTCTCCTCGTGCACATTTTTGCAACCCTTTGAAGTTCCGTCACCCAGCCGTTATCGGCCCGGGCGGCACGCTCGCTATGCCAGGGCCATCCGCGGCGGCCTGCCCGGCGACCGCGAGCAGTTCGAGCAGGCCCTGGCCGCCGCTCTCGATGCCTCCCCGATCGGCGGCCTCAGCCCCTGGCCCGCCTCGTCCGCGAAGCAGATCCAAGCGTTCCGGGCCGCCGCGGTGCCTCTACCCGGGGCCACACCTCCTCCTTCCACGCCTCGACCGCCCCGCCGTCGCGCTCCAGCGCACGTCGGGCCGGGACCTGCGCGGACCAGCCGTGCCGGTGCATCAGCTTCCACACGCCCTGCACCGTGTACCCGACATGGAAGAGCCGTCCGATCAACGTGCAAATCCGGCCCAGCGTCCCGCGCTGGTCCTCGCCCCAGCCGTGCACCGGCGGGCCGCGCCCGAGCTCCCGCTCCAGCCGCGCCCACTGTTCCGGGCTCAACCGCTCCACCGCGTGCGGTCCCCGCGAGCGCAACGCCTGTGCGCCGCCCTCCCGCCAGGCCTTGCGCCACTTCTCCACCTGCCGCACGCCGACCCGCAGCTCAGCGGCGACGTCAACGGTCTTCTCACCGCGCGCGAACCGCTCCACCGCGCCCAACCCGACCCGCTCCCGCCCCTGATGACCCTTCGGGGTCACCCACCACCCTGCGCATACCTCATGCGCACTGCATACCGCAGGCATCAAGGAACGTCAGCCCCGCCCGCCACTACGAGTTCAGCCTGAGCAGCACCGGCAGGGCCGCTTCCTACCTGTCGTCTTTGTCCCGGCCGTCTTCGAAGACGAAGAGTGGTTTGGTGCCATGTGCGGGTGTTTCGGCGAGCGAGATGGCTTCCGTGAAGCGTTCGAGCGGGAACGGCTGGCCTTGGGGGATGCTCAGTACTTCATCAGCGACGAGACTGCGAACCTCGGACAGCGCGCGCAGCGCATCCTCAGGTGAGGCAGTGCCGAACCAGCGGTTCAGCCAGAAGCCACGGACTGCTTTGGTCTCGTAGATAACCGAGCGTGCCTGCAGCGGGATCGTCAGCGCTGCCGGGTCAGCCTGCCGATGGGTAGAGAGCGCGCCGTAGACCACGAGCTCTCCTCCCGGAGCCAATGCCTGGGATACCTGGGCACCCACGTGGCCCGCGACACAGTCGATGGCCTTGCGCGCGCCGGCCGGTCCTGCTATCTCAGCCACACGCTGCAACAGGTCCTCGTCCTCGGTGCAAATGACCTCGTCACCACCAAGCGCTTTGATCTCCTCAACGGCATCGCGCCGCCGCACGACATTGATCGTGCGAATACCCAGATGCCTGGACAGCTGAATGACGAGCCGGCCGACGGTGGAGCCCGCGGCCGTCTGCAACAACCATTCACCCGGCTGTACGTCGAGTTCGCGAGTCACGAGGAGCAGCGCGGTCAACGGGTTGACGGCGAGTTGACAGGCGCTGGAGTCGCTCAGATGGTCGGGGATCGGCAGGAGCCTTCGTGTATCGGCAACAAGGTATTCCTGCCAAGTGCCAGCCACATGGGGTCCGGGTACCGCCGGCACCGCCGGGACTGCAACGGCCACCACGCGCTCGCCGATCTTCGGTCCCTCGGTATCCGGGCCCAGGGCCTCAATGCGGCCCACGCATTCCATGTGACCCCCAACAGTGGGAAACTTGGGGGAGAAACCGTAGCGGCCACGCAGCACGTGCAGATCACTGGCGTGAATCGGAGTCGCCTTCACGCGGATCAACGCCTGACCGGCTTTTGGCGTGGGAACAGGCCGGGATTCCAGCCGCAGGACATCGGTAGGCTCGCCGACCTTTCCGGCTACGAGCGCGCGCATGGATTGAGGCATGAGCGACCTTTCGCCTCTCAGCGCCCGACGAACTCGGCGGGCGTTCCGGACAAGAACGATGCTGGTGCCGGCATCCTCGTCGGCGCCCAGGCTCCGGACCCTTCCTTCTCAATGGAACCGGCCCGTGCGCAGAGTGTCATCGGCGTCGGGCCCCTCTAGGCCTTTACCGACTCGCTCAGTATGATCATGTAAGCGCTGCGTTCGTGCGGCCTACTGAGGTCCGTGATCAGGACCGCTCGCCGCAGCGCACTACTCTGAGTTCAGATTATGAATCTGTCATTTCGGGATCGCTACTCAGGCTGAACTCGTAGTGGCGCGCGGGGCTGACGTTCTTTGATCTCTGCGGTATGCAGTGCGCATGAGGTATGCGCAGGGTGGTGGGTGACCCCGAAGGGTCATCAGGCGCGGGAGCGGGTCGGGTCGGGCGCGGTGGAGCGGTTCGCGCGCGGTGCGAGGACCGTTGACGTCGCCGCTGAGCTGCGGGTCGGCGTGCGGCAGGTGGAGAAGTGGCGCAAGGCCTGGCGGGAGGGCGGCGCACAGGCGTTGCGCTCGCGGGGACCGCACGCGGTGGAGCGGTTGAGCCCGGAACAGTGGGCGCGGCTGGAGCGGGAGCTCGGGCGCGGCCCGCCGGTGCACGGCTGGGGCGAGGACCAGCGCGGGACGCTGGGCCGGATTTGCACGTTGATCGGACGGCTCTTCCATGTCGGGTACACGGTGCAGGGCGTGTGGAAGCTGATGCACCGGCACGGCTGGTCCGCGCAGGTCCCGGCCCGACGTGCGCTGGAGCGCGACGGCGGGGCGGTCGAGGCGTGGAAGGAGGAGGTGTGGCCCCGGGTAGAAGCACTGCGGCGGCCCGGAACGATGCCCCTGGGCGAGCGCGGGCCGATCCCCGAAATGGCGACACTCCGGCCTCACCCACCTCGGTGAGGCCGGGGCCGGCCTGCCGATGCTCATGGCGAAGTCGCGGCACAAGAAGCCGGAGAACGTCCGCCGGTATCTCAAGCCGTCCCCGGAGGCGATCGCCGAGGTCACCAGCCTGCTCGCGCCCGGCAACAGCAGGCGCTGAGACCTGGAGCGTCCCGTTACGCCGGCCGTCGCTGCCGGTACTCCTCCAGCGCTGGCGACGTCTTCATCGCGAGGAAATTCGTGATGGTGTACTCGGCCAGCCCCGCCACCGAGAACGGGTCGCTCTTGGTGATGTCCTCGATCTGCGCCCGGTCGACGCCGACCGCCACGATGACCGCACCATCGCGCGGGTCCTTGGGGCCCGATGCGATGAAGACGCCAGATGCG
Organism: Kitasatospora aureofaciens; assembly: GCF_019192735.1. Classification (GTDB taxonomy): domain Bacteria; phylum Actinomycetota; class Actinomycetes; order Streptomycetales; family Streptomycetaceae; genus Kitasatospora; species Kitasatospora aureofaciens_A. The sequence goes on from NZ_JAHTKP010000065.1 coordinate 24,012, forward strand.
TAGTTCGAGTCGAGCCAGGCAACGTGCTCAGGGTGGGCCGCTTCGATGCGCTCAAGCGGCGCGATGTAGGTCAGCTCAAGAATGAACATGATCAACATCATAGCGTTGGGTAGCTGTCCGGTCACGCAGAGATGGCGACGCTGATCACCTGCTCCCGGACCCGTGTCGGCCCCACATGCCCTCGGAGGAGGTGAGTGAGAACCGGGCCACCCCATAGCGCGGCGACCGTCACGTGCAGGGCGGTGCCGAGAGCACCCGGGCCGCGAACGCCACGCAGGCCGCCGCCCCACGCCTGCGCGAGCGGCCGGACGCGCCGGCGGCCGAGGCGGAGAGCGCGCCGGGCCCGGACGGGTACGAGAGAGACCGAGGCGTGGCGGGCGCTGGCCGCCCAAGGCCGCAAGGCACACCAGGAACACCTGCACTTCCAGCGCGACCTCGGGCTGCTCGCCCTTCAGGCCGCGCCCGGGTACGTCGCCTGGCGGGACGCCGAGGAGGTCCTGCACATCCTGGGCGCGCAGATCGGCAGCAGCGCCGAGAAACTGCTCGCGTGCCGCCGCTACGCGCTGACCGGCGGGTCCGGCGGGCGCCGGGAGCCGCGTAGCCGGGCGCAGTGTCCGAGAGGGCACTTGGCCGCCGTGGCTCGCAGCTTCCGCAGCAGCTGCCAGGCGGCGAAGCAGTGAAGAAGTTGGCGCTTCCCTGCACCGCTACCTCCAGGGATAGCCCCGCTGTGAATGTCCGCAGTCGCGTGCACGGATGAGCCCCGGAAGCCGACGGTCCATTCAGGCCAACCGAGCAGCTCCTTCGAGTGGCGATCGGCCACCACCGGCCGGCAACGGCCCGGCGGACCCACCGGCGCTTGCACAATGGCGCGCCCGATGCTGGTGGCCGACGGACGGACGACAGGGATGGCCTCGAACACTCGCGCACACGCACCGCTGGACGGCATGACCATGGTGCTGCGCAAGCTCCCGCAGGTGACGGTGCTGTTCTGGATGCTCAAAACGGTCGCCGTGACTCTCGGAGAGTCCGCCGGGGACCTGCTCGGTATCAGCTTCCAACTCGGCTACGTCACCACCGCGTTCCTCTTTCTCGCGTTCTTCCTGGTCGTCATCGTGGCCCAGGTGCGGGCGAAGCGGTTCCACCCGGCGGTGTACTGGTCGGTGGTGCTGGGCACGAGCATGGTCGGCACCGAGGTATCCGACTTCCTCAACCGCGGATTCGGCCACGGCAGCGCCCCCGACGGCATCGGCTACGCCTCCGGCGCCGTGATCCTTACCGCCCTGCTGGCGCTGGTCTTCCTCGTGTGGTGGTGCACCGGGCAGACGTACGACGTGGAGAACATCTCCAGCCGCACCGGCGAGATCCTGTACTGGATCGCGATCCTGGTCTCCAACACCCTGGGCACCTCGAGCGGCGACTGGCTCTCGGACGACACCGGCCTGGGCTTTCGTAACGCCTTCTTGGTCATCGTGGGCATCATGGTGCTGATCGCGGCCGCGTACTACCTGACGTCGATCAATCAGATGGTGCTGTTCTGGCTGGCGTTCATCCTCACTCGTCCCCTGGGCGCGGCCGGCGGCGACGCGCTGACCAAGCCTGCGGCCCAGGGCGGCCTGGGCTGGGGCACGGCGGGCGGCACCGCAGCGCTGAGCACCCTGCTCCTGGTCCTGATCGCCTACCAGACCTGGCACATCCGCCGCCACCCCTTGGCCCCGCTGCCGGTCCCCGTGGACCGGCGCACCGGACAGCCTCAGCGCCCCAACGGAGCCCTGGTCCAACCAGGGGTGCCGTTGACGAACGGCGAACCAATCGACACGTAGCTGAACGTGACGCTCGGACCGTGTCATCCATGGCTATTGGCCGTTTGAGGTGAGAGAGCAGACAGCCGCGAACGCATGGGGTGCACATGACGTCTACTTCCCCTCATCAGGAGCCGATTCGCGTCGGTGTCGTAGGTCTGAGCGCCCAGCGGCGGTTGGGCGGCCACCGCCCATGTACCGGCACTGGCCGACCTCGCGCACCGCAAGGGGCTGCTGACGGCCGTCGGCCTGCAGGCCCGGTCGGCTCCGCCGCTTCGGTACCTGCGCGACCTGGTCGCCGAGGGCTACGCGGGGCGGGTGCTGTCGACCAGCATCGACGAGGCGCTTGAGGCCCACGGTCCACTGCCGCTGTCCGTCACTCTTCAGCTCGTCGGCTGCGTTGCACGAGCACTGGACTCCATGCATTCCGCCGGGATCATCCACCGCGACCTCAAGCCCGGCAACATCCTGCTCGGTGCGGACGGGCCCTGGGTGATCGACTTCGGGATCGCGCGCGCCGCCGAGGCCACCAGGCTGACGCAAAGCGGCGGCTTCATCGGCACTCCGCAGTTCATGTCGCCCGAACACGGCATCGGCAACGAACTCACCCCCGCCACTGACGTGTTCTCGCTCGGTCTCATCGCTGCCGTCACAGCCACCGGCCGCCATCCCTATGGGTCGGGCGGAGCGCTGACCATAGCCACGCAAATCGCCAACACCGCGCAGCGGCCGCCGGACCTGTCCGACTATCCGGACGGACTGCGACCACTGCTGGAGTGCTCTCTTGCCGCGGATCCGGCGGCCCGGCCCACGCCGGGCGAACTGGCGGAACTGTGCGAGCAGGCGTCCGGACGCGCGTGGCGCGCCCTGGACGGTTGGCTGCCGACTCCGCTGGCGGAGGCGGTCGCCGAACGGCAACACCGCATGGAGCAACTGTTGACGGGGCCGGAGCCGGAGCCGAAGGCGACCGGCGGGACGGAGGCCGGGCGTCGGCGGACGGCCACGTACGTGCCCACGCAGGCGTCGGGGCACGCCTATGACCCGTACGGCGATTCCGTGCACAGTGCGCCCACGCAAGCCGCGGGCGCGTCCGCACTCCCTGCCGCGGGGCCCGAAACACCTCCGCGGCGTCGGCGGGCCCCGCTGGCAATTGCTCTCGCGGTCGCTCTGGCCGCCGCGGCCGGTACGGCGTGGGCGCTGTCCGGCGATGGGAAGCCCCGGTCCGGCGAGGGCGCGAGTGCGCTCGCGAGCGCGACCGGCCCCCAGGCGAGCGGGCAGCCGGGCCACGCCAGCCCGTCCAAGGCGGATTCGGGACCGGCCGTGGAGACTCCGAAGAGGGGTTACACGGCGATCTTCACCGACCGACCGCTGCTCATCGGTCCTCCGACCACCGGTGAGCTGATCAACGTGGACATGGATGCGCCAAAGGTGTCCCCGCGCGGCGAGGTCGGCGACCACGACGCCGAGCTGTCATACCTGCTCCAGTACCTGAACTTCAACACTCCGACCGGCAAGAGCACGGGGACGTCACCGGAGGCGTGCCGTCAGGCGGTGGACAGTGCCCCACTGCCGTCAGAACTCAGCAACACAGTGCTGATCGAGCAAAAGGTCCTGGCGAAGGGCGACGTGCTGTGCACGGTCACCTCGAAAGGCAACCTCGCCATGCTGAAGATCACTGATGTGAGGCTGACCGGGATGCCGTTGGACCCGCCCGCATACGCCGGGCTGCTCACTCTGTGGGGACCCCCTGCCTGACCGCCCCTTACAGCACGAGCCGCCTCACTCACCCACCTGCTCGCCGCAGCGCGGGGTTGGTGAGTGAGGCGGCCGGCTATGAAGCGCAGAATCGCCATCCGAAGGGTTGTGACCGCGCTTCCGTGACAGCTGCGGCTGAAGCAGGATGCGGGCTCCGAGCAGGGCGAGGAAAGCTCCGTCGGGAACCTGCCGCTTGATCGTCTTTAAAGTTCCGTTGACGTCGCCTTCGACGACGACGGAGCTGTCTCGACCGACTCGAAGCCCTCGCGCGCGCGACCGGCTCAAGCGTCTGCAGTACCGCTCCAAGGTCCTCGACGGTTTCCTCGCGGCCACCGGCCTCACACTCGATCTTCCACCGCCGTCACGCTGAAGCGCCGAAGTCAGTAACGCCTGTCCAGCAGCCCGCGTTCGAGGGCTACCACCACCGCGTGGGTGCGGTCTCTGACGTCGAGCTTGGCGAAAACCCGCAGCAGATGGGTCTTCACTGTGGCCTCCGCAATGACCAGCCGCCGACCGATCTCCACGTTGGACAACCCGTCGGCGACCGCGCTCAGCACGTCCACCTCCCGCGTGGTCAGAGCCACCGGAGCGGGCTGCCGCATGCGGGCGACCAGCCGCTCCGCGACCCTCGGGGCCAGGACGGTCTCGCCGCGGGACGCGGATCGGATGGCGTCGACGAGCTGGTCACGCGTGGTGTCCTTGAGCAGGTAGCCGATCGCGCCGGCCTCGACGGCGCGCTCGATCTCCGCGTCGGTGTCGTACGTGGTCAGGATCAGCACCCGGGTCCCCGGGTGGCGGGCGACGATCTCGGCGGTGGCACTCGCCCCGTCGAGGACCGGCATCCGCAGATCGATCAGTGCCACATCCGGCTTCAGGAGCTCGACGAGTTCGACGGCCGCGCGGCCGTCGCCGCCCTCGCCGACGATGTCGATGGTGGGTTCCGAGGCCAGCAGGGCGACGACCCCGGCGCGCATGACCGTGTGGTCGTCAACCACGATGATGCGGAGCCCGTCCGGTTCTGTTCGAGCTGTCATGTCGTCACACCTGACTGTTCGTGGGGATCACGGCGAGGACGCGGGTGCCGTCGCCGAGGGAACTGGTGACGGTGAGTTCGCCGCCGAGTTCGGCGAGGCGGTTGCGCATGCCGTTGAGCCCGAAGCCGTGGGAGTCCTCGACCACGAATCCCCTGCCGTCGTCGGTTATTTCCAGTTCGACGCCGTACGGAGACGGAGTGAGGACGATCTCCACCGCGGAGGCGGCCGCGTGCTTGCGGACGTTGGCCAGGGACTCCTGGGTGCAGCGCAGGAGCGCGATCCGGGTCGGCTGGTCGCACTCGACGTCCGGCAGGTCCGCGGTGACGGTGAGCCCCGTGTCCTCGGTGAACCGGTCCAGGGTCCGACGCAGGGTTCCCGCGACCGAGCCGAGGGCGAGACCGCTCTGCGGGGCGGAGCCGACGAGTACCCGCGCCTCGGCGAAGTTCTCGCGTGCGGTGTTCTCGATCGAGAGCAGTTGCCGGGCGCTCCTGCCGGGGTCGGTGTCGAGGCTGGAGCGGGCCGCCTCCGCCAGCACGATGATGGATGCGAAGCCCTGGGCGAGGGTGTCGTGGATCTCCCGCGCGAGCCGCTCGCGCTCCTCGGTGGCGCCTTGGAGCTTGTGCGCCTCGGCCAGGCGCAGTTGGGCGCTCTCCAACTCGGAGGCCAGGCGGCGGGCGCGCTCGTCGCTCTGCTCGACGATTCGGACCACCCCCAGTCCGAGCAGCACGCTCGCCGTGTAGCCGATGAGGGTGAAGACGATGTTGCCGGTGGAGAAGTCCTCCACGTGCCGGCTCTGATGGCGGATGATGCCGACAACGGTGGCCGTGGCGGCGGCGCCGCTGAAGGCGATCGAGTGCCGCGGGCTCCTGGCGAAGAGCCAGAAGTGAGGGAGCGACACGATGAACAACGCCGCGCCGTCGCCACGCAGGAGGGACAGTGCGCCCAGACCGAGGACGAGCACGCCCAGGAAGGTGTGGGGGCGCAGCACAGGACTGCGGGGGAAGGCCACCACGGTCGCGTAGCAGAGGGCGATCACGGCCAGCAGCGCCAACGACCAGTACTTCGTCGTCCCGCCGTGGTTCAGCACGGAGATGACCGGGGGACACACGCCCAGGAGCACCCAGGAAACTGCGTACCACCGGCGAAGGATCCGTATGCGGAACCGGTCGCCCGGCTGCGGCCGTTGAATCATGATCGTCAGCCTACGTTCTGCAGCAGTCCGGCCGCAGGGCCGGCGGCATGCGCCCGTCGCGCCGGACGGACCGGCCACCACGCCCGCTCGCCGAGGAGCAGCAGGAGCGAGGGCAGGACCATGAGCCGGATGACCACGGCGTCCAGCAGCACGGCCACCGCCAGGCAGAAGCCCATCTGCTTCATCTCGGTGAGGTGCAGGGCGACGAAGGCGCCGAACACCGTCACCATCACGATCGCCGCGCTGGTCACCACCTTGGCCGACCGGCTGATGCCGTCCAGTACCGCTTCGCGAGCCGACATCCCGTTCCGCATGGCCTCCTGTATCCGGCTGACCACGAACACCTGATAGTCCATCGACAGGCCGAAGAGGATCACGAAGAGGAACAACGGTACCCGGGACGCGATGGCACCGAGGGAGTGGAAGGCCAGTAGGTCCTCTGCCCACGTCCCCTGGAAGAACACGGCCAGCAGGCCGAGCGAGGCCCCGGCGGACAGCAGATTGAGTGCCACACCGATCAGGCCGATGACCACCGAGCGGAACGCGCACACGGTCATCACGAAGGTCGCCAGCAGCAGGAACCCGATGACCAGCGGCAGCTTGCTGTTCTCGTGATCCACGTAGTCGCGGCCTCGGGCCACGTCACCGCTCACCCCCGTCTCCACACCGGACAGCCTGCCGACCGTGGCGGACAGATAGTCCTTACGGATGTGGTCGAGTGACTCGATCGCCTCGGCGGAGGGGGCGGGGAACGGGACGGCCAGCTCGAGCACGCTGACCCGGCCGTCGGCCGACGTACGCACCGTCGGCTCGGCGTCCCTGGCGAACAGCGGATCGGCCTGCGCCCGTCGGCCGAGGTCCGCCAGAGCATGCTGCACCTGAGCTGCTCGGTCCGGAGTGGAGCGGGCGACAACCACGTGCTTGACCAGGAGCTCCGGGAAGGCCGTGGTCAGCCGGTCGTAGACCTGCATGGCCGGGATGTCGCGGGAGAAGGTGTCCTTGCCCGGGTCGACGAGCTTCAGGCCGAGCGCGGGCGTCGCCAGGGCGAGCATGATCAGCACCGACACGCACAGCGTGAGGGCGGGGTGCTTCTGCGCGGGCCTCAGCAGGGCGCCGAGCACCCGGCCCGTCTCGGCCTCGGCCCGCTTCGTACGGACCGGCTTGCCGCGGGCCGCGCGGCGGGCTGCACGGAGCTCGGTCCGGTGGCCGATCTTCACCAGGAGTGCGGGAAGTATGGTCAGGGAGCTGACCACGGCAACCGCCACGACCAGGATCGTGCCCGTCGCGAGCGAGGAGAAGATGACGTCCGTGGCCAGATACAAGGTCGCGGTGGAGACGATCACGGCGAGACCGGAGACCACGATGGCCCGGCCCGCGGTCGCCGCCGCCAGCTCCACCAGGGCCTCGGAACTGAGCCGCCCCCCGGCGCGGGCCCGTTCCTCGCGTTCGCGCTTGAGGTAGAAGAGCGTGTAGTCGACGCCTACCGCCAGGCCGATGAGCAGGATCATGTTGGTCCCGACACCGGGGTCGGGCAGGACATGGGAAGCGATCATGGACAGCCCCAGGGCGGCGGTGATCGAGGAGAGCGCGAGCAGCAGCGGCACACCGGCCATGACCACCGATCCGAAGACGATCAGTAGCGTGATGAGCGTGACCGGCAGGGTGATGCGCTCGGAGAGCGTGAGGTCCTTCCCTCGCTGGTCATTGACGCCCTTGCTGATCGAGGGGGAGCCGGTCTCCTCCACGACCAGGTCCGGGTGGCCGTCGCGAACCTTCGCCGTCTGCGCGAGGAGCGGGATGACGTTCTTCTTGCCGTCCAGCTCGGGGCCGTTCAGGACCACCGGGACCCTGACGACCTGGCCGTCCTTGGAGCGGACCGGAGCCGCCACGCTGTCCACCTCGGGCAGCTTCCGCATCCGCTCGGTGAGCTCCTGCGCCGCCGAAGCGGCGGCGGCCGTGTCCAGCGGTCCGGACCTGGCGTGGATGATGACCTGCTCGGTCGGCCGCTGCTGCATGCCGCCCGCGGTCGCGATCACCTCGGCCCGCCCCGCCTCACCGACCCGGTAGTCCTCGGTCGTGGCTTCGTGGGAGCCGACCGCGCCGCCGACGCCGAGGCACAGAATGACGAACGCGAACCAGCCGGCGATCGCGCGCCATGCGTGCCGGGCGCTCCATCGGGCTATCCGCACAGGGAGTTGACTCATACCCGAGATCTTGGTCGGCCGGGGGCGGAGCTTGACACGCCCGGCCGGTTGAACCTTGGGTCCACCGTTCAGTGGACGGCAGGGGGCGGAGCCGCCGCTGTCGAGTCCGCGGTCCAGTTCCCTCTGGACGAGGGCGGCGACATCGGCGTCGAGGAGGATCAGCTCCACGCCCTCGATGTCCACGCCGCGGAACCTTGCGGGATACGGTGCGCGCCGATGTTCCTCGCACAGCCGGGAGAGCCGGTCCTCAGGGTGTGCTCCGCCCGTGTCGACGGTCGTTGTTTCCGTCGCGGACGGTGGAGCGAAGAGCAGGGCCGCAGCGTCGAAAGCGGAGCGCACCAGGTCGACGGCCCCGGCCGGGGTGAGGGCTGCGCTTGTGACGGCGCCGTGCTCGAGCTTGTCGCGCAGCAGCAGGATGCGATCACGGCGCGCAGCAACGATCTACCTCACGGTCTGCCGGCCCCACGCCTGAGGAACCGGCTGCGACGGAATCCTTCGCTCAGGTGGCAACTGTCAACGCGCTGCACCACCACCCCGGCCCGCTCCCGAACGGGACCTACAGTCCCCTCATGAACCCCGACCCGGCCCTCACCAAGACCGCACGGACCCTGGACATCCGCGAGGGTCTGGTCACGGGTCTCGCTATGGGCGGACTTGCGCTCCTCTTCGTCTTCCTTTCCGTTGAGCTGTCGAACAGCAGCCCTCCGGACCTGAGCAAGCTCGGCCTGTCCGGGATCGTGAGTCTGGTCATCGCCGTCCTGGCGAACCCGCAGGGGAAGGCGCAGAAACGGTGCTGGTGGGTCCTGCTCGTTGCGACCGGCACTGGCGCCATCGCCAGTGCAGCATTGACCGGCTTCGCGGGGCATCCGGCGGCGGCGCCGACGTTGTCCGTGTTCGCGGCGGCGTTCTTAGGCCTGCTGGTGGACGGGGAGAAGTGGTCGGTGGGGTCGCCCAAGGGGGCGGGTGAGCCGTCGAAATCCGTGGATGGCGGTACTCCGCACACCTGACGTTTGATCACTCGAACAATCGTCAGCCGCGGACGCGTCTGCGGGCGGTGTCCGCGCCGTCGGGCTTTGCATCCCGCGCCCGTTCGCCCATCTGGTCCCAGAACCGGCGCATTCCGGCGGTCGGCACCTTGCGCTGCCGAGCAGACCTTGGAGCGGCTGGAGATCACCCGCGCGACGGTGCTGGAACTGGCCACCGAGGACGGTCTCCCGCCACCTGCACCGCTCCCACCCGGCTACCACGAGATCCTCGCCGCCATCGGGCAAGTCGACCAAGGGCTCCGCGCCAAAGACATCTGCGAGGCACTTGGCACCGGCACACAGCCACGACACACCGAAGCCACCCGAGCCAAGCTGAAACGCCTGGTCAGCCGCGGCCTACTCAGCGAACCCGGGCCCGGCCTGTTCACCCTGCCCCAATCGGACGCCAACTCAAACTGAAACCCGATAAGCATCACAAAACACTCACTAAAAGCCGCCACGGGCGATCTTGAAGGCTTGAGGCGGCGGAGGTCGTCACCCATTCGGCTTAACGTCGTTGGCGAGTGTCCGAGTTTTGGTGGCCGTAGGGTGAAGTCAAGGCCGCGTAAGCCGCATATCGGGCAATATCGTCGAAGAAAGGCGTATGTCATGAAGTTCGCAGTCATCGGCGGAACCGGGCTGATCGGGTCACGGGTCGTGGAGAACCTGAACGTGGCCGGGCACCAAGCCGTACCGCACTCCCTGTCCACGGGCGTGGACATCATCACTGGCCAGGGGCTGGAGGCGGCCGTGGCGGGCGCCGACGTCGTCATCAACCTGACGAATTCCCCGACCTTCGACGACGCCTCGCCCGCCTTCTTCCAGACCTCGATGGACAACCTTCTTGCCGCGAGCGAGAAGGGCGGGGTCAGACACTTCGTCATCCTCTCGATCGTCGGCGCTGACCAAGTGCCCGATCTGGACTACTACCGGGCGAAGGTGCTTCAGGAAAACATCCTCAAGGCCGGGCCGATCCCGTATTCCATCGTCCGCGCCACGCAGTTCATGGAGTTCATGGACGCGACCCTGTCCATGACCGCCGACGGTGACACCGTCCGCCTGCCACGCACGCCAATCCAGCCGATCGCCGCTGCGGATGTCTCCAGCATCGTCGCCGAAGTCGCCGCAGGCAGCCCTCTGAACGGCGTCGTCAACATCGCAGGTCCCGACGTCTACCGCCTCGACGAACTCGGCCGACTCACCCTGACCGCCAAGGGCGACGGGCGCTCTGTCGTCACCGACGACAGCGCCGGCATGTTCGCCGCCGCCCACGGCGACGTCCTCACCGCCCCGAACGACGCCCGCATCGCCCCCACCCACTACACCGACTGGCTCTCCTGAACGGTCCCCCCTCCAGCACTCGACTTGCTGAGCCAGTCCAGGGCGATGCGCGCGTCGCTCCCACTCTGATTGCCTCAAGAGGAGGAACGCCATGTCGCACAGCGAGTCGTCCGGCGGCGCCGGACAGCAGCCGCGCTCCGATGCATGGAAAACGGCCCTCACCGTGCTCCAGACGGTGAAGCCGCCGCACATCCCCGAGGGAGCCGAGGTCATGACCGTTCACGTGGAGTTTCCTCCCGGCGACCCCGGCACCCCTCCCCACCGTCACCCCGGACCGGCCTTTGGATACATGCTCGAAGGAGAGATGCGCTTCGAGCTCGAAGGCGAGCCGGAACGCGTGATCCGGGCAGGGGAGACCTTCTGGGAACCGGGCGGCGACGTCATCCACTACCAGGACGGCAACAACCGCACCGACTCCTGGAGCCGCTTCATCGTCACCATGCTGTGCGTGCCGGACCAGCCAATGATCACCCTTGTCGACGACGAGGAGCTTGCACAGCGTAAAGACCGGCGAGCGCCCAGGCCTTCGTGAGGTCCCTCGCAGGGGACGATGTCAGGGGCGCCTGTTGGACGGGCCGGTCTGTCAGTCCGTGAGGCCGAAGTCCAAGCTGCCGGGCTGTACTTCGGTGATGCACGTCAGCCATGCGATAGCAGGGACCGAGGCAGCGGGTCGGTGGTGACCTGGCGGCGGCCCCAGATGGTGCTCCGCCCCGCCCGATGCCCGCACCACGACCCGGACACCGGGCAGTCACATGATCGCCTGTAGCTGGACGAGTCAGTAGCAACCCCCGCGAGCGCGGGGCCGACATCAGCGTTGTCCCTGGCTCGGGGTCGGCTACGGAGCAACCGTCGCGAGTGCGGGGCCGACCGCAAGGCCCCGAGCACCGTCTCCACGCCGTTGGGGGAGCTCTCCGGTGGCTGTTTCCGGCATGTTGTCCGCCCCCTTCCGGCGTCGATGTCCGCGAGTGAACCCCGAGGCAGGCGTGCCGTCCTTCCCGATACGGACCTCACGGCTTGCCTGGCCAGGACGCCGACGCCGGTGCGGGGCGATCTGCGAGGTCAGGCGCCGGTCAGCGCTGCCGGCGCGTCGCCCGTCTCCCTGAGGGAGGCCGACAGGGCGCGGGCCTCGTGTTCGGTCATCCGGGAGGTGTCGTACGGCACCGCGTTGACCCAACGCTGAGTCAGCCGGGCGATCCGCTCGCCGTACCGCTCCGCGGTGATCCGGTCGCCGCGCGATCCGGCGTGCTCCGGCCCCTGGTCGGCGTGGCTCTGGCTCATCAGACCCAGCCACGAGCCCAGCCGGTTCACATCGTCGCGGGCGCCACCGCTCCAGTTGTTGCCCGGCATGTCGCCCACGCCGATCCACTGCATGCCCAGCTGCGCGGCGAAGACCGCCAGCTGCTCCAGGACCACCAGCTTGTCGCCGCTCTGCGAGGCGGACATGGTGAACCCTCCGGCCAGCTTGTCCTTCCACGCCTGCGTCGTGAACGGCGTGAACGCCGCCTCCATGAACGCCTTGAACACCGCCGACACGCTGCCCATCAGCGTCGGGCAGCCGAGGACGATCGCATCGGAGCGCTCGAGCAGCGCCAGCACCTCCGCATCGTGCCAACGGCCCGCGGTGACGTCCTCGGCCCGGATCTCGACGAGATGCACCCGGGCGCCCGGCACCAGCCGCGCCCCGTCGGCGAGGTGCTCGGCCAGAACCCGGGTGTGCCCGTGTACCGAGTGGTAGACCACCGTCACCGTGACCATCGGCGCATCGTGCTCACGGTCAACGCCATTGACTGCCATGTCCTCTTCACTACTTCCGGTCGTGGGGAAATCCCTGCTTGCCCAGCCATCACACCCTGCGTACGGCACGGCATCAACGCCGAACTTCGGCACGCAGCGATCGGTCACACCGATCGATCGCGATAGCCTGGCCCCGTGGACAGGATGGAACTGGAAGCATTCGTCGCGGTCGCGGAAGAGCTCCACTTCGGCCGCGCCGCCGCGCGCCTGCACCGGGGGCAACCCACCGTCAGCGACGCCGTCAGGCGACTGGAGACCACCCTGGGCGGGCGGCTGTTCCACCGCACCAGCCGCCGGGTCTCACTGACCGACCTCGGCCAAGCGCTACTGCCCGACGCCCACGCCACCCTGGCCCAACTGCGCCGCTTCCAGCAGCGCGGACGCTCCCTGGCCGCCGGCGACCGGACCCGCACCACCCTCGTCGTCGCCCACGCCGAATACACCGGCCACCAGCTGCTGTTGCGCTGCCTGCCGCAACTGCGCGACCGTTTCCCCGACGTGACGATCGTGCCGGAGGCCATGCCGACCACAGCCCAGCTCACCGCCCTGCGGGCCGAGACGATCGGGCTGGGCATCGGCTGGGCGACCGGCGACGTCACCGGCGTACGCGCGAGGGTACTGTCCACCGAGAGGTTCATGGCGCTCGTACCCGCAGCCCACCCCCTCGCCGGGCACGCCGAGCTGAGCGCGTCCGAACTGTCCACCACCGGCCTGCTCACCTGGCCCCACCAGATCAACAGCGGTCTCTGCGATCGCCTCCTGTCCGCCTTCCACATCGGCGGAGCCGACCTGCACATCATCAGAACCGCCGACAGCGTGCACGCCATCGCCGCTCATGTCGCCGCGGGAACGGGCATCGGCATCACCGTCGAATCCGCACTCGACCACCAGCCACCCGGCCTGCGCATCATCCCCCTCACCGGCCCTTCGACCACCGCCGACCAGGTCGTCCTCACCCCCACCGAGCCGTCGGACACCGCCACGGCACTGCGCGACCTGCTGCTGCACGCCTCGGCAGAGTCGCCCTCCACCGATCACTGAGCGGTGTGCATCGTGAAGTCGTAGGTCGTGGGGCTGGTGTGCGCGCATCTTGCCGGGCTCTCGCTGGTCGGCGGCCGGTGTCCATGGTGAAGATCGTCTGACGGGGTGGCCGGGGCGGTTCACCGCCGGATGCACCAGCGGCACCGGCTGTTCCACGAGATCCGGCAGCGCGGCTGCACCGGCAGCATCCAAGTCGTGCGCCGCCACCTGGCCAAACTCTGCGAAGCGGCGGCCGAACCGGTCGCGCCGCACGGCGGCGGCCTGGATCCCAATCCGATTGCCCCTTCGCGGCCTGCTCCGCATCCTGTTGGAATGCGCTTCTCCGTCAACATCCCCAACTTCGGCGACTTCGCCGACCCCCGCAACGTCGCCACCGTGGCGGCCGCCGCCGAACAGTCCGGCTGGGACGGGCTGTTCGTCTGGGACCACGTCCTGCACCGACAGCACCAGGGACGTCCGTTCGCAGACCCCTGGATGCTGCTGACCGCGGCCGCTCTGGCCACCTTCCGGATCCGACTGGGCACCCTGCTGACGCCGGTTCCCCGTTACCGACCGCAGCAACTCGCCCGCCAAGTGGCCACCCTGGACCACCTCAGCGGCGGCCGGGTGATCTTCGCCGCCGGCCTGGGCGGCCCGATCGACGACGAGTACCGCAGCTTCGGCGACGACGCCGAGCCACCATTCCTCGCCGAGCGACTGGACGAGGGACTGGAGCTGCTCAGCCGCTTCTGGTCCGGCGAGCCGGTGAACCACCACGGCCGGCACTACGAGGCACGGGACGTGACACTGCTGCCCGCCACCGTGCAGCGGCCCTGCCCGCCCGTGTGGATCGGCGGGTTCTGGCCGCGGCGCCCGCCCATGCGGCGGGCGGCCCGGTGGGACGGCGCGGTGCCGCTCTTCGAGACGGCCCGGCACGGACATGTCCCGGACGCGGCAGAGGTACGGGATCTGATCGGCTACGTCCGCAAGCACCGTACAGCGGAGGCCGAGCGCCCGTTCGAGTTCGTTCTTGGCGGTGCCACGCCTCCGGATGCCGCCAAGGCCAGGGACGTGATCGGCCCGCTGCACGACGCCGGCGCCACCTGGTGGGACGAGCGACAGGTCCAGACCGGCCCCGACCTGGACCGCCTGGCCCCGGTCCTGCGCCGCGTCGAGGCGGGGCCGCCCGAGATCTGATCGGCCGTTCGAGGGTGTGCCGGGTTCGCCGGTGCGGTTCCTCGGTCGCTGCCCGGGTGGCGACCGGGGGCGTTCACGGCTTGCCGGACCGGAGTTGATCAGCCGGTCCGGCATCGGCCCGGACACCTTGGCAGCGGCTGACCAGCACCACGGACCGGTCCTGGGCCCGCATGACCGGCTCGGGTTCGGACGAACCGGTAAGGGGCCGCTGTGGGATTTCGTGCTGCCCGGCGGCGGTAGCAGATGAGCGCGGCACCGATGATGACGCTCGGTGAATGACGCGCCGGCGAACGGCTGTGCCGCAAGCTCCACCTGACTGCTGGCCGAACACGCCTGCTGGAACTGCTGGAGGCACCTCCGGTGCCGGAGCAGGCTCCGCGCATGCTTGGTGTCGACGAGTTCGCCTTCCGTCGCGGGCGCCGCAACGGAACCATCCTGGTCGACGTCGAGACCCGAAGGGTCGTCGACGTGCTGCCCGACCGCATCTCCGAGACGTTCGCCGCCTGGCTCACGGAGCATCCTGGCACCGAGATCATCTGCCGGGACCGGGCCAGCGCCTTCACCAAGGCAGTCAATCAGGCGGCCCCAAGTGCCCCGGAGGTCGCCGACAGATGTCACTTGCCGCAGAACCTGCCCGCCGCTGTGGAGAAGACCCAGATCGTCGAGAGGATCCGCCACCGCCACGCAGATGTCCATCGACTGCCCAACCAGGGCTGGACGATCAGCGCCACGTACGGCGTAGCGGCCCGTGTCGGCGCCGGGAACGTGCTGCCGAGCCCCTCCATGTTCAGGAAGAGCCGGGCCTCTGTGCGACATCCCGCGAGTTCTCCTGAGCCCCGCTGAGTACCCGAGGCTGTGGCCAGGGGCTTCTTCCTCCTTCGAGTGTTCTGTCGGCCTGTAACGTAACTTCGGGATTCCTGAAGCGTTCTCAGCTCGTCCGACCGATCTGCGGTCTGGTCGAAGGCGAGGAGGCGCGGGTTGTCGGCGCTGGCGGTGGTGCGGGACCTGCGCGCGTACCGGGAGCCGGTCTCGGCGGAGGAACTGGAGCAGTTCGAGACGGACGTGCTGGCCGGCTTCGTCCTGGCCCGGGCGTCGGCGGGGCTGACGGACGGCACGATCCGCGGCGACGTCGGGCACCTGGAGCAAGTGCGGACCTGGTTCGGCCGGCCGCTGTGGGAGATGGAGCCGGCCGACGCGGACGCGTACTTCGGGCGGGTGCTGCGGGGCTCGCCCAGCGGCACCCGCCTGGCCCGCTCCCAGGCGCTGAGCACGTACTTCCTGTTCCTGGAGCTGCGGCACAAGGTCGAGATCCACCGGATGACCGGGCGGGTCGTCGAGTGCCCGATCGACGAGATGAACCGCCTGCGCGGTTCCAAGGACGCCCAGTTGCGGATCCCGCCGACCGTCCCGGAGGTCGACCTGCTGTTCGCTGGCTGGGGCGGCGAGCTGGCGAGCTGCCGCAAGTTCGCCCCGACCGCGAGGAACTACACCGCCGCGAAGCTGATGTCCCAGGTTGGCCTGCGGGTGAGCGAGGCGTGCGGGCTCGACCTCACCGACATCAAGTGGAACCTGGGCCGGTTCGGCAAGCTGCACGTCCGCCTCGGCAAGGGTGCCCGCGGCTCGGGGCCGCGTGAGCGGATGGTGCCGCTGATCAATGGCGCGGACCGGACGCTTCGGTGGTTCATCGAGGACGTGTGGGGCCAGTTCGACGACGACCACACCCGCCCCGGCGCCCCGCTGTTCCCCTCCGAGCGCGGATGCGCCGACGGATCCTCGCACCGGGTGGGCGACGACGCCCTGCGGAACGGTCTGGCCGCTGCTGTCGAGGCTCATCTGCCCGGTCAGGCAGAGAAGTTGACCCCGCACGTCCTTCGGCACTTCTGCGCGTCCGAGCTCTACTCGGGCGGCCTGAACCTGCTCGCAATCCAGGAGGTTTTGGGACACTCCTGGATCGCCACGACGATGCGCTACGTCCACGTCCAGCAGACCAGGGTCGAGGACGCCTGGATCGCCGGGCAGCAGCGGGCCGCGAAGCGACTGGAAGGACTGATGGGATGAAGTGGAACCTGCGGCTGACCGCCGCGAACAAGGGCATCTGGAAGGCGTCCGAGCTGCAACGGATGCTGGCCGAGCACGGCCTGGTCATCTCGGCTGGGAAGATGTCCGGGTTGTGGTCCGGCCAGCCGGTCTCCCTGAAGCTGGAGGACCTGGACGTCGTCTGCGTCGTGCTCGGCTGCGAGATCAGCGACCTGCTGATCCCCGAGCCGGAGAAGGTCTCCCGCCCCGGGCAGCAGGACGCCGGACAGGCCGTCGTCGCGGCGGCGGGACCGGCGGTGGTGCCCCGCCGCCGCGATGGGCGCTCGCTGCCCCCGATGTGATGGCCTACGTCCTGCCGACAGGCAGGTGCAAACCGCCCGCCGCCTGCCCGGACTGCTTGGGCTGGGGCGTGCTGCCAGGCCGCACCTGCAGTGCGTGCCAGAGCTTCCGCCGCACCGAGGAGCCGGCTGAGTGCAGTGGATGCCGGCGACTCGTGCGGTTGAAGAAGGGCTACTGCCGCCTGTGCTGGCATCAGGCGAGCCAGGGCGCCAAAGGTCAAGTCACCGTGCTGCAGCCCTACTTGGAGAAGGTTCGGGATGGCGTCCCGTGGAGTGGTGTAGCAAGGATCTTGGAGTAACCCCTGGTCACGGGAGAGCCATCGCGCAACTCTCTGAGTAGAACGGCGAGTTCACCAGGGGGTGCGCGATGGCCTTGTCCCAGTCTGACTTACTCCGCCTCATGGAGTCACTGCGTACGGCCGACGGAATTGAGTTGAT
>NZ_JAHTKP010000066.1 GCF_019192735.1 Kitasatospora aureofaciens
CACCGGCCGCACCCGCGCCGGTGCGGCGGGGGCGGGCGCGGCCGGAGCAGCAGCGGCGGGCGCGGGGGCAGCGGCAGGGGTCGGCGTGGGGCCGGCCTGGGTCGCGGCCTGGGTCACTGGGGTCACCTCGGTACCGGGCTTGTAGTCGGCGAAAAAGTCCCACCAGGCTCGGTCGACCGAGTTCGGGTCCTGGAGGTACTGCTGGTAGATCTCGTCGACGAGCCACTCATTGGGGCCGAAGCCAGTGGAGCTTGCCGAGCTGTTGGGGGTTTCAGGGGACTGTGGCGACACGGCGGCAACCGCCCTCTTCCGCTTCCTTTTGGGATGTTTGGACAGCGGGGATTAAGGCTACGCCCCTGACCAGTGATCGCGCAGTCCCCGGGGCTCAGGCGTCGCCCAGATCACAGTCCTGACCTGCAGTTTGGCTGAAAATGTGCGTTAGAAAGCCGCATCTGAGGGGAAGCGATCAGGGCCGATCGGCCACGATATCCGGATGAAACCGGACAAACCCCCGGCCGAATCTTCGAACGATCTTCGTGTACGTCTGTGTCGGATCTGTGACACAAGTCCCGTTGCGAACCTCTGGACGATCCCACGAAATCACCGCTGGCCGGGCAGCCGGACCTCGATCCGGCAACCCCGCGGGGACTCCGCGACCGCGATCCGCCCGCCGTGCAGGTCCACCGCCCAGCGGGCGATGGCCAGGCCCAGTCCGGTGCCGCCGTCCGAGCCCGGGCCCTGGGCGGTCGCGGTGCCGGCCCGGCTGAAGCGTTCGAAGACCCGGCTGCGGTCGGCCGGCGGGATGCCCGGGCCCTCGTCCTCGACCTCCAGTAGGAGGCCGCCGGGCTCGCCGTCGGGGCGCGCACGGACCGTCACGGTGCCGCCGGGCGGGGAGTGCTTGCAGGCGTTGTCGACCAGGTTGGCGACCACCTGGTGGAGCCGCTCGGGGTCCGCGATGCCGGTCAGGCCAGCCGGGCTGACCTCCAGCGCCAGCCGGACGTCCCCGCGGCGGGAGAACGCCCCGCCCGCCGTCGCGCCGTCCACGGTGACCCCGCGCAGCACGCCGTCCAGGAACTCGCGCACCTCGAAGGGGCGGGCGTCCAGGTCGACCACGCCGTCGTCGATCTTGGACAGGTCGAGCAGGTGGGTGACCAGGCGGCCGAGCCGCTCGGTCTGCTCCAGCGCGGCCCCCAGGGTCGCCGGATTGGGCTGGACGACGCCGTCGACGACGTTCTCCAGCACGGCGCGCAGCGCGGCGATGGGCGTGCGCAGCTCGTGCGAGACGTTGGCGACCAGCTCGCGGCGGTGCCGGTCGGCGGCCCCCAGGTCGGCCGCCATCTGGTTGAAGGCGGCGGCCAGCTCGCCGATCTCGTCGCGCGAGTTCACCTCGACCCGGCGGCTGTAGTCGCCGGAGGCCATCGCGCGGGCGGCGGCGGTCATCTCGCGCAGGGGGGCGGTCAGCCCGTGCGCGAGGAACTGCATGAAGAGCAGCGACGCGATCATCGAGAAGATCATGATGATGCGGATCTGGGTCTCTGACTTCATCGCCACGACGACCATGCCGGTGGCGAGAAAGACGGAGACGATCACGAGCAGGGCGAGCTTGCCCTTGATCGAGCGGACCGGGTCGAGCGGCCGGATGTCGGCCCAGACCCGGCGGGCGGCGCGAGCGGCGAGGGTCTGCGACCGCGTGCCGTCGGCGTCCCCGTTGCGTTGCTGTGGAAAGGTCATTGGTCCCCTGTGATCCCCCGCGGTGTGCACGGCGGTTCGGGACACGGGCCCCCCGGAGGCCCGATGCCCGAGGCGCCGCTAGGAGAGCGGGGCCTCCAGCGCATAGCCCACGCCGTGGACGGTGCGGATCCAGCTGGCGCCGATCTTCCGGCGCAGCGCCTTGACGTGGCTGTCCACGGTGCGGGTGCCGGACGCGTCGGTCCAGTCCCACACCTCGGCCAGCAGCTGCTCGCGGGTCAGCACGGCGCGCGGCTGCGCGGCCAGGCAGGCGAGCAGGTCGAACTCGGTCGGCGTCAGGTGGACGTCGCCCGAGGCGAGCCGGACCCGGCGCTGCACGTGGTCGATCTCCAGCTCGCCGAAGCGCAGCGAGCCGAGCGCGGGCGTGCGGGCGGCCTGCTGGGCGCGCTCGACGCGGCGCAGCAGCACGTTGACCCGGGCGGCCAGTTCGCGCATGGAGAACGGTTTGGTCATGTAGTCGTCCGCGCCCACGCCGAGGCCGACCAGCAGGTCCGTCTCGTCGTCTCGCGCGGTCAGCATGAGTACCGGTACCGGGCGCTGGGCCTGGATCCGTCGGCACACTTCCAGGCCGTCGAAGCCGGGCAGCATGATGTCGAGGACCACCAGGTCCGGCTGCCAGGTGTGGAAGCCGTCGACCGCGCCGGGGCCGTCGTGGGCCACGGCGACCTTGAAGCCTTCCGCGCCCAGCCGGGCCGCGATCGACTCCGCGATCGTGGGTTCGTCCTCCACCACCAGCACTCTGCGTTGGCTGCTCACCGTGCCGCCGCTGCTGTTGGTGTTGTCCTGCTGAATTTCTGTCACGGTCACGCCACCGCCCCCAGGGCTGCGGGCCGGCCACCTGTGGGGATGGCGGGGCTCCGCTCGTAGTCTTGTTCCGTCGTGGACTGTGCCGGGTCCGCCGTCCCGTCGCGCGCGGATCGGAGGGCGGAGGTCGGCCACCCGCTTCTCCCGCGCACTTCGCAGCGTACGGACCGCGGCTGCCTCCCGGCAGGTGGACCGGTTGTTTCCGGCCCGTGGGCCGGTTGTCGGCCCGCTCTCGGACCCACTCACGAGTGGGCACGGGCCGATACCTTACCCGGCGAATTTTCACTGCGTAACGGTACGTATGCAGTCGATTTGATGCCAAGTCGCCGGTCAGAGCCGCTACTGACGGGTCAAGCGGGAGAAGGTATGGACCAATGCGGGAATCCGGCCGGGCGCCCGGTTCCTCGTTCTTCACGGGCTTTTCTCAGCTGGTTCTCAGAACCTCGACGTACCGTGATCACGACAACGCCCCGCCGGGTGGGATTTCCGGCGTGCGCCGGTACGTTGGGCACCAGGCGAGAGCCGGTGGCTGCGGGCGTGGAGCGGAGGCGGCATGGCGGGACTGCGGCGGGGTGCCGGACCGGGCGGATCGCGCCCGTTGCCGTACGCCGGGCCGCCTGCCGGGCCGCCGTTCGGGATGCTCAGGTTCGGGCTGCGCACCGGGGTGACCGAGTGGCTGCTGGCGCGCGTGCCGACGCCGCGGCGCAACCCTTTCGCGTTCGGTTATCTCGCCGTGGTGGGCGCCACCACAGCCTTTGGCAAACTTGCCAATCCGGATCTTGTCCTGCGGCTGCAGGAGGCCTCCAGTTCCGACGGTCACAATCTTTTGCACCACCCTTTGCGGGCGTTGCTGCTCAGTGGTTTCTGGGTGGCCGGCGAGGTGTGGATGCCGTACCTGTGGGGATTCGCCTTCACCGTCGCGCCGCTGGAGCGCCGGGTCGGCTCCCGGCGGGCGGCGGCCGTCTTCGCGATCGGGCACGTCACGGCCACGCTGCTGTCCCAGGCGGTGGTGATCACCGCCGTGGAGGCCGGGCGGCTGGAGTCCGCGGCGATGGACTACCTGGACATCGGCGTCAGCTACGGCGTGCTGGCCAGCCTCGGCGCGCTGGCCGGGCTGCTGTCCTGGCGCGGCCGGCTGCTGGCGCTCGGCTCCGCCGCGACACTGATCGCCGAGCAGATCGCCACCGAGAACGACCTGGTCACCGCGGTGGGCCACCCGGCAGCGGTGCTCACCGGGGTGGCGCTGTGGCGCTGGCTGCGCCGCGGCCCCGGGCGGCCGCTGCGGTCGCGCCGCGCCGAGGTGCCGGCGGCCGGTTCCGCGTCCGCGCCCTCGCCCGGGGGTGCCCCCGTGCTGGACGCCCGCTGACTCGTCCGAGTGACTTTTGACGGCCCCATCTGCGGGCTTCCCTGTTCGCTCATGGCGAACGCGAGCCGGGGAACATCCGGCGCCCGCCAGGCCTTAGTCAGGTCGACTCAAGTTCACTGACTGGGGAGAGATCATGGCATCGACGTCCACACCGCTCACCCTGCCCGTGTTGCCGCTCGACGACGAGGTCGTCCTGCCGGGCATGGTCGTCCCGCTGGACCTGAAGGACACCGAGGTGCGCGCGGCGGTCGAGGCCGCCCGCGCCGCGGCCACCGGCGCCGGCAAGCCGCAGGTCCTGCTGGTCCCGCGGGTGGACGGCTCGTACGCGGCGGCCGGCACGCTGGCCACCGTCGAGCAGGTCGGCCGGCTGGCCGACGGCCCAGACACTGTCGGCCAGCCGGCGGCGCTGGTCCGCGCCGTGCGCCGGGTCCGGATCGGCGTCGGCACCGCCGGTCCCGGCGCCGCGCTCTGGGTGGAGACCACGCCGTTCCGGGAGTCCTCGGTGGGCACCCCGGTGGCCGGCCGGGCCGCCGAGCTGGTCAAGGAGTACAAGGCCCTCTCCACCCAGTGGCTGCGCCGGCGCGGCGCCTGGCAGATCGTCGACCGGGTGGCCCAGATCGAGGGCGTCGGCGAGCTGGCCGACAACATCGGCTACGCGCCCTTCGTCACCGCCGAGCAGAAGCTCAAGGTGCTGCTGGAGGCCGACCAGGTCGCCCGCCTGGAGTACGCGCTGACGCTGCTGCGCGACCACCTCGCCGAGGAGGAGGTCAACGACACCATCCGCAAGGACGTCGAGGAGGGCGTCGCCAAGCAGCAGAAGGAGTTCCTGCTCCGCCGCCAGCTGGAGGCCGTCCGCAAGGAGCTGGCCGAGCTGAACGGCGACCCGGCCGACGAGGAGGGCGACTACCGCGCCCGGGTCGAGGCCGCCGACCTGCCGGAGAAGGTGCGGGAGGCCGCGCTCAAGGAGGTCGACAAGCTGGAGCGGGCCAGTCGAGACGGGGCCCAGTCCCCAGAGGGCTCCTGGATCCGCACCTGGCTGGACACCGTCCTGGAGCTGCCCTGGAACGAGCGCACCGAGGACACGTACGACATCGCCGGCGCCCGCGCGGTGCTGGACGCCGATCACGCCGGCCTGGCCGATGTGAAGGACCGCATCGTCGAGTACCTGGCCGTGCGCAAGCGCCGGGCGGATCAGGGGCTCGGGCTGATCGGCGGCCGGCGCGGGGGAGCGGTGCTGGCGTTGGTCGGGCCGCCCGGTGTCGGAAAGACCTCGCTCGGCGAGTCGGTGGCCCGCGCCATGGGCCGCAAGTTCGTCCGGGTCGCGCTCGGCGGCGTCCGGGACGAGGCCGAGATCCGCGGCCACCGGCGCACCTACGTCGGCGCGCTGCCGGGCCGGCTCGTGCGGGCGATCAAGGAGGCCGGCTCGATGAACCCGGTCGTCCTGCTCGACGAGATCGACAAGGTCGGCTCCGACTACCGGGGCGACCCGGCCGCCGCCCTGCTGGAGGTACTGGACCCGGCGCAGAACCACACCTTCCGGGACCACTACCTGGAGGTCGAGCTCGACCTCTCCGACGTCGTCTTCCTCGCCACCGCCAACGTGCTGGAGGCCATCCCCGAGCCGCTGCTCGACCGGATGGAGCTGGTCCGCCTGGACGGCTACACCGAGGACGAGAAGGTCGTCATCGCCCGCGACCACCTGCTCCCGCGCCAGCTGGAGAAGGCCGGTCTCGGCGGCGAGCAGGTCACCGTCGGCGAGCCGGCGCTGCGCAGGCTCGCCGGGGAGTACACCCGCGAGGCGGGCGTGCGGAACCTGGAGCGCTCGATCGCCCGGGTGCTGCGCAAGCTCGCCGCCCAGGCCGAGCTCGGCGAGCGCGAGCTGCCCGCCGCGATCGGCGCGGACGACCTGCGCGCCCTGATCGGCCGCCCGCACCACGTGCCGGAGGCCGCCCAGGAGCCGGCCGAGCGGCGCACCGCCGTCCCCGGCGTGGCCACCGGCCTCGCGGTGACCGGCGCCGGCGGCGACGTCCTCTACATCGAGGCCTCGCTCGCCGACGCCGAGACCGGCGGCACCGGGCTGACCCTGACCGGGCAGCTGGGCGACGTCATGAAGGAGTCCGCGCACATCGCGCTCTCCTTCCTGCGCTCGCGCGGCGCCGAGCTGGAGCTGCCGGCCACCTCGCTGCGCGACCGCGGCGTGCACCTGCACGTCCCGGCCGGGGCCGTCCCCAAGGACGGGCCGAGCGCGGGCATCACCATGACCACCGCGCTGGCCTCGCTGCTGTCGGGCCGCAAGGTGCGCACCGACGTGGCGATGACGGGCGAGGTGTCGCTGACCGGGCGGGTGCTGCCGATCGGCGGGGTGAAGCAGAAGCTGCTCGCCGCCGACCGGGCCGGGGTCACCACGGTGATCATCCCCAAGCGCAACGAGGCCGACCTGGACGACGTCCCGGCCGAGGTGCTGGAGCGGCTCACCGTGCACCCGGTGTCCGACGTCCGCGACGTGCTCAAGCTGGCCCTTGAGCCGGCCGATATCCTGGTCGCCGCGGCCTGACAGCGGCTCAGGGACCCGGTGGAGCAGGAGGGCTGCTCCACCGGGCCCCGCCATGTGGCACCTGCGGCACCGGGGCACGACCACCGGCGTGCTGCGGATTTGCGCCGAGTGACGGAGGGAGCGGCGCCTTGCGTGCGAGACTGCGGAGATGCCGTCCCCCACTCAGCGTGTCCTGGCCCGGGTACCGGCCCGGCTGCGTCCGTTCCTGGTGCGGCACCGCAGGCTGGTGAAGTTCCTGCTGGTCGGCGGCACCTGTTTCGCGCTGACCACGGTGATCAACTTCGAGCTGAAGTTCACCGTCCTGGAGCACAAGCCGGTGGTCGCGCTGACCATCGCGACCGTGATCGCCACCGTCGTCTCCTACGTGCTGAACCGCCGCTGGGCCTTCCGGGCCGGCGGGCGGCAACGGGAGGCGGTGCTGTTCCTCCTGGTCAGCGCAGTGGCGATCGGCGTCAACGACGTGCCGCTGGCGATCTCGCGGTACGTCCTGGACCTGCGCGAGCCGTTCGTCAGCTCCTTCACCCAGGAGATCGCGGACTTCCTCAGCGGGATGATCGTCGGCACCTTCGTCGCCATGCTGTTCCGCTTCTGGGCGATGCAGCGGTGGGTCTTCACCCGGCTCGCCGAGCCCTCCGCCACCGCGGCGCAACCGCCGCCCCAACCCGGTTACGCTGCACACGAGACGCCCGGGGAGACGCCCAGGGCGTGGTGAGCGACGTGAGCTCATCACTGAGAGGTGGGCAGCGCAATGAGCGCGCGGAGCGGGCTCATCATTGAGAGGTGCGCGTTGCGCGAAGCGCCTGCCGAGCGGAGCGAGGTGGGCGCATGAGCGCGCGGAGCGGGCTCATCATTGAGAGGTGCGCGTTGCGCGAAGCGTCTGCCGAGCGGAGCGAGGTGGGCGCATGAGCGCGCGGAGCGGGCTCATCATTGAGAGGTGCGCGTTGCGCGAAGCGCCTGCCGAGCGGAGCGAGGTGGGCGCATGAGCGCGATGCGCGAGCCGGAAGTCCGGACCGGGCCCGCCAGCCAGCAGGGGATGCGCCGGGCCAACCTGGCGCTGGTGCTCGGCGTGATCGCGCGCGCCCCGCGCTCCCGTGCCGAGGTCGCCGCCGAGACCGGGCTGACCAGGGCGGCGGTCTCCTCGCTCGCCGAGGAGCTGATCGCCGGCGGCCTGGTGGTCGAGGAGGGCCCGGCCGCACCCAGCGGCAAGGTCGGCCGGCCCGGCACCGCGCTCGGCCTCAACCCGCGCGGGCCCGGCGGCCTGGGCGCCGAGATCGGCGTCGAGCACCTCGGCGCCTGCGTGGTGGATCTGCGCGGCGAGGTCCGGGCCTGGCGCCGCCAGGAGATCCGCAACCGCGGCCGCACGCCCGCCGCCGTCATGGCCGACCTGGCCGAACTGCTGCGCGGGGCCGTTGCCGAGGCGGGCCTGCGCCCGGCCGGACTGGCGCTCGCCGTGCCCGGCCTGGTCGGCAGCACCGGCGGGGTGCTCCAGCGGGCCGCCAACCTGGGCTGGGCGGACGTGCCGCTCGCGGCCGAGCTGCGCCTCGCCCTGCGCGCGGCCGGCGCGGAGGAGCTGGCCGAGCTGCCGGTCGACGCGGACAACGAGGCCAACCTCGGCGGGCTCGCCGAACTCTGGCTGGGCGGCGGCCCGGACCACTTCCTGCACGTCTCCGCCGAGGCCGGTGTCGGCGCGGCGATCGTGGTCGGCGGACGGCTGCTGCGCGGGGCGCGCGGCTACGCGGGCGAGTTCGGCCACGTGCCGGTGCACCCGGACGGGCCGCGCTGCGCGTGCGGCGCACACGGCTGCCTGGAGCAGTACGCGGGGGAGGCGGCGGTGCTGCGCGCGGCCGGGCTGGAGGGCATCCGGGGCGACTGGGTGGCGCTGCTCGCCGAGCGCGCCGAGGCCGGGGACGCGGAGGTGCGTGAGGCGCTGGCCGGGGCCGGGGCGGCGCTGGGCATCGCGGCGTCCGGGGCGGTCAACCTGCTGGACCCGGCCGAGGTGGTGCTGGGCGGCGGCTACGCCCAGCTGGCGCCCTGGCTGCTGCCCGCCATGCGGGCCGAGCTGGCCGCCCGGGTGACCGTCCGGCCCTGGTCGGACGACCGGCTGACGGTCTCCCGGCTCGGCCGGCGCGGGCCGCTGCTGGGCGCCGCCGTCGGTGTGGTGCGCGCGATCATCGCGGATCCGGGCCGGTTGGCGGGCGCCTGAGAACGCCGGTGCCCCCGGCCGGGAAGAGGGGCTCTAGGGGCACCGCAGCTCACGTGGTGGCTCACGCCTCCTGGACGAGCTCCCGGCCGCCGGAACGCGGGCCGCGCAGGACGGCGAGGAAGGTGACCGCGACGCCGAGCACCGCCCACACCACGAGCACCAGGAGCGGCATCGCCAGGTTGGTGGAGCCGAAGTAGGCGATCGACTTGGCCGCGGCGGTACCGGCACCGTTCGGGATCCAGGAGCCGATCGCCCGCCAGAACGGTGGCATCATCGGCGCGGGGTAGACCCCGCCCGCGCTCGGGTTGCCGAGCACGACGAAGACCAGCACCGCGATGCCGATGCCGATGATGTCGAACAGGCACTGCAGCGCCATGGTGAACGCGCCGACCGTGAACACCACCAGGGCGCCCACCGCCGACAGGCTGAGGATCGAGCCGGGCAGCGCGTCCAGGACCGGACCGGCGATCAGGGTGCCGAAGACGCCGGCCGCGATCGAGTACAGCGCCAGCACGCCGAGCCGGATCACCGCGCGGTGGGTGTTGGCCGGCTTGGAGCCGGCACTGATGCCGAGGATCGAGGCGACCAGGTAGCCGCCGACGCACCAGCCGATCACCAGGTAGAAGGCGGAGAGGCCGTTGGTGTCGCCCTTGGCGAGCGGGACCACGTCCTCGACCTTGACCGTGCGGCCCTGGCTCTTCTCCAGCGCGACCGTGATCGTCTCGGCGGCCTTGGCCGCGGACGGGCCGCGGGCGCCGCCGGTCAGCAGGGTGTCCTCGGTGCCGGCCGGGTTCACGACCAGCGCCGCGTAGATCTTCCGGTCCTTGATCTGCTGGGTGGCGGTCTCCGCGTCCGGCGCGGTGACGGCCTTGACGGCGTCGTTCGGCACCGAGTCCAGCGCCTGGACCAGCTTCGGGGAGACCTGCGGCGGGGCGACCACCGCGATCGACAGGTTGTGCGGGGTCGGGTGGTGCAGCGCCCCGACGTACGAGGTGATGAAACCGAGCTGGAGCAGCAGCACGGCGATCACCAGCAGTGCCGCGCGCGGCGTGACCGCTCCCTTCAGTTCGGCGACGAAACCCTGCCCCGGGGCGGCCATCCACATCTCCTTGCGTATAGGGGGAAAGCGGATACTTTCGCTAGCGAATACTTCATACCATGAAGTAGTTGGCTTGTCGCACCTCGCGCGCCGGGTTCCGGCCACTGCGGCTGCGGGATACTGGCGCGGTGAGTGCGGAGAGTGGCGAGGAAGCCCTGCTGGCGGTGGAGCGCGAGGTCGCGCTGATGTTCCGGCGCGGGCGGGCCAGGGTCGCGGAGCTGTCCCGCCGGGTGCACCCGGAGCTGGAGGGCATGGCGTACAGCATGCTCGGCTACGTCGAGCAGGCCGGGCGCGTGCGGGTGACGGACGTGGGCGTGCACTTCGCGGTGGGCAAGGCCACCGTGAGCCGGCAGATCCGGGCGCTGGAGGAGCTGGGCCTGGTCGCCCGGGAGGCGGATCCGCTGGACCGGCGGGCCGCGTTCGTCTCGCTGACCGAGGACGGGCGGCGGCGCTTTCTGACCGCCCGGGATGTCCGGATGCAGCGGGTGCGCGAGGTGCTGGGCGGCTGGTCGCCGGAGGATGTGGTCCGCTTCGCGGAGCTGCTGCACCGGTTCAACGACGTGATCGGAGACCCCTCGGCGGAGCGCGGAGAGCCCTCGGTGGAGTGAGGAGAGCCCTCTGTGGAGTGAGGGGTGAGCCCGGCGGGGCCCGTGTGGTGCGGGGGTCGGCCGGGCTTTGCTTCGGCTTGAAGAAAGTTGCCTAAGTCAACCATTTGCCCTATGGTTGCTTAAGGCAACGAATTTTAAGGACGCAGATGACCGTGACCACCGAGGCCGCGACCGGCACGGCCGCCGCCGTCGACGACCGACCGATGACCCACCGGCAGGTGATGGAAGCGCTGTCCGGCCTGCTGCTCGGCCTGTTCGTGGCCGTGCTCTCGTCGACCGTCGTCTCCAACGCCCTGCCGCACATCCTCACCGACCTGCACGGCGGCCAGTCCGCCTACACCTGGGTGATCACCGCGGCCCTGCTCACCCTCACCGCCTCCACCCCGATCTGGGGCAAGCTCTCCGACCTCGCCAGCAAGAAGCTGCTGCTCCAGATCGCCCTGGCGATCTACATCGCCACCTCCGCCCTGGCCGGCCTCTCCCAGAACACCGGTGAGCTGATTGCCTGCCGCGCCCTGCAGGGGATCGGCGCCGGCGGTGTCGTCGCGCTGGGCCAGATCTGCCTGGCCGCGATGGTCCCGCCGCGCGAACGCGGCCGGTACAGCGGCTACTTCGGCGCGGTCTTCGCCCTGGCCACCATCGGCGGT
The DNA here is from genome assembly GCF_019192735.1 of Kitasatospora aureofaciens. Lineage (GTDB taxonomy): Bacteria > Actinomycetota > Actinomycetes > Streptomycetales > Streptomycetaceae > Kitasatospora > Kitasatospora aureofaciens_A. The sequence continues at coordinate 11,031 of NZ_JAHTKP010000066.1, forward strand.
CCGCTGATCGGCGGTGTCATCGTGGACACCTCCTGGCTCGGCTGGCGCTGGTGCTTCTACGTCGGCATCCCGTTCGCGCTGGCCGCGATCGCGGTGGTGCAGCGCACCCTCAAGCTGCCGGTGGTCAGGCGCAAGGCGAAGATCGACTACCTGGGCGCGCTGGTCATCACCGGCGCCGTCAGCCTGCTGATGATCTGGATCACCCTGGCCGGCAAGAACTACGACTGGGTGTCCTGGCAGACCACGGCCATGGTCGGCGGCGGCCTGCTGCTGGGCGCGCTCGCCGTCGTGATCGAGCGCCGCGCCGCCGAGCCGGTCATCCCGCCGGACCTGTTCCGGTACCGCACCGTCGCCCTGGCCGCGCTGGCCAGCGTGCTGGTCGGCGTCGGGATGTACGGCGCGACCACCTTCCTCAGCCAGTACTTCCAGCTGGCCCGGGACAAGTCCCCGACGATGGCCGGCCTGATGACCCTGCCGATGATCCTCGGCCTGGCGGTCTCCTCCACCGTCGCCGGCCGGCTGATCACCAAGTACGGCAAGTGGAAGGCCTACCTGGTCTCCGGTACGGCGCTGCTCGCGATCGGCTTCGGCCTGCTCGGCACTGCCCGCGCCGACACGAACTACGGGCTGCTCTCCGTCTACATGGCGATCACCGGCATCGGCCTCGGCCTGACCATGCAGAACCTGGTGCTCGCGGTGCAGAACACCGTGCCCCGCCACGAGCTGGGCGCTGCCAGCTCGGTCGTCACCTTCTTCCGCACCATGGGCGGCGCGATGGGCGTCTCCGCGCTCGGCGCGCTGATGACCAACAAGGTCGGCCACTACCTCGCGGAGAATCTGGCCGCCGCGCACGTCCCGGCCGGGCACGCGGTGGCCGGCGGCGGCATCCCGGACCTGCACAAGCTGCCCGCCCCGATCCTCCCGCTGGTGACGGACGCCTTCGGGCACGGCGTCGGCACGGTTTTCCTGTGGGCCGCGCCGTTCGCGCTGCTGGCGTTCATCACGGTGCTGTTCATCAAGGAGACCGCGCTGAAGACCAGTCAGCAGAGCTGAGCTACCACGCGGGGCATGTGAAAGGGCCGGGGAACGGTGAGATCCGTTCCCCGGCCCTTTCGCGTGCGGTGCGGGCGACTACTGCGCGGCCATCAGCACCAGCCCGTAGACGACGGCCGCGGCGCAGACGCCGAAGCAGGCGTACGCGCCGGCCAGCGCCAGCCGGCCGCCGCCGGCCGGGGCGGTCTCGCCCTCGCGGGTGGTCAGCGCGGCCTCGCGGCGGGACAGGGCCAGGATGCCGAGCGCGAAGACCGCGACCACGGCGACGGTGATGCCGAAGCTGGCGCCGGCGGTCTGGGCCAGCGCGTTCCACTTGATGTGCATGGTGAGTGCTCCTCAGCCGGCCGTGCTCAGGCCGCGACCGTGGTCGAGGCGGGGGTGGGGGCGTTCGCGGGGGCGACGGCCGGGTTCACGTCGACCGGGACCGGGGCCTCGACCGGGGTGACGTCGCTGACGTCGTTGACGTTGTCCGCGCTGACCGGCTGGCGGCGCGAGATCATCCACATCGCGCCCGAGCCGGCGACCAGGACGGCGCCGACCAGCGCCACGCCCCAGGTGCCCTGCTGGGCCACCAGCGCCGCGCCGCCGGAGACCAGGGCGGCGGCCGGCAGGGTCAGGCCCCAGGTGTAGACCATGCGGCGGACCATGCTCCAGCGCAGCTCCGGCTTCGGGCCGCCGAGGCCGGCGCCCATGATGCCGCCGGTGCAGACCTGGGTGGTGGAGAGGCCGAAGCCCATGTGCGACGAGGTGAGGATGACGGTCGAGACGGCCGACTCGGAGGCGAAGCCCTGCGGCGGCTGGATGTCCGCCAGGCCCTTGCCCATCGAGCGGATGATCCGCCAGCCGCCCATGTAGGTGCCGAGCGCGATCGCGGCACCCGCCGAGACGATCACCCAGGTGGGGGGCAGCGCGCCCTTCGGCAGGGCGCCGACCGAGACCAGGGTCAGGGTGATGATGCCCATCGTCTTCTGGGCGTCGTTGGTGCCGTGCGCGAGCGAGATCAGCGAGGACGAGAAGATCTGGCCGGTCTTGAAGCCCTTGGTGGTGGCGGCGTCGTTGCCCTTGCGGGTGATCGCGTAGGCGAGCTTGGTGGCGCCCCAGGAGGCCAGGCCGGCGACGACCGGGGAGGCGACCGCCGGGATGATGATCTTGGTGGTCACGGTGTCGAAGTTGACGCCGTTCATGCCGACGCCCACGATCGTGGCGCCGATCAGGCCACCGTAGAGCGCGTGCGAGGAGCTGGACGGCAGGCCGCGCAGCCAGGTCAGCAGGTTCCACAGGATCGCGCCGACCAGTGCGGCGAAGATGATCTCGGGGTGGATGCCGGCCTTCTCGTTGACGATGCCGCCGGAGATGGTGGTGGCGACCTTCACGGACAGGAACGCGCCCGCGAAGTTGAGGGCGGCCGCGATGGTGACCGCGACCTTCGGCCGGAGGGCTCCCGTCGCGATCGCGGTGGCGGACGCGTTGGCGGTGTCGTGGAACCCGTTGGTGAAGTCGAAGGCGAGCGCCGTGATGATCACAACGGCTACCAGGAACGAGATGTGTTCCATACCCAAACAATCGTCGTAGTTGTCGCACGGACGTTGGTGTCGAGCGTGACCGTAGGCAGGTTTGGTAAACGGAAGGTGAACTGACCCGGGAATCGTGGTTCCGATGGTGTCCTGGCGATGGCCGGAATCTTTCGGAATGGTGACCCAGGTCGCGCTGAGCTGGACATTAGCGAAGATCGCCCCGCTTCGCTCCGGTTTGCTGAGACCTGTCTCACAGGTGAACGGAGAGATGAAGGGAGAATTCATCTGCCAGTCCTGGCGCGCTCTGTTTCCGACGGGTAACCCATGGGAGGATCGGCCGGGATCCGGGGAACCCGGGGACAGGGGCTGGGCGGGGAGGACGAACCCATGGGCGGGGCTGAACGGCGCACCGAGACGGCAGAGGTACGACCCTGGGTGCGGGCCGCCCTCCGCTGCGGAGCCGTCCTCGCGGCCGCCGCGCTGGCGCTCCCGCTCGCAACCCAGGCCGCGTACGCCGCCCCCGACCCGGGAACCCCCGGCGTCACCGCGAGCCCCGGCGACGACCCGCTCGCCGCCGCCAAGGCCACCCTCGGCCCGCTGCTCGACCAGCTGCACACCCTCTACCAGAGCGCCGAGGCCGCCACCGAGCAGTACAACGGCGCGGTGGCCAAGGTCGCCGAGCAGCAGGCCGCGCTCACCGACCTCCAGGGCCGGCTCGACCGCCAGCAGAAGCAGGTCGACGCCGGCACCGACATCGCCTCCCAGCTCGCCGCCGCCCAGTACCGCAACGGCGCCGCCTCCGCCTACGCCGAACTGCTGCTCTCCAAGGACCCGTACGAGGCGGTCACGATCGCCGAACTGCTCTCCGCCGCCAGCCGCTCGCAGTCCGAGTTCCTGGACCGGCTCAAGAGCGACCGCGACGCGCTGGCCGGGCTGAAGAAGCAGACCGAGGACGCGCTCAAGACGTCGCAGACGCTCGTCGCCCAGCAGGAGGCAGCCAAGGCCAAGGTCGCCACCGACCTCGCCGCCGTCGAGCAGCTGGTCTCCTCGCTCACCGGCGCCCAGCGCGCCGACCTGGAGAAGCTGGAGAAGGCCAAGGCCGACGAGGCCCAGCTCGCCCTCCTCGCCTCCGGCGCCCTCGGTCAGGGCGAGCGCACCCCCTCGCTGGCCGGCCGCGCCGCCGTCGCGTTCGCGCTCGCCCAGCTCAACAAGCCCTACCTGTGGGGCGGATTCGGCCCGGAGTCCTACGACTGCTCCGGCCTCACCTCGCAGGCCTGGCTGCACGCCGGGAAGCCGATCCCCCGCACCAGCCAGGAGCAGTGGGCGCAGCTCCAGCACATCCCGCTGAACCAGATCCGCCCCGGCGATCTGGTCGTCTACTTCGAGGGCGCCACGCACGTCGCGATGTACATCGGCGGCGGGCTGATCGTCCAGGCGCCCCGGCCGGGTGCCGTGATCAAGGTGTCGCCGATCGGCTCGATGCCGATCCTCGGGGCCGTCCGGCCGGACCCGTCCGGCGCGGCCGACGACGCCGGCGGCGCCTGGAAGGTGCCCGACCTGCCCGCCGGTTGGGACACCGTCACCCCGATCGCCCCGACCCCGGCCGAGCAGCGGCCGCCCGTCCCGGCGCCGAGCACGCCGCCCGCCCCCGGGACGCCGTCCACGACCCCGGGCACGCCGTCGACCACGCCGGGGACGCCGACCGGGACCGGGACCGGGACCGGCACGCCGTCCGGGACGGGCTCGCCGACCGGGACGCCGTCGGGGACGGGCACGCCGACGCCGTCCGGCACGGGCACGCCCACGGGGACGCCGACCGGTACGCCCACGCCCACCGGCACGGGCACGCCGACCACGACCGGGACGCCCACGCCGACCGGCACCGCCACCACCAGCACCTCGACGCCGGGCAGCGCCACGGCGACGCTGCCGCTCGGCGGCCTGCTGCACTGACTCCGCACTCACTCCGTCACGACGAGGCCGCCCGACGTCAGGTGACGTCGGGCGGCCTCGTTGGTGCAGGGGGCCCGGGAGTTACTCCGCTGCGCCGCTGTCGGCCTCGAAGCGGATGACGACGGCCTTCGACGTCGGCGTGTTGCTGATGTCGGCGGTGGAGTCCAGCGGGACCAGGACGTTCGTCTCGGGGTAGTAGGCCGCCGCGCCGCCGCGGGCGACGGGGTAGTGGACCACGCGGAAGTGCGGGGCGCGGCGTTCGGCGCCGTCCTTCCACTCGCTCACCAGGTCGATGTACGCGCCCTCGGTCAGGCCCAGTTCGGCGGCGTCGTCGGGGTTGACCAGGACCACCCGGCGGCCGCCCTTGATGCCGCGGTAGCGGTCGTCGAGGCCGTAGATCGTGGTGTTGTACTGGTCGTGCGAGCGCAGCGTCTGCAGCAGCAGGCGGCCCGGCGGGACCTCGGGGGCGGTCAGCGGGTTGACGGTGAAGTTGGCCTTGCCCGTCGCGGTGGGGAAGGTGCGGGAGTCGCGCGGGCCGTGCGGGAGGGTGAAGCCGCCGGGGCGGCGCACCTTGTCGTTGTAGCCGTCGAAGCCCGGGACGACCCGGGCGATCCGGTCCCGCAGGGTGTCGTACTCGGTGGCGAAGTCCTCCCACGGGACGGTGTCCTCCGGGCCGAGGGTGGTGCGGGCCAGCCGGCAGATGATCGCGACCTCGGAGAGCAGGCCGGGCGCGGGCGGGCGCAGGCCGCCGCGGGAGGAGTGGACCTGGCCCATCGAGTCCTCGACGCTGACGAACTGGGCGCCGTGCGCGGTGACGTCCCGGTCGGTACGGCCGAGGGTGGGCAGGATCAGCGCCCGGGCGCCGGTGACCACGTGCGAGCGGTTGAGCTTCGTGGAGACGTGCACGGTAAGCCTGCAGCGGCGCATCGCGGCCTCGGTGACCTCGGTGTCCGGCGTGGCCGCGACGAAGTTGCCGCCCATCGCGAAGAACACCTTGACCTTGCCGTCCCGCATCGCGCGGATGGTGTCCACCGAGTCGAGGCCGTGCTCGCGCGGCGGCTCGAAGCCGAACTCCTTGCCCAGCGCGTCCAGGAAGGCCTTGGCGGGCCGTTCGAAGATGCCCATCGTCCGGTCGCCCTGGACGTTGCTGTGCCCGCGCACCGGGCAGACCCCGGCGCCGGGGCGGCCGACGTTGCCGCGCAGCAGCAGGAAGTTGACCACCTCGCGGATGGTGGGGACGGCGTGCTTGTGCTGGGTGAGGCCCATCGCCCAGCAGACGATGATCTTCTTGGACGCCAGCACCAGGCGGCCCAGCTCCTCGATCTGCTCCCACGGCAGGCCGGTCGCGGCGAGCACCTCGTCGCGGTCGGTCTTCCGGACCTGGGCCTCGAACTCCTCGAAGCCGTGGCAGTGTTCGGCGATGAACGCGTGGTCGACGCCGTCCTGCTCCAGGACGATCCGGTTCAGCGCGCGGAAGAGCGCGAGGTCGCCGCCGAGGCGGATCTGCAGGAACAGGTCGGTCAGCTTCGTGCCGTGGCCGACCAGGCCGCGGGCGTGCTGCGGGTTCTTGAACCGCTCCAGGCCCGCCTCCGGCAGCGGGTTGACGCTCACCACGGTGGCACCGGCCCGCTTGGCGCGCTCCAGGGCGGAGAGCATCCGGGGGTGGTTGGTGCCCGGGTTCTGGCCGGCCACGATGATCAGGTCGGCCTGGTAGAGGTCCTTGAGGCTGACGCTGCCCTTGCCGACGCCGAGCGTCTCGGTGAGCGCCGAACCGGACGACTCGTGGCACATGTTCGAGCAGTCCGGCAGGTTGTTGGTGCCGAGGCGGCGGGCGAACAGCTGGTACGCGAAGGCGGCCTCGTTGCTGGTCCGGCCGGAGGTGTAGAAGGCGGCGCCGTCCGGGGTGTCCAGGGCCCGCAGCTCCTCGGCGATCAGCGCGAAGGCGTCGTCCCAGGAGACCGGCGTGTAGTGGGTGGCGCCCTCGTCGAGCAGCATCGGCTGGGTGAGGCGGCCCTGCTGGCCGAGCCAGTAGCCGGAGCGCTCGGCGAGCTCGGCGACCGGGTGGGCGGCGAAGAACTCGGCGCGGATCCGGCGCTCGGTGGCCTCCTCGGCGACGGCCTTGGCGCCGTTCTCGCAGAACTCCGCGGTGTGCGTCTTGTCCGGCTCCGGCCAGGCGCAGCCGGGACAGTCGAAGCCGTTCGGCTGGTTCACCTTGAGCAGGGTGGCCAGCGTCCGGCGCGGGCCCATCTGCTCGGCGGCCATCCGCAGGCTGTGGCCGACCGCGGGCAGCCCGGCGGCCGCGTGCTGGGGCGCGGACACCTCGGGGGCGTCCTGCACCGGGTCGCTCTGCGGGGCCTGCTTGGCCATGACTGCGCTCCTCGGCTCTGCTCGTCCGAACCGCCGCACCGTCGCGGGGGCTCGGGCCCCATCCTTCCACCTGGGGGGAGAGGGCGGGAGGGGCGATGGAGCCGGGAGGTGCTCTGACGTCCCCGTCCCCGTCGCCGCAGCCCTCGCCCGGGGCGCAGCCGTGATCCGTTCACCCGTTCGCCTTCCCCCGCCGCTATGGTGGTCCGCCCGGCGGCGCACGCCGGGTGGTGAACTCCGGGCGGACCCGGCGGACTTGGGGGAAGGCATGCGGGCGGGGGACGTACTCGACGACCGCTACCGGCTGGTGGAACGGCTCGGCCGGGGCGGGTTCGGCGTGGTCTGGCGGGCGACCGACCTGCGGCTGGACCGCAGCGTCGCGGTCAAGGTGCTGCTGGAGGAGCACGCCGCCGATCAGGAGGCGGTCGGCCGGTTCATCCGCGAGGCCCGGACGGCCGGCAGCCTCGCCAGCCCGCACATCGTCACCGTGCACGACTTCGGCCGGGTGCCCACCGCCTCCGGCGAGACCCACTACCTGGTCATGGAGCTGGTCCGCGGCCGCTCGCTCGCCGACGTCCTCAAGGACGGCGTCCCGGCCTCGGCGGACGCCCTGCGCTGGATGCGGCACGTGTGCCGGGCGCTGGACGCCGCGCACCGCTCGGGCGTCGTCCACCGGGACATCAAGCCCGAGAACGTCATGATCGCGGAGGACACCGGCAAGGCCAAGGTGCTGGACTTCGGCATCGCCCGCCTGCTCACGCAGTCCGCCGTGCTCACCTCCACCGGCAACGTCGTCGGCACCGTCCCCTACCTGGCCCCCGAGTGCTGGTCCGGCGCCGGCGCGGACAGCCGGGCCGACCTCTACGCGCTCGGCGTCATGCTGTACGAACTCTGCACCGGCCGACGGCCGTTCCGCGCCGCCTCGGCCGCCGAGTACATGTACAAGCACCTGGAGGAGGTCCCCGCCCGGGTCCGCACCACCGACCCCGCCCTCGGCGAGCTGATCGCCGAACTGCTCGCCAAGAACCCCGCCGACCGGCCCGCCGACGCCGCCGAGGTGCACCGCCGGCTGCGTGCCGTCCGGCCCGGCGTGCTCGACCACAACGACCCCAGCCCGGAGCAGCTGCGCCAGCGCGCCGACCAGGCCTGGCGGCTCGGCGCGGACGGCTCGCCCGTGGAGGCCGTCGCCATGCTGCCGGGGATCATCCGCGACCTCGCCCGGATCTGCGGCCCGGCCGACCTCCGCACCCTGCGCACCTGCCACGACCTGGCGATCTGGCTCGCCCACGACGGCAGCCCGGGCACCGCCGTCGCGCTGCTGCGCGAGCTGGTCCCGGCCCTGGCCGGCGCACCGGACGCCCGGGCCGACGCGCTGCGCGACCTCGACCACTGGCACCGCGAGATCTCCCGCGACGGCCCGGGCAAAGCGCTGACTGTAGAGGGACGTCCGCTAACCCTCGGCGATCTGCTCGGCGGCCTGCCGGGCGGCGGCCCGCAGAGCGGCTGAGGCGCCCTCGGCGATCGGGTCGCCGTGCCCGAACACGGCCGTGGTGACGGGCAGTTCGGTGAGCCGGAGGAACGAAGCGAGGGCCAGTGCGGGGTCGGTGTGGAACACCCCGGGCCTGGTCTCCCCGACGTTGGATGCGATGTCCCCTGCGCCCTCCGCCTCCTCCGCACGCCCGCGTTCACCCTGAGCGTGCCCCCGTTCGCCCACGGCGGAGTGTGGTGCCCGAAACGGCGGAGTGCGGTGCCGGAAACGGCGGACGGCCCGTCGCTCCGCCGGGGAGGCGGGGCGACGGGCCGTGAGCGGCTCTGGGAGCGGGCCCGGTCAGCCGGTGCCGGCGGCGGTCAGGTTGTTGACCGGCGCGGACGGTCCGGCGGCGCCGGACGCGGTGACGTCGGCCCACGGGTACCAGGCGCCCTTGGCGTAGTCACCGGTGGCGTTGTAGATGTGGCCGCTGCTGAGCGCGTACAGGCGCAGCGAGTTGCCGGTGCCGGCGGCGGCGAGCTTGGTGACGCCGCCCGCGAGGCCGGTGACGGCCGAGATGTTCGCCCAGCCGTTCCAGCTGCCGGCCGCGTAGTCGGCGGTGGCCTGGTAGACGCTGCCGCCCGCCAGGGCCAGGACGTGGAACTTGCTGCCGACGACGGCGGCGGCGAGCTGCGTGGTGCCCGAGGGGTTGCCCAGCTGAGCCGGCAGCGCGCCGGACCACCAGGTGCCCCGGTCGTAGTCGCCGTCGGCGACCCGGACCTGGCCCTGGGCGTCCACCATGGCGATGTGCAGCACGTTGCCGGTGCTGCCGGCCGCGATCTGGGTGATCGGGGTGGTGATGCCCGCGGCGGTGGTGACGTCGGCCCAGCCGCCCCAGCGGCCGGCCGCGTAGTCGGCGGTGTTCTGGTAGACCCGGCCGCGGACCACGGTCAGGACGTGCAGCTTGTTACCCATCGCGGCGACCGCCAGCTGGGTGGGGGCGGTGCCGTCCAACGGGTTCGACTGCAGGTCGAAGAAGTTGGTCCATTTGAGGTCCTTGCCGTGCCAGTCGGCGGTCTCCAGCCGCCAGTCCTGGGCGCGGACCAGGTGCAGGTTGCCGTCCGCGGTGTAGGCCGAGGCCATCCGCGTTCGGTCCAGATAGGCGTAGGCGGCGCTCATCGGGATCTCGGCCCATGGACGCCAGGTCCCCGAGGTGTGGTTGGCCCGCGCCTCGGTGACGTTGGGAAGGTTGGGGTCGGGGGAGTAGGCGGGACGAGTGTCGGCGATGACGTCGACACGCTCGCCCACGAACAGGTCCTTCGTGGCGGCGGTGTAGTCGACGTTGACGGTCTTGGAGGTGCTGGCGGTCCGCCCGCCCTCGTCGGTCGCGGTCAGCGTGACGGTGTAGGTGCCGGGGCGGGGGTAGGTGTGGGTGTAGCCGAGGGGGATGGGGGCGCTTCCGTCGCCGGGGTCGACCGAGACGGTGCCGACGTTCCACGGGCTGGCGACGCTGCCCTGGATGCTGTACTCCAGCGGCTTGCCGGTCTGGTTGACGGTGTCGATGGAGACGGTCAGCGGGCCGCTGGTTCCGACGATCGCCGTGCTGCCGTCGCCGACGACCTGGCCACCGAGCTCGTCCTGGACGGTCACAATGGGGGAGTAGTCGCCCACGGCCGTGTAGGTGTGCTCGACCGTCGGCGTGCTGCTGGTCACCGGAGGAGTGCCGTCACGGAAGTCGAACACGTAGGTGGTCGGCTTGGTCCCCCAGTTGCTCTTCACCGAGGCGGTCGCCGTGACCGTCAGCGGGGCGGGGCCCTTGGGCGTGGGGGAGCCTGCTCCGCTCATGTTGAGGGTGGCCCACTCAAGGCTCTGCACCTCACGCGCGCCGCGGTCCCGGCCGGTGCTGTTGCCGGAGCCGGCGGGCACCAGCGGGCTGTGCATCGCCGGCACGCCGCGGAGGTCGGTCGGGAGCACGCCCGGGGCGTTGGGGTTGGCCGTGTCGATGACGGAGGTGTCCGCGTCGGTCATGACGAGTTCGGCCGACTGGCCGTTGAAGACGATCTCCTGGTTGACGTCGTTGCGGCCCTGGCCGGTGGCGGTGGTCAGGGCCTGCGGGGTGGCGTAGCTGGTACCGCTCCAGGCGTAGGCGGCCTGCGTGCCCTGCGGGTGGACGACGTTGTAGTCGACCGTGGTGCCGTCGGCCGAGCCCGCGGCCACGGTGAGCGCGGGGCCGGACGGGGCACCGGTGGAGGAGCAGTTCGGGACGAACGGGCCGCGGCCGCCGGGCACCCCGTATGTGACGACGTTGTTCTGGACCGAGGACTTCGTCGAGGCGCCGTTGAGGGCGACGGCCGGGCCGCAGGCGTTGACGAAGGTGTTGTTGGTGACCGTCAGCCCGGGCGAGTCGGTCGCCGAGATGCCGCTGTAGGCGGCGTTGAACTCGTTGGTGGTGAGGAGGACGTCGTGGGTGCCCGGGTCGGCGCTGACCCCGCCCGTGGCCAGGAACCTGCTCCGGCTCACGGTGAGGTGGTCGCTCGTTCCCTTCACCCGGAGCTGGGGCTGGGAGGTGTTCCAGCCGTTGAAGACGACCTGGTCGAACGTCACCCGCTGCGAGTCGGTGACCACTGCGGCGGCACTCGAACTCAGCAGGAGATGACGGATGTTGACGTCGTGGACGCCGGTGATCGTGAGTACGGTCGAGCCGTCGTCCAGCGCCGTGGGCCACTGGCGACGGTCGTAGCCCCAGAACAGGGAGCCGACGAAGGTGATCGGCTTGTCGGGGGTTCCGGACCTGGTAAGGCTGACGTTCTCCTGGTAGGCGCTGCCCAGGATCTGAACGGTCTGCCCGGCCTCGACGACCTGGGCGGCCTTGGAGATGGTGCAGAACGGCTGGGCCTGGGTGCCGGTGCCCGCGTCGGAGCAGTTGGCGTCCTTGGCGTTGTTCACGTAGAGCGTGGTGGCCGGATCGGCGAAGGCCGGCAGTGGGGCGCCGAGGACGACGGTGGCCGAGGCGACCGTCAGTCCCAGGGCGCGTGATATGCGCACGGTGTTTTGTTCTCCGGTGAGAAAGGCAGCTCTCCCGCCCCCCTCTGGGCGCACGGCTGCGGTCCTGAAATTGCACGCGGACGGGCCAAGTGTGGCAGTGACATGAGGGACCGTCGAGGCAATTGTGGTGACCGGCTCCCGGCAGCTTGCCGGACCGGTGCAGGGCGGTGCCCCTGGCCGCCGACGGGCGGTCGCGGGGCACCGCGGGCAGTGCTCCGGTCAACCGATTCCGGCCGCGGCGAGGACGGAGATCGGGGCCTGCGCGCCGGCCGCGCCGGGGACGGTGGCGTCCGCGAACGGTGACCAGACACCCTTGTTGTAGTCGCCGCCGGCGTCGTACACATGGCCGCCGCTGAGCGCGTACAGGCGCAGCGTGTTGCCGGTGGAGGCGGCCGCGACCCGGGTCACGCCGCCGCTGAGGCCGGTGACGGCCGAGACGTTGTTCCAGCCGTTCCAGCTGCCGGCCGCGTAGTCGGCGGCGGCCTGGTGGATGCTGCCGTCGGCGACCGCGAGGAGGTGGAACCTGTCCCGCAGGACGGTGCCGGAGAGCTGGGTGATTCCGCCGGGGTTGCCGAGGACGGAGGTCAGGTCGCCCGACCACCAGGTGCCCTTGGTGTAGTTGCCGTCGGCGATCCGGACCCGGCCGTCCGCGCCGAGGGCTGCGACGTGCAGGGTGTTGGTGTTGCCGGTGAAGCCGGCGGCGAGGCCGGTGGCCCCTGCGGGGAGGCCGGCGGCGGCGGTGATGTCGCCCCACGGGGTCCACCGGCCGGCCGGGTAGTCGGCGACGGACTCGTAGATCCGGCCGTCCGTCGTCAGGACGACCACGTGGACGACGCCGCCCGCCGGGGCGGCGACGACCTGGGTGATCGGCCGGCCGATGCCGGTGAGCGGCACGCTCAGCCATTCGCCCCACAGGCGGGTGTCCAGCGTCTGGTCTGCGGTCTCCAGGGCGCCATTGTAGATCTTGAAGGCGCGCAGAACGTCGTTGCTGGTGAACGTCTCGGCGAGGGCGGTGGCGGGGCGGTCGGGCTCGGGCCAGCGGAGCCTGGCGAAGGGGTTCCAGTGGCCGCGGGTGTAGTTGGCGTTGGCGTTGAGGGTCTCGCCGGTGGTCTGCGCGAGGAGTTGGACGCGCTCGCCCCAGGTCCGGTCCGCCATGGTGTCGTAGGCCACGTCGAAGGTCTCGCCGGTGGTGGCCGTACGCCCGCCCTCGTCGGTGATCGTCATGGTCGCCGTGTACCGGCCGGTCCGCGGGTAGTCGTGGCTGACGGAGGCGAAGGGGGCGGGGGCGGAGCCGGTCGTGCCGTCACCGAAGTCGACGGTGTAGTTCTTGATCTGGTACGGGCTGGTGCTGCGGGTGGCGTCGAAGGTGTAGTGGAGGTCCCGGCCATAGAGCGAGAGCTTGGACACCAGCTCTCCGGGCGCTGACACGGTCACCGCCCGGTCCGTGGACGGGAGGCTGGTGACCTTGCTGCCGAGGCCGTCGGTCACGGTGACGGTCGGCTGGAAGGTGCCGACGGTCGGATACGTGTGGACGACCGACGACTCCGTGGTCACCAGCGGCCGGCTTCCGTCACCGAAGTCGAAGCTGTAGGTCGGTGCGGTCGGCCAGCTGTTCTGGGCCGTCGCGGTGATCCTGGCGTCGAAGGGCGCCGGGCCCTTGGCTGTGGTGACGGTGGCGCCGGCGGTGGTGAGCGCGGCCCAGTCCAGGCCCTGGCGTTCCCGGGCGCCGCGGTCCCGGCCGGTGCTGTTGCCGGAGCCGGCGGGCACCAGGGGGCTGTGGATGGCGGGGCGGCCGGTCAGATCGGTGGGGAGCATGCCGGGGACGTCCGGGTCGGCCGTGTCGATGGCCGCGGTGTCGGTGTCGGCGAGTTCCAGCCGGGTGGGCAGGCCGAGGAAAGCGGTCTTCTGGTCCCGGTCGTGTGCGGCCTGGCCGGTCGCGGCGGTGAAGGTTTCGGGGGACGGGTAGCGGGTGCCGCCCCAGCTGTAGGCCGAGCCCCCGGCAGGGTGGACGACGTTGTAGTCGATCTTCGTGCCGCGGGTCGATTCGGCGGAGACCGTGATCCCGGTGTCCCCCGCCCCGCCGGCCGCGTCGCAGGACCGTCTGCGGAACGCTCCGGGACCGGCGGAGTCGACCTGGGCGGTGACGATGTTGTTCTCGATCACGGCGCCGGCGGAGCCGCCGTTGAGGGCGATACCCGGGCCGCAGGGCGCCCCGACGGTGTTGCCGGTGGCGACGAGCCCAGGGGAGTCGGCGGCGGTGATCCCGCTGTACGACCCGTTGAACTCGTTCGTAGTGACCACGATGTCGTGGGAGCCGGCCTCAATGGCGACGCCTCCGGCGTCGCCGAACGTGCTCCGGCTGACCGTGATGTGGTCGCTCTGCCCGGTCACCCGGACCCCGCGGGTGTTGGCGGAGCCGATGTCGAAGGTGTTCTGGTCGACGGTCACATGGTGGGAGTTGGTGATCAGCACGGCGTCCGCGCCGTGTGAGGTCTGCTGGAAGCCCCGGATGACCACGTCGTGCGCGCCCGAGACGGTGATGCCCGCGGCGGTGCCGCGCGGCGTGAGCTCGGGCTGCGGGTCGGGTATGGCGGTCCACGGCATGCCCACGAAGGTGATGGGCTTGTCCGGGGTGCCGGACCTGGTCAGCGTGACGGACTCGTTGTAGCCACCCCAGTTCACCTCGACGGTCTGGCCCGGTTCGACCGCCTGGGCGGCCTTGGAGATCGTGCAGAACGGCTGGGCCTGGGTGCCGACGCCCGCGTCGGAGCAGTTGGAACCGTAGACGTTGTTCACGTAGAGCGTCGCGGCAGGCTCCGCGAAGGCAGGCAACGGGGTGCCGAGGACGACGGTGGCCGCGGCGGCCGTCAGTCCCAGGGCGCGGGATATGCGCACGATGTGTCTGTTTCTCCTGCGTGCGGGCGCCCGTTCCGCTCCCCCTCCGGGGGCTCGGCCACGGGCCTGGATGTGCACGGACCGGCCAAGTGTGGCAGGGGTTCTGAGCCTCCGTCGAGCGGGTTGTGAAGATCGCCCGCATGCTTGATCCAGATGCCCGGCTTGGCCGGAAATCGCCCACGGCAGAGGGCGGTGGGGTGGGGTGTCAACCGTGCGGGTCGCCGATTCGGGGGTTTTCCGGGCTGGAGGAATTGATAGGAATTCGCCCATTGAGACGGTCTGGTTCGGCGGCGGGGGCGTTGATATATCTCGTTGCCAGAATCGGGATCGGTGTGCGGCCGGCCCGGTGAGCTGCGACGAAATGGTGGTGACGGATCGATGAAGCTCCTCCGTGTCGGACCTCCGGGGGCCGAGCGCCCGGTCGTGCTGGGGCAGGACGGCACCGGGTACGACCTCGCCGGGCGGGCCCGGGACATCGACGGGGCCTTCCTGGCCGGGCTGGACGTGGCCGCGCTGGCCCGGGACGTGGCCGCGGGCGCGCTGCCGGTGGTGGACCTCGCCGGGCAGCGGGTCGGCGCTCCGGTGGCCCGGCCGGGCAAGGTGGTCGGGATCGGGCTCAACTACCGCGACCACGCGGCCGAGGCCGGGGCGGCGATCCCGGACGAGCCGGTGATCTTCCTCAAGCCGAGCTGCACCGTGGTCGGCCCGTACGACGAGGTGCTGGTGCCGCGCGGCGGTGAGAAGACCGACTACGAGGCCGAGCTGGCCATCGTGATCGGGCGGACGGCCCGCTACCTGGCCGGGCACGCGGAGGCCGCCGAGGTGATCGCGGGCTACACGATCGCCAACGACGTCACCGAGCGGGCCTTCCAGTTCGAGCGCGGCGGCCAGTGGGACAAGGGCAAGTCGGCGGAGACCTTCACGCCGCTCGGGCCCTGGCTGGTCACCGCCGACGAGGTGGCGGACCCGCAGCGGCTGCCGCTGCGGCTCTGGGTCAACGGCGAGCTGCGGCAGGACGGCAGCACTGCGCAGATGATCTTCCCGGTGTTCGAACTGGTCCGCTACGCCAGCCAGTTCATGGTCCTGGAGCCCGGCGACGTGATCGTCACCGGCACCCCGGCCGGGGTCACCCTCGGCCACCCCGGCACGCCGTTCCTCACCGCGGGCGACATCGTCGAGATCGAGATCGACGGCCTCGGCCGCCAGCGCCAGGTGTTCGGCAAGGCCTGAGCGGACGCCGCCCCGACCCCGGGCACGGGGGTCGGGAGCCGCCTATCGCGTGGCCAGCACCGCGCGCAGCCGCTCGGCCCGCGGCGCCTCAGGGCCCTCCAGCGCGAGCAGCGTCGCCAGCACCTCCGCCGTCTGCGGATCGTGCAGTGCCGTCGCCGCCGCCATCGCCGTGAACTGGTCCACCAGCCAGTCGCGCAGCTCGCCCACCGGCAGCGCGCGCCCCTCGTCCAGCCAGCTCAGCGACGCGCCCTCGACCACCGCGATCCACGACCGCACCAGCAGCGTCAGCCGCGGGCCGGCCTCCCGGACGCCGAGGTGGCGCAGCGTGCGCCGCAGCGCCGCCCGCCGGACGTCGTCGACGATCGCCGAGGTGCGGGCCGTCTCCACCACCGAACCGCCGCGCAGCAGCGCCGAGTAGCCGGCGTCGTGCTCGGCGACGAACGCGAAGTACCCGTCCAGGACGACCGCCAGCTGCTCGGACGGCGTGCCGGCGAGCGGGACGGCGAACCGGCTGGTCAGCTCGTCCGCGGCGGTGCGCAGCGCGGCCTCGTACAGCTGCTGCTTGCCGCCCGCGAAGTACCGGTAGACCAGCGGGCGGGAGGCCCCGGCGGCCTCGGCGACGTCGTCCAGGCTCACCTCCTCGGGCGGCCGGGAGGCGAACAGCTCCAGGGCCACCGCGATCAGTTGCTCGCGCCGCTGCTGCACCGGCAGTCGCCGGTAGCCGGCGCGGCGCGGGCGGAGGTCGGGGACGGCCGGGGTGTTCGCCGGGCCGGCTGCGGTGGCGGGGCGGGCTTTCATGGCGGTCAGCGTAATGGGCGTCGGGCCGATCGGTTCCTGTCTCGCGCGGATGTTCTCGAACGGTTGTTTGCGGGCGCGTTCGCGGGCGTATCGACGGGCGCGCGGGGGGCGGCCGGCCGCCCACTGTCCCGGATCAGGGGCTTGCAATCGGCCGGTGCCGCGAAATGATGTCCGAATGGTTGAAGAACTGATCACCTCCGACGGCACCACCCCGCGCCGGATCGCCGACGGCTACGTCCGTGCCCTCGCCGAGCTCGACCCGCTGACCGCGGTCTATCTGGGGCTCAACCCCGAGGACGACCGGCTGCCCGACCTGTCGCCGGTCGGCGCGGAGGCGATCGCCGAACTCGCCCGCCGCACCCTCGCCGAGCTCGCCGGGGTAGAGCGGGCCGGAGCCGCCGAGGACGAGGCCGAGCGCCGCTGCGCCCGGCTGCTGCGCGAGCGGCTGACCGCCGAACTCGCCGTCCACGACGCGGGGGAGAACTACCGCGCGGTCCGCAACCTGGCCTCTCCGGTACACAACGTCCGGGACGTCTTCACCCTGATGGCCACCGACACCGAGGAGCAGTGGGCGGTGGTCGGCCGCCGGCTGGCCCGGGTGCCGGTCGCGCTGGAGCAGTACCGGGAGACGCTGGCCGAGGGCATCGAGCGCGGCCTGCTGTCCGGCCCCCGCCAGGTGACCACGGTGGTCGGCCAGTTCGGCGAGTGGCTGGACGATGGGGAGGTCCCAGAGGGAGAGGCGCCGCGAAGCGGCTCGGTTGAGGGCGGTGGTGGGCGACGGGCGGGCTGGTTCGGGCAGTTCGTCAAGGACGCGCCCGCGAGCCTGCACGCGGAGCTGTCCGCGCACGCCGTCGCCGCCGCCGAGGCGCTGGCCGCCCTGCGCGACTGGCTGCGCGACGTCTACGGCCCGGCCGCCGCCGGCACCCCGGACACCACCGGCCGGGAGCGCTACGGCCGGTACGTCCGCTTCTGGACCGGCTCCGACCTCGACCTGGACGAGGCCTACGCCTGGGCCTGGAGCGAGTTCCACGACCTGCTGGCCCAGATGGAGGCCGAGGCCGAGAAGGTCCGCCCGGGCGCCGGCCCGATGGAGGCGATGAAGTGGCTGGAGAGCGACGGCCCGGGCATCGAGGGCGGCGAGGCCACCCGTGAGTACCTCCAGGGCCTGATGGACCAGGCGATCCGCGACCTCCAGGGCACCCACTTCGACCTTGCCGAGCCGGTCACCCGGGTCGAGTCGCGGATCGCCCCGCCCGGCAGCGCCGCCGCGCCGTACTACACGGCCCCCTCGCTGGACTTCACCCGCCCCGGGCGGACCTGGCTGCCGCTGCTCGGCCGGGAGCGCTTCCCGGTCTGGGACCTGGTCTCCACCTGGTACCACGAGGGTGTCCCGGGCCATCACCTCCAGCTCGCGCAGTGGAACTACGTCGCCGACCGGCTCTCCACCTACCAGGTCAGCCTCGGCGGGGTCAGCGCCAACCTGGAGGGCTGGGCGCTGTACGCCGAGCGCCTGATGGACGAGCTCGGCTACCTCACCGACCCGGGCCACCGCCTCGGCTACCTCAACGCGCAGATGATGCGGGCGCTGCGGGTCATCGTCGACATCGGCATGCACGCAGGCTTCGACTTCCCCGCCGACTCCCCGTACCGGCCGGGCGAGCCGGTGAGCCCGGAGGCCGCCCGGGAGTTCTTCGGCCTCTACTGCGGCCTGTCCGCCGACTTCCTGGACAGCGAGCTGGTCCGCTACCTGGGCATGCCCGGGCAGGCGATCGGCTACAAGCTGGGCGAGCGTGCCTGGCTGCGCGGCCGGGCGGCGGCGAAGGCGGCGCACGAGGCGCGCGGCGAGGAGTTCGACCTCAAGGCCTGGCACATGGCGGCGCTGTCGCAGGGCTCGCTGGGGCTGGACGACCTGGTCGAGGAGCTGTCGGCGCTGTAACCGGCAGCCGAGCGCCAAGGCGGGTGCGATCGCTCCGACGGAGCGGCAGCGAGCGACCTGAACGTTCCGCGAGGTCGCGCAGTCAACCTCCGGCGCCTGCTCGACCCCTGGCCACCATCCAGGGGTCGAGGAGGCGCCGTGGCGCTGCGGCCGTCACCGGCGGGTGACGGTTTTCTCATGGAGCTCCAAGTCGCGAGTAACAACATTTCCAGCCTGAGGCGTCATAGTCATTGATCGAACGACGTAGCCTCCCAGGCAGGAGAGACACGCATGGGCCTGCACAGCCGCCCCACCTCGCGACGCCGGCTTCTGGCCCCGACCCTGCTCACCGCGCTCTCGGTCGCCACCGTGGCCGCCGTCGTGACCGGCATGCACTCGCTGAGCCCGTCCGAGGCGACGGCCGCGAGCAGCCCGTCCCGCACCTCACCGGCCGCCACGGCGCCCGCGTCGCCCTCCGCCGCCGCGCCCTCGCCGTCGGCTGCCGTGCCGTCCACCACGCCGTCCGCCGCACCCGTGTCGACCTCGCCGGTCGCGGAGCCCGCGCAGCCGAGCAGCCCGCCGTCCTCGGACGCCGCGACGGCCACGCCCTCCGCCGCCCCCTCCGCCACGCCGGACACCCCCTCGGCGGCCCTGGGCAGCACCGCGACGGCCCCCGCGGACCACGAATCCGCCACCGTGGGCGTGCTGTTCACCGGCTCCGCCGCGGCCGGCAACCACTTCTGCAGCGCCAGCGTGGTGCACAGCCCCACCGGCAACCTGCTGCTCACCGCCGCGCACTGCCTGACCAGCGCCGACGGCGTCACCTTCGCGCCCGGCTACCGCGACGGCAACGCCCCGTACGGCACGTGGCAGGTGACCGCGATCCACACCACCACGGGCTGGTCCCAGAAGGCCGACCAGGACGAGGACTTCGCGATCCTGGAGACGGCCCCCAGCAACGGCCGCAAGATCGAGGACGTGGTCGGCGCCAACCGCCTCGGCACCAACGAGCCCTTCGGCGCCACCGTCCGCCTGTACGGCTACCCCGCCGACTCCGAGTCCCCGAGCCTCTGCACCAACGCCAGCAACCAGCAGGGCTCCTACCAGCGCGTCATCAGCTGCCCCGCCTACCCGGCCGGCACCAGCGGCGGTCCGTGGATCAACACCGCGACCGGTGACGTGGTCGGCGCCATCGGTGGCTACCAGCAGGGCGGCGACAGCGACAACGTGTCCTACAGCGCCTACTTCGACCACACGATCGCGGCCCTCTACTCCCAGGCCGAGGCCGCCGCCTCCTGAACCTGCCGCCCCGGCCGCCCACCCCGCGGCCGGGGCGTCTCCGGTGCCCGGAAGCGGGCCGGAAGCGCACCGGAAGCGCGCCGAGGAACTGCGCCGAAAAACGAACGAGGCCCAGATCCGTGGATCAACTCCACTGATCTGGGCCTCGGTTGCAAGTGCCCCCGGTAGGATTCGAACCTACGCACCCGCCTCCGGAGGGCGGTGCTCTATCCCCTGAGCTACGGGGGCCTGCTGTTGTCGTCGTCGCGTTCACTTCGACGTGGAGAACACTACCAGGCTCCGACGGTGGTCCGTGCACGGGTTTCGCGCGTGGCCCCCGGGGAGGCGGGGGAGCGGCCGGGGAGCGGAAGTCGGGAAAGGCCGGACGGGGCGGCGGGCCCGCCGATACCCTCGGTGAGGTGTCGGGAGTGTCCGGGCGGGTCCTCGTGGTGGACGACAGCGAGGTGATCCGCCAGCTGATCAGGGTCAACCTGGAGCTCGAAGGCTTCGAGGTGGTGACCGCCGCCGACGGCGCCGAGTGCCTGGAGGTGGTCCGCCGGGTGAAGCCGGACGTGGTGACGCTGGACGTGATGATGCCGCGGCTGGACGGCCTGCGGACGGCGGCGCGGCTGCGCGCGACCCCGGGCACGAGCAGGCTGCCGATCGCGATCGTGAGCGCCTGCACGCCCGCCGATCTCGACCTGGGGGAGGCGGTGGGGGTGGACGGCTACCTCGGCAAGCCCTTCGACCCCGCCGACCTGGTGGCCCTGGTGCGGCGGCTGATGGTCCTGGGCGGGAAGCCCGCCGGGTTTCGCCCTGAGCGAACAGACCGGACGGATCGCGGCTGACACCCCCGTCGGCACGGCGGACGGCCGTCTCAACCGGTAAACCGAGTGGCGGCCGGGCACCCCGTCTCGCCTACGCTTGGCGTCGTGACCCCCGCAGAGCTTTCCCAGGCAGTCCAGGCCGCAGTGAGCGCCGCCGTCGAGGCGGGCGAGCTGGCCGTCGCCGTGCCCGAGCACGTGACGGTCGAGCGGCCCAAGAACAGGGACCACGGCGACTACGCGACCAACGTGGCCCTCCAGCTCGCCAAGGCGGCCGGCAAGCCGCCGCGAGCCGTTGCCGAGGCGCTGGCCGACCGCCTGCGGGGGATCACCGGCGTCGCCAAGGTCGACATCGCCGGTCCGGGCTTCCTGAACATCACCCTGGACACCGCCACCCAGGGCACGCTGGCCCGCACCATCGTCGAGACGGGCGAGGCCTACGGCCGCAACCGGGACCTCCAGGGCCTGAAGATCAACCTGGAGTTCGTCTCCGCCAACCCGACCGGCCCGATCCACATCGGCGGCGTCCGCTGGGCCGCCGTCGGCGACTCGCTGGCGCGCGTGCTGCGGGCCTGCGGCGCCGACGTCACCACCGAGTACTACCTCAACGACGCCGGCGTGCAGATCACCAAGTTCGCCGCCTCGCTGCAGGCCGCCGCGAACGGCCGCGAGGTGCCCGAGGGCGGGTACGTCGGCGAGTACATCGTCGACATCGCCAAGGCGATCACCGACGCCGTCCCGGGCGTGCTCGACCTGCCCGAGGCCGAGCAGCTCCAGGTCTTCCGCGCCGAGGGCCTGAAGCTCATGGTGGCCGAGATCAAGCGCTCGATGGACGAGTTCGGCACCCACTTCGACGTCTGGTTCTCGGAGAAGTCGCTGCACGACTCCGGCGCGGTCGAGAAGGCCATCGACCGGCTGCGCGAGCAGGGCCACGTCTTCGACGAGGCCGACGCGGTCTTCCTGCGGACCACCGACTTCGGTGACGACAAGGACCGCGTCCTGATCAAGGCCGACGGCGACACCACCTACTTCGCCGCCGACGCCGCCTACTACCTGTCCAAGCGGGACCGCGGCACCGAGGTCGCGCTCTACATGCTGGGCGCCGACCACCACGGTTACGTCAACCGCCTCAAGGCCATCTCGGCCTGCGCGGGCGACGACATGAACCACAACATCGAGGTGAAGATCGGCCAGTTCGTGAAGATGCTTCGCGACGGCGAAGAGGTCCGCATGTCCAAGCGGGCCGGCAACATCATCACGATCGACGACGTCGTTGAGTGGATCGGCGTGGACGCGGCCCGCTACACCCTGGCGCGGTCCTCCACGGACTCCACCATCACGCTCGACATCAACATCCTGACCAGCCAGACCAACGAGAACCGGGTCTACTACGTCCAGTACGCCCACTCGCGGATGTGCGCCGTCCAGCGCAACGCCGACGAGCACGGCATCACGCGCGGCTCGGCCGAGGACTTCAAACCGGAGCTGCTGGGCACCGAGTGGGAGTCCGAGTTGCTCGGCCACCTCGGCGAGTTCCCGCGCGTGCTGGCCTCGGCCGGCGAGCTGCGCGAGCCGCACCGGGTCGCGACGTACCTGGAGGAGCTGGCGGCCAAGTACCACCGCTTCTACGACAACTGCCGCATCCTGCCGCGGGGCGACGAGGAGGTCACGGACCTCACGCGCGCCCGGCTCTGGCTGGCCGACGCGACGCGCACGGTCCTCGCCAACGGCCTCACGCTCCTGGGCGTCTCGGCGCCCGAGCGGATGTAAGCACCAACCCCCCAAGCGCGCAGCGGGGGCGGCTGACGGTCAACGGGGACCGTCGCCGCCCCTCGCCATAGGTCAAGGAAACCGACTGCGATGAGTGAGCGCAGCGAGCGAATCATCAGAACGGCGTCCGACGAAGGCGCCGCCGAGCGAAGTGAGGCGGGAGCATGAGTCGCTCTGCACACCCCGCAGGCCCCCGGCACGGGGACGTGCTGCCCGACGGCCACTACCAGGCCCCGCCGGCCGACCTGAACGCGCTCGACCCCAAGGTCTGGTCGCGCACCGTCGCCCGCGACGCCGAGGGCGTGGCCACCGTCGGCGGGATCGACGTCAAGCGGCTGGCGGCCGAGTTCGGCACGCCCGCCTACGTGCTCGACGAGGAGGACTTCCGCACCCGGGCGCGCGCCTGGCGGGACGCCTTCGGCGAGAGCGCGGACGTCTACTACGCCGGCAAGGCATTCCTCTCCAAGGCCGTGGTGCGCTGGCTGCACGAGGAGGGCCTGAACCTCGACGTGTGCAGCCCGGGCGAGCTGGCGGTGGCGCTGGCCGCCGGGATGCCGCCGGAGCGGATCGCGCTGCACGGCAACAACAAGTCGGTGGACGAGCTCGAACACGCGGTGAAGACCGGCGTCGGGCACATCGTCGTCGACTCGTACGAGGAGATCGAGCGGCTGGCCGCGATCGCCGCCCGCCAGGGCGTCCGCCAGCAGGTGCTGATCCGGATCACGGTCGGCGTCGAGGCGCACACCCACGAGTTCATCGCCACCGCGCACGAGGACCAGAAGTTCGGCCTCTCGCTGACCGGGGGAGCGGCCGCCGAGGCGGTGCGCCGGGTGCTCGGCCACGAGAGCCTGGAGCTGCGCGGCATCCACTCGCACATCGGCTCGCAGATCTTCGACACCGCCGGCTTCGAGGTGGCCGCCCGCCGGGTGGTCGGCCTGCTGGCGCAGATCCGCGACGAGCACGGCGTCGAGCTGCCCGAGATCGACCTGGGCGGCGGCCTCGGCATCGCGTACACCAGCGAGGACGACCCGCGCGAGCCGGCCGAGATCGCGGCCGCGCTGGCCGACATCGTCCGCCGCGAGTGCACCGCCGCGCACCTCGACGCCCCCCGGCTGAGCGTGGAGCCGGGCCGGGCGATCGTCGGCCCGACGGCGTTCACGCTGTACGAGGTCGGCACGGTGAAGCCGCTGGAGGGCCTGCGCACCTACGTCAGCGTGGACGGCGGCATGTCCGACAACATCCGCACCGCGCTGTACGACGCCGAGTACTCGGTGGCCCTGGTGTCGCGCCGCAGCGACGCCGAGCCGATGCTGGTCCGGGTGGTCGGCAAGCACTGCGAGTCCGGCGACATCGTGGTCCGGGACGCCTTCCTGCCGGCCGACCTGGCCCCGGGCGACCTGATCGCGGTGCCCGCCACCGGCGCGTACTGCCGCTCGATGGCGAGCAACTACAACCACGCCCTGAAGCCTCCCGTGGTGGCCGTCAAGGACGGTGCGGCCCGGGTGATCGTCCGGCGCGAGACGGAGGAGGATCTCCTGCGGCTCGATATCGGATGACGAAATTCTCGTCTCAGATCATGGAACGACCGTAGATCCGTGCGGAAAGTCCCCGAGACTGGTACGGACCGAAGTTCGCGGCGGCACCGAGATAACCGCCGGAATTACCGAAGCACGATGAATGCAGAGCGGAGTCGGATGATGCGTACGCGCCCGCTGAAGGTGGCGTTGCTGGGTTGTGGTGTGGTGGGCTCCGAGGTGGCGCGCATCATGACGACGACGGCCGACGACCTCGCCGCGCGTATCGGTGCCCCGGTCGAGCTCGCCGGCATCGCGGTCCGCCGCCCCGGCCGGGTCCGTCCCGGCGTGCCCGAGCACCTGATCACCACCGACGCCGAGGCCCTGATCAACCGGGGCGACATCGACGTGGTGGTCGAGGTGGTGGGCGGCATCGAGCCGTCCAAACACCTCATCCTGTCGGCGTTCGAGCAGGGCGCCTCGGTGGTCAGCGCCAACAAGGCGCTGCTCGCCCAGGACGGCACCGAGCTGCACGCGGCCGCCGTGGCGGCCGGGGTGGACCTGTACTACGAGGCCGCGGTGGCGGGCGCGATCCCGCTGCTGCGCCCGCTGCGCGAGTCCCTCGCCGGGGACAAGGTGAACCGGGTGCTGGGCATCGTCAACGGCACCACCAACTTCATCCTCGACAAGATGGACACCACCGGCGCCGGCTACTCGGAGGCGCTGGAGGAGGCCACCGCGCTCGGCTACGCCGAGGCGGACCCGACCGCCGACGTCGAGGGCTTCGACGCCGCCGCCAAGGCCGCGATCCTGGCCGGGATCGCCTTCCACACCAAGGTCACCGCGGCGGACGTCTACCGCGAGGGCATCACCGAGGTGACCGCCGCCGACATCGCCTCCGCGAAGGAGATGGGCTGCGTGGTCAAGCTGCTCGCGATCTGCGAGCGGGCGGCGGACGGCGAGTCCGTCACCGCCCGGGTGCACCCGGCGATGATCCCGCTGTCGCACCCGCTGGCCTCGGTCCGCGAGGCGTACAACGCGGTGTTCGTCGAGGCCGAGGCGGCCGGCCGGCTGATGTTCTACGGCCCGGGCGCGGGCGGCTCGCCGACCGCCTCGGCGGTGCTCGGCGACCTGGTCGCGGTGTGCCGCAACAAGCTCGCCGAGGCCACCGGCCCCGGTGCCTCGGTGTACACGCAGCTCCCGGCCAAGCCGATGGACGAGGTGGTCACCCGCTACCACGTCAGCCTGGACGTGGACGACCGCGCGGGCGTGCTCGCCCAGGTGGCCTCCGTGTTCGCCGAGCACGGCGTCTCCATCGACACCGTGCGCCAGCAGGGCCGCGACGGCGACGCCTCGCTCGTCGTGGTCACCCACCGTGCCACCGACGCCGCCCTGTCGGCGACGGTCGACAAGCTCCGCGCGCTGGACAGCGTGCGGGACGTGGCCAGCATCATGCGGGTCGAAGGGGAGTAAGGAACAAGCCATGAACGCCGTTGCCGAGAACGTCGTCCGGGGCGCGCACACCCACCAGTGGCGCGGCCTGATCGAGGAGTACCGGGACCGCCTGCCGGTCACCGCGGCCACTCCGGTGGTCACCCTGCTCGAAGGCGGCACGCCGCTGGTCCCCGCCCAGGTGCTCTCCGAGCGCACCGGCTGCGAGGTCTACCTCAAGGTCGAGGGCGCCAACCCGACCGGCTCCTTCAAGGACCGCGGGATGACGATGGCCATCTCCAAGGCCAAGGAGGAGGGCGCGCAGGCCGTCATCTGCGCCTCCACCGGCAACACCTCGGCCTCCGCCGCCGCGTACGCGGTGCGGGCCGGGATGGTGTCGGCGGTGCTGGTCCCGCAGGGCAAGATCGCCCTGGGCAAGATGGGCCAGGCGCTGGTGCACGGCGCCAGGATCCTTCAGGTGGACGGGAACTTCGACGACTGCCTCACCCTTGCGCGTGAACTGTCCGAGAAGTACCCGGTGGCGCTGGTGAACTCGGTGAACCCGGCGCGCATCGAGGGCCAGAAGACGGCCGCGTTCGAGATCGTCGACATGCTCGGCGACGCCCCGGACATCCACGTCCTCCCGGTCGGCAACGCGGGCAACATCACCGCGTACTGGAAGGGTTACCGCGAATACGCCACCGACGGCCTGGCCTCCCGCACCCCGCGGATGTGGGGCTTCCAGGCCGCCGGCTCGGCCCCGATCGTGGACGGCGCCCCGGTGCTCAAGCCGCAGACCATCGCCACCGCGATCCGGATCGGCAACCCGGCCTCCTGGGACTTCGCGCTCGCCGCGCGGGACGAGTCGGGCGGTCTCATCGACAAGGTGACTGACCGTCAGATCCTGTCCGCCTACCGGCTGTTGGCCGCGCAGGAGGGCGTCTTCGTGGAGCCCGCCTCGGCCGCCTCGGTGGCCGGCCTGCTGGCCAAGGCGGAGGCCGGCCTGGTCGACCCGGGCCAGCGGATCGTCTGCACCGTGACCGGCAACGGCCTCAAGGACCCGGACTGGGCGGTGGCCGGCGCGCCGCAGCCGCAGATCGTCCCGGTCGACCCGGAGGCGGCGGCCCAGCGCCTCGGCCTGCTCGACTGACCGTCGGGCCCGCCCTGGTGAACGCCTGACAGCGGGGCCTGACACTTCGACGGGCCGACCCTTTCGGGGGTCGGCCCGTCGAAGTTCTCCGCTGACACTTTTGTGTCAATTTCGCTTCGCATTCCAATCCGATTCCGGTACGCATTCCGGCCAGAACCGGCAACACACCAGATCGAAGCCCCACGGGGTGTACCACTGGGGAACCTCTCTTCGATACTCTGGGTTCGGCCGTGTGGCACATGCCCCGGGTCCGGCCCCTGTACTGGCCGCACCAACGACTGTGGCCGCCCGCCCCGGACGGGGCCCGCGGCCCCCCTCCCCACCCTCGCACCGACGCGCTTCGCGCCGCCCGATTTCCCCAGGAGTCCACCCCATGGCCGGTCCTGCGTTCCGTGCCGCCGCCGTCCGGGTCCGGGTTCCCGCGACCAGCGCCAACCTCGGCCCGGGCTTCGACGCCTTCGGACTCGCGCTGGGTCTGTACGACGACGTGGTCGTCCGGGTCGCCGACTCCGGCCTCTCCGTCGACATCGCCGGCGAGGGCGCCGACAGCCTGGCCCGCGACGAGCGCCACCTCGTCATCCGCTCGATGCGCGCCGCCTTCGACCGCCTCGGCGGCCAGCCGCGCGGCCTCGAAGTCGTCTGCGCCAACCGGATACCGCACGGCCGCGGCCTGGGCTCCTCCTCGGCCGCCATCTGCGCCGGCATCGTGGCCGCCCGCGCCGTCACCATCGGCGGCCCGTCGGCGCTGGACGACGACGCGCTGCTGGCCCTCGCCTCCGAGCTGGAGGGCCACCCCGACAACGTCGCGGCCTGTCTGCGCGGCAACTTCACCGTCGCCTGGACCGACGAGGAGTCGGCCAAGGCCATCACCCTGGAGCCGTCCGAGCAGGTCGTGCCGGTGGTGTTCGTGCCCGCCGACGAGGTGCTCACCGAGACCGCCCGCGGCCTGCTGCCGAAGACCGTCCCGCTGGCCGACGCCGCCGTCAACGCGGGCCGCGCCGCGCTGCTGGTCGAGGCGCTGACGCGGCGGCCCGAGCTGCTGCTCGCCGCCACCGAGGACCGGCTGCACCAGGACTACCGCTCCTCCGCGATGCCGGACAGCGCCGCCCTGGTGGGCGCGCTGCGGGCGGAGGGCATCCCGGCGGTGATCTCCGGGGCCGGCCCGACCGTCCTCGCGCTCACCGACGAGGCGAGCGCCGACAAGGTGCTCTCCTTCGCCGGGCACCACGGCCACGGCGGCGACCCGGCGTTCGCCGCGCACCGGCTGGAGCTCGACCGGACCGGTGCCACGGTGCTCCCGCTGGACGCCTGAGCAGCACGTTCGGGCGGTCCGGCCGGGCCCGGCCGCAGCCGGGTCCTCCGGACACGATTGGCAAGCGCAAGGCTGGGGAATGTGTGAGGGGGTCGGTAGTGTTAACCTCATTGCTGCACCAGGTGCCCTCCGGGGCTCGGTGCGCCGCGTCCCGATCCCAGCACTCCGCTGCCGCGGAGTTTCGGCGATATCCGGGGCGACGATTCTCCGGGAGCCCACCGCAGCGCGTACGCAGCCTGCCTGCGCGACTTGCGGCCGCATCCCGAAGCCGTGACGGCACCTGACTCCCACCCGCGGCCTCCCACCTTGAGGCCAGGACGGGCGGAGCGCGGGCCACCGTCACGCGACGGGGGCCCGGGATTCGCAGGCAGCGTGGGGGTACGCCCTCAGGGGAGGTCGGCACACGACCGGCCCACCGCGCCACTCGCACCACCGTGCTTCATGCACCGCACCTCGCAGCTCTCCCTCGACGGGCTTCCGTCTTTCGAGGGATCACCGCCTCGGACCGACGCAGTCGAGCGTTGGTCAGGACAGCACAACCGGTCGCCGAGCCAGACAGGCCGACGTCCGCTCCAGGGAAGGACCCTTAGTGAGCGACACCACCGATCTGATGGGCGCGCGCCCGGACGCCGATGCGTCGGACGCCGCCGCCGCCCCCGCGGCTCCGGCGCGGCGCCGCCGTACCGCCGCCGCGGGCCTGGACGGCATGGTCCTGGCCGAGCTGCAGAAGCTCGCCGCGGACCTGGGCATCACCGGTACCGGACGCATGCGCAAGAGCCAGCTGATCGAGACCATCAAGGAGAAGAGCGGCGGCGACCCGCTGCTCGCCGCCGGTGGCGCCCCGGCCGCCAAGCGCACCGCCGCCAAGGCGGACGCCGAGGCCCCGGCCGAGAAGCCGGCCCGCCGCACCAAGGCCGCGGCGGCCGCGGCGGCCTTG
>NZ_JAHTKP010000067.1 GCF_019192735.1 Kitasatospora aureofaciens
GCTTCGACGCGGAGATCTCGGTGGACTGGGACAGCGCCTACTTCTACCGCGGGAAGGACCACCGGCACAGCGACGGCCACGGAGAGTTCGCCGCCTGGCTCGACCGGCACTTCGGCCTGCCCGTGACCCAGAACCCGGACGCCGTCGTTGCAGCAGCGCAGGCGGAGCTGGGGCAGCGGTTCACCGATTGGGCTCAGCCCTTCCTGCCCGGCTGACCGGTACCGGGCCCCGGGCTGACCTCATACCGCCCGCCCGCGCCAGCGCCTCTCCCCCAACCCCAGCCGGCAGAACTACACCCTCACCGTTGATCAGCATCGCCCCTCGAAACGAACCGCACCGTATGCCACGAACACGGGGGCCCGAGGGTGAGATCCCCTCGGGCCCCGACCGTCCCCAAGGGCCGTGTTATCGGGGCGCCTGGAACAGTGGCAGCCCGTCGTGCAGCCGCCGACAGACCAGGTTGTAGCTCGGACAGGCCGGCTTGGGGCGTTTGCCGTGCCGGGCCCGCTTCGCGCCGCCGTCGTACACCTCCGGCACGAAGATGTCCCGGGCGGCCCGGAACTGCTCCTTCGTGGGTGCGTAGGAGTCGATCTCCGCCTCCAGTTCGCCGGTGTGGTAGCTGCTGTCCTTGTCGGACAGCACCAGTGCACGGGCGTTGACCTTCCCGGCGACCTCGAATGTGAAGTCGTTGTAGTACCCGTAGACCACGCCCTCGGCGCGCAGGTCCCCGGCGACGTAGACAGAGCCCCACGAGACCAGGTCTCGCACGATGAGGTCGCCGAGGACGACGAGCATGCCGATGTCGGTGGCGTGGTCGTCGAGGAAACCGTGGACGATCATGTCGCCGTCGACGACGAGCGCGATGTCGTTGTCGACGTTCTCCGGCACGATGAGGTCACCGGAGTGCAGGTACCAGCCGATGTCCTTGTCGTCCAGGTAGTTGATGACGCTTCCCGCCACCCGCTCGACCACCTTGCTGGTGTCGGTCAGCCGGTCGAAGCGGGCCCGCCACGACGAGAGGGTCAGCACGGTGCCTGCGTCCCGGCCCGGTACGCCCGGACCTCCAGCATCTGACGCGCCCGCGGTGCGTAGAAGTCGTTGTCGCCGGCCGCGATGATCTGGAGGACCGACTCGGGCAGGTACGGGTTCTTCAACATCTCGTAGTGCCGTTCGTTGGCGGCGGCCCAGGCCTCCAGGATCTCGGGCGGGGTGGCCGGGTTCTTCGCCGCGTCATCGAGGTGGTATTCCTCCATCTCGGGGTCGGCGGTGCGCACGTACTCAGCGAGTGCCTGCGGCGGGGTGTGGCGGTTCGCAGCCGCAGCCCCCCGCAGGTAATGGATGGGGCTGCGAAGCATGGTCGCGAGTACCTGATCAAGGGGTTCGGTTCGCCGGGCCGCGTCGATCTCGGTGTAGCTGCGGCGCTCCTCGCCCTCATCCACGGTGCTCGCGCAGTAGCTCAGCCCGAATTGAATCACCAGGTCGGGTGGCCAGTTTGGTCTGCTCATGGCATTGCCCTCGTGGAAATCGGGCAGGTTCTTGGCGTGCAGCGCCCGTAGCGCCTGCGGCGGAATCGCCGGGTGATCCAGCAGGTGATCGATGATGTCCCGCATCAGGGACTTGTCGGCATTGCCCCGGTCGCAGTACCGGTCATAGTCGAAGTCGGTCGCAACGGCCTCGACGATTGCCGCGAGGGCTTGCGGCGGGGTGAACGGGTTGTCGCTGACCTGGGCCAGGACCGCCAGGTCTCCGTCGTGGGCCAGCGCCGTCAGCGCCTCGGCAGGGGTGTACCAGTTCCCTGCCGCCTCGGACCGTACCGCCGGTTGCGGGTCGGCGGCCAGAACCGCAAGGGCGGTTGGGTTGTGGTTGCGGCGCATGTGGGCGGACAGCGCTCGGACCCCCACATCGGGGTCGTGTACCAACCGGTTCAGGTGCGGGGCGAGTTGCTCGACGCCGCAGCGGTTGACGGCGGTCCGGCGCACCCGCGGGTCGTCGTCGGTGAGGCCGTCCCCGTCGGCGTAGCCGAGCGCGGCCACCAGCCGGCGGATCCGCGGCTCAGGGTCGGTGGCGAGCGCCCGCAGGTGCTTCGGGCGGGCGTCGAAGCGGCGGGCCAGGGTCAGCCGTACCTGGGCCGAGGCGTCGGTGAGTAGGGCGGTGGCGAGTTTGCCGGGGAGATGTTCCCGGGCAGCGAGGGCCCGGCGCACGACCAGGGAGTGGTCAGTGGCCAGCTCCTTGAGGGCCGCCTTGGGCGTACTGCGGTGCAGGGCCACGGCCCGGCGTACCTGCTCGTCGGGGTGGCGGGCGAGCAGCGCCAGCCGCTGCGGTTGTGTCGCCGGCTGGGCCGCCAGGGCCCGCAACGTCCTGACATCCCCGTCGCCACCGTCCGCGCCGCCCGCACGAGCGGCCAGCTCCTCGGCGAGCTCGGTGGGCAGGCCGATCCGGCTGGCCACGATCCGGGCCAGCCGCGGGTCCTTGCAGGCCAGCTCCCGCAGCCGCTGCGTCGTGGTCCTCGACCGCCACGCCTCGCTGACCAGCGCTTCTATCTCCATCGCACCCTTTCAGCGTCGTTCTCGAACGGGCCATGACCCCAAGCGCGTGCACATCTCCTGTCGTGCCGTCCTGGCCCGCCATCCAGGGAGAGAACCGTAGCCAAGGGAACTGACATCACCTGACTTTCCTTCGGGGTGGGGGCGATTGTAGGGGCGGTGGGTGTCGGCGGGGCCGTCTACAGTGCTCGCCATGATTGACGATGTCCATGAGGATGATTCGGGTGCTGACGCGGTTTCGGCGGGTGCGTGGGGAATGGCCCCGGGGCTTGGCGACGGACCGGGCTTGTCGCGTTCACTGCTGGATGACCTGGCGCGTGTTCTGACCGGGTTCGGGGGGTCGGCGCGGGATGTCGAGCGGCTCGTACGGTCGGTGGCGGCGACGAGTGAGGCCGAGGCGGTGACCGACATCCTCCAGGCGAGACCGCCTGAGCGTGCCGCCTGGATCGCCCCTGCCGACGGGTACCTGAATGAGGTGGGGTCGGGCTATCTGCTCACGGACGAGAACGCCCCAGGCGACGACTACGTGGCGGTCAAGTGGTCGCTGACGGCGGGCGGAAGTGTCCTTCGCTGGTCGGGGGGGCGGGAGGGATGGCTTTTCGGCCCACTCGACGGCAGAGAGCTGCGCGTACCCCTCGGTAGCAGGGTCGAGGCCGGGGAGCCGCTGACTGACGGCATAGGTGATCCCCACGACCTGCTCCGGATACTCGGTGAGGCACGAACCGTGGCGGCGGTGAGCGATCGGCTCGCGGGCCTGTGCACGCTCGATCTGGAGGCCGCAGAACGGGTCGTGCGGCCGCTGTTCGATGCGGTCGAGATCGTGGAGGGGGGTTTCGGCGGAGCGTTGCCCGGCCTGCGTCCGGGAACTCTCTGTACCCGTCGGCGCTTCCGTACTGAACACGGTCGCGCCATCAGCCGTGCTCTGCGTGATCTGCCCCCGTCGGCCGACCCTCGTCTGCATGCCCTGGCCGGTATCCGCGACGACGCGGAACGGGCCAAGGCCTTCTACGGCCAGCGGCTTTCCCAGGTGGCGGACGATGCCGGACTGTCGATCAGTTTCGCGGCGGGTCGCCCTGTCCACCTGGGATGTACCGACCTCGCCGTCCTCCTCGATCAGGGTGGCGCGATTCCAGCGGGGACCAGGTACGACGTGGGCAGCTTCGAGGTGACGAGTGGGACCCTGCGGGTGGCGGACCCCTGCTACCTCGAGGAGCGTGCTCCGGAGATCGATCGCCTCCTCGGGGTGACACTGCCGGCGCAGGTGGGGACATGGCGGGCGTTCTCGTTCGTGGCGGATAGGGATGAGCGGGGACCGCGTGTCTCGGAGTTGCGGATGTGGGCCGACGGCCATTCCGCGAGGTTCGGTCATCTCCCCGACGACGAGTCCCATGTGCTGGTCGACTCGGGGATGGCGGGATGCTTCGACCTCGGTAACTCCAACCGGATCAGCCCAACGAACCCGCAACTGGTGGAGGCCGTCCGCGATCGGCTCATGGCCGCAGGCCCATCACGTGCGGCGGTCGTTGACGACCACGGGGTCGTCGCCGAGACCGGATTCGGCGACGGCCGGTATCGCGCAAGCGCGTGGCGTAACGACGCAGGAGCGGTGGTCGCTGTTTCCCTCTACCTGGATGACTGGGCGGGCTGAGCTTGTCGTTCATCCACTGGGCAAAACGCGACTCGGATCTGCGGGTTTTCCGCCCGATCATGTGGCTGCGGTGCTCGGCGACTACTGGGGGGATTTGTGCCCGCGCTGCCTTCATGGCTGACGGAACCGCTGTGTAGCAGTTCGCTGCTCTGCCGCCGCAGCGGCGCCATTCGATCCGGCCCACCCGCTGGGCTGCCACCGGCGCCGGATCAGTGACCGGATCGTCTTCGACAAGCTGCTGCAGGTCCTCCGGTTCGGCTGTTCCTACCAGGCCGTCGGGGACCCCGGTTGACGGGAGAGCGTCCGGCTGCTTTGCCCCCGCCGGGGGTGGTGGCCGAGCAGGTGGAAAAGCAGATCGCGCTGTCAGGGGCTGAAGCGCTCGGGCATGACCGAGCTACGGCATCCACCTGGTCCGCGTCCTGGCTGGGGCCAACCGCCACGACCAAGAGCACCGGCGACCGCCCGCTGGACCCCCGCACAGCCACTACCCGGAAATGATCGCTGGAGCGCCGTGTGTGGGGAAAACTCGCCTGCACGGTTCGGGAAGCGGCCATCGGACAAGGACCCGAACCACGGGCACCTCGTCGGCGGCCTACTTCACTCTGTGGGAGCCGGAGCGTGTGCGTCCCTCCGGTCACTCGTTGCTGGGGGTGCCGTGGGGGCGGGCTGGTGTCAGCGGGGCCGATTACCGTACTGGTCATGTCTGACGCTATGTGGGATGGCGCTCCATCGGTTGATTCCGGCGCGGCGCATGGAGGGTTGACCGACCTGGGTTGGCTGGTGCGTGCGGATTCGGAGTCCGTTCTTGCACTGCTGCCGGACGCGGAGAGCGCTGAGGAGCGGTTGGCGGCGGCGGTGTACCGGGCTTCGGTCGATGTGCACCGGAAGCAGAATGCCGGGCAACGGCGGTTTGTGCTCGCGGTGGATGCGGCCAGGTTCGGTGATCGAGATCTAGCGGCTCGGCTTGCGGCGGTGGACGTGCCGGGGACGCCGTCTGTTGGCTGGCAGGTGGCATGGGCGACGGGCTCGCCGGCGGATGTGCGCCTGCTACGGACGCTGACCGGTCACGAGGGTTGGGTCACGGCCGTCGACACCGCTGTCGCCGGCGGTCGTGCGGTGGCCGTGACAGGAAGCCGGGACAACAGCGTTCGGACATGGGATCTTGCCACTGGCCGGGAGGTCTGCCCGCCTCTGGTCTGCCCTACGGACGCGAGGACGTCGCAGACCGCCGAGGTGGAATACGTCGCCACGGCTACGGTGGACGGCCGCGACGTTGCCCTGTTGCTCGAGCGGCTCGGCCGCGAGAAGCGGGTACTTCTGCTCGACCTGGCGGATGGGTCCCTGGCTGGTGAATGTGTCCGCGTCGTGGACGTGGCGGAATTGGACGGCCGGCGCGTGGTGTTGACTGTCGAGGACGACCGGACCCTGCGCCTGTGGAGCGTTGCCACGGGCGAGGAGATCGGCTCGGCGCTGCCGGCGCGGATACTCGCCAGCCCCGATGATTCCCCGGTTGCCGTGAGTGCTGAGTTCGGCGGGGCGGTGAGGCTCTGGGATCTGGCTGGCGGAGTGCTCGAGCCTGCGTGGGTGGACGCTGCCGGAAAGCTGTTCGATGCGCGGGCTTCCGCGGTTGTGGTCGACGGACGACTGGTCGCCTACGCCTGCGACGCCGGCGACATCGTTGGCCTCCACGATGGTGAAACGGCGGTGGCCGTGGTGGGTGACCTGGCCGCTGCTTGCGGACGTTCGTCTGGTGAAGTGGTGCCTGTCTCCCAGCTCGTGGAAGTAGCGGGACGGCCAGTCACCCTGGTGCGGGAAGCCGGCGGGTCGTTGCGCGTGTGGGATCGGGCTGAGGGGTGTCGGGGCGGCGGGAACGGGTGGGTGGTGAGGACCAGTGAGTTGTGCGGACAGCTGATCCGGTTGCCTGCCAAACACCGAAACCAGGAAGACTGGACATGGCAACTCGCTCATCCCATCGCAATCTTGGATGAGGATGTGAGCGCCCGACAGCGTTCTGCGCGTGTGGTGGGGACAGACGTCGTTGGGGGACGAGTGCTTCGGCTGACCACTGACGCAGATCAAACGGTGCGGTTGTGGGACGCGGACACGGGCGCGGCGGTGGGTGAGCGGCTTGCCGGGCACACGGACCGGGTCCGTGCAGCCGCCGCGGTGGCGGTGAACGAGCGGGTAGTGGCTGTGACCGCCGGCCTGGACCAGACCGTGCGGGTATGGGATGTGGCTACGGGCAGACCCATTGACGCTCCGTTGAACGGGCACACCGCGCAGGTGTGGGATGTCGCGACAGCGACCGTGGACGGGCGTCCGGTTGCCGTCACCGCTGGGGCGGACCGCACCGTGCGGGTCTGGGACCTCGGGGAGGCCAGCGGCGGGCACCGCCCCGTCTTCGGCGGTCATGACGAAGCGGTGCTGGCTGCGACCACGACCACCCTCCAAGGCAGGCCGGTCGTCGTCACAGCCGGTGCGGACACGACGGTGCGCACGTGGGACCTGGCCACCGGAGCACCTGTCGTCGAAACCATTGCCACGGAGGTCTGCGGCATGGTGGCGGCGGAGGTGGGCGGGCGTGCCGTCGTGGTGACCGCGGCCCCGGACGCCACGATTCGCCGCTGGGACCTGGCCTCCGGTCAGGAGATCGGCCAGGCCATGGCCGGACACACCGGCAGGATCCTGGCCTTGGCCTCCGCCGAGGTCGAAGGGCGATCCGTTGTGGTGACCGGCGGCTCGGACGGCACCGCACAGGTGTGGGACCTTGCGACCGGGCGGCAACTTGGTCAGCCTCTCACGGGCCACACCAGCCGTATCACTGCTCTCGCCATCGCCCACGTGAACGGGCGGGCGTTGGTGGTGACCGGTAGCTGGGACAAGACGGTGCGGTTGTGGGATGTGACCACTGGCCGGCAGGTCGGCGAACCACTGACCGGTCATACCGACTGGGTGACGTCGGTGAGCACCACCATGTTGAACGGGCATCCCATCGCGGTCACCGCCAGCCGGGACGCCACGGTCCGAACCTGGAGCCTGCTTGACCGCGAGCAGATCGGAGAGCCGCTGCCCTGCCCCGCTGGAACTGTGCGCAGCATGGCGACGGTGGTGAACGGCAACAGCCCGTACCTGATCACGTCGTGTGGTAGCGAGGGAGTATCGGTGCGCGACCTGGCCACGGGCGCCGAGATCGGCTCACCACTTGCCTTTCCCTCTCCCGTCCACTCGGTCCTTGCGGCATCGGAAGGCCGGCTCGTGGTCGGTTTCGGTCGAGAGATCGCCGTCCTGTCCGCCCGATGACCCCTGGGCACGCCCTGCCTCGCCGTAGGAGCTGCCGTCGCAACGGGCGGCACCGCTTGGTGGTGACACCGTCGGCAGAATCGGGCCAGGTGAGGGTCTCAGCTGATCTGGCTTGTCTCGCCCGGGAAGGTCGTGGGATTGGGGACGCGTGCGGCTTCAGGTGGGGCGTTGCCGGGAGCGTTCGGCTTCGACGCAGCCTGGGTGGAGTTGCGCCGTCGACTGCCACGGCATGCGACATCCGTGACGCCTTGTCAGCCACCCGCCGTAGGGTGCACGCAACATCACCCTGTACCGGAGACGCTATGACCGCCACCACCTCCAGCGCTCGCCTCATAACCACACTGGCCGCGCCATTGGACCCGGCCGAGGCTGATGCCCCTTCCGTACTGCGCTGGCCGGACCAGCGGCTGCTGGTTCAGCGGGGCGACACGGAGCTTGTCGCCTACGACCTGGACGAGCTGAAAAGCGGTACGGGCGAACCGACGGCTACACGCTTCCCGGCTCCCTGGCCGCGCCGGTTCGGCACGTCGACGGTGGCGCCGCGACGGGACCTCGCCGTGTTCGCCGGAGTGCACGCCCTGCGAGCTGTGGATGCGATGGGCGCGGTGCGATGGGAGATCCCGCACGGCTGCTGGGAGCACAGCTGCCGTGCGATGCACACGTCGCTCGACGACTACGCCCAATCCCCCGACCACAGGTACCCCTCCAGCGGCTCGGCGGTGTTCTCCGCCGACGGATCGATCCTCTGGGCCCACGTCCGCGGACCGCTCGCGGTGGACGAGAAATCGGAGGACCTTACCGATGAGTGGCTCGTGCTGGACGCTGCCGACGGGCGGGTGCTGGGGCGGTTGGACACGCAGACCACGGCCAGCAATTCGCGGCACAGGCCACACCCGTCTCCCGGGCAGATGGGATTGGGCGTGAACATGGGCCAGGACGGCCAGCCCCTGCTGTGGGGCCACTGGAACGGGAACGTGCTGACCGTCGACCGGATCGGCGAGGACGACCGGGTCCTGCTCGCGGTGAGCCCGTCAGGTGACCGATTCCTGACGGTCACCCACGAACAGGACTCGCTCGCTCTGCACCGTGTCACGGACGGCTCAATCGTGGCCGAACTGGAGGCCGAGACCGTCACTCCGCACTACGACGACCCCGACGAGGTGTGGTGGGACTACCACGGCAGCTTCCTCGAAGCGCAGACCGTCATCACCGGGACGACCGACGCGGACCTCGGCACCGAACTGCACTGGTTGGTGGACGCTGGGCGGATGCGGGTGACGGACCAGATCACCTACCCGTTCCCGATATCCGGCACCCCTGAGGCACTCGGCGATGGCACCTGGTACACAGTCTCCGAGGCGGGGGACGCACTGCATCTGTGGACCCTGCAGCCCTGAGCGGCCGGGTTCACGGTGAAGAGTCGACGGCTGGGGGTGATCCGCGGAACCCACCCGTGCCCTGCAGGATCCTTGGTGCCGGGCCACGCGGGCTGGGGTGCGCGCCGGCTGAGCACAAGACCTTCGCCGGAGCCGAATTGCGTGACCGCTGACCATCGGTAGGCCCGGAGTCGACAGCCACAGCAGCGCCGTGGCGCGGAACATCGGAGGCCCGGAGGGAACTGGACCGCCCTTACGATCGGAGTGTGAGGCAAATCATTCCCGAACTCCAGCTCGCACGCCGCCTCTCACGCGCCTCTCACGGATTGGGTGTCATGAGACGACAACAGGCGTCATGCGGGGCGGACGAGGTAGGCCCTGACCTGCGCGACTCGGACTGGTGAACATCAGTCGGACACCCGTTCGACCGCTGGGGGTCAAGGGGTCGCAGGTTCAAATCCTGTCGTCCCGACTGGAGTTCGCTCCATTGTCGCAGGTCAGAGGCCGTTTTCTCGTTTACGAGGAAGCGGCCTTCGACGCGCTCCCGGGCCTGCCTCTCACATTCGTCTCACGGTTTTCACGGTTCGACGCCGGCGCCGGAGGCTGCTCAGCGTCGGGAGCTGGTGACTGCATGTGGCTTTCCTGCCTATATGTCCGATCTGTCGATCACTGCATGGGTTCAATGGTTGCTCGCCGTGATCGCAGATTCTGGCTGGTGGGTTTGCACTTGACGCTTTTGCCATCGATCAAGTGCGCGCCGACAGGTCCAGCGACTGCCCGAACGCCGGATGAGTCGGGCGGCTGGCCGCGCTGCGCGGGAACAGCAGCCCGCGTCGCCAATAACCGGATCGATCTCCCCGTTCCTGGCCGCATTGTTCGTCCGGACCGGGAGCGCGGTTCACGGCCCCGTAGCCGCGAGAGGATCAGGGACGTTCTCAACATGGCAGGTCAGAGACCTGTCCGGTAGGACCAACAGCACAGCTCTTCAAGCTTGTTCGGGGTCGTTGGCCGCGCCGAGAATCGGCGTCATGAATGCGGCGGGGAGCGTGGATCAGGATGCGGTGCTGCGGGCACGGACGGTGTTGTTGGGATCGAGTCGGCTGAGCTACCGGCAGGAGGCTGACGCCTAGCGGGTGCTCGCCCAGGTGAGCCCGGCGGCGTATCTGCCCCGCTTGGCACGTGGGTTGCTGATGGGTCAGCTACGGCGCGGAATACCGCGGGCGGCCGAAGGCATGCCTGGTGGTTCTGGAGGAGGCCGTGGCCGCTGCTCGGCGGGTGGATGAGGGGGAGCCGCGGAGGGCCGAGCTACTCATCCGCGTACTGGGCGCTTACCAGCGGGAGTTGTGCGAGCTCGGGCGTCGCGCGGAGGCGTTCGCCGTCCGCGAGCAGATGGCGTCGATCGCCCGGCTGGAGTACCAGGCGGGCCGGACAGAAGGCGTGCGGGCCGGGCTCGAGGCGCTGGCGGCCGGGCTGGCCGAAGGGGGCGGCACCGGGAGGCGGCGGATCTCTACGCGGAGGTCGTCCGGGCCAGTGGCGCGGAGGACGAACGGAGCGGCACCGGCGTCTGGACCGCTATCGAGTGGGCTGCGGAGCCGGAGGCGGCCGGGGCGTACGAAGAGGCGGCGGAGGTTGTCACAGACCTGATAGCCCGCCATCGAGCCGCCCTCGATGAGGGTCGGGGGTCCTTGGCTGATCTGGTCTTCATGCTCGTGCGGTTCTCGCAACTGCTGGACACGGGTGGACGGCGAGAGGAGGCCCGCTCGGCGCGCCGGGAGGTTCTCAGCGTGCTTGCCGAGTTGGCGGAGTCGGGTGATCGGGCCAGGCACGGTGGTTTCCGGTCGTTGTGGGTGGTGCTGCTGGTGCTCGGCGGCCGGGGGGACGAACCTGCGGCACCAGGCGCGCCCGCACCACCGTTCGGCTCGCATCTCCATCACGGTTGGTCACCCGATGTTCGGCAGCGCTATCTCGACGGCCGGAGTGCGCTTCGCCGTGAGCTTGCCGTCCTGGCACTGCTGGCCGAGTCGGCGCCGGAGCGTCATCTGCTGCGCATGGTCACGCTGCAGCGCAGGTTGACCGTGCGGACGGCGGTCGAGACCGAGATGCAGATCCATCAGGTGTTGGAACTGTTGATGCCGTTGTTCGACGAGGGCGTCGCGCTGGCCCGCCGGCTCGTGTCCGTGGACATCGTCCAGGGCTCGGTGGCGCTGGCCAGGGCGTTGACCGACAGATCCACGCTGCTGGTGCTGGGCGGCTGCCACTGCGAGGCGCTGGCCGACTTCGCGGAGGCCACGGAGCTGTTCGGGTAGCGGCCGCCGGGGGAGGGGAAGCCCGCTGCACTCGGAGCACAAGCGGCCTGGCCGCCCTGCTTGCACTTGAAGGTCAACACTGATCCTGGCCGGGTCGGCCGAGCATGCTGGCGTGTCAGAACAGGGCGTCCTCGTACGCGGCGGAAACCCGGCTGCGGGTGATCCGGCTCGGTGTCATGGTGATCTTGAATTCGTCGCACATCCTGGTAAGGGACGTGATGACCTGAGCTTGCCCGGGCTCGCCCGAACCGGGCCTGCACTGGGCAACCGCCCACGCCACGCACTGCCGCACCTCGCGATCGTCGTCGCCCAGCAGCGGCACGAGCAAGGGAAGTTGCGCGACCCCCGCTGAGCACGGGGCGCCCGGCACGGTGACACCGCATTCGTCCGTGCTCTCGACGATAGCGCCGAGCAGACCGATCATGTCGGCGCGACGCACGCCCGCAGCTGCCAACCGCGCCAGATACGGCACCGCGTACGCGGTTGCCCGGTCGGGACAACGTGCATCTGGGCACCGGGGGCATCGAGGTCTATGGCGCAGCCGTCGGCGGCGGGCCACGACGTGAGGGTCTCGGCGTCGCGGGTCTCGGCCGTCCCGAGGGCGGTGTCAAGCTCGTGCCGCAGGCAGCGGGCGACTTCCTCGGCGAACGACAGGATGAACTCCTGCGGGGTGTGCTGACTGATGCTGGCGCGCCAGGAGCGTCCGGTCTCACCACCGACTTCGACGCCGAGGCCGTCGCCGGCCTTGAGGCTTCGGCCGGTGACGACATCCATCCCGTAGGGGCGTGGGCCGTTCGTAGATTGTTGTGCTCCTGGGTCCGCTTCCAGCCGTGCTTGGTGGCCAGCATGCCGGTGATCGCAAAGTGGTCCGGCCGTGTGGGCGCTCGCGGAATTGACCCGGGGTCGGCTCATAGAAATTGAGCCGACCCCGGGTGTGTTGACCGCGTCTACTCGATAGCGGAGGTCGGGGTCTTGGGGGCGCTTGTCCGGTCTGTAGGAGGGGCCGTTCGTGAGGCAGGACGGGGCTCGTCGTGCCAGGAACAGTGAGTCGATGGCGACCCGGAGTGACGCCTTGGTTATCGTTCGGTGTCGAATATTGTTCGGGTTGGGGCGAAGAGAGCTGGCGCGCGGGGGCGTGGCAGGGGGGCTGGGACGCTGCTGCTGTCACGGTTCCTGTTGCGGTGCGCGGTGTGTGCGGGGCTGTGCTCGGCGATTTCGGCCGGCCGGGGTAGTGGATGCAGGGGGGCGACGTGGTGGTCCAGCCGCAGGGTGGGCAAGGGCAGTTGAAGAAGGCGTCGGACGGACTGATCGGGGTCATGCAAACGGCGGGGTCTGCGGTGCCGGGACTGCAGAGACGGGTCGAGAGCCGGGGCCGGGTGTCGGCGGTTGCTCCTCTGTTGTCGCACCACGCTCTGGGGCCGGTCGCGGCGGCGCTGGCGCCGTATCCGGAGGGCCGTCACGCCGAGTTGGGGTCGATGGCGGAGCGGGTCGAGCCGTTTCCGGCCGACACGGTGAAGGCAACGAACGCATACCTCGCGAGTGATCTGACGGCGGGGAGGATTGCGCAGGGCGCGGCGAGGGGCGCGAACCTTCAGACGCGGGGCATCCGGCCGGAGGGCGCGAAGTGAGCGACGATCCGGTCAACCCTGCCGAGGTCCCGGTCTTCACCGGCGATCTGTTCGCACTGGACAACAGGGTGAAGTCGATCTCGACGGCAGGGGCGGCGATCGCCGCGGCCGCCGGGAGCGTCCACACGAGCTTCGGCGGGCTGAAGTCCTATTACCACGCGCCCGAGGCCGAGCAGCTTTTCGCGACCACCAAACCGGTCGACGACCTCGGCACGAAGCTCAGCTCCGACGTGTGCACCATCGCCGGCGCTCTGGGCGCCTACAGCCGGGACTCGCATCCGCTGGTGGTGCGGATGCACGACCTCAAGATCCAGGCGGAGGCGTTCAAGTCGAAGGCCGACGGCGACCACGACTGGCGCCAGGACGAGGGCAAGGTCCACGAGAACAACCGCCGACGCGACGAGATCGCCGAGGTGTGGACGCAGTTCCAGGAGGTCGAGCGCACCGCCTACGCCAAGATCGTCGCCCTGGTCGGCGGCAAGCCGCTGCGGGTCAACGACGGCTCCGACGCCGACGACATGTACGGCTACGACGCGAAGGCGTTGAAGGAGTCGAAGTCCCTGCCGTGGGGGGAGGCCGTCGAGCGGGACATCCCCTGGTGGGACCTGCCGGACCAGGCGATCGAGTTCGGCAAGGGCGTCATCATCGACGGCGTCTGGGGCACCATCAAGGGCCTCGGCACTCTGGTGGGCGTCGACGGCTGGGACGCCTTCAAGCAGTCCTGGACGGGGCTCGCCAAACTGGCGACCGGCCTCGTCATCACCGCCGTACCCGTGGTCGGCGAGGCGTACTGGCTGATGCCGGAGGACAAACTGCCCTCGTGGCTGCGGGATTCCCGCACCGCGATGAAGGAGACCGGCAAGGCTCTGGTCGCCTGGGACCAGTGGAAGACGAACCCGAGCCGCGCGGGCGGTGCGGTCACCTTCAACGTGCTGACCGCCATGACCGGCGGCGGCGCAGCGGCGTCGGGCGCGGGCAAGGCCGGCGCGGTCGGCAAGGTGCTGTCGGTCGCCGGCAAGGTCGGCAAGGTCATCGACCCCATGACCTACGTCTTCAAGGGCGTCGGCTTCGGGATCACCAAGGCCGGCGACGTGCTGTCCGCCCTCAAGGGCATCGACAACGTCAAGATTCCCGAGATCCACATCGACGGCGCGCTCGCCCTGCCCGAAGGAGCGGTCAAACTCCCCGGTGGGGAGATCAAGCTCCCGCCCGGCACCGCGATACCCGAAGGCGCCATCAGGACCGCCGACAACACCATCAAGCTCCCCAAGGGCACCGTCGAACTCCCGCCCGGCACCGTCAAACTGGAGATAGGAGGCAAGACCAGATTCCTGGACCACGACGGCAACGTCTACGACACCGACGGCAACCTCCTCCAGCACGGTGACCAGGCGCCGAAGGAAGGCGCCAGCCTCCCCGGCAAGGACCACCATCCGGCCCAGGCCAACACCCGCGAACCTGTCGGAGTTGGAGTCCGCAGCGGCGACAACGCCATCCGCCTCGGCTCCCACCCATCCGACCCCGTCCACGCCCCGGAACACACCCCCGGCGGCCACGTTCCCAACAGCCCCGGCGCGGGCGGTCCCAGCCACGTCGAGAACGCGGCGAGCCACCCGACCGCCTCGGCACACCCGGGCGGCGGATCCCACCCAACCTCGATGCACCCGGGCGACGGTTCCCACCCGGCCGGCGGGGGTGGCGGTACGCACAACACGCCGTCCACGGGTGGCCACGCTGCGGACAGCCCGACCAGCAACGGCTCGGGCAGCGGCGCGGGTTCACACACGCCGTCGGGTGGCGGCGGGTCCCACACGCCAAGCGGTGGTGGCGGTTCGCACACGCCTTCCGGTGGCCACGGTCACGGCACAGGCGGTCACTCGACAGGCGCCCATGGCGGAGACGGGGCCCACGGCAACGACGCAGGTGGGCTGGACGACGCGGCCCACGGCGCAGACGACGCTGCCCACCCGGCAGCCGAACCAGCTCCGG
Organism: Kitasatospora aureofaciens; assembly: GCF_019192735.1. GTDB lineage: Bacteria > Actinomycetota > Actinomycetes > Streptomycetales > Streptomycetaceae > Kitasatospora > Kitasatospora aureofaciens_A. The sequence goes on from NZ_JAHTKP010000067.1 coordinate 14,791, forward strand.
CCGATCACGACCCCAACTCGCACCACGACACAGGACAGCCGCGCCGCGAGCTCATGCCCGGCACGGCGCAGCGCACTCTGCGCGAGATGCGGGCCATGCGCCATGGGCGGGCTCGGTACAAGGGCGCTGAGGACTACCTTCGAGAGATGGCGGGCGGGGCACCCGAGCAGCACTATCCCGTGCCGAAAAATGACCACCCCTACCACCCTGTGGAGACGCCGGGTGGGCGCCACGTCGACGTCCCGGTTCACATGCCGAACGGCCGCACACTGGCTGTGGAGGTCAAGCACTATCTGGAGTGGCGAACGGTCACGCTCAAGGACGGTTCCACGCGCACCGTGAAGGGGGAAGTCCCGCTCAGCGATGGGATCAAGCAACAGATCAACAAGGATCTGGCGCTGCGCCGCGCGGATCCGAAATTCGATCCGCGCTGGGTCTTCCTGCACGCCCCCCCATCGCAGGCCCTTAGGAACTATCTCACCCAGGCTCGCGTTATCTTCGTCGAGTACGGGCCCGCCCCCAAGAAGTAGAAGGCCAACGGAAGGCTCAAGGCGTGACCAGAGCAAGCGAACCGGATCTCCAGGGATGGATCGAGGAGGGGCGCCGGAACATCGTTGACGTCGCTGACATGCTCGGGGTAGCACCCGAGATTTACACCCGCGACCCGATGAGTCTCATTCCCGCCCTCCAGGCCTATGTCTCACGTGCTCCGCTGAATGAATTCGAGCAGTCGGACTGGATCACCCTTCACAGCGATCTGATGTCCTACGTCGCCGATTACCTGATTCAGAAGCACGGAGCGCAGTGGAAGGTGGCAGACGACCCCAGCGTGCCCCGCGGATACCGCTATGTGATCGAGGCGACGGGGCGGGACGGGGTGACCCGCCGTATCGACCCTGCCGATGTAGTGCGGACGGAATTCTCCAATCTCCCGATCGAGATTCCCCGGATGCTGGCTAGTGCAGAACTCACTCTGCGTTTGGCGGCGCAGGTCGAAGACGATGCATAACGCATCCACGCCGCCATGGCCGCCAGCCAGGTAGCGGGGGGCGACGTCGACGACCGGTGGACCCCCGGGACGGCGTCGGGCAACGGCACCTCCAGGTTGTACACGGCATGCTCAGGGCTACCAGAGAGTGAGCGCGGTGGAGCACTGGCTACGTGGGCGGCGAGCCCCCGGGGTGGGTGGTGCAACGTAGCCCGGCGCCGGGTGCTGTGGGCCTCGGCTGACGGGGGCGGACGTCGATTGGCGGGCGCTGTCGGGCGAGTAGTCGGTCGAGCGGCCCCGGGCGGCTACGAGGCGGCCGGAGGCAGGGGACCTGTTCGACAGCAGTGCCGGCACGGTGCTGGGGGCAGACTCGGTGGTGACGCGCGCGCGGTGGTGGGCAGGGATCTCGGCTGGGTGGCGAAGCGCAGTGCCGGTCGCCAGCTGCTCGGCGGTCCGGCGGACGAGCGGAGCTGGTGCCCAGGGCGAGAGGTGGATCTCCCACATGTGCTCGGAGCTGGTGTTGTTCATCAGGAAGAAGAGCGGGCGCTCAGGAAGGGAGGGCTCGCGGCTGATGTGGGTGCTGCCGATGGGTGAACTCATCGAAACGCGTCCGTACGAGGTGCGCTCCTTCCATCCGGCCGCGGTGAGGATCTCCACCGCGTCGTCGCCGGAGCGGTGGTCGGGCAGTGCGCGGGCCGGGCCGGTGTCGAGCAGGCCTGCGGCGTCGAGCACGAGTGTGTGGGTGAGTTCGTAGGGTGTCCGCGTTGGGGCGGGAAGCGGTATGAGGCACTCTCACGGAGGTCGATCGTCGCCACCAGCGGGGTGTGGGGCAGATCACACTCGAACTTCCTCTCGCTCGCTACCTCTCACGCGCCTCTCACGGATTGAGCGTCATGAGGTGTCATGAGGCCTCACACGGCCTGGACTCGACAGGCCCTGACCTGCGACTTCTGGACTGAGTGGATGGACCGTCACACCCTTTCGCTGGGGGTCAAGGGGTCGCAGGTTCAAATCCTGTCGTCCCGACCAGCGTTTACGCAGGTCGGAGGCCGTTTTCACCGTGAGGTGGGAGCGGCCTTGACGTGTTTTCCGGGTCTTGTGAGTGCATTGTGAGGGCGGGATTTCGCCCGAGCTGACCACGTCAGGGGCGCGATGTCTCAACTTGCTTTCCGTAGCGGGGTTCTGGTGACGACCCCTTGATTGCGGACTCTGATGGTGTGATCCCCGGGTGTGCGCGGGCCTGGGAGCTCGATGGGGCCGGCTGAGGTGAGCGCACGGTCGATGGTGTCGACGGCGTCGCGGGCGGCCTGGGTGGTGAGGTGGCCGTAGATGTTCGCGGTGGTGGACAGGGTGGCGTGCCGCAGGGTCTTGGAGACGACGGTGAGCGGGACGCCGGCGGTGATGGAAATGGTGGCTGCGAGGTGGCGAAGGTCATGGACGGTGGTGCGGGGAACGCCGAACTCGCGGCAGAGGTCGTGGAAGTGGTTGAGGACGTAGGCGGGGTGGAGGGGGCGTCCGTCGGGGTGGTGGAACACGAAGCCGCCGTGGTCCGCGTGGGAGAGCGACGGGTCCTTGTCCTCGGAGCGGTGACGCAGCGCGATGGCGACGCGCGGCGAGATGGCGACCCAGTCCTTGCTGGAGCGGGTCTTCGGTGAGGTGAGGATCAGGCGGTTGTTGTCGATGGCGGAGAGCGCGTAGCGAATGTAGAGGACGCGCTCGGGCAGGTGGACGTCGTTCCAGTGCAGGGCGAGGGCTTCGCCTTTGCGGATGCCGGTGCCGATGAGGACCTCGATGAGGTCGGCGAAGGCCGGGTCGGCGGCGCGGCAGGAGTCCAGGAACCGGATGGCGTCCTGGACAGTCCAGATCTGCCGTTCGGCCGCCGCGGGCCTCGGGATCACGGTGGGGCGGGCCGGGTTGTAGGGGAGCCGGCGGTGGCGGACGGCGTCGCCGAGAGCGCTGGAGAGCGTGGCCAGGCAGCGGTGGACGGTGACCTTGCCGCGTCCGGCGGTGAGTTGCGTGTGGGTGAAGGCGGCGATGTGGGAGTGGCCGAGGTCGTCGAGCCTGATCGTGCCGAGGGCGGGGACGAGGTCGTTGGTGACGTAGTCGCGGTAGCGGACGTAGGTGGTGGGCTTGAGGGTGAGTTGCTTGTCCTTGAGCCAGGTCGTGAGGTAGTCGGCGAGGGTCTGGTTAGGGTCGGCGTTGAAGCCGGCGGCCTGGCCCTCGACCATCCGGCGCAGTCCTGCGCGGGCGGCTTCGGCGGTGGGATAGCCGCTGCGGCGGATGTTGTTGCGCCGGTGGTCGGGGGAGGGGAGGTCGAGGGAGAAGGTCCAGGTGCCGTGATCGGGGTCGGTGGCGAGCTCGGGGCAGTGGGCTCCGAGCTGCTTGCCACCCTGGTCGCGGCAGCCGCACCGACGGTAGACGTGCCCGGCGTGGGCTGCGGAGCGCATGGTGATCACTTCCAGCGGGTCGTGTGAACAGCCATGCTCATGGTCTCCTGGCGGGCGTCAGCAGGCGGTGAACCCCTGCGCTCACTCCGTACCCACAAGCGGGCGGAATGGTGCCCTGACCTGCGGCGATCCCTTGTCGTGGCGACAAGTGCGCCTGTCTGCCGCGCCTGCACTCGTAGACACTCGCATTTCCGCGCCGGTCGCTCGGGGAGTTGCGGTGGCCGGCGGTGCAGGACGGGCAGCTGATCCGTGGGTGTCGCACCCGGTCGTGATCTCTCCCTCACGCGTTCCAGGGCCGCCTGTCCTGCTGGGGTACGACCCACCCTCAGGCGCGTACCGCATGACCACGTCATACCGCAGGGATCTTGAACTGTCAGTAACTCTGATATGACGCTTTGAAGTTCAGTAGCTGGACCGGCGGTACGAAAGCGGTCGTTGCGATGGCGGCAACCCCCAACGGCCACTGAGAAGTTGGTTCAGATCGCCGGAATGCGCTGGGCGATCGAGGAGTGCTTCCAGGCCGCGAAGAACGAGTGTGGTCTGGACCAGTACGAGGTGCGTCGCTACATCGGCTGGATGCGGCACATCACCCTGGCCATGCTCGCCCACGCCTTCCTGGCCGCGATGGCGGCCGCCGCGGCATCAAAGGGGGCTGCAGAAACGGTTCCCGCGCCTTGGTGGACCTCACCGTGGCAGAGATCCGGCGACGACGCGAAGCTCGACCGCAAGCGCAACGCCCTCAGCTTCCTCGACACGGCCGACGACTCGGGCGCGGGCATGACCGGCTACCAGTCGCTGATCTCCGGGACGTTCTACCGGCACGCCGTCCTGGACCGCCGCCAGCTGCGCGTCAACCTCCGGCAGGCCGGGATGGAGCCGCAGGAGGCGGAGGAGGCCGCGACGGCCGCCGAGGCGGAGTTCGTCAACGCCTTCGTCGAGGCGTTCCCGGAGGCGAAGAAGAACCCCACCGCCTCCACCGGTTCGCCTCCGGCCCTGGTGCTGGCCTTCGAGTGCGAGCGCCCGTACAACTACGCCGCCGCCTTCCAGAACCCCGTGGACGAGAACCCCGAGTCCAGCGGCGGCGAGGGCCCGGCCGGGCAGGCGGCGGTGCGCCGGCTGATGCGCCACCACCACTTCGTGAGCAGGCGCCGCGCCGACCTGCGGTCCGCGCGGGTCCTCACGTACGCGCCGGAGATCGAGGACCTCCTGCTGACGGAACTCGCGGGGGACGTGGAGGTCGTGGACTCGATCGAGGGCCTGACACCGTGACCGGGGAGGCATCGCCGCCCGTCCTGCTCGTGAGGCTGGCCGGGCCGCTGCAGTCCTGGGGCATCAAGGGCCGGTTCGCGCAGCGCGACACCCACACCCGGCCCACCAAGTCCGGGGTGATCGGCCTGTGCGCGGCGGCGCTCGGCAGGTTCGTCGCCACCCACACCCTGATCACGCTGGACGCCCGGCACCCCTTCACCGCCAGGTCGCTGATCGACGCCCAGGACATGCACCGGACGGTGATGAGCGGCTTCCGCGGCTGGGTCGACGACGGCGTCCGGGATGCCCGCGCCCGGATGAAGGTGCTGTCCAGCTGGACGGTGGACCTGAGCAGCGCCCGCCTCTGCCTGGTCGTGCAGTCCGCCGTCCCCGGCGACTGGAGCGGCCTGCCCCGGGCGGCGCTGGTCGAGCCGCCGCACAGCCTGGTGGTGGACCGCACCTTCCGCGTCGGGGACCGGCTCGACTTCCGTACGGTCGTCAACCCGGTCAGCAGCCGTCCGGCCGGTCCGCCGGCGCCCGGAGGCCGCAGCGCCCGGGGCGTACGGGTGCCGCACACCCGCCCGGAGCACGTGAAGGCGTGGTTCGCCCGCCGCCTCCAGCCGGCCGGCGAGCCTCCCGTGGCCCCGGGCGGCGTGGTCCGGCTCGGCGCCGACGCGGACGTCGAGCGGCTGGCGCTGCGCATCCTGCCGAAGGTCTCCAGCCAGGGCCCCCACCGGGGCCTGCTCATCAGCCGGGCCGAACTCCGGGGCACCCTGACCGTCACCGACCCGCAGGCCCTCACGGCCGCCCTCGCCCACGGTGTCGGCCACGCCCGCGCCTACAGCTGCGGCCTGATCCTCGTGCGCTGACCAGGACCTGTCCGGCCAGGGCTGTTCGGGTGACGTGTACGCGTGGCGTCGGTGGGGGTGCGGCGCGGCTGCGTAGTGTCCTCCGTGTCGCCACGGTGGAGTGGCCGAGCGGTGAGGCAGCGGCTTGCAGGGCCGTTTACATGGGTTCGAATCCTATCTCCACCTCTTCTCTTCTCACCCGAGCGGGTGAGTGCCGCGCGGGAGGCGCGGGCGGGGGTCCGGCCGGTGGATCGGCGGGTGGATCAGCGGGCTGGGAGGGCCTGAGGGGGCTTCGTCGAGGTACGGGCGGCAGGGGCGTGGCGGGTTTCTCGACCGGCGGGTGGGTGCGGGGGCTCGTAGTGTCCGGGCAGAGGGTCGTTGTGCCCTCGCCGGCCAGGTTCCGCGGCCGGGAAACCCAACCGAGGAGGCACCATGGATGCCGCCCGTACTCCGTCACCGCCGTCGGGAGCCGGCACCACGCAGGCCGCTGCTCCGGCGGGTGCCAGGCCCGCCTGGTCCGCGCCCGCGGTGGAGTGCCACCGCACGGGTGCCGAGGTCACCGCGTACGCCGGACGGGCCTCGACATGGCGCGACCGCTGAGCCGTGAGCAGTTCGCGGCCAGGCTGTACGAGCTGCGCGGACGGTACTGGGACACCCACCCGTTCCACCTGCGCCTGCACTCCGGTGGCTGCACGCCACCGGAGCTGCGGCGCTGGGTCGCCAACCGGTGGTACTACCAGCTCTGCCTGACCCGCAAGAACGCCGCGATCATCGCCAACTGCCCGCTGCCGCAGGTCCGTCGGGCCTGGGCGGGGCGGCTGGCCTACCAGGACGGCACCGGCGCCGAAGGCGGGTTGGCGGACTGGCTGGTGCTCGCCGAGGCCGTGGGCCTGTCGCGCGAGGAGGTGCTCGACGAGCGGCACGTCGCCCGCGGGGTGCGCTTCGCCGTCGACGGGTACCTGCACTTCTGCCAGACCCGGGCGTGGACCGAGGGCGTGGCCGCGGCGCTCACCGAGATGTTCTCGCCCGACCACATGGCCGAGCGGGTCACCGCCTGGCGCGCGCACTACGGCTGGATCGCCCCGGCCGGGTACGCCTACTTCGAGCACCGCATCCCCGTCGCCCGCGAGGGCAGCGCCCGCACGCTGGAACTCGTCCTGGACCACTGCGTCACCGAGGCCCAGCAGCAGGCCGCCGTCGACGCGCTGGCCTTCAAGTGCGAGGTGCTGCGGGCCATGCTGGACGCCGTCGACTACGGGCCGCAGCGGTGAGCGGCGCCGCCCCCGGGCTGCGCCCCGGCGTCCGGCTGGTGCACGATCCGGCGCGCGGGCGCTCCGCGCTGCTCCACCCCGAGGGCGTGCTGCTGCTCAACGACACTGCCGCCGCCGTGCTGCGGCACTGCGACGGGCGCCGCGACGTACGGTCCGTCACCGCCGCGCTCGCCGAGGAGTACGACGGCGTGGACGGCGCGCAGGTGGACGCCCTGCTCACGGACCTCGCCGAACGGCGGCTGCTCACCCTCGACGGGACGGGCGCTCCCGCCGTGCCCGCCACGGCCGCCGCCCCGCCCGGCGGGCCCGTCCGCGCGCCCGTCCCGCTCGGGCTGATCGCCGAACTCACCTACCGCTGCCCGCTCCAGTGCACCTACTGCGCCAACCCGGTCGACCTGTCCCGCTACCGCGCGGAGCTGGACACCGGGCAGTGGCTGCGCGTCCTCGACGAGGCCCGCGGGCTCGGCGTGCTCCAGCTCCACCTGACCGGCGGCGAGCCGCTGCTTCGCCCCGATCTCCCGCAACTCGTCGGACACGCACGGGAGTTGGGCCTCTACACCAACCTGGTCACCAGTGGCCTCCCGCTGGCCGCCGGGCGCGCCGAGGAACTCGCCGCAGCCGGCCTCGACCACGTGCAGCTCTCCCTCCAGGACACCGACCCGCGCCGCGCCGACGCCGTCGCCGGGATCGCCGCCCACGACCGCAAGCTCGCCGCCGCCCGGCAGTTCACCGCCGCGGGCCTGCCGCTGACCGTCAACGCCGTCCTGCACCGCGGCAACCTGGCCCGGCTCGGCGCCCTCGCCGACCGGGCGGTCGAACTGGGCGCGGACCGGGTCGAGCTGGCCCACGTCCAGTACTACGGCTGGGCCTGGCGCAACCGCGCCCACCTCGTCCCCACCGAGGAGCAGGTCGAGCAGGCCGTACGGGACGTCGCCGCCGCCCGGGAACGCCACGGCGGGCAGATCGAGATCGTGCACGTGGCCGCCGACCTCCACGGCGGCACCGTCAAGCCCTGCATGAACGGCTGGGGCCGCGAGCAGCTGGCGGTGGCCCCCAACGGCGACGTCCTGCCCTGCCTCGCCGCCGCGCAGCTGCCCGGGCCGGCGGTGCCCAACGCCGTCGCCGACGGGCTGGCGGCGAGCTGGCACGACTCGCCCGCGTTCAACCGCTTCCGGGGCACCGACTGGATGCCGGAGCCCTGCCGCAGCTGTGCGCTGCGCGAGCTGGACCACGGCGGCTGCCGCTGCCAGGCGTACCAGTTCACCGGCGACCCCGCCGTGACCGATCCGGCCTGCCGCCTCTCGCCGGACCACCACCTGGTCACCGCCCCCGTCGCGGCCGGGCCGGCGGGGGCAGCAGGGCCGGCGCCCCGGCGGATGAAGTCCGCTACCGGGGAGTCCCGTTGAAGATCCGGCTTCTCGGGACGGCCGCCGGCGGGGGCCTGCCGCAGTGGAACTGCGGCTGCACCGAGTGCACCGCCGCCCGGCGCGAAGGCCGTTCCCGCAGTCAGGACTGCCTGGCCGTCAGCGGCGACGGCCGCGCCTGGTACCTGGTCAACGCCTCGCCCGACCTGCGGACCCAGCTGCTCGCTGCCCCCGAACTCGCCCCCGCTCCCGGCACCCGGGACACCCCGCTGCGCGGCGTCCTGCTCACCAGCGCCGAACTCGACCACACCCTCGGCCTGTTGACCCTGCGCGAGGCGTCCGGCCTGACCGTGCACGCCACCGCCCCGGTGCGCCACGCGCTCCACCACGCCTTCCCGGTGGGCCCGCTGCTCGCCGCCTACACCGGGGCCGACTGGCACACCGCCACCCCGGGCAAGCCCGTGGAGCTGGACGGCGGCCTGCGCGTGGAGGCCTTCGCGCTCGGCGGCAAGCGCCCCCGGTACGCCGCCGACCTGCCGGACCACGCACACTGGGTGACGGGCTACCGCTTCACCGAGGACGGCGGCGAGGCCTGCGCCGTGTACGCCCCCGGGCTGGCCGACTGGACGCCGGCCATGGACCGCGCGGTGGCCGGGGCGGACCTGGTCCTGCTCGACGGCACCTTCGCCACCGCCGGGGAACTCGCCGACCGTACGGGCGGCGCCCGCCGCTCACCGGGCATGGGCCACCTCGCCGTCCGGGACTCGCTGCCCCACCTCGCCGGCCGGCCCGGCCCCCGCTACCTGTACACCCACCTGAACAACACCAACCCGCTCGCCCGGCGGACCCCGCCCGAGGTGGCGGCGGCGGGAGCCGGGGTCGCCCGGGACGGCCTGCTGATCGAACTGTGACGACCACACCACGGGTGTGCCCCCGACCGGCGAGAAGGTCGGGGGCACACCGGAGGGGGCGTCAGCTGCTGCCGAAGCCCACGACGTGGCCGTCCCTGGTCCCGACGAAGACCCGGCCGCCGTCCGTCGCGGGCACCACGAACTTGGCCGCCGTGCCGATCGGGAAGGAGCGGCGCAGGTGCATGACGCCGTTGACGGGCACCGCGTCGTAGACCCGCAGCTCGCCGCCGACGCCGCCCGCGCCGGAGCCGGACCAGACCGCCCAGACCAGCGCGGAGGAGGGGCCCGTCCCGTTGGAGGTGACCACGGGGGAGCCGGAGCCGTAGCCGAAGCCCTCGTTGCTGGTCGCGACGCTGGTCAGGACCGGGACGCCGCTGCCGTTCACGCCGTACTTGAGCGCGCGCAGCGGGGAGCGGCCGTTGCCGGTGTCGGTGGCGACGGTGTAGACGTAGCCGCCGCCACCGCCGAAGACGGCCGGGTGGCCCCAGACGCCCTCGAAGGGGCCGGCCATGCTGACGGGGTTGTCGGTGCCGTTCGGGCCCTGGCCCATGCCGCCGAGGTTGTCCCGGTCCAGCAGGAAGACCCGGCCGTCCTTGCCGACCTGGACCAGCAGGTGCGGGTGCGCGGCGGTCCCGAAGCCGGACGGCAGGGCCATCGGCCCGCCGGAGCCGAGGTCGGTGTCGTTGGTGTCCAGGGTCCGGTTGTTGGCGGGGCTGAAGAAGTCCCGGGCGCTGAGGCTGCCGTCGGTGTTCACCCCGAGGCGGATCACCGACTCGCCGAGGTGTGCGGGGGGCCGGTTGCCGGGGCCCCGGCTCGGCGAGGCGCCCGTGCCGGCGCCGTTGCCGGTGGCGACGAAGATCCGGCCCGCTCCGTCCGAGACCAGCCCGCCGCCGCTCTGCCAGATGCCGCCCTCCATGGTGTCGGAGCCGGCCTCTGTGGACCACAGGGTGACCTTGCGGGTGCCGATGTTGACGCCGGCGACCTGGCCGACGTACGGCTCGGTGTCGCAGTAGGAGGCGAAGGCCGCGTACACGGAGCCGTTCATCAGCAGCAGGCCGGGGCGCCCGTTGGCGGTCATGGGGTTGAACGGGTGGCCGGGGCTGTTGGTCGGCGTGCCCTGGATGGTCACCGGCCAGCCCGTGCGCTCGGCGCCGGTGGAGGCGCTGAGCGCGTGCAGGTACCAGTGGGGGTGCTGGGCGTCCGGGCCGTCGTTGACCTTGGCGAGGGTGTAGACGGTGTTGGACGCGGGGTCGTACACCGGCGTGGCGGTGATCCCGGTGTACGCGGCGGGGTCGTTGCAGTGGACGGTGGAGGTGGGCCAGGCGCGGCCGAGTTGGCGGGTCCAGTTGGTCTTCCCGGTGGCGGGGTCGATGCCGTGGACATAGTTGTTCTCGGTCGCGGCGATCACGTTGGAGCCGGTGACCAGCGGCTGGGCCAGCACCGCGCCGTTCACCGGGGTGGACCAGCGCTGCCCGAAAGCGGAGGAGGAGACCTGGGCGGGGGAGAGGTTCGGCTCGCTCGCGTCCCACCCGGTGCGCTTGTTGTTGTTCGAGACGGTCGGGTCGACGGCCTGCGCCGGGGTCGCGAAACCGAACAGCAGCAGGCCCGCCGCCAGCGCGGCCCCCGGCTTCAGCCGCAGCAGCGCCCGTGCCCTCCTCTCCCGCCTGCGTTGCCGGTGGGTGGGTGAACTGAGTCGCGTCATGTGATCCGCCCTGGTCTCCGGAGTGTCGTGGACGTCGAGGTCCGGCCGAGGGCCAATCGTGATGACTTCCGGTCGGTTCGGCGCGCATCTGCGGGACGACGCGGCGGCGGCTTCATACGAGGAGAGCAGTGGAGGGGCGGTGGAGGGTGCGGCGGCGGGACGCGCTCGTGGCCGGCCCGCCGCCGCGCCGTCGGGCCGGCGTCAGCGGGCGGCGTGCGCGGCCTCCAGCCAGTTGAGGAACTCGCAGGCGAAGTGCCACTGGTGGCCGGTGAAGACGTGCTCGGGGGCGTGTGCGGGGAACCGGATCGTCAGGCGGATGCGCAGGCCGTCCGGACCGTCGCCGAACTCGTGCGTGACGCGCGCGATCTCGGTGCCGTCGGCGAGCCGGCCGGTGCCGCCGATCCTGACGGGGTACGCCTCGTCGCCGCCGCCGACCGCCCGGCCGTCAGCGGCCCGGGGCCGGCCGAGCGGGTGCGGCCGAGCAGGGCCGCCACCGGCTCGTCCGGGTCCGCCCCCGGGGCGGGCGTGTCCTCCGGCAGGTAGGGCAGCGGGGTGAGCGCCGGGTAGAGCAGCAGCAGCGATCCGTCCGGCATCGGGCCGCACAGCGGCTCCCCGGTCCACTGCGCGGAGGGCAGCAGCAGGACGCCGCCGCCCTCCGGGCGGTACTCCGCCTCCCGGGCGACCGGGATCTCCAGCGTGCTCTCGCGCCACCGGCTGCCCGGGTGGAGGCCCGCCAGCATCCCGCGCAGCCCCTGCTCGCGCTGCACCTGCCAGCGCCAGGCGAGATCGGTGTCGAAGCCGGTGCGCAGCCGGGGCCAGTCCGTGTCGATCAGCGCCGCGTGGCAGGTGCGCAGGCTGTTCTACAAGTACTGCCACGCTTGCCGGTCCTCGTCCGCCAGGGCCCGCATCAGCGGGGTGACGGGCAGTCCGTTGCGGTGGATGCGGGCGAGTTCGCTGCGCACGAGCGTGTTGGTGGAGGAGCGTACGGCCTCCAGGCCGTGCTCCAGGTCGGCGGTGAGCGGGTCGAGGAAGAACGGGCCCGCGCCGGTCGGCGGGACCAGCTCGCTCAGCGGTGCGGCGGCCCGCGCGGCCGGGGTGCCGAGCAGGCGGTGTCGGCGGGCGAACGCCCGGTCCACGTCGGGCCGTTGGAGCATCGCGACGGCCAGTTCGAGCTCCATCAGCGGCGCCGGCCCGTCCGCGAACCGGGTGCCGAGCAGGTCCTCGGCCGTGAAGTGGATGCGGATCACCCCGTGCAGCCCCTCCCCGCGGCGCCCGGGCTTTCGGCTGAGGCCGAAAGCGTCGCGCCGGTGCCGCCCCGGCCCGACGATAACCGGTGCACGGCCGCGGGGGCAGTGGGCCCGCTCGTGGCCGCCTCGCCAACTCGTACGGTTCGCCGAGCCGTTGCGGCGCAGATCGCGTGGCACGAACAAGCCCTACCTGACCGCGTCCCGACACGGGAACAACGGCGGAATGTCGGTCAGTTGATGCTCCTCGGCGGACTGGATCCCTGCACCCGAACCTGGTTGTCGTTCCCCGGGTGCACACTGGAAGCTCCCACTCGTGGTTGATGGCAGAGATGAGACGCCATGAACGATTACGACGGTGAACTCCCCAAACGAAACCCGGTCTTGAGCACCACTCTCAAGCGCCTGCTCGACCTCGACCGAGAAGACCTCGGCGTCCCCGAGATACCCCGACTCTGGGAGAAGCTCTACGCCGACAAACGGCCAGTCCCTGAGCGCGGCCTGCTCTGTCCCACCTGCCTCGACGCCCGCCCCAGCCAGCCGGAATGGATGTACCTGTCCCTCCGCCAGGGCCGCCGCATCGCCTCCCACTACAACCCGAACCGCCGCGCACACGACGAGCCGGAAAGCGACGAGCACAAGGCGTACAAGGAGCGATACGCCCGGGCCGCGGAAAGCGACGGCCACGGCGTCGAGATCGAAGCCCGCGCAGCCGATGGTCGGCGCCGCACCGACGTTCTCGTCACCGGCGCTGACGGCCGACTATTCGGCTTCGAACCCCAACTGTCCTACATCACCCCCCAGGCTGTTCGTCACCGAGACAGGATCGCCAAGGAAGACGGCATCACAGCCGTGTGGCACACCGTCGACCCCAAAGCCCCCCTCATCGACCAGGTCCACTGGGCGCGCACCGACAACCTTCCGGCCAGAGCCATCCGCGAGGACCGCGACCTGCTCGTCCGAGGCGGCGTACGCACTCTCAATCTGAAGAAGTGCGACCACACCAATCCGCTTCCGTGCCCGGTCAAGAAGATCGGCCGCTGCTACCAATGGCACCCGACCTGGGACATCCAGGTACCGCAGATCGACGACATGGTCCGCCGCATCGCCGGCGGCGTCTACGTCCCGATCACCCTCAAGACCACAGCCGGCGGCCTGCTCCGCTTCTGGGCACCGGAGAAGGACCGGAAGGTCTTCGTCTCGAACGGCGGGGCACTGGTCGACACGGAGACGAAGCTGGCGGTCCCGCGCCAGCGCAAGTCTTCGGCGGGTCTGCGCGACGTGGAGTGCATCCGGGTGCGGGAAGACCGGCGCGGGCCCGACTTCGAACCCATGCCGCCGAAGGACACCGGCGTGGCGTACTGCGCAGCCGTAACCGTGAGCGTGCCGGTTTCGGCGGCACCGGTGATCAGACCGGTGCGGGCCGGCTACTGCTCCGCAGGCAGGACCCCATGCGGCGTGCCGGGTGCGCGCCTGTACCCCGGCGGCTGGTTCTGCGACTCCCACCGACCGGGGATTCGATACTGACCCGCAGCGACCATGCGGGTTGTCACTGGGGTCCGCTTGGATGGTCGGCATGACCGTCAACGATGTCGCCCGTTCTTTGCCCGATCCCGATACCTTGCGGGACCACTGCCGGGCTTTGGCGATGCTGGATGCGATCCTCAGTCCCGATTGGTCTGCGCGCTACTACTCCTTCGACGCGCGGTGGTCGCTGACGGAGGAGTTGGCGTCGATGCGCAACGGTTCGGGGGATGAGTACTCGATCGTCTTCGCTCCGGCTGGTGTGTACGTCCGGGGCTTCGACCACGAGTCGCCGATGAGCCCCTACACCGAGGACGGAGTGTGGCCGGGCGTGGTGGACTCTGTTCCCGAGGAGTTCCGGTCGTGCGTCGAGGAGCCCGCGTTCAACGACGACGGCGTTCCGACGGTGACGGTCTGCCTGTGGCGTAGGACGACTGATGAGAGTTGGCAGACGGGGGAGATCGAGTTCCCGGAGGGCCATGTCGACCCAGACGGGGCCGGCTGGTTGTTCCGGCTCCTCGCCGACCGATCTCCGGAGGCGTACGCTCGCTTCGCCGTCGACTACTACGAGGTACCTGTGGACCTGGATATCGTCCGGCATATCTGTGCTCTGCGGCCGCTCACCGATGACGTGGTCCGTGCCCTCAACGCCGAGCTGATCCTCGCGGACCTTGCTGAGGACATCGCCGAGATCGGCTACCCCACAGCGTAGGGAAATTGGCCGGATGAGTAATCCGCCGCGAAGTGGCGCGCGCTGGGAGTCAAGGGGTTGCAGGTTCAAATCTTGTCGTCTCGACTTGCACAGCCACAGAGCGTAGGCCGTTTCCGCTGGTGGCGATTCCAGGTACGCCGGTTCGGCACAGCCGTGGCACGGGCGAAGCGGGGCTCACCCGTTCGTGGACCCGATGCCCAGCGATCGGCCGGGCAGGATTGGATGATGGGCATGGCCGTGAGCATCGCTACCGACACCGTCCGAGCTGCTGCGTCTGCGAAGGCGTACAGCGGCGGCGAGAAGCTGTTGACCGCCGGCGCTGTACGCAACTTGGAGCCCGGCTTCGGCGGAGCCAACGCCGATGTCGTCGACGGCACCCAGACCTGGCAGGTCTGGGTCGGCGCCGTGGGTCGCGCCCTGACGGGTGAGTGCGACTGCCCCGACAGCCGTCCTACCGTGCTGTGCCCACATACCATCGCGGCGGCCCTGGCTGCCGTACGCGCAGGGTTCACCTGGAACGCGTTGCCCGAGTCCCGCCCTGACGCGCGGACCGTGGATCCCGCGGAGCGGCGCTTCCGTACGCTTGCCAGGACTCTCGACGCGGAAGAGCTCGTCGCTCTGATCGCCCGTCATGCCCTGCGTGACCGCATGCTCGCCGTCGATCTCGAGGTGGTCACCGGCCGCCTCGGTGCGCCGCGCGTCGAGGATCTGGAGCCGCTGCGTGCGCTGGTCGACGAGGCGCGGGCGATCCCGGACGGTCGCTACGAGTACGACCTCCACGATGTCGCCACCGCAGGCCGCGCCGTGGTGACCGAACTCCAGGCGCTGGCGCTGCGCCCGCCGTCGGTGGAGCTGCTGGACGCGGTCGAGTACACCGCGGAGCGCTGGGACTACCTCGCCGGGGTGCTGAGCCAGGACTGGCGCACCTACGACAAGGAATCGCGCGAGATCGGCTCGGCCATCGCCGCCGTGCACGTCGGCCTGTGCGAGCGACTTCGGATCGACCCAGCGGAGCTCGCCGAGCGCCTCGCGAGGCTGGCCACCGTCTGCGAAACGGATTCGTGCCTGTACCCGACCGGTCAGTACCGGCACCTACTCGGCCGCGACGGTCTGGAGGCGTTCGAGCGGAGGTGGAAGGAACTGCGCGGCTGGTAGCCGGACTCGCCCGGCTACCGACGTCAGGGGGCCAGTCCGGCTTTGTCGAGCTTGGCGATGAAAGTGGTCTTGCGCTTGTGCTCGGTGCGGAGTTCGGTGAGGTAGCGGATGAAGCCCTCGGCGTCGCCTGCTGCAGTGTGTGCGGAGCGCAGGCGGCGGAGCAGTCTGACGGCGCGGTCGTAGCGGTACTGGCCGGTGTCGGCGAGCTGGGCCTGGACCAGGAAGCGGTAGGGGCCGAGCACCTCGGCGGGGTGTGCCGCTTCGCGCCGTTCGACGAGGGAGTGGAGCAGGTGGGCCCCGACATCGCCGGGGTGTGCGGCGGCGGTGGACCATGCCTCCTCGTCCAGGCCCACGCTGTCCAGAGCCTGGACGAGTTCACGCAGCCGGAGCGGGTTCTCGGTGGCCCGGGCGCGCAGTGCCTCCAAGACTGCTGCGAGCGGCGTGGTGTCACCGACGCGGTCGCACGTGGCAGCCAGGGCACGGAAGGTGGCGGCGACGGGGTGACGGTTGAACTCGGTGACGCGCACCTCGAGCGCGGCGGCAACCTGGCCCTCATCGATGAGGAGGTCGACGAGCAGGTCGCGGAGCCTGTCGCTGTAGGGGTTGCCGGGGTGGTGGGCCAGTCCGCGCCCGGCCCAGTCGATGGCCTCGCTCGGGCGGTCGGCGTCGAGCAGGGCGCGTGCGATCTTGCGGTACTGCTCCGGGCTCTTCAGGTCCTCGGCGAGGACCGCGATGTAGTGGTCGACGTTGCCGGTGAGCTCGGCGAGCTGCTCGCGGAAGTCGCGGACGGCGAACTGGGCGCTCCACGAGTCCGGAGCGGCGGTGGCAGCACGCGCCTGGACCTGGGCGGTGATCTCGGCAATGCCCCGCTCGCCAAGGGCGGGCGCGAACGCTCGCAGGTGGATACGGGGCCAGCCGGGGCCGTCGAACTGCGCCGCGACCAGCCATGACGCGAGCGTCTTGGGGTTGGCGGGCGGGGCCTGCTCCAGCGCGCGGGCGTAGAGGTCGGTGAGTCCTTGGAGCGCGTCGCCGACGATGCCGGAGGAGTCGTCGAGGTACATCAGCGCGCGGGTGACCCGGTCCACGGCGGTACGCAGCGTCCGCACGACCGTGCCGGCCCGCCCGGCGTCGACCAGCGCGGTCGCCGTCTCCAGTACCTGGTGGGCGGTTGCCTGGTACTCGCCTCGCCCGTGGTAGGGATGGCGGCGCTTGTCCCACCGCAACCTGCCCACCAGCGCGGCGAGCTCGTCCGGGGAGACCGTGTTCGTGCCCATGCGCCCCATCCCACCACGTCGCGCATATCCGAGAGCAGATGGCGGATGCGCCCGTTCCCTGAACGCGGACCTGGCGTCCGCCGGAGCGAGTGCGCCGCTACCGTGCTCTCCATGACGGGTACGTGGAGCGAGGAAAGTCTGCGGCGGCTGCGCGCGGCGCGGCACGCAGGCGACGGGACGGCGCTGGTCGCGCTGCTGTCCGGGCAGCCGGTGGCCGAGGTTCTGCAGCAGGTCGGGGATGCCGTCGGCGACGCGGTGATCGCGGGGGTTCCGGGGGCTGCGGAACTGGCCCTCCAGTGCATTGCCCGGCTCGGTGAGCGCGACTGGGAGGGTGATGCGGAGCTGGCTCGGCAGGCCGAGGCTGCCCTGGGGCGCGGCCCGGTGCCACAGCTCAGGCCACTGCCGGTGGATCTGGAGGAGTTGTCCGGGCTGCTGGAAGGCGACCCGGTCTTCGGCGGTGGCCGGATCGACCTGACCACCGGTGACTGCTGGCCCCAGCAGGCTGACCCCGGCGAGCAGTCGGAGGACGACGACGAGGACCCCGAGCGGTGGCTGCCGGTGTGGTGCGAGGGTTCCCGGGGCGGCTACCGGGACATGGAGCTGTTCATCGCGACGGTCGGCGACGCCGATTTCGCGGATCGCCTGGAGATCGCGATCTCCGGCCGTGGCGCGTTCCGCCGCTTCAAGGACGTGCTGGCGCGCCGTGAGGAAGAGCTGCGCCGGTTCCACCTGTTCGCCGAGGAGCGGCAGCGCGGCCGGGCGCGGGCCTGGCTCGCCGGGAACGGCTACCGCCCGGTGGCCCGCCAGTGACCGCGGCCGGACGAAGCAGATTGGTTGAGACGAGCGGGGCGACCCATGACGGGAAGCCGGACCTGGAACGCCTCAGCGTACTGTCACCGCCAGGGCGGCGGAGGCGGTTTGGGGCATGCGCCAGCCGTTCGGGTTGAACGACCAGGGGTGGGCGCTCCGGTGTCCGGGGTTAATGGACAATGCCCGGGTGATGGAGAGCGACGATGTCCTGGCCAGGGTCTTGGAATTGCGGGCAGCGGGGAGCGGGCCGAAGCAGATTGCGAGGGCTCTGGGGTTGCGCCCTGCGCAGGCGAGTGCTCTGCTGCGACAGGCGGCCGAGTGCCAGACCGAAGGGATGGCCCCGGCCGATCGGCCGGTGATCGGGTGCTGGGTGAACGCGGGCTGGAGCGTCGGCCTGGGACTGGCCGCCGCGCCCGCGTGGGCGGAGGCCGACCCGCATGCCGCCGAGAATCCGGAGACGGCAGGTTTCGCCCAGGTACTGGTGGCCCGCCAGGAGCGGGCCAGCAGAGTAACGGTGTGCGGGTTCCTGGTGGACGTCCACTGCTGGGCGTCAAGGACATCGTCGAGCCGGAGGCCGTCGGAGCAGGCTCGCTCCTCGCGTACCTGCGCCGGTACTACTCGGCATTCGACCAGCCGCCGCTGAGCATCGAGCTCGAGCAGGCTCGCACGATCGTGCACGGCGCGGTCGCGTACGCCCGTTCCCTCGGTTTCTCGCCCGCGCCCGGCTTCGCGGACACCGCCCCGTACCTCGGGCCTGTGTGGGGCGACGAACCAGCGATCGACTTCGGCCGCGAGGGGAAGCCGTTCTACGTCTCAGGCCCGCACGACGACGCCCGGAAGATCGTCCGCACCCTTGAGCGGTCCTGCGGCCCGGACGGCTTCCACTACACCGTGGCGATGGGGCAGCTGTGAGCATCGATCACCAGCTCGATGACCGGCAGGAGAAAGAGCGCCGGATCCGCGCCACCGAACACGAGGCGCAGGCCAACCTGGCCGCCGTGCTTCAGCTGTGCGCCACGGGCAAGCTCCGCTGCAGCGAGAAGACCCGCAGGCCCAGCGCGGCCGCCGTCGCCGCGATCACCGAAGTCCTCGACGACGGCGACTTCTACCAGCACGAGGCCATCGCCGCCTTCGCCTGGCCCCTGCTCCTCCAGGCCGGCGGCCTGGCGACCATCGCTACCGGCAGGCTCACGCTGACCCCGCGCGGCCGGACCGCGCTCGCCAAGCCCGCACACGAGACCATCGCCGCCCTGTGGCGGCGCTGGCTGAAGAACACCCTGCTGGACGAGTTCTCCCGGATCGAGGAGATCAAAGGCCAGCGCGCCGCCAACGTCCTCACCGCCGCCCGACCGCGCCGCGAGCTCGTCGGCCAGGCACTGACCACCCGCACCGCCGGCCAATGGATCACCGTGGACGACCTGTTCGCGCAGATGCGCCGGGCCGGTCAGGACCCCGTCATCACCCGCAGCGAACGCGCCCTGTGGAAGCTGTACCTGGAAAGACCCCCAGTACGGAAGCCTCGGTTACGACGGCCACCACGACTGGCCGCTGCTCCAGGGCCGCTACACGCTCGCCGTGCTGTTCGAATACGCGGCCGTCCTCGGCCTGATCGACATCGACTACATCCCGCCCGCCGGGGCACGCACCGACTACCAGCACAACTGGGGCGGCGACTACCTCGACCAACTCAGCCGCTACGACGGCCTGCTCGCCATACGCCTCAACCCACTCGGCGCCTACGCCACCGGCCAGGCGGCCACCTACAACCCCAGCCCCAAGCCCCAGCCGGCAACCCCGCTCGGCCAGATCACCGTTCTGCCCAACCACGACATCGCCGCCCTCGACGGACTCGCCCCCGCCGACGCGCTACTCCTGAACGCCTTCGCCGACAAGACCGGCGACCGCGTCTGGAGCCTCACCCACGGCTCCCTGCTCCGAGCCGTCGACGCCGGACGCGACCTCACCGAGCTGCGCCGCTACCTGGAGTCGGCAAGCCGGCATCCGCTGCCGCAGACCGTCACGACGCTGCTGGATGATGCGGCTCGCCGCCTCAGCCAAGTCCGCGACACCGGCCCGGTCCACCTGATCGAATGCGCGGACCCTGTCGTAGCGGCCCTCCTGGCCGGGGACCGGCGCCTGCGTACCGTCGCGACGAGGCTGGGGGAGCGCCACTTCGCTGTCCCCGCCGACCGGCTCGCCGCCTTCCGCAGGGCTGCCCTCGCCCAGGGGTACCCGCTGGACGCCCGATGACCACCGGACGCCAGGGCCACTCGTCGAAGCACAGCCCCGAATCAGCGCACCGGCGATGAAGGGAAACCCGACCCGGAAGGGGGTGAGCCGCAGTGAGGAAGCTCACTGCGGCTCACCGGCCTCTCACGTGCCTCTCACGGACTGGGTGTCATGAGGTGGGATCAGGCGTCATGGGAGGTGGACGAGATGGGCCCTGACCTGCACGATTCGGACTGGTGAACACCAGTCGGACACCCTTTCGACCGCTGGGGGTCAAGGGGTCGCAGGTTCAAATCCTGTCGTCCCGACAGAAATGTCGCAGGTCGGAGGCGGTTTGCTCGTGTAGAGCAGGCCGCCTTTTGGCGGTTTTCGGACATCGCAAAGCGGGCATTTCCCGCTGAAGCGCCAGTGCGCTTCCTTGAAATCAAAGGAATTCACTCGCCCTTGTGGCGTGATTGGCCGTTTCCACTGTGACTTCCCTTCGGATCGTTAGTGTGGCTGCCCGTGGCGCACTTGACCGGGCGCAGGGCGGGGTCAAGTGGGTGACTGCCTGGGCTCAGTGGAGAAATCCCAGGTCAGAGGCCCTGCGTGTGGCTAGCCGTCAGATTTGACGGGTTCTCGGGGGCGCCTCGGGGCGTGTCGCTGGGGCGGAGTTGGCATGAAATGGCCCAGTTGGGGCCGAGATTTCGCTACTGACAGTGACCGATATCGGATCGCGATCTGCAATTTTCGACAATCCGTGTTGCAACTGCCTTGTGTGTTACGCAAGTTGGGCGAGATCCGTCGATTCTGGCGTGATGTCAGGTGATCTGGTGACGCCCCGTGAGGTGTTTGAGGGCGGGTGCTCAGTGTGTTTGCGCTCGGGTGGAAGTGGGTCGCGGCGAGGAACTGATGAGGCTTTGTGGTTCTTGCGATGGCCTGCTGCTACCAGCGGCGGGGGATCTGCCCGTTGAGTCGGAGTTGCTCGACGAGGTGGCGGGTGAGGGCTTCGCCGGCTTTGGCGAGTTCGCGGATGTTCGGGTGGAAGTAGCGCTGGGTGGTGGTGATTTCCTTGTGGCCGGCGATCTGCTGGAGGATGTGGAGTGGGATTCCGGCGTCGGCCATCCAGGTCAGGCCGGTGTGGCGCAGGTCGTGGCGGCGCAGGTGTTCGTAGCCGAGGTCGTGGGTGACGTCGTCCCAGTGGGTGGCGTCGCGTAGGACGGCGGTGCTGATGCGGCCGCCGCGGGGGCCGGTGTAGAGGCGGGCGTCGGGGTCGCCGCGGGTGGCTCGGAGGCGGCGGATGATCTGCGGGCGTAGCGGTTCGATGATCGGGATGAAACGGGCGACCCTGCCCTTGGTGTGTTTGTCGACGAGGCCGCCGGGTGCGGGGGTGGTCTGCCGACGGCAGGTCAGGAGCCAGTTGACGGTGTCGATGTCGTGGGCTCGAACTCCCGAGACTTCGCCGATGCGGGTGGCGGTGCAGGCGCCGTGGATGATGACGTCGCCCCAGCCGCGGTAGTGGTTGTAGGAGGCGTCGACCAGGGCGTCGGCCAGTTCGGTGAGCGCGTCCCAGTCGCGCAGCGCGGGGGCCCGGGGGTCCAGAAGTTCGTCCTCCTCCTGCTGGTACGCGCTCTGCCAGCCGGTGACGTGGGCGGGTGCGCGTTCGATGAGGCCGTCCACGACGGCTTGCTCGAGGATACGGAAGAGCATGGCAAGGGTGTTCTTGATCGTAGAGCGGCTGCAGCCGTCGGCGATCCAGCTGTTGATCGTGCCGGCGATCGCGCCGGTGGTGACCAGGCGGACGGGGAGGTGTCCGAGGTCGGGCTCGATCCGGTGATGCCATCCGGCGAGGTAGGGGACGTGTGTGGTGGTCTCAAGGCCCACCAGGATGATCGGGAGGCGGAGCTCGACGTACTCGGCCAGCGACATCGACGCCAGGGAGGGGAGTACGGGGCTGCCGGTGGCGTCGGCCAGGATGGTCAGCCATTGGGTGACCAGTGCCGGGTCGAGTCCGTTGTGGACGGCCTCGGCCAGGAATGTGGCCCAGGCGTGTGTCTGGGCGGGGCTGACTGTGACGGGTGCCCGGAGCCTTGGGTCGGTGCCGGTGGCCGGGTCGAGGTGTGCGGTGCGGTGCCGAGGGTGGCGGGTGACGGGCGGGGCCGGACCCCGGTGGTCGCCGCCATCTGGGCTGGTTCTGAAGAATTCGCGAAAGGTATTGGCGTGCTCATATGTCATGGTCACTCCACACGACCTTGACTGCTTGATGCCGTCATTGCCTCATGCTCTGCCTGCACTGCAGGAAGTCGATCAAGCCGTCCTCGCGGAGATCGAGGAGATGCGGCGCCGTCTGCGCCCCACCTGCGCACGCCTCGGCGCTGGGAGGGGCAGATGCGGCGCAACCTCACGGCGCGGGCCATCGCTGGCTCGAACACGATCGAGGGCTATGCGGCGAGCGTGTCGGATGTCGAGGACATCACGGTCGGCGAGACCCCGATCGAGGCAAGCGACACCGTCGCGGTCGAGATCGAGGGCTACCGGCAGGCGACGACCCACATCCAGCGCCTGGCCGAGGCCGGCGACGACTTCGCGTACAGCAAGGGCCTGCTCAACGCGCTGCACTTCATGATGCAGGGGCACCACTTGGTGAAGCGGCCCGGCTGGTGGCGCACTGGCCCGGTGTACGTGACTTCGGCGGAGGACCCCACCTGAGGTTCCCCCAAGGCCGGGAAGTTAATGCTCTGCGAGCCCTAACTTCCCGGCCTTGGGGGAACCTCACTCGCCAATCCGGGGAGGACGCCGCGCACGGCTTGGACGGCGGTGTCCTGCCGCACGAAGCCGCGCGTGTGTCGAGGACGGCTCCTCACCGCCGCCGGACCGGGCGCCGGCGTCGCCGCGCGGCC
>NZ_JAHTKP010000068.1 GCF_019192735.1 Kitasatospora aureofaciens
TCCGAAGCCATGATCCACATCGCCTCGATCGACAACCTCGCCAAGCGCATAACGGACGAAACCACACCATCCTGGCGAGGGACCTACTAGGGCATAAAGGGCAATCCGCCTACATCAAACGCCCTCTGAGAGCTAGTTAGTGGCCATTGTGACAATGGGCGTCAGCGATAGCACGGTCACTCTGACTTTCATCGGCCTCAGGTCCACCGCAGGGAAAGCCCTCCCCCAAGCAACGCGAAGAAGCGGGGCCCGGCCGTTCGCATGTCGGCCGGGCCCCGCTTCGCGTGATGGTGAGACGGCGGGCTACTCCACCGTCACGCTCTTCGCCAGGTTCCGCGGCTTGTCGACGTCGCGGCCGAGGGCGACGGCGGCGTGGTAGGCGAGGAGTTGGAGGGGGATGTTGAGGAGGAGCGGGTCGAGTTCGGGCTCGCTCTTGGGGACGAGGATGCAGTGGTCGGCGAGCTTGTCCTCGGGGCGGCGGTGGGCGACGGCGATAACGCGGCCGGAGCGGGCCTTGATCTCCCCCAGCGTGGTGAGGTTCTTGTCGAGCAGCTCGTCGTCCGGGACGAGGGCCACGGTCGGCAGTTCGGGGCTGATCAGCGCGAGCGGGCCGTGCTTCAACTCGCTTGCGGGGTAGGCCTCGGCGTGGACGTAGGAGATCTCCTTGAGCTTCTGCGCGCCTTCCCGGGCGACGGGGTAGCCGCGGACCCGGCCGATGAACATCATGCCGGCCGACCCGGCGTACTCGGCGGCGAGTTCGGCGATGGCGTCGCTCTGCTTCAGAACGTCGCGGATCTGGTCCGGCAGCGCCTTGAGCGCGGACACGATCCGGCTGCCGTCGGCCGGCGACAGGTCGTGGATGCGCCCGAAGTGCAGGGCGAGCAGCGCGAAGGCGACGACGGTGGAGGTAAAGGCCTTCGTCGAGGCGACCGAGATCTCCGGGCCGGCGTGCAGGTAGATGCCACCGTCGACCTCGCGGGCGATGGCGCTGCCCACGGTGTTGACGACGCCGAGCACCCGGCCGCCCTTGCGCTTGATCTCCTGAACGGCGGCGAGGGTGTCGTACGTCTCGCCGGACTGGCTGACCGCGACATACAGGGTGTCGGCCTCGATGACCGGGTTGCGGTAGCGGAACTCGGAGGCGGGCTCGCTGTGCGCGGGGATGCGGGAGAGCTCCTCGATCAGCTGGGCGCCCATCTCGCCGGCGTAGTAGGCCGAGCCGCAGCCAAGGATCTTGACCCGGCGGATCTCGCGCAGTTCGCGGGCGTCGAGGTTGAGGCCGCCGAGGTGGGCGGTGGCGAAGCGCTCGTCGAGGCGGCCGCTGAGGGTGCGCTCGACGGAGCCGGGCTGCTCGTGGATCTCCTTGAGCAGGAAGTGCTCGAAGCCGCCGGTGTCGTAGGAGTCGATCTCCCAGTCGACGGTGGACGGCTGGCGGTGGGTGGTGCGGGCGTCCTCGGTGAAGGTGCGGAAGCCGTCGGCGCGGACGGTGGCGAGTTCGCCGTCCTCCAGGTGGACGACCTGGCGGGTGTAACGGACCAGGGCGGAGACGTCGGAGGCGACGAACATCTCCTTCTCGCCGATGCCGAGGACGATCGGGCTGCCGTTGCGGGCGGCGACGATGCGGTCGGGTTGCTCGGCGTCGAGGACGGCGATGCCGTAGGTGCCGACCACCTTGCCGAGGGCGGCGCGGACGGCCTCCTCCAGCTCGACGCCCTCGGTGGCATGGGCGGCGATGAGGTGGGAGAGCACCTCAGTGTCGGTCTCGGAGCGGAAGACCGCGCCCTCGGCGGTGAGCCTGGCGCGCAGTTCGTCGGCGTTCTCGATGATGCCGTTGTGGACGACGGCGATCCGCTCGGCGTTGTCGAAGTGCGGGTGGGCGTTCTCGTCGCTCGGGACGCCGTGGGTGGCCCAGCGGGTGTGGCCGATGCCGGTGGTGCCCTTGAAGCGGGCCGGGACGGCGGCGGCCAGGTCGGCGACCCGGCCCTTGACCTTGCGGAGCTTGATGCCGCCGGTGCGCCCGGTGACGGCGACACCGGCCGAGTCGTAGCCGCGGTACTCAAGCCGGGCCAGCCCCTCCAGCAGGAAGGGCGTCGCGTCCTTGGGGCC
This sequence comes from Kitasatospora aureofaciens, assembly GCF_019192735.1. Taxonomy (GTDB): domain Bacteria; phylum Actinomycetota; class Actinomycetes; order Streptomycetales; family Streptomycetaceae; genus Kitasatospora; species Kitasatospora aureofaciens_A. The sequence continues at coordinate 2,107 of NZ_JAHTKP010000068.1, forward strand.
GATGTAGGCCACGATTCCGCACATGGATGGGCTCCTCTGAGAATAGGAAACGGCTCAGCGAGACAGGAAGAGACAGGAAGAGACAGGAAAGAGCTCAGCCGTACACGATCCGGCGCAGCTGGCGCGTCGAGAGCTCCGGCGCCGCGACGCGGCGGGCGGGCAGTTCCTCGGCGAGCCGGGCGAAGATCCGCTCGTTGGTCAGTCCGCGTGCCTGGAGCTCACCGTGGCGGCGCCGGACGTACTCCTCGGTGGTCTCGGAGAAGTAGGCCAGGACCTCCGCCACGACTCGCGCCGCCTCCCGGGGCCCCAGCGGGCTGGTCCGGGTGAGGTGGGCGAGGAGGTCTTCGTGAGGGTGGGGTGAGCTGGGCACGGCTCAGGAGCCTAGGCCGCCGCCGACGAGGAAGCCAAAGATCTTGCCCGAAATCGGGCAGACATTAAGACTTTCAGCTCAAGCAACCAATCGGAACACTGTCCTTCACCTTCCCGACACACCCTTGTAGGCGCACCCGCTCCACACGTAGCGTGACTTTCTCCATACGTAAGCGGAAGACCGGAGGCTTGCTGATGTGCGGCATCACCGGATGGGTCGCCTTCGACCGCGACCTCACCGCCGAACGGACCGCCCGGAGCGTCCTCGACGCGATGACGGCCACCCAGCTCTGCCGCGGCCCGGACGCCGGCGGGGTCCACCTGGAGCGGCACGCCGCACTGGGCCATCGCCGACTCGCGGTGATCGACATCGAGGGCGGCGTCCAGCCGATGACGGTCGAGCACGACGGCCGGCTGCTGGCCGCCCTCACCTACAGCGGCGAGGTCTACAACTACCGCGAGCTGCGCGCGGAGCTGGAGGCGGCCGGCCACCGCTTCCGCACCCGCAGCGACACCGAGGTCGTGCTGCACGCCTACCTGGAGTGGGGCGAGCGCCTGGCCGAGCGGCTCAACGGCATGTTCGCGTTCGCGATCTGGGACGCCCGCCGCGAGGAGCTGCTGCTGGTCCGCGACCGGATGGGCGTCAAGCCGCTGCACTACCACCCCACCCCGGACGGCGTGGTGTTCGGCTCCGAGGTCAAGGCCGTGCTCGCACACCCCTCTGTCCGTCCAGTGGTGACCCTGGACGGGCTCCGCGAACTGCTCGCCTTCACCCGGACCCCGGGCCTCACGCCCTACCAGGGCATCGTCGAGGTCCGCCCAGGCCACGTCGTGCGGATCCGCCGCGAGGGCATCTCGATGCGCCGCTACTGGTCGCTGGAGGCGCGCGAGCACACCCACAACCTGGACACCACGGTCGCGACCGTCCGAGCCCTGCTGGACGACATCGTGCACCGCCAGCTCGACGCCGACGTGCCACTCTGCTCCCTCCTCTCCGGCGGCCTCGACTCCAGCGCCATCACTGCGCTCGCCGCCCGGGTGCTGCGCGACGCCGGCTCCGGCCCGGTGCGTTCCTTCTCCGTCGACTTCGCCGGCCAGAGCGAGAACTTCCACGCCGACGCGATCCGCCCGACCCCGGACGGCCCGTACGCCCGTCTGCTCGCCCAGCACGTCGGCGCCGACCACCACGTGATCGAGCTGGACGCCGCCGAGCTCACCGACCTCGCCCAGCGCACGAACGTCCTGCGCGCCCGGGACCTCCCTGGCGGCTTCGCCGACATGGACGTCTCGCTGCTGCTGCTCTTCCGGGGCGTGCGCCGCCAGTCGACCGTCGCGCTGTCCGGCGAGTCCGCGGACGAGCTGTTCGGCGGTTACCGCTGGTTCCACGACCCGGCGGCGATCGCCGCCGACAACTTCCCCTGGGTCTCCTCCCTCTCCGGCGGCCTCGCCGGCGAGGGTGCCGGCCCGCGCGAGCAGCTGCTCGACACCGACCTGCTCCGCAAGCTCGACCTGGACGGCTACCGGCGGGCCCGCTACCGCGAGGCGCTCACCGAGGTCCCGCACCTGCCGGACGCCAGTCCGGTGGAGCGGCGGATGCGCGAGATCTCGTACCTCAACCTGACCCGCTTCGTCTGCATCCTCCTCGACCGCAAGGACCGGATGAGCATGGCGAACGGGCTGGAGGTGCGGGTGCCGTTCTGCGACCACCGGCTGGTCCAGTACGTCTTCAACACGCCGTGGGCGATGAAGACCTTCGACGGCCGGGAGAAGAGCCTGCTGCGCGCCGCCGTCCGGGACGTGCTGCCGGCCGAGATCGCCGACCGGGTGAAGAGCCCGTACCCCGTCACCGCCGACCCGCACTACCCGGCGCTGCTCCGCGACGAGCTGGCCGACCTCGCCGCCGACGGCAAGTCCCCGGTGCTCGGCCTGCTCGACCGGCGGCAGCTGGCCGACGCGCTCGCGCCCGGCACCGACCCGCAGTCCGTCCGCCTCGGCGTCGACCTCGCCCTGGACCTGGCCACCTGGCTGACGGAGTACCAGGTGACGCTGGAGCTCTGACTGTTGTCCCTGGAGCTCTGACCCCCTGTCCCTGAAGCTCCGACCTCTTTCCTTCGGAGCTGTGACCTCCTGCCCCCTGGAACTCCGACCCCTCGTCCCCGGACGGCGCAGCGGCCCCCGGACCTGCCGCCGCTGCCCCGTCCGGGTGATCATCGGGAACCATCCCGCCGAGACCGGGCGTCGGACCTTGCGATAGCGTCGCCGAAGCCTCCCGAATGGCGGACGAAAACGCGGACTGCCGCCCCAGCGCCCGCCAGGATGGGAGCGAACCGTCCACACTCGATCCGCCGGGGGATCCCGTCATGCAACCGCGAGTATTCGCGATTCTCACCGCCATGCTGCTGGGCGTCCTGGGCCTCGGATCGGTGGCCGTCACCGACTGGTCGCCCGCGACGGCCAGCGCGGCGGAGGCCACGGCCACCGCCGGCGGCTCCGGCGCCGGCACCGTCCCGGCGGACGGTAGCCCGGCCGCCGCGAGTGCCACCGCGACCGGCGACCCGGCGGTGTGGACCCGCTCCACGCTGCGCAACAAGCTGATGGCCGAGATGGACGCCACCGACCCCGGCGTCGCCCTGGCCGACCTGGACAGGATCACCAAGGAGAAGCCGTACACCGTGCGCTTCTGCCACCCGATCGCGCACGAGCTCGGCCACGCCGCCGTCAAGCGGTTCAACGCCGACTTCCAGAAGGTCATCTCCTTCCCGCACGAGACCTGCGCGGCCGGCTATCTGCACGGCGCCGTCGAGGAGATGCTGAACGCCTCCACCCAGCCCGAGGTGGACCTGCTCAAGCTCTGCGCACCCAAGAACACCGGCCCGTGCATCCACGGCGTCGGACACGGCACCATGTTCGTCGCCAAGCAGGACGTGCCCAAGGCGCGCGACCTGTGCAACAAGTTCCCCACCGACCAGAACAAGATCCGCTGCTCCGAGGGCCTGTTCATGCAGCTGTTCGGGCCGGACGAGGAGGACGAGCAGGCGAAGGCGAACCTGCCCGCCGACAAGCTCGCCCAGGACCCGCTCTACCCGTGCAAGGACCAGCCGTCCCTGTTCCAGTCCGCGTGCTTCTTCTACGCGCCGACCTTCTACCTCTCCTCGCACGACTACCCGAACCACCCCGAGGTGTACGCCGAGGCGCTCAAGTGGTGCCTCAACGGCAAGGCCAGTGGCGGGGCCGTGGACTGCAGCCGCGGCGTCGGCTCGCGGACGATGAAGTACAACCTGGACCGCGAGGACTGGGCCGCCCAGCAGTGCGCGACGGCCGCCGACGGCTGGCAGCGCAAGGCGTGCACGGAGGGCCTGGTCAGCTACTACACGGTCAACTACACGGACGGCGGGGCGGCCGGCCGGCTCTGCGCCAAGATCACCAACAAGGAGATGCAGGGCTACTGCCGCTCCGCGAGCGGGCTCTCGGGCTCGCTCGACTGAGCCCCATCTCACGTGGAGGGCCCGCGCCGCACGGCGCGGGCTCTTTCCGTACCATCGCCTGATCAGGGTGCGCCGAGGACGCCGCGCCTCCACCGGAAGCCCTGGAGCCAGCCGCATGACCGCCGACGACTTCCGCGCCGCCGCGCACGCCGCCGCCGACCTCGTCTCCGACTACCTCGACGAGCTGCCCGCCCGGCCCGTCTGGCAGCCGATGGACGACACCGCCCGCGCGGCCCTCCTCGACGCGCCGCTCCCCGCCGACGGCCGCCCGCTCGCCGAACTCGTCGCAGCCATCGGACGGGACGTCCTCCCCCACCCCATGGGCAACGGCAACCCGCGCTTCTTCGGCTGGGTCAACTCCGCCCCCGCCCCCGCCGGCGTCCTCGCCACCCTCGCCGCGTCCGCGATGAACCCCAGCTCGGCCGGCGGCGACCACGCCGACGTCCACCTGGAGCGCGCCGTCGTCCGCTGGATCGCCGAACTCGTCGGCTTCCCGCACCCGGCCGGCGGTGGCCTGCTCGCCTCCGGCACCTCCATGGCCACCATCGTCTGCCTCGCCGCCGCCCGGAACCGCGCCGCCCGCCGCGCCGGGTGGGACGTCCGCGAGGACGGCCTCGCGGGCCTGCCGCCGCTGGTCGGCTACGTCACCGGCGAGACCCACTCCTGCGTCCGCAAGGCCGCCGAACTCCTCGGCCTCGGCAGCAGGCACCTGCGCACCGTCGCCACCGGCCCGGACGGCCGCCTGGACACCGCCGACCTGCGCGCCGCCGTCGAGCGGGACCGCGCCGCCGGGCTGCTGCCGTTCCTCGTCGTCGCCTCGGCCGGCACCGTCGGCACCGGCGCCGTCGACGACTTCGGCCCGATCGCCGACCTCTGCGCGGAGCAGCGCCTGTGGCTGCACGTCGACGGCGCGTACGGCGCCTTCGGCGTCCTCGACCCCGCCATCGCCCATCGCTACGAAGGCCTGGACCGCGCCGACTCGCTCGCCCTCGACCCGCACAAGTGGCTCGGCGTGCCGGTCGACTGCGGCTGTGCGCTGGTCCGCGACACCGAGGAGCTGCGCGGCACCTTCAGCCTCGTCCCGTCCTACCTCCGTGACGAGGCGGCGGGCGCGCTCGGCTGGTTCTCGGAGTACGGCACCGAGCAGACCCGCCCGTTCCGCGCGCTCAAGGTGTGGGCCACCATCGCCCACCGGGGCCGCGCGGGCATCGCGCGCGACATCGCCCGCTGCACCGCGCTCGCCCGCCACCTCGGCGAGCTGGTCACCGCCGACGGGCAGCTGGAGCTGCTGGCCGAGGTGCAGACCTCGATCGTCGCCTTCCGGTACCGGCCCGCCGGGCTGGACGAGGCCGCCCTCGACGCGCTCAATCGGGAGCTGCCGGTCGCGGTGCAGCGGCGCGGGAGGATCTTCGTCACCGGCGCCCGGCTGGACGGCACGGAGATGCTGCGCGCCTGCCTGCTGAACGCCGACACCACCGAGGCCGACCTGGAACTCCTGCTCGCCGAGGTGAAGGCGGCAGCCGCAGCACTGCGCTGAGGCCGGAACCACGCTGAGGGCGGAACTGCGCCGACCAGGACCGTAACCCGAGCCCGGAGACATTAACCGGCAGGTCACGGGAGGTTCGTGGTCGGGAAACACCTCATGGGGACAGTGGTGTCATGGAGCACACGGAGCACCAGACGACCGCCGTACGTCCCTCCGAGCAGCCGACGCCCACGCCCTCCCGTGCCCAGCGGCGCGGCGCCGGTACCCATCGCTGGCGCCGCGACACCGTCGAACTCGCCGCCGTCTTCCTGTCGGTCACCGCGGCCGACCTCGTCGCCAAGATCGTCGTGCACGGCCCCGACGGCCCGGTGGTCCTCGCCGCCTCCGCCGTCGCGCTGCTCGCCACGGCCCTGTTCCACACCTGGTGGTCGCACCGCCACCACCTGCACGGCCCGCCGGCCCCGGCGCCCCTCCCCGACGTCGGCCCGACCGCCCTGTGGCGGGTCCGCGCCACCTCCCAGGACTCCCCCGCCGGCCTGGCCCGCGTCTGCACCGCCTTCGCCGAGCAGCAGGTCGCCATCGTCTCGATGCAGTCCCACCCGCTCCCTCATGGGGCCGTCGACGAGTTCTTCCTCCGCGCCCCGGACACCCTCACCCCCGCCGACCTCGCCACCCTCGTGACCACCGGCGGCCACGACCTGCTCGACACCCCGACCCGCGTCGCCTGAGGGCTGTCGGAGCCGCGGGGTTCGATCTCCGGGCCCCCTGTCCGAGAGCCAGGAGCAGAGCCGCCCGGTCAGGGCAGCACGTCGTACGTGTAGATCGCGGAGACGTCCAGGACGGAACGCGGGGTCGCGGAGGCGCCGAGCGGGGAGGCGATCGGGTCGTCGATCCGCTCGCCCTTGTAGGTGCCCGCCGGGGCGGTCATGTCCGGGGCGTAGATCCGGCCGTAGCGGTTCAGCCAGCCCTCCCAGATCCGGTCCACGTTGCAGTGGTGCAGGTAGAACACCGGGTCGTTGGGGGAGGTCGAGGGCCCCATGTCGCCGCCGATCCACACGTGGACCTGGTTGTGCAGGTGGACGGGCCTGGCCGGGTCCTTCGGGATCCAGCCTTCGAGCCGGTCGCGGAAGCCCTCCGAGGAGGCGTCGAAAGCGAGGGTGTCGTACCGGTCGACCGGGTTGCCGCCGGCCGGCGGGGTGAACGCCAGGGCGTCCTTCACCTCCGCGCCGGTCGGCAGGGTCAGCCAGCCGAACGGCGGCGGCTGGGCGAAGGCACGGCGCAGGCCGCGGCTGGTCTGCCTGAGCGTCATGCCGCCAGGGCCGGCGGCCTCGATGCGGACCGTGAAGGTGGCGGGGTCGGCCGCGTGGAAGGCGAACGGGCCGTCGGACACCGGGTCGCCGTCGCCGCCCAGATAGGCGGGCGTGAAGATCTGGGCGTTGGTCGGCGAGCCGAGGTCGCCGTCGGCCGACCAGTCCCAGTACGGCAGGGCGAAGCCGGGCTTGTTGAGCACCCGTTGGAGGTTCTGCTCCAGGAATCCGAGCATCACCCGGTGCCACGGCAGGAAGATCGGCCCGCGGTGGGCGGCGTTGCGCACCTGCGGGTTTCCGCCGGGCGGGATCGGGGTCATCATGGTCCGGCCGTGCCAGACCACGAACAGGTCGTAGGTCCGGACGGGAGCCGCCGGGCCGGGGATCCCGAGCTGCGTGGTGGTGTACGGGCTGTTCCCCTGCTTGAGCAGGCCGACGCCACGGACGTAGTCGTCGCGCGCGACCGCGTCGGTGAGGATGTTCCTGCGGACGACGGGCATCTCAGCCGCCTCCCCCGAAGTAGTCGGGGTAGTTGTGGATCAGCACCCGGACGGCGTCCACCGCCGAGACGAACTGGTACGCGGGCAGGCCGTGGCAGGACAGCATGCCGCTGTCGTCCACGTCCAGCCCGGCCATCAGCGGCTTTCCGTCGACCGTGATCTCGTAGGTCGTGGTGATGCTGATCCGGTGCCCCTGGTACTCCGCCGTGCGGACGGATTTCATCGGGCCGTGGTCGTGGCCCATCGGCGGGTGCGGTAGGGCGGCCAGATAGCCCCCGAAGGCGCCCGGCTCGGCAGCGGCCTTCAGTTTCGTCGGGTCGATGGTCGGGTTGCTGGTCGGGTCCATGTCGGCTCCCCTGCCGGTGGTGGCTCCGGCCCGGCCGGAGCCCGGACACCTCCACCATCCCGCCGGAGCCGCCTGCCCGCAGCTCGGGCGGACGCGGCCACGAACGACGGACCCCACCAAGAAGTGATCTTTTGGTCGACCGGTCGACCGGTCGACCTGACGCCCGGACAGGCCGACGGCCTGGTTGCGCGCATCCGTGGACCGCGTGACGCTGGAAAGAGAAGTCACGTCAAAGGAACCACAATGCCTCTCTTCACGGGTTCCTATACGGACCCGCTTGACTCGTCCACCAACTCGGCGATGCAGGCCGCCCTGAACACCACGCAGGCGTCGCTGTCAGCAGCCGGTGCTCCGAACGTCGACAACCTGGCTGTCATCGTTGTGGCGCTCACCGGGTTCGAGGGAGCAACCAATCACCCTTGGGCGGCGCTCCGGGAACAGGACGAGTGCTACTCGGCCAGCTTGATCAAGATTGCGGCAATGTACACAGCCTTCGACCTCCGGGCCAGTGCCGATCAGTTGGCGACCGACAAAGGGTTGACCACATGGCCTCAGATCGAGGCCGAACTGAAAGCCACCTTCGATCCGGACATCGCTGCGCACACGCCTTCGCTGATCAGCGGATCGACGGCGCTGGGCCCGGCTGACAAGACCAGGAAGCCGAACTATTCGGCTGTTCTCCAACTCGGCAGCGGTCCGGACTTCCTCGTCGACTTCACCCCGGCACAAACGAGCGCCTTCGAGGACATGATGGTGCAACAGCACTCTCCCGGGGCCACCACGACCATTCACGGGCTGGGATACCCGTACCTCGACGGCAAGATCGCCGACGACGGCTTCTTCGACAGCACCTCCTCACAAGGGCTGTGGCTGGCAGGTGACTACGCAGGCGTGTGGCCGGCCGTGCGCATTCCGTGCGTCAACGATGTGGACACCGCTCAGGGCACCACAGCACGGCAGCTCGCAGGACTGTTGACGCTACTGGCGGACGACAAGCTCGTCGGGCAGAAGAGCAGCCAAGGCATGAAGGGCCTCATGGCGCGGGCCGGGAAACTCTTCCCACAGACCACTCCACCGATCTGGCCCCCCGGCGGACAGTTCCTCGCCACCCACGGCAAAGTCGGCATCGGCCCGTTGAAGTCCGGCCAAACCGTGATCTCCGAGGGCCTCCTCGTCAGTGACACCGTACGCAACAAGAGGTTTGTCGTCGTGTACCAGAACGTCATCCAGGACGGTTTGACGCAGCGACAGGTGCTCGTGCCGGTGGCAACGCTGATAGAAGCAACCATGAACGCCTTTTGACACCGGTCGGCTCGACCACATCATGACCGTGGCGTCCACCTTGTGGTCCGCCCCGCCCGGGGCCGGTGCGGGGGCCGGGTGTCGGCGATCGGACGCTGCTGACCGCCGACACCCGGCGCGCCTTCACTCCGAGTTACGTCCGCCGTCGCTGGGCTGCACGACGCACACGGCGCTCCCGAGCGCGGCACCGAACCCGCCGAGCAGGGATCCGACCACGTTCCTGCACGCAGCCGCCTCCTCCGGGGTCTTGGGCCCGTCGGAGGCGGCGGCCGGCTGGGCGAGCGCCAGCGGTGCGGCGAGCATCAGTGCACAACACGCGGTGGCCAGTGCGGACTTCTTCACGAACTTCTTCACGAACACGGGAGTTCCTTCGGACGAGGTGGGATCGGCGGAGAGCCGAGCCATCCCTATCCGAAGGGGCCCAGGCGTTCACGGATTCTGCGCCATCCGTGAGCGTGTCCGGAAGCGTCTCCGTGAGCGTGTCCGGAAGCGTCTCCGTGAGCGTGTCCGGAAGCGTCTCCGTGAGCGTGTCCGGACGAGCGGTCGTACCCGTCCCGCCGGATCCGCTCCAGCGCCCGGATCGCCGCGACCAGTTCGACCACGCCGTGCTCCTTCAGCACGCCGTAGTGGTCCCCGGCGAGGTCGACGACGGCCGGCGGGACGGCGGAGTAGCCGGAGCTGCCCTCGATGAACGAGCAGTCGTCGCCGGAGGCCTTGAAGATGGTCACCGGCGCGTCCAGCCGCCGTTCCGCCAGCTCGCGGAAGCTGTACTCGAACTCGTAGGTCCCGCCGACGATCCGGGTGATCCGGCGGATCAACTCCTCGTCCAGCGCGGGCATCAGCCGGTGGATCGAGGCGACGAGGTCGTCCTCGTCGGCCGTCTCGACGAGGCAGCGCTCCAGCTCGGGTCGCGTACAGCGCGCCGGGCGAGGCGTAGGCGTACTTGGGCAGCAGCCGCTCGTCGCTGTGGAACTGGCCGAACCACCGCAGGATGCGGCCGAGTTCGGGGAAGCTCAGCAGCTCCACGTCGCGGCCGAAGGCCCCCGCCGGGCTCGGGGCGAGCAGCGCGGTGAGGTCGTCCCGGGTGACCGGCCCGCCCTCGTAGAAGCGGTAGGTCTTGCGGGCGAAGGTCTCCCGGCGCTGGGCCTCGGTCTCACGGCGGCCGGGCAGTTCGACCCGCTCGCGGCCCATCAGCCGGCCGAGATCGCGAAGGCCCGGGTCGGAGAGCTGGGCCTTGACCTGGAGCCGGCTGGCCTTGGACTGGTGGTGGCCGCCGTGGTTGCCCTGGTCCATCAACGCCGCCTCGCGCGGGTTCAGCTCCCGCAGGTGCTCCTGGGTGACGACGATCCGGGTGCCGTTGTCCTCGATCATGTAGCGCAGCCGGTCCTCCGGGTACTCGGGCGACAGCGGCAGGTAGCCGGCCCCGGCGTACAGGACGCCCCAGGCCCCGGCCGCCAGCTCCACCGACGGCTCGACGAACAGGCCGACGCAGGCATCCGCCCCGGCGCCCAGCCCGCGCAGCCGCGCGGCCAGCCGGCGGGCGTCCTCGCGCAGTTCCAGGAAAGTGAGGTCCCGCCCCTCGCCGACCACGGCCACGGACGCCGGCCGGGTGCACACCTGCCGGTCGAGGAACCCGGTCAGCGCGGTGCCGACGGGAGCCCGGCGGGCGCGCGGCAGAACGGTGGAAACGACAGCGGGGACGGACGGGGTGATTCGCATGGGAACGCCTTCGGTACGTGGACTGACAAGCCCCCGGCGTCCTGCTCACCAGGACCGCCGGGCATGTCCTGCACGGTCGGCCGCACGCCGTCCCAACCGCATGGGGCACCGATCTGGACCTGTGCCGGGCCCCTGGACCTGCGCCGGGGCCCGTCCCGGGGGCGGACGAACTGCAGGCAGGGCCGGACACCTGAACCGTCCCGGGCATTCGTGCGTTCACGATCACGTAACCGAGCCGAAGCGCAGTGTCGGTAGCGTCGCCGCCATGACGGCATCGCACACGCGCCCCGAGCGGCTCTGGAATCGGTCTTTCCGCAGGTCGGACCGGAGGTGCGCGGTACCCGACGGGCAGGCGGGGCGGGTGGCGGCGGTCGCCGCCGGGCCGTTCGGCGTCGGGCGGGTGCACCCGGCGGCGGCCCGCCCGCGGGCGGAGGCGACGGCGGAGGCGGCCCCGGAGGTCCCGCTCCGGATGGCCCTGCCGGACGGGACGGCGCTGACCGTGCGCCCTGCCGGGCTCGCGGACAAGGCCGAGGCGCGGGCGATGCACCGGCGCTGCTCGCCCGCCTCGCTGCGGCTGCGCTACCACGGGCCGGTCCGCGACACCGACCGCTATCTGGACCATCTGCTGGACGGCCGCCACGGCCGCAGCCTCGCCGTCACGGGCCCCGACGGGCGGATCGTCGCCCTCGGGCACCTGATGTGGGACGACGGGGAGGCCGAGCTGGCCGTGCTGGTCGAGGACGCCTGGCAGCGGCGCGGGCTCGGGCGGGCCCTGCTGCAGCGGCTGGCGGCGATGGCCCGGGCGGCCGGGATCGGGGCGGTGTACGCGGTGACGCACGCCTCCAACACGGGGCTGATCGCCGCCATGCGCCGGCTGGGCGTGCCGCTGGAGTTCCGCCCCGAGGACGGCACCCTCGTGATCACCGCCACCCTCGCCGCCGCCGAGCCCGCGGGCGCCCCAGCAGGCTCCCACCCGGGCCGCTGATCATTTCTTCACCACATTCTCACCGGGAACCTCCGACCCCGCCGACGGCGTCCCCGGCGGTGAACGGTCCGTCCGTACACCGCCCTCCATGACGGCCTGTCAGGGGGCCTGCGGCAGGCATTCGTGGCGCGTCGCAGCAGGCGGCGTGGGGTCCGGATCGTCGAGCCGGGCGACGGAGTCGGTAGGCTGGCCCCGTCCCCGCCGCCCGACGGCCCGTTATCCGGCCCCGGGCGGTGCCGCAGCAAGGAGGAACCACTGAGCATGGCAGGCACCGAATCGGAGCCCACAGGCGCACGCGACGCCTCCCTGCCGGCCCGCGCCAAGATCGCGGTCACGGCCGGCCGGGTCGCCGCCGCCGTGTCGCGCAAGGCCGGGCGCGGAAGCGGCTCGGTGATCGGCGGCAAGGTCGCCCTCAGGCTCGACCCCGATCTGCTCGCCACCCTCGCCGACCACCTCGACGTCGTGCTGGTCAGCGCCACCAACGGCAAGACCACCACGACCCGCCTGATCGCCGAGGCGCTGCGCGCCGCCGGCCCGGTGGTCTCCAACGCCCTGGGCGCCAACATGCCGGCCGGCATCACCTCCGCCCTGGCCGGCGGCTCGGACGCCCGGTTCGGCGTGATCGAGGTCGACGAGAAGTACCTGGCCGGCGTCGCGCGCGACACCCGTCCCAAGGCGATCGCCCTGCTCAACCTCTCCCGCGACCAGCTCGACCGCGCCGCCGAGACCCGGATGATGGCCGAGAAGTGGCGCGAGGGCCTGCAGAACACCGAGGCCGTCGTCATCGCCAACGCCGACGACCCGCTGGTGACCTGGGCCGCCTCCTCCTGCAAGAAGGTGGTCTGGGTGGCCGCCGGACAGGCCTGGAAGGAGGACGCCTGGTCCTGCCCCGCCTGCGGCGGTGTGATGCAGCGCCCCGGCGACGACTGGTTCTGCCAGGAGTGCGGCTTCCGGCGCCCCAACCCGCACTGGGCGCTCCAGGGCACCCACGTCATCGACCCGCAGCGCGGCGCCTGGCCGATCCAGCTCCAGCTGCCCGGCCGGGCCAACCTGGCCAACGCCACCAGCTCGGCCGCCGTCGCCGCCGTTTTCGGCGTCTCCCCGCAGGTCGCGCTGGAGCGGATGCGCTCGGTGACCGCCGTGGCCGGCCGCTACGACGTCGTCCAGTACCAGGGCCGCGACATAAGGCTGCTGCTGGCGAAGAACCCGGCCGGCTGGCTGGAGACCTTCTCGCTGATCGACGGCCCGCCGGCCCCGGTCATCCTCTCCGTCAACGCGCTCGACGCCGACGGCACCGACACCTCCTGGCTGTGGGACGTCGACTACGAGCGCCTCGCCGGGCACCCGGTCTTCGTGATGGGCCAGCGCAAGCTGGACCTGGCCGTCCGCCTGGAGGTCGCCGGACTGCAGTTCCACGTGGTGGACACGCTGGAGCAGGCCGTCCGGATGGCCCCGCCCGGCCGGATCGAGGCCATCGCCAACTACACCGCCTTCCAGCAGCTGCGGAAGGTCGTGGCCGGCTGATGCCGCGCCTGCAGCTCCCCATGACGCAACTGATCGTGACGGAAGGCCTTCGAGGATGAGTGAGAGCAGCCTGCGCGTGGTCTGGGTCTACCCGGACCTGCTCAGCACCTACGGCGACCGCGGCAACGCCCTGGTCGTGGAGCGCCGGGCCCGCCAGCGCCACCTCAACGTGACCCGGATCGACGTCCGCTCCGACCAGGCGGTCCCCACCAGCGGGGACATCTACCTGATCGGCGGCGGCGAGGACCGCCCGCAGCGCCTGGCCGCCGAGCGGCTGCGCAACGACAGCGGCCTGGTCCGGGCCGCCGAGAACGGCGCGATCATCTTCGGCGTCTGCGCGGGCTTCCAGATCATGGGCCGCGAGTTCATCAACGACCTCGGCGAGCGCGAGCCGGGCCTCGGCCTGCTCGACGTCTGGACCACCCGCGGCGAGGGCGACCGCTGCGTCGGCGACGTGCTCGCCGACGTCGACCCGCGGCTCGGCCTGCCGCAGCTGACCGGCTTCGAGAACCACCAGGGCGTCACCCACCTCGGCCAGGGCGTCTCGCCGCTGGCCACCGTGGTCGCCGGCCGGGGCAACGGCACCGGCGACGGCACCGAGGGCGCCTGGCGGGACACGGTCTTCGGCACCTACCTGCACGGCCCGGTGCTGGCCCGCAACCCCGCCGTCGCGGACATGCTGATCAAGTTGGCGCTGGACGTCAACGCCCTGCCGCCGGCCGACACCACCTGGTACGACGCGCTGCGCGCCGAGCGCATCGCCGCCACGACGCGCCCCGCGTAGTACGCCCCTCCGCTTCCCGCTCCCGGCCGGGTGCCCGCAATGCGGTCACCCGGCCCGCGGGCGGCCCGGGACGTACGACAATGGGGCTGCCGGCTGCACACCCTCCTCGGCAGCAGGCTGCACTTCCACGCGGGGGCGCCGACGGCGCCGCTCCCGCGTCGGCTCCTGCCCGGCCGGACCAGGGGCCGTATGCTCGACTTCACGGCGGTTTTCGGACGTTTCCGTCCGATTCGGCCGGTCCTTCACCCCACGGTCGTCTCCGCGCCATCCGGCGTGGCAGCACCCCGTTGCGGTGTCGGCTCGTCGTCCCAGCCTGTAGTCCGGCCGTTCCTCGGTTCTGCTCGGGAGTTGCAAAGCAAATGCGTATCGGAGTGCTGACCAGCGGCGGTGACTGCCCAGGCCTGAACGCGGTGATCCGCTCCGTGGTCCACCGGGGGGTGGTCGACCACGGCGACGAGATCATCGGGTTCGAGGACGGGTGGCGCGGCTTCCTGGAGGGCCACCACCGCCCCCTCACCCTGGACTCGGTGAGCGGCATCCTCGCCCAGGGCGGCACGATCCTCGGCTCGTCCCGGGTGCAGCCGAGCCACCTGCGCGACGGCGTCGAGCGCGCCAAGAAGTACTGCGCGGACCTCGGCCTCGACGCGGTCATCCCGATCGGCGGCGAGGGCACCCTGAAGGCCGCCAAGCTGATGAGCGACGCGGGCCTGCCGATCGTCGGCGTCCCGAAGACCATCGACAACGACATCGCCGCCACCGACGTGACCTTCGGCTTCGACACCGCCGTCTCCGTCGCCACCGAGGCGCTGGACCGGCTGAAGACCACCGCCGAGTCCCACCAGCGGGTCATGGTCGTCGAGGTCATGGGCCGGCACACCGGCTGGATCGCGCTCAACGCGGGCATGGCCGCCGGCGCGCACGCCATCGTCGTCCCCGAGCGGCCGTTCCACATCGAGAAGCTGACCGCCGTCGTCCGCGAGCGCTTCGACCGGCAGAAGAAGTTCGCCATCGTGGTCTGCGCCGAGGGCGCCAAGCCCGAGCCCGGCACCATGCACTGGGAGGAGGGCACCAAGGACATCTACGGCCACGAGCGGTTCACCGGCATCGCCACCCAGCTCTCCCGCGAGCTGGAGCACCGGCTCGGCAAGGAGGCCCGCCCGGTGATCCTCGGCCACACCCAGCGCGGCGGCACCCCCACCGCGTACGACCGGGTGCTGGCCACCCGCTTCGGCTGGCACGCCGTCGAGGCCGTCCACAAGGGCGCGTTCGGGCACATCACGGCGCTGCAGGGCACCAACATCAACCTGGTGCCACTGGCCGAGGCGGTCGCCGAGCTGAAGACCGTCCCGCTGGAGCGCTACCTGGAGGCGGAGACGGTCCTCTGACCCTCCCGCTTCCGAGAGCCCCCGGCCGCGGCCGGGGGCTCTCGTGCGTCCGGCGGGCGTCCCGTCCACCACCCGGTTAGCGTGGCCGGGTCGAGCTTTGCGGAATTCTTCGGAAGGAGCGTCGGTGGAGATCCTCGCGTACGGGGTGCAGGCCGACGAGCGGCCGCTGCTGGAACGGGCCTTCGCCGGCCGACACGGGCTGCGCTGCCTGGACGTCTTCCTCAACCGCGACACCGCCCCGCTCGCCGCCCGCTACGCGGCCGTCAGCAGCAGCGTCAACGCCGTCCTCGACGCCGAGACGCTCGCCGTGCTGGCGGACGGCGGCACGAAGCTGATCGCGCAACGCTCCACCGGCTTCAACAACATCGACCTCGACGCGGCCGCACTGGCGCGGATGAAGGACGACGCGATCCTGGTGAACTCCAGCCGCGGCGGCCTCGTCGACAGCGCCGCCCTGGTCGAGACCCTGCGCGCGGGCCGCCTGTCCGGCGTCGGCCTGGACGTGTACGAGGAGGAGACCGGCGTCTTCTTCACCGACCGCTCGATCCACGGCATCACCGACGACGTCCTCGCCCGCCTGGTCACCTTCCCCCAGGTACTCGTCACCTCCCACCAGGCCTACTTCACGCACACCGCCGTCGGCCAGATCATCGACGCCACCGCGCGCAACATCGACGACTTCGCCGCCGGGCGCCGCAACGAGAACACCCTGGTGCCGACGCATACTTGACCCACGACCCCCGGCTGCCACGACCATTCGGCGCGCGGCAGAGCACCGAACTCGGTGACTACCCATCGCTGGCACAGCCGCCCCACCCGCCGACCCCAAACCCCGCGCGCATCCGCACGAGCTCAATACAAGAGGGCAGTTGATCCTGCGACCCGACGGTCCTGCCTGGCCTTGTGAAGGGGGCCGCGCATGTGCTCAGTACGGCCTGCGGCGAGATCCGACTGGTACGTTGACCCCCATGACGGTGGCATTGATCGATTCAGGACTTGGCCTTCTCCCTACAGCCGGCTGGCTTCGGCACCTTGCCCCGGAACTCGATCTGCTCCTGCTTCTGGATCCCGAGGGCGCCCCCTGGGGACCGAAATCCGCCTCCTTCGTCACGGACCGTCTGCTCACCGCCGCAGATTTGGCCACGGAGCGCGGCGCGGAGGCCATCGTGGTGCCCTGCAATACCGCCACTGTCACCGCGATCGACGCCCTGCGCGAGAGGTTCGAGCCTCGCATACCCGTGATCGGAACCGTCCCCGCCGTGAAGCCAGCCGCGGCAACCAGTCAAAACCTCGCCGTATGGGCGACCGTTCGGACCACCGCAAGTGACTACCAGGATCGTCTGATCGCGGACTTCGCGAACGGCATGCCAGTCGCACGGGTCGCGTGTCCCGGCCTGGCCGAAGCGATCGACCACGGTGACGTGGCCGCCGCAGCGGAGGCGATCGCCGATGCAGCCGAGCGAACCCCCCGGAATTGCGACGCCGTGGTGCTGGGATGTACGCACTACCCCTTGGTGGCTCCGGAGATTCTGCAGAGCCTGCCCACCGGAACCATCCTGTACGACAGCGCGGAAGCAGTCGCCCGCCAAGCACTGCGACGATTGAACCGCACGAGGGAAACGCGCAGCGTCCTGGGCTCCATCGACGTGGTACTCAGCGGTCGCCCCGGCCGCCTCCCGGCAGGCGCGCACGCCTATCCGGTGGGCCGTGCCCTGGCCGCCGCAGCGCGAGTACCTCGCGAAGCTCTCATCTCCGCCACCGCCCGAGCCTCGGTGACTGCTCCGGTTGTCTGAGCGAACCCCCGTCCCTGCCCTGTCCACAACACGCCTATCTGCGCGAGCTCTACGTCATCGCGGTCACCCAGAAGCAGACCTGGTAGCCCGCCCGGCGTCGATGCCGGCCCTGCGGTCCGCTTCTCGCGACCGCAGGGTCGAGTTCGTGGTGCTGTCGTGCCGTCAGCGGCCCACCCGCAGCCGATGGCCGCTCGGATGCGGGTGGCGTCGGCGATCAGCTGATCCGCTGGGCGGTCGGGATGCGTCGGTCGCGCCCGTCAGCTGCCCGCCTTGGCCGACGGGCTCTGGCGCGCCTGCGGGTAGTGGCGCGCCATGAACTCGGCGGTGATCTCCATCTGCCGCAGCATGCCCTCGGTCTGCTCCGCCGTCGCCCTGGTGCTGTGGCCGGCCAGCGCGCTGCTGCCCGTCTTGAGGTACACCGGCGAGGCCACCCGCACGAACTCCGGGGCCTCGTAGGTGCGGACGAACCCGCCGGACGTCTTGGTGTTGTCCACGTGAACGTCCAACGGGATCAGGACCGACTCCCGCAGCGCCGCGATCATCGGCAGCGTCAGGTCGCGTACCGGGTTGAGGCTGTCGGCGCCGAGTCGCTCGAGCACCTGGGCGGCGGCCCCGTTGCCCAGGCCGCAGTGTGCGGAGATCTTCAGGTGGGTGTCCGAGGGGATCTTCCCGGCCGCGCGCAGCCGGCCGAGCACCGACAGCAGGCCCTCGTCGTGCAGGACGAACCCCTGCACCCCGACCTCGACCGCCCGGCGGACGTCCTCGATCGCGCGGACCAACTGCTCCTGCCCGCGCAGCCGGTAGCCGATCCGCACCCCTTCCTGGGTCTGCACCGTGGCGCCGATGTCGTAGATCGCCCGCGGCCCCACCGACATGAGGATCTGGGCACCGTACTCCCGTCCGAGCGCGACGTAGTCGCGGATCTCGCTCAGGGTGTGCCGGCTCAGGCCGAAGGTCTCCGTCACCCGGTTGATCGTGAACCCGCGCCGGACGCTCTCGGACAGCAGCGTCTCCACCGCCTGCACGGTGTTGACCGTGGGCGCCTCGAACCTCCAGTGGCAGCCGTCGGAAAAGGTCCGGCCGGAGACCATGGTGTTGGTGTCCGGATCACAGCCCGGAACGCCCAACTCGCGCAACCACTCCCGCGTCTGCCCGAAGAACATCTCCACCACTGATTCGCCCCTCACACCCGGTCGGCGACGTCTCGCCGTCCGAACGGCTCGCTCCCGACTGGATCGACGCCCCGCAGGAAGCCCCGTAGCCTCCCCTCGCTCACCCGCCCGCCGCCACAACGGCGGCGGGCGGCCCAGCGACAGTCCGGCGACAGCGAGTGCGGTAATGCTGCGTCGCATCATTGCTGTCCTCATGGCTCCGAACGGCAGGGCGGGTCCCTGCCGCGCCCGATACAACGCCCGTGCGAGCACCGAGGACTCCGGAGATCACCCGAACGGGCACCCCTGCCGCCTGAGCTCGGCCAGACCGTAAACGGACGTCGGGCGAGCGAGCGGGTGTGCGGTAAGTCGCTGCTGCCGATCCGCCGTTCACACGGGGCACACCCCGGGGGCCGGTGTGTCGGCGCGGGTGGCGAGGCTCTGGTTGTAGCGGCGCAGGAGGAGGACTGCGGTGGTGGCGAGGCCGGTGAGGAGGCCGAGCCAGAGGCCGCGGGTTTCGCCGCCGAGTGGGTAGGCGAAGACCCAGGCAGCGGGGAGGCCGACGAGCCAGTAGCCGATGAGGGTGATGCGGAAGCCGCTCTTGGTGTCGTCGAGGCCGCGGAGCAGGCCGACGCCGATGTTCTGCGCGCAGTCGAAGAACTGCAGGACGGCGACGACGGCCAGCAGGCCGGTGGCGATGCTGAGGCCCTGCTGATCGTCCGGGGAGGACGGGTCGAAGTAGGGGCTCAGCACCAGGTGCGGGAGGGCCAGGTACAGCGTGCCGACGACGGCCATCACGGCTGCGCCGCAGGCGAGGGCGGTGCTGCGGATGCGGCGTGCGGCGGCGTACTCGCCGAGGGCGAGTTCGCGGCTGACGTTGATGGAGGCCGCGTGCGAGAGGCCGACGGCGACCTGGAAGACGATGTAGATCAGCTGGTTGACGGCGGTGTGTGCGGCCAGCGCCGCCGCGCCGAAACTGCCGGCGAGGAGGGCGGTGACGGAGAAGAACCCGGCCTCGGAGCCGTAGGTGGCGGCGATCGGTGTGCCGAGGCCGAGCAGGCGCCGGACGGTCGGCGCGTCGGCCTTCCAGGCGTTCAGGCTGAGCAGCGGGGCGAGTTGGGGGTCCCGGCGGGCGGAGCCGTAGAGGGCGAGGAAGGAGAGCAGGTGGACGCAGCTGGTGGCGACGCCGATGCCGGTGAGGCCGAGTTCCGGGAAGCCCCAGCTGCCGTGGATGAAGGCCCAGTTGAGGGCGGCGTTGACGGCGACGGACACCAGGGTGATCTGCAGGAGGGCCTGCGGGCGGCGCATGCCGACGGTGAACTGGCGGATCGCCTGGAACCAGAGGCAGGGCAGCAGGCCGGGGGCGAGGGCCGCGAGCATGCCCTGGGTGCGGTGGGCGACGGCAGCGGCCTGGCCGAGGAGGGTGGCGGCCTGGCCGATGAGGATCATCAGGACGGCGCCGGCGATTCCGGCGAGGGTGGCGACGGCCAGGGCGGCGCGGACGAGGCCGCGGACCTCGTCGTCGGCCTGCTCCGCGCCGGAGTTGGCCGCCTCGGCCCGGGCGGCGGCGGCCGCGACCTGGTTGCCGACGGAGGTGACGAGGCCGACGCCCATGGTCCGCAGCTGGTTGAAGATGACCAGGGCGAGGCCGCCGGCCGCGAGGGACTCTGTGCCGAGGACGCCCATCATGATGGTGTCGGTGGTGGTGAGGGCGACCTGGGCGAGTTGGGTGAGGGCGAGCGGGACGGCGAGCGCGGCGAGGGCGCGGCTGTCGCGGGCCAGGGTGGTCAGTTGCTGCATGGTGGGTTTCACGTCTCTGGATGTCAGGGTCCGGATGTCAGGGCCTGGATGTCAGGGTCCGGATGTCAGGGCCTGCGGAGCTTGGTGAGGGTCTCGTCGATCTCGGCCTCGACGGCGGCGTCGATCAGCGAACGGGCGTTCATCCAGTCGTCGTTGAAGACGGTGTCCATGTACTTCTCGCCTCCGTCGTTGATGAACGCGACCATAACGGCGTCGGGCGGGAGCCGGTTGAGGCGGGTCAGGGCCTCGTGGACGACGCCGCCGGCGGAGCCGCCGATGAGCAGGCCGGTGCGGCGGGCGACGACACGGGCGGTGGCGAAGGCCTCGATGTCGCCGACCTTCACGCCCTCGTCGATGAGGTCGTAGTCGACGAGGAGACCGATGGTGGCGCCTTCGGGGGTACCGGTGCCGGACTGGTAGTAGTCGTGGGCGGGTGGGCCGAAGGCGATGGAGCCCTTGGGTTCGACGCCGACGACGGTCAGGTCGGGGACGGCTTTCTTCAGCTCCTGGCCGGTGCCGCACAGGCCGCCGCCGGTGCCGACGGCGCCGATCAGCACGTCCACCCGGTTGTCGAGGGCCTGGGCGATCTCGCGGCCGACGGCGTGGTAACCGACGGCGTTGCTGGGGTTGTTGTGCTGTTCGGTGAAGAAGGTGTTGTCCTTGCCGCGGGCCATGTCCTCGGCGAGTTCCTCGCGCGCGGCGGTGTGGAGCTCCTCGCCGCCGTCCTCGTCGACGTAGACGAGTTCGGTGCCCATCGCCTTCATGCCGCGCAGTTTGTCGGCGGCGGCGTGGTGGTCGACGACGGCGGTGAAGCGGTAGCCGCGTTCGGCGGCGACGACGGCGAGGCCGAGGCCGGTGTTGCCGGAGGTGGACTCGATGATGTGCCCGCCCTCGTGCAGGTCGCCGCGTTCCTCGGCGTCGAGGACCATCTGGCGGGCCATCCGGATCTTGGCGCTGCCGGTGGGGTTGTACATCTCCAGCTTGAGGAGCAGCCGGGCGCCGTTGTCGGCGCGGGCGAGTTCGAACAGCGGGGTGTAGCCGATGAGGTCGGATATCCGGCTGACCACCGGGGGGCGGTGGAGGGCGTCGGTCATGGCGTGAGGCTCCGTGGGGGGGTGGGCGGTCAGCGGTCGAGGCGCCAGCGGGGGCGGTCGCCGTCGTGGTCGATGACGACCTTGGACGGCAGCGGCAGTTCGTGGAACTGGGACTCGTTGGAATCCATCTGGTAGCCGGCGGTGTTGGGGTAGACGAGCAGGTCGCCCGGGCGGGGGCGGGTGGGGAAGGCGATCTTGCGCCAGGTCAGGAGGTCGGAGTCCAGGCAGCTGGCGCCGCCGACGCAGGCCGGGTACGGCCCTGAGGCGTCACGGCCGGGCTCGGTCAGCAGGACCGGTTCGGGCAGGTACTCGCTGGCGAACCACTGCTCGGACAGGCTGAGGCTGGTCCCGTCGACGGTGACGATGCCGTACCCGGGACGGTCCTTGACGCCCTGGATGCGGAAGACGGAAGATCCGGCGCGGTCGAGCAGGGCGCGCCCGGGTTCGAGGAGCAGCATCACCCCGGCCTGCCGCAGGCGTTCGGCGAGGCTCGCGCCGGTGCCGCCGGGGCTGGCGGCGAGGATCGCGCGCAACGCGTCCGCGCCGGCGACCGGGAAATGGTACGGGTAGAAGTCGCTTGCGGCGAAGGCCTTTTGGGCGTGGTAGTGCCCCGGCCCCTGCTCGGCGAGGAAGGCGTGCCAGTCATCGGCGCGGACGTAGTCGACGGGGAAGCCGCCGCCGATGCTGACCCGGTCCGCCTGCGGGCCCAACACCCGGGCCTTGAGACAGAGTTCGACGAGTTCCCCGGCGAGGTCGGCGCGCGGCTGGACCTCGTAGCCGGACAGGTGGAAGCTGAAGCCCTCCATCCGGACGGTGTCCCCGGCTGCGGCGCAGCGGTCCAGCGCCTCGTGCAGCTGCCCGTCGTCGAGTCCGAACCGGCTGCGCGGCTGGGTCGGCGGGTAGCGGCGCAGCAGCACCCGGACGGGGCGCTCGCTCCCGAGGGCGAGCAGGCGGTCCAGCTCGTCGAGGGCGTCGACGGCGATCAGCGCGCCCTGCCGGGCGGCGACGCGCAGCAGTTGGTCGGTCTTGGCGGGGCCGGTGACGACGAGGTCCTCGCCGCGCACGCCGTGGCCGAGGGCGTCGCGCAGCTCGCCGAGGGAGGCGACGTCGGCTCCTGCCCCGGCCGCGGCGCAGCGGTCCATGAACACCGCGGCCTTGTTGGCCTTCTTGGCGTAGTACACGCGGCCTTCGACGTCCGCCTCGGTGAGCGCGGTGCGGAAGGCGGCCAGGTTGGCGTCGAAACGTTCCGGCAGCAGGTAGTGGAACGGGCCGCCGAGGCCGTGGGCGAGTTCGGGCAGCAGGCCGCTCGCGTGGAGGCGGTCGGCGAGCGGGTCGGGGTGGGCGGGCAGGGTCAGCGCCACAGGGCCACCTCGGTGCCGAGGTTCTGGGCGGCGGCGAGCTGGGCGAAGCGGTGGCCGAGGGCGATGTCGGTGACGACCAGTCCGCTGTTGTAGGCGAAGATGCGCTGGTCGGGGGCGGTGCGGGCCTTGGAGACGCCGGAGATGATTACGGGCAGTTCCAGGTCGACGTCGGGGAGGTTGCCGTCCGCGTCGGCCATATCGGTGCCGGTGACGCGCATCTGGGCCGCGCTGGTGGCGATCACGCGGTCCGCGCGGTGCAGGGTGGAGGGGGCGAGGCCGTGGCCGACGAGGATCGACACGGCGCCGGGCTTGAGCCAGTCGGCCTCGACGGCGGCGGTGGTGTGGGCGCCGGCGGTGGCGACGATGACGTCGGCGTCGCGGGAGGCCTTCTTGAGGTCCTCGACGAGTTCGACCTCGCGGTCTGGGAAGTGCCGGGCGAGTTCGGCACGCACTGCGGCGATTCCCTCGGGGTGGGTGCCGGACAGCAGCAGCCGGTCCAGTTCGGGCAGGGTGGTGAGCAGGAACGGCAGGGCGAGCCGGCCCTGCGTACCGGTGCCGATCACCAGGGCGGTGCGCGCGTCCGGAGCGGCGCACTCGCGGGCGAGGAGGGCGGAGACGGCCGGGGTGCGCAGGGAGCCGATGCGGGAGCAGTCCATCATCGCCACGGGCAGGCCGGTGACGTCGTCGTAGATGGTCAGCGTCGTGTAGTAGTGCTGGTTCTCGCGGCTCTCGTGCAGGCCGTGCTTGTAGGAGGTCTTGATCGCGACGACGTTGCGCACGCCGTCGCGGCCGAGCATCGCGTAGGAGACGGAGTGGCCGTCCGCGGGCTTGACGGTGAGCTTGCGCGGGTTGTCGGACTGCCCGGCGGCCAGGGTGCGGTAGGCCTGTTCGACGGTGCCGACGACGTCGGCGAGGGTGATGTCCAGGCCGGCGAGGTCGCTGGTGGAGAGTACGCGCAGGGTGGTGTCGTCCCGGTCCACGTGGTGGGCCTTTCGAAGTAGTGAAGTGGGGGGAGGAATCAGGCGGCCCAGGCGGTGAGGGCGGCCTGGCCGTAGCCGTGTTCGTCGCGCTCGGCGGCCGGCCGGGTGGGGCGGTCCTCGACGCGGACGGAGGCGCGCTTGAGCCAGCGGTCGGTGCCGTCGTAGCGGGCCTGGAACGGCACCCGGCCGTGGACGACGATGTCGTTGTCGACGACCAGGACGTCCCCCGGTTCCAGGCTCACCGCCACGGAGACGCGGGCCAGTTCCTCCCCCAGGTGCTCGTACGCCTCGCGCCACGCCTCGTCGGCGTCGCCCAGCGGCGTGTAGGCGGGGTCGTAGCGCATGGTCAGGCCCTCGGGCGAGTCGAAGAGCGTGGGCACCGGCGCCGGCCGGCCGCCGAACTTCTGGGCCTCCTCGTACGCGTCGTCGGGCAGGATCGGCGCGACGGGCTGCATGAGCCGGTCGACGTCCGCCTCGGACAGGTCGGTCAGCCGCACGCTGGCCGCGGTGGTGGCGATCCGGTCGTGGTTGCGCATGCAGCAGAGCAGCAGGAGGTGCGCGCGGCCGGGGTGGAAGGCGTCCTCGGTGTGCGGGGTGAGCAGGATGGAGCTGGAGGCGCCGGTCTGCTCGCTCTCATGGCCGGGCGAGGGCACGATGTTGTGCACGAACCGGCCGTCCTGCTGGCCGTCCCAGGCGATCGGGGTGCCCATCAGCGCGGAGACGAGCAGCAGCACGACGTCCCACAGCGCACCGGCGTCGCCAGCCTTCGACCAGTGGCCCGGGGTCGGGCCGAGTCGGGCGTCGTCGACGTTCAGGCCGCGCAGGACGAACAGGCCGTCGGCGGTGTCGACCGGGCGCAGCTGACGGCGCAGCGGTTCGCCGAGCTGGGCGCACATGACGGGCAGGTCGGCGAGCAGCGCGGGGCTGGTGGCGGAGCCGTGGAAGGCAAGCAGCTTGGCGGCGGTGTCGGTCAGTTCGGCGACCTGGTCCGCGTCGAGGGTCCGGACCGGGGCGGGAGCGGTGGGCACGGGGGTGTCCTTCCGGCGTGCGGGGGGGCGGCATGGTGGTGCGGCGGCGCGGGCTGAGCGTCAGGGCGCATCGCGGCGCGGCACGGGTACAGCACGGACTGGGTACGCGGCGGCTCCCGGTGCGGGGCACTCGGGGCGGCCGGCGGTGACGGAAACGTAACAACGACCCGTTGGTAAGGCAAGCCTAACCTTCTGTAGGGTAGCCAAACCTAAGCATTGCTTCGCCCCTGAATCGAGGACGTACGACGTGAGCGTCACCAGACGACAGCTGCTGTGGGCCACCGCCGGAATCGGCGCCGCAGGGGCGCTCGCCGCCTGTAGCAGCGGCAAGTCCGACTCCGGGACCACCGCGATCTCCGGCAGCGCGGGCGAACAGCCCCGCACCGGCGGCACGTTGAAGGTCGGCGCGCTCGGCCGGGCCTCCGCGATCACCCGCGACCCGCACGGCACCCAGGCCAACGAGAGCGACTACCTGATCATCAGCCTGCTCTACGACACGCTGACCGTCCCGGGCGAGACGACGAACACCGCCCCCCGGCTGGCCGCCTCGTGGAAGCCCTCGGAGGACCTCAGGACCTGGCGGTTCACGATCGCCGACGGCGCCAAGTTCCATGACGGCACCCCGGTCACCGCCGACGACGTCGTCTGGTCCCTCAAGCGCCTGCGCAACACCCCCTCCGGCAAGAGCCGTCTGCCCGGCATCCAGCCCGAGGGCATCTCGGCCGAGGACGCGAGGACCGTCGTCCTGGTCTCCGACTACCCCAACGCCGAACTGCCGCTGCTCACCCGGCTCACCACCTTCGTCCTCAAGAAGGACACCAAGGACGACGCCCTCGCCGGCGCCCCCGGCACCGGCCCCTTCAAGCTCGACTGGTACCGCGACGGCAACGCCCGCCTCGTGCGCAACGACGACTGGTACGGGGGCAGGCCGCCCCTGGACGCCATCGAGGTGCGCATCTTCGAGAGCCCCCAGGCGATGGCCAACGCCCTGCTCGCCGGGCAGATCGACCTCGCCTCCAACGTCGGCGCCGTCGCCGCCCGCACCGCCGAGGCCCGCAAGGACGTCCAGATCCTGCGCCGCCCCAACGACATGGCGATGCCCATCGTCATGCGCACCGCCGACGGCCCGTTCGCCGACGCCCGGGTCCGCGAGGCCCTGCGCCTGGCCGTCGACCGCGACGCCATGGTCAAGCAGGTGCTCTCCGGCTACGGCACCGTCGCCAACGACATCCTCGGCACCGGCGACCCCGTCTACGCCAAGGACATCCCGCAGCGGGGGCGTGACCTCGAAAGGGCCAAGCAGCTGCTCGCCGAGGCCGGCTTCGACACCGGCAGGACCTACGACCTGCTCACCACCGAGGACATCGCCGGCCTCGCCGAGTCCGCGACGCTCTTCGCCACCCAGGTCCGCGAGGCCGGTGTGAAGATCAACGTGGTCAAGCAGGACTCCAAGGTGTTCTGGGACGCCACCTGGCTCAAGGGCTCGCTCTACACCAGCTACTGGGGCACCAACGACTCGGTGGTCTTCTTCGCCTCGAAGACCATGCTCTCCGACGCCGGCCAGAACGAGGCCGGCTGGAACGAGCCCACCTTCGACGAGGCCTACCGCAAGGCCATGGGCACCGCCGACGCCACCGAGCGCGGCAAGCTGCTGCACCGGCTCCAGGAGATCGAGTACGCCAAGTCCGGCTACCTGCTGTGGGGCATGGCCGACGGCATCGACCTCGCCGCCTCCGCCGTGCGCGGCCTGCCCAAGCTCCCCGGCTACGGGCGAGTCCAGCTCGAAAAGACATGGCTGGCCCGTTGACCGACACCGCCACCGCTGGGGGCGCCACCGCGCCCCCGGCGCTCCCCCCTGCCGTCAGGGCCCTGGGACGGGCCGCGCGCCTGACCGCCAAACGCCTGCTCCTGCTGCTCGTCCTGCTCGCCGCCGTGTTCGCGGCCGTCTCCCTGCTGCCCGGGGACGCGGCCAACGCCACCTCCGAACGCGGCGAGTCCGCGGCCGACCTGGCCGCGCGCCGCGCCGCCCTCGGGCTCGACCGGCCGCTCCCGGAACGCTTCTGGGACTGGATGACCGGCCTGCCCGCCGGCGACCTCGGCACCACCGCCCACGGACAGCCCGTCACCTCCGTGCTCTCCGGCCCCTTCCCCAACACCCTGCTGCTCGGCGGCCTCGCCCTCGCCGCGAGCATCCTCGGCGCCCTCGCCCTCGGCAGCTGGTCCGCCCTGCGCCCCGGCGGCCGGGCCGACCGGACCATCGCCGTGCTCGCCACCACCGCGTTCGCACTGCCCGAATTCGTGCTCTCCGTCGGCCTGTTGCTCGTCCTCTCGCTCTGGACCGGCTGGCTGCCGGCGGTCACCCTCACCGGCCCCGACGGCGCACCCGCCTCCTGGGACATGATCGTGCTGCCCGCCCTCGCCCTCGCCATCCCGCAGATCGGCTGGAACACCCGGATCGTCCGCGGTGCCCTCGCCGACCAGGCCGCGCTGCCGCACGTACGGGCCGCCGTCCTCGACGGACTGCCCCGCCACCGCATCCTCACCCACCACATGCTGCCGGGCGCCCTGCCCGCCATCGCCGTCGCCACCGCCACCTCGGCCGGCATGCTGCTCGGCGGCGCCGTCGTCGTCGAGACGCTGTTCAACTACCCCGGCATCGGCGCCGTCCTCGCCGGCGCCATCGCCGACCGGGACACCCCGCTGGTGGCCGGCGTCGTCGCCGCCACCGGAGCCGCCATCAGCACGCTGCTCCTGCTGGCCGACCTCGTCCGCGACCGCGTCCTGGGGGCCGCCCGATGACCACCGCGCCCCGCCCGCGCCGCGCTCTCCTGTACGTCGTTCCGGCGCTCCTGCTCGTCCTGGTCGCGCTCACCGGGCCGCTGTTCGCCCCGCACCCCATCGACGCGCCGGTCACCGCACCGTACGAAGTCCCGTCCGGCGATGCCGCGTTGGGCGGCGACCAGCTCGGGCGCGATGTCCTCAGCCGTCTGCTGCACGGCGGCGCCCCGCTGATCGCCACCGCGCTCGCCGTCGCCGTCCTGGTCACCGGCATCGCGACTCTGCTCGGCATCCTCTGCGCCCTGCGCCCCCGCCTCGGCCGCTGGGTCGAACAGACGGCCGACGTCGCCATCCTGCTGCCCGCCGTCCTCGGCATCATGCTCATCGCCCTCGCCTGGCCCGCCGGCGGGCGCCTGCCCGTCGCCGCCGCGGCCACCGTCCTCGGCATCCCCTACGCCGTACGGGTCGTCGCCGCGGCCGCCGCACCCATCGCCGCCACCGGCTACATCGAGGCCGCCACCGCCGGCGGCGAACGCCTCTGGTACCTGATGGCCCGCGAGGTACTGCCCAACCTGCGCGCCACCCTCCTCGCCCTGTTCGGCCTGCGCTTCGTCGAAGGCGTCTACGTCGTCTCCGTCGCCGCCTTCCTCCAGCTCGGCCCCCAACCACCCGAAGCCGACTGGGCGTTGATGATCCGCGAGAACGCCGCCGGAATCATGCTCAACCCCTGGGCCGTCGCGGCGCCCTGCCTCGCCATCGGGCTGCTCGCCGTCAGCGTCAACCTCGCGGCCGAAGCCATCACCCCCGACCGGCCCACCACGGAGACCAGGCTGTGACTCCTGCTGTGACCCCCATCGCCGAAGCAACCGACCTCTCCATCGCCCTCGCCGACGGCACCCCCCTGCTCACCCGGGCCGGCCTCACCCTCACCCCCGGCCGCATCCACGCCGTCACCGGGCCCTCCGGCACCGGCAAGACCACCCTGCTGCGCGCCCTCGTCGGCGACCTCCCTCCGGACGCCCGCGTCACCTCCGGCAGCATCACCGTGCAGGGCCACGACCTCCTCGCCCTGCCGCCCGCCCGCCTGCGCGAGCTGCGCCGCCACCACCTCGCCTACCTCGGCCAGGACCCCGGATCCGCCCTCAACCCCCGCATGCGCGTCGACCGCCTCATTCTGGAGACCGCACCCGACCGCCACCGCGACACCCTGGAACAGCTCCTCACCCAGGTCCGCCTGCCCACCGGTACCGGGCTCGAACACCGCCGCCCCGCCGGCCTCTCGGGCGGCCAGCAGCGCCGCGTCGCCCTCGCACGCGCCCTCGCACGCCGGCCCGCCGTGCTCCTCCTCGACGAACCCACCGCCGGACTCGACACCGACCTGCGCGACGACATCGCCGACCTGCTGCGCCAACTCGCCGACCAGCACGGCCTGGCGATCGCCCTCGCCAGCCACGACCCGGAGTTCGTCCGGCGGTGCGCCGACGACGTCCTCACCCTCGACCACCCCTCGGCCGTCGCTGTACCCCCCGCGCGTACCGTCCCCCGGCGTGCTCCGGCCACCGCCCCGACGACCACCGCCCCGACGACCACCGCCGCGACAACCACCGGACTGAGCGCGCGCGGAATCTCGGCACGCGTCGGCACCGGGGCCGAGGCACGCACCCTCCTGCAGGACATCGACCTCGACCTGGCCCCCGGCACCTGCACCGCCATCACCGGCCCCTCCGGCTGCGGAAAGACCACCCTGACCCGCGTCCTGGCCGGCCTGCACCCCGCCGACAGCGGCACCCTCAGCCTGGACGGAACGCGGCTGCCCGGCGCCAACCACGCCCGCACCCGCGACCAGCGCCGCCAGATCCAGCTCGTCCCCCAGAACCCGCTCGGCGCCCTCAACCCCGCCCACACCGTCGGCTCCACGCTCGCCCGCCCCCTGCGCCTGCACCTCGGCCTGCCCGCCGCCCAGTGCGCCGGCCGCGTCACCCAGCTCCTGGAATCGGTCAACCTGCCCCCCGACTTCGCCACCCGCTACCCCCACCAGCTCTCCGGCGGCCAGCGCCAGCGCGTCTCCATAGCCCGCGCCCTCGCCGCCGAACCCCGCGTGCTGCTGTGCGACGAAGTCACGTCCGCCCTCGACCCCGACACCGCCGTCGCGATCATGCAACTCCTCCACGACCTGCGCGAACGCCACCACCTCGCCCTCGCTTTCATCAGCCATGACCTCCCCTTGGCCACCGCGCACGCGGACACCGTCCTCGAACTCGGCACCACCGCCACGGCCCCCGGCCGGGCTGCCCGCCTGACGTGCTGAGATATGGCCGGGCGCCACAGGGGGGAACCTCACCTTCTGGGCCTGCCCCAGCCACCCAACCCAGCCGCCCCAAGGAATTCTTCCCGGCCGAGGCCAAGACCACCACCCGCGCGTCCCTCTTCTGATCGCGGTGACGCAGGCTTGAGCACAACAGGCCCCGTGTTCCACCGCCCACTCGGGCGATGGAACACGGGGCCTGGCGCGGCGGGCGGGCCGTCAGACGAGGACGACCGGTTCGCCGGTCAACTCGACACCGGCTCGGCCCAGTTCGGCGAGGGCGTGAGCGACGACGACGATCAGTGCACGGCCCACGGCCCAGCCCTTTCTCACGGGAAACCTCACGTCCCCCACCCATGCCCCGCTCTACGGCAGAAGGCGCCTCCCCGGCACGTCATTCACTCGGCCGAGTGCACGCCACCATCGCGTTGACACGACGGGGCCGGCAGTCAAGTCCGTTCCGGGTGATGGGGCGTGACCTTGGCGTCGGTGACCGGGCCCGTCGAGCGCTGGAGGGAGTGCAGGATCGCGAGGCCCTGGCTGACGATGCCCGCCGCCATCTGGTTGACGCCGTCGCTGCCGTTGAGGACGGTCAGGTCGGCTCCCGACATGCCCCGGGCCGCCGCATCCGCGAGCGCCGGGAGGTTCTCCACGATCCGGTTGGCCGCGATGAGCTCCTGGTTGCCGCCGCGCAGGGAATCGGCCCGGGCGGTGTTGGCGTCCGCCTGCGCCTGGGCGAGCGTCCGCTCGCTGTAGGCGTTGCCGTCCGCCTCGAACTTCATCCGGTCACGGCCGGCTTCGGCCAGCGTCCGCTGCCGGTACGCCTCCGCGTCCGCCGGGCGCCGTACCTCCGCTTCCAGCTGTTGCGCGGCCAGCGCGGCCCGGCGCTCGGCGAGCGCGGTCTGCTCCTCGATCACGTCCTGGGAGGCCTTGGCCTCGGCGAGCGGACCGGCCTGGGCGGCGCGGGCCCTGGACTGCTCCGTCTCGGCGAGGAAGCCGGCCTTCTTGATCGCGGTGTCACGCTCGTACTCGGCCTTCAGTGCGGCCGCCTGCTGCTCCCGCTCGGTGGCCTCCTGGTCCGCCTTGGCCTGGGCGATCCGGGCCTGGCTGGCGACCGCCGCCGCGTGCGGCGCGGCCAGGTTGTTGATGTAGCCGGTCGAGTCCTCGATCTCCTGGATCTGCAGCGCGTCAACCACGATGCCGAGCTTCTCCATCTCGCCGTGGCTGCCAGCCATCACCTCCTGGGCGACCCTGCTGCGCTCCCGGATGATCTGCTCGACGGTGAGCCCGCCGATGATCGACCGCAGGTGGCCGGCGAAGATCCGGCCGACGAGCTCCTCCATCTGGTCCTGTTCCGACAGGAAGCGGCGGGCGGCGTTGGCGATCGACACGGCGTCGTCGCCGACCTTGAACACGCAGACCGCGCGCACGGTGAGCCGGATCCCCTGCTGGGTCACGCAGTCCTCGGCGATCTCCGCCTCGCGAAGGGCCAGGGAGAGCATGCGGACCTTCTGCTTGACCGGCAGGACGAGGCTGCCGTGGCCGGTCACGATGCGGAACTGGGTGTCCTGCTCCTGGTGGGAACCGGAGATGAGCATCGCCTCGTTGGGCGCGGGAACGTGCCAGAAGAACATGACCGACCACCTGACCTGCTGGGATTCGACATCGCGGTGAGGACGGCCGAAGGCGGTCGCGGTCAGGACGGCAGCAGCTCGACGATCACCGAACGGGCCGAGATCGCGTCCACCACGACCACCCGGACGTCCCGGCCGACCGGTACCGAGCACCAGGCCGCGAACACCTCAGAGCCGCCCCGAAGGGCGACCAGGACCTCACCCGGACCGCCCAGTGGAATGGGCACCGTCACCTTTCCGACGGCTCCGACCGGGCTCTGCGAGGAGTCATCGTGTGCGGGCATGCGCTCTCGGGCCACCGGCGCCTCCGGTCATCAGGTCCGCCGCACGGGAACCGTGAACGGTCACAGGCCACCACCATTTCCACGGTACTCCGGCGCCGCGGGTCCGCCAGGAGAGGTCGTCCGGGGGCGCCGCCCCGCTTGTATCGTCTGTCTTCCACGGCCATGTGGCATGCGGTATGAAGGGACGAGCATGACTACTCCTGGTTCCACCACCGGTGACCTGCTGTCGCAGCGCGACCGCGCCTTGCGGGACTACGAGGCGCTGACGGGCCTCGGGCTCTCCCTCGATCTCACCCGGGGCAAGCCGTCGCCCGCGCAACTCGACCTCTCCCAGGACCTGTTGGACCTGCCCGGCGCCCGCCACACCGCGGCCGACGGCACCGACTGCCGCAACTACGGCGGCCTCCAGGGCCTCCCCGAACTCCGCGAGATCTTCGCCGAGCTGCTCCGCGTCCCGGTCGGGCAGCTGCTGGCCGCGGGGAACTCCAGCCTGGAGCTGATGCACGACTGCCTGGTGCACGCGCTCCTCGGCGTGCTCCCCGGGGCCGCCGCCCGCTGGGCCGACGAGGAGCGCATCGCCTTCCTGTCCCCGGTCCCGGGATACGACCGGCACTTCGCCCTGTGCGAACGGTTCGGCATCGAGATGATCCCCGTCCCGATGACGGACGAGGGCCCCGACATGGACGTCGTCGAGCGCCTGGTCGCCGGGGACGCCGCGATCAAGGGCATCTGGTGCGTTCCCACGTACAGCAACCCGGACGGGACGTGCTACAGCGACCGGGTCGTGGAGCGGCTGGCCGCCATGGCGACCGCGGCACCGGACTTCCGGATCTTCTGGGACAACGCGTACGCGGTCCATCACCTGACCGACGAGGCCGTGGAGACCCCCGACGTGCTGGCCGCCTGCGCGACGCACGGTCACCCGGACCGTCCCTTCGTCTTCGGTTCCACCTCGAAGATCACCTTCGCCGGTGCCGGTGTCGCCTTCTTCGGCTCCTCCCGGGCCAACGTGGACTGGCTGCTCGCCAACAGCGGCAAGCGGTCGATCGGCCCGGACAAGATCAACCAGCTCCGCCACGTCCTGTTCCTGCGGGACGCGGAGGGCGTCCGCGCGCACATGCGGCGCCACCGCGCCCTGCTCCAGCCGAAGTTCGAGGCGGTCCACCGCATCCTCGACAAGGAGCTCGGGGGCACCGGACTGGCCCGCTGGACCGAGCCCAAGGGCGGGTACTTCGTCTGTCTCGACGTCCTGGACGGCGGCGCGGCCGAGGTCGTCCGGCTCGCGAAGCAGGCCGGCATCGCGCTGACTCCCGCCGGGGCCACCCACCCCTACGGGGACGACCCGCGGGACGCGACGATCCGGATCGCGCCCAGCTACCCCTCCACCGAGGAGCTCGAACAGGCGGTCGCCGGGCTCGCCATCTGCGTCCGGCTGGTCGGCTACGAGCGGCTCCTGGCGCGGTAGCCACGGCGGACACCGCCGCTCCTGCCGACAAAGCAAACCGCCCCGGCCAGATGGCCGGGGCGGTTCATTCGCTCGGTCAGACTGCGCCGAACTCCCCGTCACGGACGGCGGAGACGAAGGCCGACCATGCACCTACCGGGAAGACCAGGGAGGGGCCCTCGGGATCCTTCGAGTCTCGGACGGGAACAGCGTCGGAGGCGACCAGGTTTCCCGCTACCTCAATGCAGTTGCCGCCATTGCTGCTGTATGAAGACGTGAACCACACGGGTTCGCTGGCGGTCACGGTAGTTCCTCTCTTAGCCGGCTGATCAGGGCCACGGACTCAGCTTGCGAGAGCACGAGGGCCTGTAGCTGATAGTAGGCCGTGAGCATCGGCAGCACTGCGCCGCTGTCCCGTTCCAGGTGCCCCTGCTGTGCCGATTCCGCGTAGGACATCAGGGACCGGTCAGGAAGGGTGAGGATGTTCACCGGAAGATCAAACGACCGCTCTTCACCTATGGCGTACGGAGCCACCTGGAGCACCGTGTTGGGCATCCTGGCGAACTCCACAAGCTGATCCAGCTGAGCTGCCATGACCGCCGGTCCACCGACCGGCCGACGGATGCAGCTCTCGTCCAGGACGGCGTGGACCGACGGCGGGGGCTCCCGGCGCAGGTTTGCCTGCCGGCGTGCAAGGTAAGCCACCCGCTCATCAGCCTGAGCCGGCGCGATACTGCCTCGGCGCACCGCCCCCGCTGCGATGGCCTGTGCGTAGTCCATGGTCTGGAGGAGACCCGGAACGATTCCGAGATCGAACAGCCTCAGCTCGACGGCCCGGGACTCGTGAGCGACGTACTCCGGGAACCCTTCGAGGAGCACCGAGGACTTGAGATCGCGAGTCTTCCGGATGAAGACACCGTCCACTTCAAACGCCTTGTCAAGTACACGGGCAAAGCGGGTGGTTGGGGGACGTCGACCAGTTTCCACAGCTGACACATGCGTCGCGGAGTAGCCAGTGGCACGTGCCAGATCCTCCTGAGTCCACCCCCGCGCCTCTCGTGAACTGCGGAGAAACGCACCGAACTTCGCTGCGGGACCGGCATCGGGGTCCAGCTCAACCTTGTTCAAGGACCTTGATCCCCACTCTTCGAGCACATTCGACAGGTTGAAGAACTCCAAAGCCTAGCGGACAGTTGGCGCCGAGGGTAGTCAAAGCACTACGGAGAGGAGCGGACGTTGAAGCTGCAACGGACCCCGTCGGCCCTGAACGCCTCCCGGCTCTGCGAGGCCGACATAGCCGCCTCGCGCAGCGGAGTTGAGGGAGTCCCCAAGGGCATCAAGCGCTTCCAGGTGGTGATCTACCTGGCCAAGGTCGGTCCCGGCTTCCCCGAGTTGGAGATGCGGAGCTGCGAGGACTACGCGCTCACCTTCGGGTGGGAAGTGGCCCTGACCGTCGTGGACGACGAGGTGGAGAAGCCCCCGGAGCAACGCCCCCTGCTCCTGGCCGCGTTGCAGACGATCAAGGACAGGGGCGCCGGCGCGATCCTGATCCCGTCCAGAGCAGCCGTCTCCCCCATCGACGGCGAGTTCGACGAGTTCGCCGGGCAGGTCGAGAGGGCCGGCGGGTTCATCCAGGCGGCCCGCCGATGAGCCACCGATACGGGATCGTTCCCGCCGACGCCCCTCAGTGGACGTTAAGTCCCTTTTCTCCCGGTTCGTGATCGCTCGTTCGTGTGAACGCCAGCCGTACTGGCGTGCCAGTCGGGGTTCGGGTGATGTTCTGCGGCGCATGGAAAGACGGGCGTATCCGAGCGACTTATCGGATGAGCAGTGGGCGTTGATCGAGCCGATGATCACGGCCTGGAAGCAGGACCGGGTGGCGCGATCGGCTACCGGGGATCCGGGGTCCTGTGATCTGCGGGAGATCGTGAATGCGATCTTCTACCAGAATCGGACGGGCTGTCAGTGGCGCTACCTGCCCCATGACCTGCCGTCCTGGTCGGCGGTGTTCTACTACTTCGGCCTGTGGCGCCAGGACGGGCTCGACCAGCGGATCCAGGAACTCCTGCGCTGCCAGGTACGGGAGAGAGCCCGCCGATTAGAGGACCCGTCCCTCGTGATCATCGACACCCAGTCCGTCCGCGCGGCCGCCGGTGTCCCGAAGACCACGACGGGGCTGGACGCGAACAAGAAGGTGTCGGGGCGCAAGCGGGGACTGGCCGTGGA
>NZ_JAHTKP010000069.1 GCF_019192735.1 Kitasatospora aureofaciens
GATCTCCGAGCGCGGCCGGGCCGCCGCCGGGGCCGCGGTTCGGGCCGGCCGGCACCTGGCGCTGCTGACGCGGCGTCGGGGCGACCCCGCGCTGCTGCTTGGCCTGCGCCGGGCCGGGGCGGCCGGCGCCGCGGCGGTCGGCGGAGTTGGTGACGTCCACCGGGAGCATGACCAGCGCGGTGGTGCCGCCGGAGTCGCTGGGGCGCAGCTGGATCCGGATGCCGTGGCGCAGGGACAGGCGGCCGACCACGAAGAGGCCCATGCGGCGGGAGACCGAGACGTCCACCGTCGGCGGGTTGGCGAGGCGTTCGTTGATCTCGGCGAGGTCGTCGGGGCTGAGGCCGATACCGGTGTCGTGGATCTCGACCAGCACCCGGCCGTCCGGCAGCGCGTGGCCGGTGACCCGGACGCGGGTCTGCGGGCTGGAGAACGAGGTGGCGTTCTCCAGCAGCTCGGCGAGCAGGTGGACGAGGTCGTTGACGACGCGGCCGGCGACCTCGGCCGACGGCACCGCGGCGAGCTCGATGCGCTCGTACTGCTCCACCTCGGACGCGGCGGCGCGGAGCACGTCGACCAGCGGGACGGGACGGGTCCAGCGGCGGCCCGGGTCCTCACCGGCGAGGACGAGGAGGTTTTCGCCGTTGCGGCGCATGCGGGTCGCGAGGTGGTCCAGCTTGAAGAGGTTGGCCAGCTGGTCCGGGTCCGCCTCGCGGCTCTCCAGCTCGGAGATGAGCGACAGCTGGCGCTGGATAAGGCCCTGGCTGCGGCGCGAGAGGTTGGTGAACATCGCGTTGATGTTGCCGCGGAGGAGGGCCTGTTCGGCGGCGAGGCGGACGGCCTCGCTGTGCACCATGTCGAAGGCGTGCGCCACGTGGCCGATCTCGTCCGCGGAGTCGACGGCGACCGGTTCGACCGCGATGTCGACGTCCTGCGGGTCGTTCTCGGAGAGCGTCTTGACCAGCTCGGGCAGCCGCCGCTCGGCGACGTCCTCGGCCGCGGCCTGCAGGCGGGTCAGCGAGCGCACCATCGAGCGGGCGATCAGACCGGCGCCACCGAGGGCGAAGAGCAGCACCAGGGCGACGGCGCCGGCGATGATCAGGGCGTCGGTGTCGGCCTGGGACTGCAGGTCCTGGGCCTTGCCGTCGAGGTTCTCCAGGAGCTTGGACTCGATCCGCTGCTCGGCCTTGATCTTGGCGGTGGCCTTCTCGTACCAGTCCTTGTAGGTGACCGGGTCGGTCTGGTGGATACCGCTCTGCTGGAGGATCGAGCGCGAGTAGCGGTCGGCGTCGGCGACCACGTTGTTGTAGCTCAGCTGGCCGCGCAGGTTGTCCAGGTCGTGCGAGGTGTAGATGTTGTTGAAGCTGGTGAGCGCGTTGTCGTAGGAGGCGCGCAGGCGGATACCGAAGGACTCGTCGCTCAGGCTGAGGTCGGGGGCCTTGGGGTTGGCGAGCGCGGCGCTGATCAGGGCGCGCTGCTGCGAGGTCGCGTCCTTGGCCAGCGAGAACTGCTGGAGCGCGCGGGTCGAGACGACCAGGTCCTTGTTGTTCGAGGCGAGTGCGATGTCCTGGGTGATGGACAGCAGGTCGCGGATGATCACGTCGTACGCGGTGATCGTCGACTGGATGTTCTGGTTGTTCTGGTACGGCAGGTTGCGCGCGTCCGAGATCGAGTTCAGGTCCTTGCGGATCTGGAAGAGCAGCGCCTTGCCGCCGGACAGTTCGAGGTTCTCGAACTTGTCCGAGGAGGCGGTGAAGCTGCGGCTCAGGTCGTCGGTGGACTTGCGGGAGCTGACGATGTCGTCGTCGAGCGGGTCGTTCGGGCGCGCGGTGATCGGGCCGGCACTGATGTCCCGCTCGGTCTGCAGGGCGTCCGCGAGGGCCGTCGCCTTCTTGGCCAGGTCGGACAGGTTGGCCATCTGGGCGAGCTGCTGCGAGTTCTGCATCGAGGTCTGGATGCGCAGGCCACCGAGGACCAGCGAGACCAGGACCGGGAGGGCGAGCAGCGCGATCAGCCTGGTGCGGATGCGCCAGTTGCGCATCGCGAGCCGGCTCAGACCGGTGGCGCGGCGCCTGGTCAGGGTCGTCCGGAGTTTGTCCCGGGTCGACTTCCGGTCCTGGCCGTCGTCCTCCGGGCGGCCGGGGGCCTCGGATGTCACCGGCTCGGCCGGGCCGCCGGAGGCCTCCGCCTGCTGGGGGGCTGCCACAGGCTCACGCGACTCCGGGTTCCCCGCGGCGCCGCTACCCCTCTTGAAACGTCCCTGCACTGGCGTCGCAACCTCTGGACCGGGCGTCCCGCCGCGTCGCCACGGCATGGACGGTGTCGAGTTTCCATCCGCACCCCGGCCGGTCCGGGAGAGCGGGTCACCGGGGTGGACTGCTCCCTACCCACGGTCCGTGGCATTCCAGCACAGCCGGGGAATCCCAACAAGGGCCGCCGGGGCTCGCCGCGCGCCACTACCGACCGCGTGCGCGATTTCACTGACTGTGCGGTAACCGGACCGGAATACCGCCTTTTTCGGACACTCGCCTGATACATGCCAACCGGACCCTAGATCGAAAAGAGTCGCAGACCTGCCGGAATGCCCGAAATCGGCGCTTTGTCGGGAAATCCCGTTGCGGCGATATGTCGGATATCAGAGATTTGCGTGGTGATTTGTGAGGAAAATCACAGCCGAATGTGTAGCTTTGGTCACGGTCCCTGTGGAATGAGATCTCGTAACCTGGCTGCATCCGGAGCACGGCCCCGATCAGCCTGCCCAGAATCCCTCCGAATCATTCGGAACCACTCAGGCCGGTGCCGCTCCCGTCGGGACGCGCCCGGCCACGACCAAGAGGTGCTGACTCGATGTCCCAGGCGAAGAAGGCCACCAAGTCCACGCTGTCCTGCCGCTCCACGGCGAACCCGCGCCGGACCACGCTGGCCTCGGTCGAGGACTTCAGCAAGATCCCCGGCGCCCGCAAGTCCGAGGACGTCGTCACCTACTCGACCGAGCTGCCGACCAGCACGGCCAACCCGCGCCGCACCCGGCTGATGGTCGCCCCGGTGGTCGCCGTCCCGCAGGACTGACCCCGCCGGCGTTCCGCCGAGGGCGCCGCGACCGCACCGGTCGCGGCGCCCTCGCGCGTTTCCGGCCTGCGTGTCACCGGCCTGCGCGTTTCCGGCCCGGCGCGTCCCCTGTCCGGCGCGTTTCCGGCGCAACCGCGCTGAACAGGGGTAAAGCGGTCGCGCGAGGGCCCACGCGATAGCCTGGAGGCCGATTGACGGGGCCGCGCCCACGGAGGGCGAGGCGCCCACAGCGCCCGGGGGCGCCCCGGGCGGCCGACGAAGCGAGGGGTAGCCCAGCCGTGCGCATTGCCAGGTTTTCCGTCCGGGAAGGGAGCCCTGCCGCCGGCAGCGTCTCCTTCGGCGTGGTGGAGGGCGACCCCGCCCAGCCGGAGTCGCTGGTGGTCCACGCGCTGGCCGGCCACCCGTTCGGCCAGCCGCAACCCACCGGCGAGAGTTACCGCCTCCAGGACGTCCGGCTGCTCAGCCCGATGCTCCCGAACAAGATCGTGGCGGTCGGCCGCAACTACGCGGCGCACGCGGCCGAACTGGGCAACGAGGTCCCGGACGCCCCGCTCACCTTCTTCAAGCCGTCCACCGCGGTGATCGGCCCGACCGAGAGCATCGCCTACCCGCCGTTCTCCTCGGACGTTCACCACGAGGCCGAACTCGCCGTGGTGATCGGCCGGATGTGCCGCGAGGTCCCGCTGGACCGGGTGCCCGAGGTGATCCTCGGCTACACCTGCGCCAACGACGTGACCGCCCGCGACGTCCAGCAGCGCGAGGGCCAGTGGGCCCGGGCCAAGGGCTTCGACACCGCCTGCCCGCTGGGCCCGTGGATCGAGACCGACCTCGACCCGAGCGACGTCGCGATCACCTGCACGGTCAACGGCGAGCTCCGGCAGACCGGGCGCACCTCCCTGATGATCCGCTCGGTCGCCGAGCTGATCGTCCACATCTCCGAGGCCATGACGCTGCTGCCCGGCGACGTCATCCTCACCGGCACACCCGCTGGGGTGGGCCCCCTCAACGTCGGCGACGAAGTCGCCGTCTCCATCGAAGGCATCGGCACTCTCACCAACAAGGTGATCAAGCGTGGCTAACACTGACCCGGCCGTCCGGGTTCGCTTCTGTCCGTCCCCGACCGGGAACCCGCACGTGGGCCTGGTCCGCACGGCCCTCTTCAACTGGGCCTTCGCCCGCCACAACGGCGGCACGCTGGTCTTCCGGATCGAGGACACCGACTCGGCCCGCGACTCCGAGGAGTCGTACGACCAGCTGCTCGACGCCATGCGCTGGCTCGGCTTCGACTGGGACGAGGGCCCGGAGGTCGGCGGCCCGCACGCGCCGTACCGCCAGTCGCAGCGGATGGACATCTACGCCGACGTCGCCCGCCGCCTGCACGAGGCCGGCCACGCCTACCACTGCTACTGCAGCACCGAGGAGCTGGACGCCCGCCGCGAGGCCGCCCGCGCGGCCGGCAAGCCCTCCGGCTACGACGGCCACTGCCGGGACCTGACGGACGACCA
Organism: Kitasatospora aureofaciens; assembly: GCF_019192735.1. Classification (GTDB taxonomy): domain Bacteria; phylum Actinomycetota; class Actinomycetes; order Streptomycetales; family Streptomycetaceae; genus Kitasatospora; species Kitasatospora aureofaciens_A. The sequence continues at coordinate 4,572 of NZ_JAHTKP010000069.1, forward strand.
GATCGCCGTCTACAAGCTGGAGAAGCGCGAGCCGATCCTGCGCTTCCGGATGCCCGACCGCACCATCAGCTTCGACGACCTGGTGCGCGGCACGCTCACCTTCGAGCCGGAGAACGTGCCGGACTACGGCATCGTCCGGGCCAACGGCGCCCCGCTGTACACCCTGGTGAACCCGGTGGACGACGCCCTGATGGGCATCACCCACGTGCTGCGCGGCGAGGACCTGCTGTCCTCCACCCCGCGGCAGATCGCCCTGTACGCGGCGCTCGCCGAGATCGGCGTCGGCAGCGGCGCCACCCCGCGCTTCGGCCACCTGCCGTACGTGATGGGCGAGGGCAACAAGAAGCTCTCCAAGCGCGACCCGCAGGCCTCGCTCAACCTGTACCGCGAGCGCGGCTTCATCCGCGAGGGCCTGCTCAACTACCTGTCGCTGCTGGGCTGGTCGCTCGCCGAGGACCGCGACCTGTTCGACCTGGACGAGCTGGTCGCCGCCTTCGACATCGCGAAGGTGAACTCCAACCCGGCCCGCTTCGACCTGAAGAAGTGCGAGGCGATCAACGCCGAGCACCTCCGCCGGCTGGCCCCGGAGGACTTCGTCCGCCGCCTGGTGCCGTACCTGCAGGCCCCCGGCCTGCTGCCGGCCGAGCCGACCGCCGAGCAGCTGGACCTGCTGGCCAAGGCCGCGCCGCTCACCCAGGAGCGGATGGTCGTGCTGAGCGAGATCGTGAACATGGCCGGCTTCCTGTTCGTCGACCCGGCCGACTTCACGGTCGACCCGGACGACGCCGCCAAGGTGCTGACCGCGGACGCCCGCCCGGTGCTGGAGGCCAGCATCAAGGCGCTGGAGGAGCTCGCGGACTTCACCCCGGACCCGATCCAGGCCGCGCTGCGCGAGGCGCTGGTGGACGGGCTGGGCATCAAGCCCAAGTTCGCGTTCACGCCGCTGCGGGTGGCCGTCACCGGCCGCCGGGTCTCGCCGCCGCTGTTCGAGTCGATGGAGCTGCTCGGGCGCCCCGAGACGCTGCGCCGGCTGCGGGCCGCCCTGGACGCCGCGCCGTCCGCCTGAGCGGGCTGCTGAGCAGGCCGCGGGCCCGGCTCCGTGCCGGGCCCGCGGCGTACCCGGACGTCACCGCCCGGTCGCCCGGCCGCTGCCTGGGGTTATCGATTTTGGAGCCAGGGCAGACGTCGGGTAATGTTCTTTCTGCGCCGCCCGGGAGGGAACGGACGGGGAGCGAAACCCCGCCGGACCGAGCGAGAGGCGCAGCACCCGAGAAGACCTCGCAAGGGTTCAACTCTGGTGGGGTATGGTGTAATTGGCAGCACGACTGATTCTGGTTCAGTTAGTCTAGGTTCGAGTCCTGGTACCCCAGCGCAGTACGGCAGCAATGCGGTGCAGCAGTACAAGTGAAGATCAAGCCCCCGTTGTGTAGCGGCCTAGCACGCTGCCCTCTCACGGCAGTAGCGCCGGTTCGAATCCGGTCGGGGGTACGGATCCCGCAAGGGATCACCTGGAAAGCCCCCGTTGTGTAGCGGCCTAGCACGCTGCCCTCTCACGGCAGTAGCGCCGGTTCGAATCCGGTCGGGGGTACGGATCCCGCAAGGGATCGCCAGGAAGCCCCCGTTGTGTAGCGGCCTAGCACGCTGCCCTCTCACGGCAGTAGCGCCGGTTCGAATCCGGTCGGGGGTACCAGAGCAGGAAGCCGGTGGGCTCGCCCATCGGCCCTTGCTTTGTGTTGGGGTATGGTGTAATTGGCAGCACGAGTGATTCTGGTTCATTTAGTCTAGGTTCGAGTCCTGGTACCCCAGCCAGAAGAGAAAGGCCCCGGTTTCCGGGGTCTTTTTGCTTTCCCCGGCCGGTCGCTTTCCCCGGCCCGGGAAATGTCCGAAGGGCCCCGCTCGGTGTCGAGCGGGGCCCTTCTCGGTTTATCGGTGCGATCGGGGGCGATCAGCTGCGGCGCAGGGCCTCGGTGAGCCGGTTCGCGGCTTCGATGATGGCCTGGGCGTGCAGCCGGCCCGGGTGGCGGGTCAGGCGCTCGATCGGGCCGGAGACCGAGACGGCGGCGACCACACGGTTGGAGGGGCCGCGGACGGGCGCGGAGACGGACGCGACGCCCGGCTCCCGCTCGCCGATCGACTGGGCCCAGCCGCGCCGCCGGACGCCGCTCAGCGCGGTGGCGGTGAACCGGGCGCCCTGGAGGCCGCGGTGGAGCCGCTCGGGCTCCTCCCAGGCCAGCAGGACCTGGGCGGCCGAGCCGGCCTTCATCGGCAGGGTGCTGCCGACCGGGACGGTGTCCCGCAGGCCGGAGAGCCGCTCGGCGGCGGCGACGCAGATCCGCATCTCGCCCTGCCGGCGGTAGAGCTGTGCGCTCTCGCCGGTGACGTCGCGCAGGTGGGTCAGGACCGGGCCCGCGGTGGCGAGCAGCCGGTCCTCGCCCGCCGCGGCGGAGAGTTCGGAGAGACGGGGGCCGAGGATGAAGCGCCCCTGCATGTCCCTGGTGACCAGACGGTGGTGTTCGAGTGCGACGGCGAGTCGGTGGGCCGTGGGCCGCGCCAGACCGGTGGCGGCGACCAGCCCCGCCAACGTGGCGGGGCCCGACTCCAGTGCGCTCAGCACCAGAGCGGCCTTGTCGAGAACGCCGACGCCGCTAGTGTTGTCCATGCCCTAAGACTGCAGTCTCATTCCGCGAGACGCAAGTTCAATCTTCCGCGAAAAGCGCCACTCTGGATGCAGCAGCCCGGGAGACATCCAGGATGCGGCCTCAACAGAGCGTCCGCATCGTGGACACCGATCCGGCGTGCAGGTCGCGCGACGCGCTCCGCACAGGGCGGCGAAGCTTTGACCCCGACGACACGAGAAGGCCGGCAACGCGGCCGGCTGGAGGGAATCCGATGGGACGGACACTCGCAGAGAAGGTCTGGGACGACCACGTCGTGCGGCGCGCGGAGGGCGAGCCCGATCTGCTCTTCATCGACCTGCACCTGCTCCACGAGGTGACCAGCCCGCAGGCCTTCGACGGTCTGCGGCTGGCCGGCCGCCCGGTCCGCCGCACCGATCTGACGATCGCCACCGAGGACCACAACACCCCGACCCTGGACATCGACAAGCCGATCGCCGACCCGGTCTCCAGGGTCCAGCTGGAGACGCTGCGCAGGAACGCCGCCGAGTTCGGCGTCCGGATCCACTCGCTGGGCGACGTCGAGCAGGGCGTCGTGCACGTGGTCGGCCCGCAGCTCGGCCTGACCCAGCCGGGCACGACCGTGGTCTGCGGCGACTCCCACACCTCCACCCACGGCGCCTTCGGGGCGCTGGCGTTCGGCATCGGCACCAGCCAGGTCGAGCACGTGCTGGCCACCCAGACGCTGCCGCTGGCGCCGTTCAGGACGATGGCGATCACCGTCGAGGGCGAGCTGCCCGAGGGCGTCACCGCCAAGGACCTGATCCTGGCCGTCATCGCCAGGATCGGCACCGGCGGCGGCCAGGGCTACGTCCTGGAGTACCGCGGTTCGGCGATCCGGGGCCTGTCCATGGAAGCCCGGATGACCATCTGCAACATGTCCATCGAGGCGGGCGCCCGGGCCGGCATGATCGCCCCGGACGAGACCACCTTCGCCTACCTGGAGGGCCGCCCGCACGCCCCGAAGGGCGAGGACTGGGACGCCGCCGTCGCGTACTGGAAGACCCTGGGCACCGACGAGGACGCGGTCTTCGACCACGATATCTTCATCGACGCGAACGAGCTGACCCCGTTCGTCACCTGGGGCACCAACCCCGGCCAGGGCGCCCCGCTGGGCGCCAACGTGCCCGACCCGGCCTCCTTCGCCGACCTGCAGGAGCGCCAGGCCGCCGAGAACGCCCTGACGTACATGGGTCTGGAAGCCGGCACCCCGCTGCGCGAGGTCAAGGTCGACGCCGTCTTCGTCGGCTCCTGCACCAACGGCCGGATCGAGGACCTGCGGGCCGCCGCCGCCATCCTGGAGGGCCGCCGGATCGCCGACGGCGTACGGATGCTGGTCGTACCGGGCTCGGTACGCGTCGCCCTGCAGGCCGTGGAGGAGGGCCTGGACAAGGTGTTCACCGCGGCGGGCGCCGAATGGCGGCACGCGGGTTGCTCGATGTGCCTGGGCATGAACCCCGACCAGCTCGCCCCCGGCGAGCGCTGCGCCTCCACCTCGAACCGCAACTTCGAGGGCCGGCAGGGCAAGGGCGGCCGTACCCACCTGGTCTCCCCGCAGGTCGCCGCCGCGACCGCGGTCCTGGGCCGCCTCGCGGCCCCGTCCGACCTCACCCCCGACGCCCTCTCTTCGATCCAGCACAGTGTGGAGGCCTGAGCCATGGAGAAGTTCACCACCCACACCGGCCGGGCTGTCCCGCTGCGCCGCAGCAACGTCGACACCGACCAGATCATCCCGGCGCACTGGCTGAAGAAGGTCACCCGCTCCGGCTTCGAGGACGGGCTGTTCGAGGCCTGGCGCAAGGACGAGTCGTTCATCCTCAACCGGCCGGAGCGCCAGGGCGCCACGGTCCTGGTGGCCGGCCCCGAGTTCGGCACCGGCTCCTCCCGCGAGCACGCCGTCTGGGCGCTGCAGAACTACGGCTTCCACGCGGTCATCTCCTCGCGCTTCGCCGACATCTTCCGCGGCAACTCGCTGAAGAACGGCCTGCTGACGGTCGTGCTGCCGCAGGAGACCGTGGAGCGGCTCTGGGCGCTCACCGAGAGTGACCCGACCGCCGAGATCACGGTCGACCTGGAGGCCCGCGAGGTCCGGGCCGGGGGGCTCGATGGAACTCCCCTGGCCGCCTCCTTCGAACTGGACGACAACGTCCGCTGGCGGCTGCTGAACGGGCTGGACGACATCAGCATCACGCTCCAGAACGAGGCCGACATCGCGGCCTTCGAGGCGACCCGCCCCTCGTTCAAGCCCCGTACTCTGCCGGTTGCCTGAGATCCGTTCAGAACAAGCATTCTGACGATCCGCCGGATGGCCCGCCTCCCCCTCGGGGGGGCGGGCCATCCGCCGTTCCGGAGCACGAGTTAGGGCCTCCGGCCCGCCCCCGATTGCCCATTTGGCTTTGCCTGAGAGGGCCCCGGGCATGCACAACTGCGGGTAGATGGCACAATCAGTGCATGCACCGGCACCATGAACCTCCGTACGCGGGCGGCGAACCCGCGGCACCGGAGTCCACGGGCCGGGGATCCGAACGCCGAATTGACGAGCGGCCGGACGTCGCCCCCGCACCTGCTGAGGGGCCGGACGACCCGGAAGTCGCAGCGCTCTACGCGCTTGTGGCCGAGCGGTTGAAGCAAGCTCACGACCGTGTGCATGCGCTGAACGTGTCTACGGATGCAAAGACCGCTCTCACCCGTCAACTCCTCATCGTCACCGAGACCGCCAAGCGCGATCTTCCGGGGGCGGCAAGGCGGTTGAGTCGCTTTGTACATGACCTCGACGAGGGGCACCCGCCCCTCGACTGAGGTCGCCGACGCGCAAATCCATTGCGACACTAGGGTGATTCGCGCGTTTGGTAATTGAAAGTCCGCAGATACATACCTAACGTGCGAAAAGAACGGATGGAATCATCCGGCGCCCGTTTCCGAAGGGGAAGACGTGAACAAGGCTCAGCTTGTCGAAGCGGTGGCCGAGCAGCTGGGCGGTCGCAAGGCTGCCGCAGAGGCCGTCGACGCAGTGCTCGACACCATGGTCCGTGCCGTTGTGGCCGGTGACCGGGTTTCGGTCACCGGTTTCGGCACCTTCGAGAAGGTGGAGCGCTCCGCGCGCTTCGCCCGCAACCCGCAGACCGGCGAGAAGGTCAAGGTCAAGAAGACCTCGGTGCCCCGCTTCCGTCCGGGCCAGGGCTTCAAGGACCTGGTCAGCGGCAGCAAGAAGCTGCCGAAGGAAGGCCCCTCGGTGAAGAAGGCCCCCAAGGGCTCCCTCACCCCGGGCAAGGCCGGTGTGGCCGCCACCCCGGCCGCCAAGCGCGCCGCCACCAAGCGTGCCGCCACCGCCGCTGCCGCCGCTCCGGCCGCGGCCAAGAAGGCCGCCGCCAAGAAGACGGTCACCACGGCTGCCGCCAAGAAGACCACGGCCGCCGCCGCGAAGAAGGCGACCGCCGCCGCCAAGAAGGCGACCACCACGGCTGCCGCCAAGAAGACCACGGCTGCCGCCACCAAGAAGACGGCCGCCGCCGCCAAGAAGGCGACCACCACCGCCGCCGCCAAGAAGACCACGGCCACCGCCGCGAAGAAGGCGACCGCCACGGCCAAGAAGACGGCTCCGGCGAAGAAGACCACCACCCGCAAGACCACCGCGCGCAAGACCACTGCCAAGTAGTCCCGCGCAGCAGTCCTCGGACGGCCTTCGAGAGAGAGCCGTGGCGTACCCGCTTCCGCGAATTGCGGAGACCGGGTCGCCACGGCTCTTTCGATTTCCGGGCGCTCGGTCGGCATTCCGCGGCGGACGGTGACCGGGCGCGGAACACCGCGAAGGCGCCGGCCGGGGAACGGTCAGGACTCGGCGGGGTCGGGGAACGTCTGCAGCGTCACGAAGACCACCCGGCGGGCCTCGCCGGTGCCCTCGGTGCGGATCCGCACGCGCTGGCCGGGGCGCAGCAGCCGCAGGCCGCCCGCGTCGAAGGCGGCCGCGTCGAACGGCACCGGGGTCCCGTCGTCGAGGAGCACGGAGCCGGCCCGGGTGGCGGGGTCGAAGGTGAACGCGGTGGCCTGCATGCCAGCAGCATAGCGAGCGGGTCCGACAGGCCCCGGTGCCGTCTCGCGGGGGCGGGTCGGGGGTGCGGGTCAGGAGAGCGAGAGGCGGGTGAACAGGGCGCTGGTGTGCGGGCCGACGCCGAGCGCCAGGGCCTCGCCCAGGTCCGCCCCGGTGTCGACGTCCCGGCGCACCGACTCCACGTCCGCCAGGCGCAGTTCGAGCGCCCCGCCGGCCGCGTGCCGGGCCCGCGAGCCGTCCCCGAAGGCGGGGGCGAGCGGGCTGCCGGGCGCGCAGGCGAGCAGGGTGGTGCCGAGGCCGGGGGAGTCCGGCAGGAAGGCCCGGCCCCGCGGTGGCACCGCGCCCAGCACCCGGGCGAGTTCGGCCGGGCGCAGGGCCGGCAGGTCCGCCGAGAGGGCGGCCAGCGGCGCCCGCGGGGCGAGTGCCAGCGCGGCCGACGCGCCGTGCGCCAGCGCCCGGTTGAGGCCGCCGCCGGGCTCGTCGGCGACCACCACGGCGCCCAGCGCGGCCAACCGGGGGCCGGCTGTGGCGTCCCGGGTGACCACGAGGACGCGGGCGACGTCCGGGGTCGCGAGGGCGGCCGTGACGGTGTCCAGCGCGAACGAGAGCGCCAGGTCCGCCCGGTGCGGTCCGGCGTACGGGGCCAGCCGGCTCTTGGCCAGAGCGAGCGGTTTGAGCGGCAGCACCAGCGACCAGCCGGCGGCGGGCGCGACGGGCCCGGTGGGGCGTACGGTGTCCTGGGTCATCGGCGTCATTGTGACGCCGGTCCCGGAGCCCTCGCCAGGCCGTCCGAGCTGTGCGGACGTGCGTTTGATCACGACCGCCGGGTGTGCTGGCGCGGTCGCTCGACAGCCGGTGAGCAGGCGGGCGACACTGTTCCGCGCCCGGCACCCGGGCACCGGGCAGCCGGTGCGCGGCACCGGGAGGCAATGACCGCGGCACCCCACGTGCCGCATGGGATGAGGAGGACCTGGGGTGGCCCGCCGCTCGTACGCCAAGTTCGGCAACGCCGACTACGGCATCTGGTACCGCTTGGCGGCCGCGCTGGTGAAGCCGGTGACGACCGCTCTGGTGAAACCCGACTGGCGGGGCTGGGAGCACCTTCCGAAGGAGGGTGGCTTCATTGCCGCGGTGAACCACAATTCGATCATCGACCCGGTGATCTACGCGCACTGGCAGTACAACAGTGGCCGTCCGCCGCGGATTCTCGGCAAGTCCTCGCTGTTCTCGATTCCCTTCATCGGATTCATGCTCCGCAAGACCGGTCAGATTCCTGTGTTCCGCGAGTCGACCGACGCCGCGCAGGCGTTCCGGGCCGCGATCGACGCCGTCAACAACGGCCAGTGCGTGCAGTTCTACCCCGAGGGCACGCTCACCCGGGACCCGGACCTGTGGCCGATGACCGGCAAGAGCGGGGTCGCCCGGGTCGCGCTGATGACCGGTGCGCCGGTCATCCCGGTCGCGCACTGGGGCGCCCACGAGATCATCCCGCCGTACGGCCGGCCCGGTTACGGGAAAGGCAAGTTCAACCTGTTCCCGCGCCACCAGGTGGTCGTCGCGGCCGGGCCCGCGGTGGACCTGAGCAAGTACCAGGGGCAGGAACTCACCGCCCAGGTGCTCAACGACGCCACTGAGGACATCATGAACGCGATCACCGCCGTGCTGGCCGACGTCCGCGGCGAGCAGCCGCCCGCCGAGCGCTACGACATGCGCAGGGCCGCCCGGCAGCGGGCCGCCGCGGCCTCGGCCGAACGCCGCCGCGCCAAGGGCGGGCCGCGCGGCGCCGAGGAGGCCGGCCAGTGACCCGATGCGCCGTGATGGGGACCGGCTCCTGGGGCACCGCGTTCGCGATGGTCCTGGCCGACGCGGGCAGCGAGGTGGTCCTCTGGGCCCGCCGCCAGGAGCTGGTGGACGCCATCAACACCACGCACGAGAACCCGGACTACCTGCCGGGCGTCCGGCTGCCGGACTCCGTCCGGGCCACCACCGAGGCCGCCGAGGCGCTGGCCGGCGCCGACTTCGCGGTCCTGGTGGTGCCCTCACAGACGCTGCGCGACAACCTGGCCGCCTGGGCGACGCTGATCGAGCCGCAGACCGTCCTGGTCAGCCTGATGAAGGGCATCGAACTCGGCACCGCCAAGCGGATGAGCGAGGTCATCGACGAGGTGACCAAGGTCGGCCCGGAGCGGGTCGCGGTGGTCAGCGGGCCCAACCTGGCCAAGGAGATCGCCAATCGGCAACCCGCCGCCAGCGTCGTCGCCTGCACCGACGAGGCGGTCGCCAAGCGGCTCCAGGCGGCCTGCCACACGCCGTACTTCCGCCCGTACACCAACACCGACGTGGTCGGCTGCGAACTCGGCGGCGCGGTCAAGAACGTGATCGGCCTGGCGGTCGGCATGGCCGCCGGCATGGGGCTCGGTGACAACACCAAGGCCACGCTGATCACCCGCGGGCTGGCCGAGACCACCCGGCTCGGCGAGGTGCTCGGCGCGGACCCGCACACCTTCGCCGGGCTCGCCGGGATGGGCGACCTGGTCGCCACCTGCTCCTCGCCGCTGTCGCGCAACAACACCTTCGGCATGAACCTGGGCCGGGGCATGTCGCTGGCCGAGACCATCGCGGCCACCCGGCAGACCGCGGAGGGCGTCAAGTCCTGCGAGTCGGTGCTCGACCTGGCCCGGCGCAACGGCGTCGACATGCCGATCGTCGAGGCCGTGGTGGACGTCGTGCACAACGGGCGGCCCACCCAGGAGGCGTTGCAGGCGCTGATGTCCCGCTCGGCGAAGGCCGAACGCCGATGACCTCGCGTCCCGGGGCGGCCGGCTTTGCGGAAACACGGCCGGCTAACTTTCCGGAAACACGTCGCACGGTAGTCTCAAACCCGATATGAGCATCGAACAGACTCCCCCGAACCCGTCCGCCCCGAAGCCGCGCGTCGCGGTGGTGTTCGGCGGGCGCAGCTCCGAGCACGGCGTCTCCGTGGTCACCGCCGGCAGCGTGCTCAAGGCGATCGACCGCGAGAAGTACGACGTGCTGCCGATCGGGATCACCCCCGAGGGCCGCTGGGCCCTGGTCAGCGACGAGCCGGCCCGGATGGCCATCACGGACGGCCGGATGCCGGACGTCTCCGCGGTCGCCGAGTCCGTGGACGGGCAGGTCGCGCTGCCGGTCGCCCCGGGCGACCGCGAGGTGGTCCTGAGCGAGCCGGGAAGCACCCCCAAGGCCCTCGGCGAGGTCGACGTGGTGTTCCCCCTGCTGCACGGCCCCTGGGGCGAGGACGGCACCCTGCAGGGCCTGCTGGAGCTGTCCGGGGTGCCGTACGTCGGCAACGGCGTGCTCTCCAGCGCGGTCGGCATGGACAAGGAGTTCACCAAGCGGATCCTGGCCTCGCACGGCCTGGGCGTCGGCCGGTACACCATCGTGCGGCCGCGCGACTGGGAGACCGCGGACGGCCGCGCCGCGGTGCGCGAGCGGGCCGCCGGGCTCGGCCTGCCGCTGTTCGTGAAGCCGTGCCGGGCCGGCTCCAGCATGGGCATCACCAAGGTCAAGGACCTGGCCGACCTCGACGCCGCGATCGAGGAGGCCCGCCGGCACGACCCCAAGCTGATCATCGAGGCCGGGGTGACCGGCCGCGAGATCGAGTGCGGCGTGCTGGAGTTCGAGGACGGCCCGCGGGCCAGCGTGCCGGGCGAGATCATGGTCGGCGGCGGCTACGAGTTCTACGACTTCGAGGCCAAGTACATCGACTCGTCCGAGGTGCAGATCCCGGCGAAGCTCGGCGAGGAGCAGACCGCCGAGATCCGCCGCCAGGCGGTGGCCGCGTTCGAGGCGCTCGGCTGCGAGGGCCTGGCCCGGGTGGACTTCTTCCTGCTGGAGGACGGCACCTGGATGGTCAACGAGATCAACACCATGCCCGGCTTCACCCCGATCTCGGCGTACCCGAAGATGTGGGAGGCCACCGGGCTGTCCTACCCGGAGCTGATCGACCGGCTGCTCGGGGCGGCGCTGCGCCGCTCGACCGGGCTGCGGTAGCCGCACGCGAACGACGAGGGCGGGCCGGGAAGCTCCCGGCCCGCCCTCTCCGTCTGTCGTTGTCAGCCGGGGATGTTCGCCTTGACCACCTCGGTGAGCGTGGCGGCCGGGTCCAGCGGGTTGGTGTAGACGCCGGGCGGCGACGTCACCTCGACGTACGCCGCGCGCATGGTCGTGACGAAGCGATAGCCGCCGTTGTCCAGCTTCTGCGACCACCACGTGACGTCGTCGACCGATGGCGACTCGTCCGTGGCGTGCTCGCCGTTCAGCTCGTCCGGGCGGTCGACGCCGCAGCGCAGCACCGTACGGGGCGTGGTGTCCCACGCGGCCACGTACGGCGAGGAGGGCGACGGGTCCTTGCGGGCGTGACCGAGCAGCTCCTGCGGCAGCGCGGCGGCCAGCTTCTGGCAGTAGCCGGCCGCCTTGCCGGTGGGCTGCGGCACCTCGATCCCCGGGTCGGCCGAGCTCCAGCTGCCCAGCAGCGCCACGACGGTGCAGGTCAGCGCGACCGGCAGGGCGAGCCAGCGGATCGGGGCGGGCAGCGCTGCCAGCACTCGGGGGACGCGGAGTTCTCTGACCACCCGCCGATGGTAGCCGGGGCCTACAGATGGACCACCGGACAGGTGAGGGTGCGGGTGATGCCCTCGACCTGCTGGACCTTGGCCACGACCAGGCGGCCGAGGTCGTCCACGGTGTCGGCCTCGGCCCGGACGATCACGTCGTACGGGCCGGTGACGTCCTCGGCAGTGAGCACACCGGGGATCTTGGAGATCGACTCGGCCACGGCGGTGGCCTTGCCGACCTCGGTCTGGATCAGGATGTATGCCTGTACCACGGGGACCTCCCGGCGGCCGGTTACGGGGGATGCCGCCGTGATCGCCCGGTCAGGCGTCGAGGGTGGGGAGCGGGCTCACCGGCAGTCTGATCACCACGCTACCGCGCAGGGGGCCGGGGAGGGGAGACCCCTGCACCCCGGGAGGGCGTACGCTGCGCGCGGGGGAGCGTGATACGGCACGAGTTCTGATGAAAACGCGAGAGGACGGCAGATGCAGGGGACCGTGGGCGAGCTCGGCGAGTTCGGTCTCATCAGGGAGCTGACCGCCCGGGTACCGCTCACCGACGCGGTCGACCTCGGCCCGGGTGACGACGCCGCGGTGGTGAAGGCGCCGGACGGCCGGGTGGTGGCCACCACGGACATCCTGATCGAGAACCGGCACTTCCGCCGCGACTGGTCCACCGCCTACGACGTCGGCCGCAAGGCCGCCGCCCAGAACCTCGCGGACGTGGCCGCGATGGGCGCGGTGCCGACCGCGATACTGCTCGGCCTGGTCGCCCCCGCCGACCTGCCCACCACCTGGGCCACCGAGCTGATGGACGGGCTGCGCGACGAGTGCCAGGTGGCCGGCGCGACCGTGGTCGGCGGTGACGTGGTGCGCGGCGACACCGTCACGCTGGCCATCACGGCGCTCGGGGACTTGCAGGGGCGCGCGGCCGTGACGCGCGCCGGCGCGCAGGTGGGCGACGTGGTCGCGGTGACCGGCTGGCTCGGCTGGTCGGCCGCCGGACTGACGGTCCTGCAGCGCGGGTTCCGTTCGCCGCGCGCCTTCGTCGAGGCGCACCGCCGACCCGAGCCGCCGTACCACGCGGGCCCGGCCGCAGCCGAGTTGGGCGCCACCTCGATGATCGACGTGAGCGACGGGCTGGTCGCCGACCTCGGCCACGTGGCCCGGGCCAGCGACGTGGACATCGACCTGAAGGCCGCCGACTTCGACGTCCCGGCGCAGATGGCCGACATCGGACAGGCGGTCGGGGTGGACCCGTTGGTCTGGGTGCTGTCCGGCGGCGAGGACCACGCGATCGTGGCGACCTTCCCGCGCGGGGTCCAACTCCCGGCCCGCTGGCGGGTGGTGGGCGAGGTGACCGGCCGCCCGCGGGGCACCCGCAGCGGCCGGGTGACGGTCGACGGTGCGCCGTGGGACCGGGTCGGCGGCTGGGACCACTTCGCCGAGTGACCTACGTGGAGGGTGACTTGCTTCGCCGAGTGGCCTACGGGGTACGGCGGATGAGGCCCGGACGCCGGTACGCCGCGTGACGCTCCGCGTGTGCGGCGGACGGGCTTCGCGGGGAGGTTTTGCGTAGGCTTGCGAAGAACCGAGCCCGCCCGCCCTCCGGCGCGGGTGGTCCGAACGACTGCGAGCGGGAGAACACACCAACCATGCGCATCGGTGTTCTGACCAGCGGCGGCGACTGCCCCGGCCTCAACGCGGTCATCCGCTCCGTGGTGCACCGGGGCACCGATGTGCACGGCGACGAGATCATCGGCATCAAGGACGGCTTCCTCGGCCTGATCGAGGGCCGCACCCGCCCGGTCTCGCACGACGACGTCACCGGACTGCTCACCCTCGGCGGCACCATCCTCGGCTCGGCCCGGGTGCAGCGCGAGCGGATCGTCTGGGCGGTGCAGAACGCGGACGCGCTGGCCCGGGCCATCGGCATCGACGCGCTGATCGCGATCGGCGGCGAGGGCACGCTGACCGCCGCCAAGCTCTTCAGCGACGCCGGGCTGCCGGTGGTCGGGGTCCCGAAGACGATCGACAACGACATCGCCGCGACCGACGTCACCTTCGGCTTCGACACCGCGGTGCACGTCGCGACCGAGGCGATCGACCGGCTGAAGACCACCGCCGAGTCCCACCAGCGCGTCATGGTGGTCGAGTTGATGGGCCGTCACACCGGCTGGATCACCCTCACCGCGGGCATGGCCGGCGGCGCGCACGGCATCCTGATCCCGGAGAAGCCCTTCGACATCGAGGCGGTGGCCCGGATGGTCGAGGACCGCTTCTCGCGCGGCAAGAAGTTCGCCATCATCGCCGTCGCCGAGGGCGCCGCCCCACTGCCCGGCACGATGCGCTTCGACCACGGCGACGTCGACCAGTTCGGGCACCAGACCTTCGGCGGGATCGGCAACCGGCTGGCCCACGAGCTGGAGAACCTGCTCGGCAAGGAGGCCCGCCCGGTCATCCTCGGCCACACCCAGCGCGGCGGCACCCCGACCGCCCGGGACCGGGTGCTCGCCACCCGGTTCGGCTGGCACGCGGTGGAGGCCGTCCACAATGGCGCGTTCGGGCACTTCACCGCGCTGCGCGGCACCGACATCGAGCTGGTGCCGGTCGCGGACGCGGTGACCCGGCTCAAGACCGTGCCGGAGGACCGGTGGGCGGAATCGGAAGCCGTGCTCTGAACCGCCGGAGGTAGGTTGACCTCATGGTTTCGACTGCTCCCCCTCGCGTGCTCACGATCGCGGGCTCCGACTCCGGCGGCGGCGCCGGCATCCAGGCCGACCTCAAGGCGATGCTCGCCCTCGGCGTCCACGGCATGAGCGTGATCACCGCCGTCACCGCGCAGAACTCGCTCGGCGTCCAGGGCTACTGGGAACTGCCCGCCGAAGCCGTCCGGGCGCAGTTCCGCAGCGTGGTGGACGACATCGGCGTGCAGGCCGTGAAGACCGGGATGCTCGCCTCGATCGAACTCGTCGAGACCGTCTCCGAGCTGCTGACCGGGCTGGACGCCCCGGTGGTCGTCGACCCGGTCGGCGTCTCCAAGCACGGGGACGCGCTGCTCGCCGCCGAGGCGGTCGCCACCGTCCGCGAGAAGCTGCTGCCGGTCGCCACCCTCGCCACGCCCAACCTGCACGAGGTGACCCAGCTCACCGGCCGTACCGTCGAGGGCGAGGGGCAGATGCTGGACGCCGCCAAGGCGCTGCTCGACCTCGGGCCGCGCTGGGTGCTGGTCAAGGGCGGGCACCTGGAGGGCGAGGCCGCCGACCTGCTCTACGGCGGGCCGGGCGAGGAGTACTGGTACCGGGCGCCGCGCTACGACAACCGGCACACCCACGGCACCGGCTGCACCCTGGCCAGCTCGATCGCGGCCGGGCTGGCCAAGGGCGAGTCGTTGCCGGAGGCGGTCGGCTCGGCCAAGGAGTACATCACCGGCGCGATCGCGGGCGGCTTCGCGCTCGGCGCCGGGATCGGCCCGGTCGACCACGCCTGGCGCTGGCGCTGACCCGGACGGTGGGCGGGTCCGCGGGCCCGCCCACCGGCGGTGAGTGCCGGAAGGCGAGTCCCTGAAGGTGAGTCCTGGAAAACAGTGAAGCCGGTCCATCCGAGGATGGACCGGCTTCACTGGAGGACCGGCATGCCGGTCTGCGCGTCAGCGCGAGACCTTACCGGCCTTGATGCACGAGGTGCAGACGTTGAGCCGCTTCGGCGTCCGCCCAATCACAGCGCGCACCGTCTGAATGTTGGGGTTCCAACGACGGGGGGTACGGCGGTGCGAGTGGGAGATGCTGTTGCCGAAGCCCGGCCCCTTGCCGCAGACGTCGCAGTTGGCAGCCACAGGAGTCACTCCAAGACTTCAGATCATTTACGTTCGAAAACCCGAAGGGCCACCGGAGCACTCGCGTGAACCGGAGCGGACCAAAGGGTGAGCCCGGATTGTTCCAGGCAACCGGAAGAGCATACAACGCTTGCTCCGGTTCGACGAAACTACCATGACCGGCCGAGTGATCGCTCCGGTCGCCGGTCCCGGCGGCCCTCCCCGGCCCCCGATAACCTGCCGGTATCACCCCTCGCCGCTGGCCTGAATGTGCCGCTGCCCCTCAGGCCATCGCGGCGTCCCATCCGGAGGAGACCTGGTGCTGCACACGCTCGACGCCCCGGCCGTGCGCACCTGGTGCCAGCTCGCCCTGCGCGCGCTCGGCCAGGCGCGTGAGGAGATCGACGCGCTCAACGTCTATCCCGTCCCGGACGGCGACACCGGCACCAACCTCTACCTGACCGTCGAGTCCGCCGCCGCCGAGGTCGAGAGCCGCTTCGCCGACCCCTCCGCCGACCCGGCGCCCGGCCTGGCCGACGCGGTCCGCGCGATGGCCCGGGGCGCGCTGGTCGGCGCCCGCGGCAACTCCGGGGTGATCCTCGCCCAGTGGCTGCGCGGCACCGCCGAGACGCTGTCCGAGGGCGGCGGCGCCGAGCAGTTGCGGGCCGCCCTGCAGCGGGCCGCGGACTCCGCGTACCAGGCCGTCGCCGAGCCCGTCGAGGGCACGCTGCTGACCGTCGCCCGGGTCGCCGCCCGGGAGGCCGTCCGGACCGGGGACGGGCTCGCGCAGGTCGCCGACACCGCTTACCGGGCCGCCCGCGACGCGCTGCGGCACACCCCGGAACAGCTCGCCGTGCTCGCCGAGAACGGGGTCGTCGACGCCGGCGGACGCGGCCTGGTGGCCGTCCTGGGCGCGCTGGCCGACGCCGTCGCCGGGCACCAGCCGATGGGCCCGGTCGCGCTGCGCGGGGACGTCCAGGCCGTCGAGAGCTGCGGGGTGCACGTCCGCCCGCCCGGCCCCGGCCACCCCGCCTTCGAGGTCATCTACCTGCTGGACGCGCCCGACGAGGCCCTGCCCGTGCTGCGCGAGCGGCTCGGCGCCCTCGGCGACTCGCTCGTGATCGGCGGCGGCGACGGCCTGTGGAACGTGCACGTCCACGTGGACGACGCGGGCGCCGCCGTCGAGGCCGGGGTCGAGGCCGGGCGGCCGCACCAGATCCGGATCACCCACTTCGCCGAGGCCGCCGCCCGGGCCGGCACCGCCGCCGAGCGCGGCGAACGCGAGGAGCGGGCCCGCGCGGTGCTCTCCGTGGTGTGCGGCGAGGGCCTCGCCGAACTCTGCGAGCAGGCTGGCGCCGTGGTGCTCCGGGCCGACCCGGACCGGGCACCGGCCAGCGCCGAACTCGCCGCCGCCGTCCGCCGGTCGGCCGCCCGCGAGGTCGTCCTGCTGCTCAATGACCCCGAACTGCGCGCCGCCGCCGGGGCCGCCGCCGACCAGCTCCGCGAGGAGGGCGTACGGATCGCCGTCCTGCCCACCCGCTCGCCGGTGCAGGGGCTCGCGGCGCTCGCCGTGCACGAGACCGGGCGCCGCTTCGACGAGGACGTGGTCGCCATGACCTCCGCCGCCGGCGCCACCCGGTACGCCGAACTCGCCGTCGCCGAGGGGGAGTCCTGGACGATGGCCGGGGTCTGCCAGGCCGGGGACGTGCTCGGCCTGATCGACGGGGACGTCGCGGTGATCGGGACCGGGCTGGCCGAGGTCGGGGCGAGCGTGCTGGACCGGATGCTCGGCGCGGGCGGCGAACTCGTCACCCTGATCCTCGGCGGCGGCGCCGACGACGCGCTCGCCGACCACCTGGTCGCGCACGCGCGGCACCGGCGGCCCGAGGTCGACGCGGTGGTCTTCCACGGCGGCCGGGAGTCCGCTCCGCTGCTCATCGGCGTGGAGTGACGGGCGTGGAGTGACGGGCGTGGAGTGCGCGGGTGCGGCGTGACGGGCGGAGTACGGCCCGGTTTGTCGGTCCCGTGGTGTAAACAGGGGCCTGATGGGCGCTCTCGATGAACCACTGACCAAGCTCGTCGGCGACCGCACCGCGAAGGTGCTCGCCGACAGCCTCAAGCTGCGCACGGTCGGGGACCTGCTGCACCACTACCCGCGGCGCTACGTCGAGCGCGGCCAGCTCACCAGCCTGGACGAGCTGGAGATCGACGAGCACGTCACCGTGCTGGCCCGGATCGAGAAGGTCACCCTGATCCCGTTCCGCGGCCGCAAGGGCGACCGGCTGGAGGTCGTCGTCACCGACGGCCGCAGCCGGCTCTCGCTGGTCTTCTTCAACCAGGGCTGGCGGCAGAAGGAGCTCAAGGCCGGCGCCCAGGGCCTGTTCGCGGGCAAGGTCGGCGTCTTCAACCGCACCCGCCAGCTGGTCTCGCCCGACTACCAGCTGCTCGACGAGGACGCAGGCTCGGACGCCGCCCAGCAGTTCGCCGGCCGGCTCATCCCGGTCTACGGCGCCAGCGCCCAGATGCCCAGCTGGAAGCTGTCGATCTGCATCGAGACCGCCCTCACCAAGCACCTGGGCGACGTCGGCGAACCGCTGCCCGCCGAACTGCGCGAGCGGCACGACCTGATCCCGCTGCCCGAGGCCCTGGAGTTGATCCACCGCCCCCGCAGCCACGCCGACCGGGAGCGCGCCCAGAGCCGGCTGCGCTGGGACGAGGCCTTCGTCCTCCAGGTCGCCCTCGCCCAGCGCCGGGCCGCCGAGTCCGCGCTGCCCGCCGTCCCGCGCAAGGCCCGTGCGGGCGGCCTGCTGGACGCCTTCGACGCGCGGCTGCCGTTCACCCTCACCGAGGGCCAGCAGAAGGTGTCCGCCGAGATCGCCGCCGACCTGGCGAGCGAGCACCCGATGCACCGGCTGCTCCAGGGCGAAGTCGGCTCCGGCAAGACCCTGGTGGCGCTGCGCGCCATGCTCGCCGTGGTCGACGCGGGCGGCCAGGCCGTCCTGCTCGCGCCCACCGAGGTGCTCGCCCAGCAGCACCACCGCTCGATCGTCGAGATGATGGGCGATCTGGCCGAGGGCGGAATGCTCGGCGGCTCCGACCTCGGCACCCGGGTGGTGCTCCTCACCGGTTCGATGGGCGTCCCGGCCCGCCGCCAGGCGCTGCTCGACATGGCCTGCGGGGACGCCGGCATCGCCATCGGCACCCACGCGCTGATCGAGGACAGGGTCCAGTTCCAGGACCTCGGCCTGGTCGTGGTCGACGAGCAGCACCGCTTCGGCGTCGAGCAGCGGGACGCGCTGCGCGCCAAGGGCGAGCAGCCGCCGCACCTGCTGGTGATGACCGCCACCCCGATCCCGCGCACCGTCGCGATGACCGTCTTCGGGGACTTGGAGACGTCCGTCCTGGACCAGCTGCCGGCCGGCCGTTCGCCGATCTCCACCCACGTCGTCCCGGCGGTGGAGAAGCCCAACTTCCTGACCCGGGCCTGGGAACGGGTTCGCGAGGAGGTCGGCAAGGGCCACCAGGCGTACGTGGTCTGCCCCCGGATCGGGGACGAGGAGCCTGCCGCCGAGCCGAAGAAGAAGCGCAGGGCGAGCGAGGAGGACCTGGAGGACGTCGCCGACCTCGGCGCCGGGAGCGACGAACGGCGACCCCCGCTCTCGGTGGTGGAGACCGCCGAGATGCTGGTCAAGGGCCCGCTGAGCGGCCTGCGGGTGGAGATCCTGCACGGCCGGCTGGCGCCGGAGGCCAAGGACGAGGTGATGCGCCGGTTCGCGGCCGGCGAGGTGGACGTGCTGGTCGCCACCACCGTGATCGAGGTCGGCGTCAACGTCCCCAACTCCACCGCGATGGTCATCATGGACGCCGACCGCTTCGGCGTCTCCCAGCTGCACCAGCTGCGCGGCCGGGTCGGCCGCGGCAGCGCGGCGGGCCTGTGCCTGCTGGTCACCGACATGCCCGCGGCCAGCGCCGCCCGGGCCCGGCTGGACGCGGTGGCCGGCACGCTGGACGGCTTCGAGCTGTCCCGGATCGACCTCGAACAGCGCCGCGAGGGCGACGTGTTGGGCCAGGCGCAGTCCGGGGTGAAGTCCTCGCTCAAGGTGCTCTCGGTGCTGGAGGACGAGGAGGTCATCGTCACCGCCAGGGCCGAGGCCACCCGGCTGGTCGCCGAGGACCCGGAGCTGGCCGCCCACCCGGACCTGCGCACCGCGCTGGAGAGCCTGCTCGACGAGGACCGGGCGGCCTACATGGAGAAGGGCTGAGCGGAGAAGGGCTGAACGGCCGTCCGGGCAGGGCCGATTGTCAGACCCCCGCGAGAGAATGAAGGAGTTCAGGACGCACCCTCAAGGTGCGTACCTGGCACGACACTTGGGGGTCCTGCCATGGCATTCCGTCATCTCAACGAGCTCCCGCTGGGCGACAAGGTCTTCCGGATCGAACTCGCCAGCGACGACGACCGCGAGGTCACCCTCACCCTGACCGGCTGGCGCGAGGGGGCGGCCGCCACGCCGCTCGCCTCGGGCAAGCTCCGCCTGCCGGTCGAGGACGTCGCCTCGCTGCGGATCGCGCTCAACCGCGCGCTGCGGGCGCTGGCGATCGTCGCCGACGTCTCCGAGCCCATCCCCGACCGCGACGTGCTGCGCGAGCTGTACCCCGGCCACGGCGCCCCCTGGGTGCCGCAGCACGAGGAGGAGCTGGTCCGGCGGTTCCACGACGGCGAGACCGTCGCCCGGATCGCCGCCCGATTCGGCCGTACGCCCGACTCCGTCCGCACCAAGCTGCGCGAGCTCGGGCACGACCCGCGCCGCCCCGAGTTCTGCCCGCCCGACGGCTGCCTGTCCTGGTCCCGGTACGCTTCGCCGGCCCTGCTCGGCGCCGCGATCCCGGCCCAGTCGGCGGGCTCCGAGGCGAGCTGAGCCGCCACCGAGCTGAGCCGTGACACCCGCGGGCCCCGCCGATCCGTCGGTGGGGCCCTTCGGTCCGGGGCGGGTAGCGTGGTCGGGCAGCGACGAAAGGACCTCCCACCACCATGACCCGCGTGATCGCCGGGGCGGCCGGCGGCCGTCGGCTGGCCGTACCGCCAGGCCGGGGCACCCGCCCGACCTCCGACAAGGCCCGTGAGGCGATGTTCTCCACCCTGGAGGCGCTGCGCGGCACCACGCTGCACGGGTCCCGGATGCTCGACCTGTTCGGCGGATCGGGCGCGGTCGGCCTGGAGGCGCTGTCCCGCGGCGCCGAGCACGTCCTGCTGGTCGAGGCGGACGGCCAGGCGGCCCGGGTGATCCGCGAGAACGTCCGCACGATCGGCCTGCCCGGCGCGGAGCTCAAGGCGGCCAAGGCCGAGAAGGTGATCGCCGGACCGCCCCCGGAGACCCCGTACGACCTGGTCTTTCTCGACCCGCCGTACGCCGTCACCGACGACGAGCTGCGCGAGATGCTGATCACACTCCTGGCCGGGGGCTGGCTCGCGGAGGACGCACTCGTCACCGTGGAGCGCAGCACCCGTGGCGGCGAGTTCGGCTGGCCCGAGGGCTTCGAGGTGCTGCGCTCCCGCCGCTACGGCGAGGGCACGCTCTGGTACGGTCGCGCCGCCGCCGAGGCCAGCCAGCACGAGTAGCGGGCCGAGGCCCGCAGCAGCCGTCACCCCACGAGGGAGCACACACGCCATGCGCCGAGCCGTCTGCCCCGGTTCGTTCGACCCGATCACCAACGGCCATCTCGACATCATCGAGCGGGCCTCGAAGCTGTACGACGTGGTGCATGTCGCGGTCCTGATCAACCGGAACAAGCAGGGCATGTTCACCGTCGAGGAGCGGATCGGCCTGATCGAGGAGGTCACCGCGGACTTCGGGAACGTGGTGGTCGAGTCGCACCAGGGCCTGCTGGTGGACTTCTGCCGGGAGCGCGGCATCCCCGCGATCATCAAGGGCCTGCGCGCGGTCAGTGACTTCGACTACGAGCTGCAGATGGCCCAGATGAACCACGGGCTGACCGGCGTGGAGACGCTGTTCGTGCCGACCTCGCCGACGTACAGCTTCCTGTCCTCGACGCTGGTCAAGGAGGTCGCCTCGTACGGCGGGGACGTCTCGCACCTGCTGCCGGAGACGGTGCACCAGCGGCTGGTCGAGCGGATCGCGGAGCGCAAGGCGCAGCAGTAGCGCCGCCGGGGCCGGAAGGCTGCCCGTTTCTGCCGGTTCGTCATGACTTGTCCATGCCGCCGGGATCCCCCGGAGGCCCGGCCAGGCTCGGGCGTTGTGACCGCGCCCCGCAGTGGCCGTACAGTCTGTAGTCCTGCCCTGCGGTGAGGTCCATCGCGCCGGGCCTGCCTCCGCCGGACCGTCGGCGGCACACGGAAAGACGAAGCCCCGTGGACGTGCAGAACAAGGTCGGCGAGATCGTCGCGGCGGTCGAGAACGCCCGCTCGATGCCCATGTCGGCCTCCTGCGTGGTGAACCGGGCCGAGCTGATCGGCCTGCTCAACGACCTGAAGGCGGCGCTGCCGGCCGAACTGGCCCAGGCCCAGTCGATGATGGCCGACCACGAGCAGGTGGTGGCCGGTGCTCAGGCCGAGGCCGAGCGGATCATCCAGGGCGCGCACGCCGAGCGCGGCTCGCTGATCTCCGACACCGAGGTGGTCCGCCGGGCCCAGGCCGAGGCCGACCGGATCCTCGCCGAGGCGCGTGCCGAGGTGGACACCAAGCGGGCCGAGGCCGACGACTACGTGGACAGCAAGCTCGCCAACTTCGAGGTGGTGCTGACCAAGACGCTCGGCGCCGTCGGCCGCGGCCGGACCAAGCTGCGCGGCGACTCCAGCGTCTTCGAGACCGAGTACGAGGGCGAGACCGACGGCGAGGAGTTCCGGCCGCAGCGGGTCAGCCCGAGCCCCGAGGTCGACGAGTACGTCGACGTGAAGCTCGCCACGCTGGAGAACGTCCTCGGCGCGACGCTGGAGGCCGTCGGAAAGGGCCGCGACAAGCTGCTCGGCAAGCGGCCGATCGACGAGCTGGGCGCCTACCTGGCCGCCGCCGACGAGGCGCAGCAGGCCAAGGAGCGCGCCGAGGCAGTGGCCGCGGGCTTCGCCGGCGACGCCGACGGCGACGACATCGCCTGGTACCGCGAGGACGTGCCGCAGCAGCAGACCTGGCCGGAGCAGACCCCGGCCGCGGCCGGCTGGCAGAACCCCGGCACGGACCAGTACGCGGCGACGGCCCAGCAGCAGGGCGGGCAGTACGCCGAGGTGTACGGCGGCGGCTTCGACCCCGCCGGCCAGGGCGACCCGTACGCCGCCCAGTGGGGCCACCAGCAGCAGGACGCCACCGGCGCCTACCCGCAGCAGCACCAGCCGGACTACACGGGCCAGCAGCAGCACGGGGACTACGGCTATCCGCAGCAGCAGCAACCGGGCTACGGCGCGCAGCAGTACGACGCCTACACCTACCCGCAGCAGCCCGCGCTCCCGCCGGCCGTGCCGCAGCAGCAGGGCCTGGACGAGACCAGCTTCTTCGACACCAGCATGATCGACATGACCCGGCTCCGGGAGCTGGGCGGCCGCTGAGCCGAGCCCGCGCGGGCCTGGTGGGAGCTCCTGACAGGACCGAAGTTGGGCCTGGCGGGAGACTCCGGTAGTCTGACCACTCCGGCCATCTCGTGTCGGACTGTCGGCTTGCCCGCGCGCCATCGGCGCGATGGCACCGCACTCGATGATTCCCATGGAAGTCAGGACACCTTGAACCGCCTCGACCACCGCGACCCCCTCGTGTTCGACACGCACGAGCTGGGACGGCGCCCGGGCTCGATGCGCAAGGTGTCCCGCACCCTGGAGGCCCCCGAGGGCCTGGGGATCATCGACGTGATCGGTGTCCCGGAGAAGAGCGAGATCCGGCTGGAGCTCCGTCTGGAGTCCGTGGTCGAGGGCGTGCTGGTGACCGGCATCGCCGAGGCCCACATCGAGGGCGAGTGCGTCCGGTGCCTGGAGCCGGTCGAGGACGACATCGACGTGGACTTCCAGGAGCTGTACTACTACCCGGAGTCCGACGAGCGCCACCGCGCCCGGACCGCCGGTGCCGAGGACCTCGACGAGGACTCGGAAGAAGAGACTTACCGCCTGGAGGGCGACTTCTTCGACCTCCAGCCGGTGCTGCGTGACGCGGTGGTGCTCGCACTGCCGCTGCAGCCGGTGTGCCAGGAAGACTGCCTGGGCCTGTGCTCCGAGTGCGGAGCGCGCCTGAGCGACGACCCGACGCACCACCACGACGCCGCCGACCCCAGGTGGGCGGCTCTGCAGGGACTCTCCGCCGCCCCCGGCGACGAGGGTGACGGGATCAAGAACAGCGACACCCGTGAGGGTCTCGCCGAGAACCAGGAGAAGTAGCCGTGGCTGTTCCGAAGCGGAAGATGTCGCGCAGCAACACGCGCCACCGCCGTTCCAACTGGAAGGCCGTCGTTCCGGCCCTCGTGGCGTGCGACCGCTGCCACGAGCCGAAGCTGGGCCACATCGCGTGCCCGAGCTGCGGCACGTACAACCGTCGCCAGGTCCTCTCGGTCTGATCGGCGGGGTGTACGGATCGATGTCGGACGGTAACTCCACCCGCAAGGCGTCTTCCGCCCCGAAGGGTTCCTCTTCGGGCGGTGGCAAGGCCGGTGGGCCGGCTTCGACCGAATACGACGTCCTGGAAGGGCGCCTCGGGTACACACTCGAGCGCGCCCTTCTGGTACGTGCCCTGACCCACCGCTCGTACGCGTACGAGAACGGGGGGCTGCCCACCAACGAGCGCCTGGAGTTCCTCGGCGACTCGGTGTTGGGCCTGGTGGTGACGGACACCCTCTACCGCGTCCACCCGGACGTGCCGGAGGGCACGCTCGCCAAGCTGCGCGCCGCGGTGGTCAACTCCCGCGCGCTCGCGGACGTCGGCCGGGGTCTGGACCTCGGCGCGTTCATCCGCCTCGGCAAGGGCGAGGAAGGTACTGGCGGCCGGGACAAGTCGTCGATCCTCGCCGACACCGTCGAGGCCGTCATCGGGGCCGTCTACCTGGACCAGGGTCTGGACGCCGCCACCGAGTTCGTCCACCGGCTGTTCGACCCGCTGATCGAGGAGTCCTCTCAGCTGGGCGCCGGCCTGGACTGGAAGACCTCCCTCCAGGAGCTCACCGCCTCGGTGGGCATCGGGGTGCCCGAGTACGTGGTCATGGAGTCCGGTCCGGACCACGAGAAGACCTTCACCGCGATGGCCCGGGTGGCCGGCGAGGACTTCGGCAGCGGTGTCGGCCGCTCGAAGAAGGAAGCCGAGCAGAAGGCCGCCGAGAGCGCCTGGCGGGCGATCAAGGAGAAGTACGCCGACCGGCTGCCCGCCGGCGCCTGAACGAGCAGTAGCCTTCCTCCTGCTGATCCCTTTCCGCAGGAGGCCTGTTCCCGTGCCCGAACTTCCCGAGGTCGAGGTCGTCCGCCGTGGTCTGGCGAACTGGGTCGCCGGGCGGACCGTCGCCGACGTCCAGGTGCTGCACCCGCGCGCGGTGCGCCGCCAGCCCGCCGGCGCGGCCGACTTCGCCGCCCGGCTGACCGGCACCACGCTCGGCACCGCGCAGCGCCGCGGCAAGTACCTGTGGCTGCCGCTGGCCGGTACGGGGGCGGGGTTCTCGCTGATCGGCCACCTCGGGATGAGCGGCCAACTCCTCGTCCAGGACCCGTCGGTGCCCGACGAGACGCACCTGCGCGTCCGGCTGCGGTTCACCGACGGCGGGCGCGAACTGCGCTTCGTCGACCAGCGGACCTTCGGCGGCCTCGCCGTCGAGGAGGCCGAGGAGAACGACCCCGAGGGGACGCCGGTCTCCATCGCGCACATCGCCCGCGACCCGCTCGACCCGCGCTTCGACGACGGCGCGTTCGTGGCCGCGCTGCGGGCCAAGCGCACCACCGTCAAGCGCGCGCTGCTCGACCAGACGCTGATCAGCGGCGTCGGCAACATCTACGCCGACGAGGCGCTGTGGCGCTCCCGGCTGCACTACGACCGTCCGACCGCCACCCTCACCCGCCCGCAGGCCGCCGTCCTGCTGGCCGGCGCCCGGGACGTGATGACGGCGGCGCTGGCCGTCGGCGGCACCAGCTTCGACAGCCTGTACGTCAACGTGAACGGCGAGAGCGGCTACTTCTCCCGGGACCTCGACGCCTACGGGCGCGAGCACGAGCCCTGCCGCCGCTGCGGCACCCCGATCCGCCGGGCCGCCTGGATGAACCGCTCCAGCTACTTCTGCCCCCGCTGCCAGCGCGTGCCCCGGGCCCGCAGCGAGGGCTGAAACCCGTCTTCAGGCCTCAGTGATGCGCCAGTTCGGGCTGGTCGGCATCGGCCTCGCCGAGGGCGCCGTGGGTGTCCTGCCCGAAGTAGGCGACGCCCACGGCGGACACCACCGCGAGCAGGAAGCCGGCGACGCCGAGCCAGGCCAGGCCGGCCTTGGAGGAGTCGCCGAGCCACAGCACGCCGACCACGCCGGGCAGCACCGTCTCGCCGACCACCAGGGCGGCCGTCGCGCCGTTCACCGAGCCGAGCTGCAGCGCCACCGTGTGCACGTACATGCCGCCCAGGCCGCCGATCAGGACCGCGTACAGGGCCGGGTCGGAGAGCAGCTGGCCGAGCTCGAACGGGGCGACGCCGTTCAGGATGCGCACGCCGACGCCCAGCCCGCCGAAGCCGAGGCCGGAGAGCAGACCGGCGACGATCGCGCCCTTCGAGCCCATCCGCCGCACCACCAGGCTGCCGCCGACCAGCAGCACGGTGGTGATGATCAGCAGCCACCAGTGGAAGGACATGTCCGCGTGGTGGCCGCCCTCCGGGCCGGCCGAGACGGCCAGCAGCACCAGCGCCGAGCAGAGCACGCCGATCGACGCCCACTCCAGCTGCTTGAGCCGGATGCCGAGCAGCTTGATGCTCAGCACCGCGGTGATCACCAGGTTGGCGCTGATGATGGTCTGGGAGAGGAAGAGCGGCAGCAGCCGGGCGGCCAGCGCGCCGAGCCCGAAGCCGATCAGGTCGAGCACCGAGCCGAGGATGAACTCCCAGGTGACGGCGGCCTTCGCGGTCGAGGACAGACTCGGCCCGCCGTGCTCGGTGGCGGTGGTGGCGCCCTTGGCGGCCTCCTCGCGGGCGGACCGGCGGGATCCGACGGCCTGCAGGACCGAGCCGGTGCCGTAGCAGGCGGATGCCGCCACGGCGGTGACGAGGCC
Organism: Kitasatospora aureofaciens; assembly: GCF_019192735.1. Taxonomy (GTDB): domain Bacteria; phylum Actinomycetota; class Actinomycetes; order Streptomycetales; family Streptomycetaceae; genus Kitasatospora; species Kitasatospora aureofaciens_A. The sequence goes on from NZ_JAHTKP010000069.1 coordinate 30,916, forward strand.
GATGATCACCGAGCGCTCCGATCGGGAGTAGGGGTCAGGAAGGACATGCGGGTCGGGAACGGGCGCGGGTCAAGAACAGGTAATGGGACCAGCGTTCCGGGACCCACTATGCCCGTCCGCACGATACGGTCGGGACACCCCCTCGGCCGCCCCGGGCCTGCCGGGACGTACGTCCGGCCGCCTGCCGCGGTTCCCGACGGTCGTCGGTTCAGGGTGACTCGGGGGAAATCTCATCCCCGAGGAGGGGAGCGGCCCCGGCGGACGGCGGGGAATTCTGTCATTACCAGTATGCGAAGGGTATGCCGTGCTCTGACACGAGTCGCGGTAGCGTCGGGGGTTATGAGAACCCTTGCTCGACGTTCCCGGGGCACCGGGCCACTTGCCCTGGTGGCGGCGCTGCTCGGACTGCTGCTGCTGTTCGCTCCGGTGGCCTCCGCGGCCGGCGGCCTGAGCGACGCCGCGGCCACCCTGAAGAAGGGCCAGGTCTACGTCGCCCCGACGATGCTGGACCGCTTCAGCCAGGCACAGGCGGACGCCCTGACCAAAAAGATCGAGAAGGCCGACAAGCCGATCTTCATTGCGGTCGTCCCCGACAACGCCAACAAGGACACCATCCTCACCGATCTGCGCACTCTGGTGGGCATCGACGGCGTCTACGGCGTCTGGCGCGGTACCGGCGGGTTCCTGGCCCACGCCGACCGCGGCGCCATGGGCGTCGGCGCCGCGGAGCGGATCTCCGGTGCCGTCTCCCGCGCCGACAAGGGCGACATCAACGCCACCCTGAACGACTTCGTCGACCAGGCCGCCCCGCAGACCAAGGGCACCGGGGTCAACCACAGCACCTCGATCGCCTGGGTGGTCATCCCGGTCGTGCTGCTCGCGCTGGCCGGCGCCGGTGTCTTCTTCCTCTTCCGCCGCGCCAAGAAGCGCAAGGAGGAGCAGGCCCGCGCCGAGCTGGAGCAGCTGCGCCGGGTCGTGGACGAGGACATCACCGCCTTCGGCGTCGAGCTGGAGCGGCTCGACTTCAACCCGCGTGCGGCCGACGCCGACGATGCCCAGCGCACCGAGTACAGCCACGCCCTGGACTCGTACGAGAAGGCCAAGCGGCTGATGGACGAGGCCAAGAAGCCCGAGGACGTCAAGCAGGTCACCGAGGCGATCGAGGACGGCCGCTTCCAGCTGGCCACCCTGGCGGCCCGACGCGAGAAGCGCCCGCTGCCCGAGCGCCGTCCCCCGTGCTTCATGGACCCGCGCCACGGCCCCTCCGTCAAGGACGTCGACTGGGCCCCGGCGGGCGGCTCCGCCCGCAGCGTCCCGGTCTGCCAGGCCGACGCGGACCGCGTCGCCGCCGGCCTCGACCCGGCCGTCCGCACGGTCGACACCGAGTACGGCCCGCAGCCGTACTGGAACGCCGGCCCGGCCTACGCTCCGTACGCGGGCGGCTACTACAGCGGCTTCGGCGGCGGCCTGCTGCCCGGCCTGCTGGTGGGCACCGTGCTCGGCTCGATGATGAGCAGCGGCCCTGCCTACGCCGCGGCGCCGATGATGGAGGGTGGCGGCCACCACGGCTACCAGGACCAGCACGAGGGCGGCGACTTCACCGGGGCGGACTTCAACGCCGCTGACTTCAGCGGTGGGGACTGGGGCGGTGGCGGCGACTTCGGCGGCGGCGGTGGCGACTGGTGACCCGCTGACCTGACGCACACGACACTGCGGCCCCGCCGGATCCTCCGGCGGGGCCGCAGTGTCGTCCGGCTCGGGTTTGAGAACACAACCCTGTGTGGCACGCTGGCGCTGTGACCCCTGACACCCCGGGCCCGCTCCCGTCGGCCCCCGCCGCCCTGCCCGGCCGGCCCTGCTCGATGGCGGCGGCGCTGCACGTCGTCGGCGAGAAGTGGGCCCTGCTGGTGGTGCGCGAGCTGTTCTACGGCAACCACCGCTTCGACCGGATCGCCCGCAACACGGGCGCGCCCCGGGACCGGCTCACCGCCCGGCTGCGGGCGCTGGAGGAGGCGGGGATCGTCGAGCGGCGCGCCTACAGCGAGCGGCCGCCGCGCTACGAGTACCACCTCACCGAGGCCGGCCGGGACCTCGCCCCGCTCGCGCACGCACTGCGCGCGTGGGGCGACCGCTGGCTGCTGCCCGAGTCGCCGGTCACCTTCGACCACGAGCCGGAGGGGCACGAGCCGCACGCCTTCGACCCGGCCTGGGTCTGCCGCACCTGCGGCCGGGAGGCGCACCGCGGCGAGCTGCACGCACAGGTGCACAGCCCGGGCTGGACGGTCGAGGGCCCGGTGGACCTGTGACCGGCCCTGCGGGCGGCTAGGGTCGGGGCATGCACGGTCGCGACGCCCACAGCGAGGAACCGATCCGGGTGACCGCCTGGGTCCGGGGGAAGGTCCAGCAGGTCGGCTTCCGCTGGTGGGCCAGGGCGCGGGCGCTGGAGATCGGCCTGACCGGCTACACCAGCAACCTCGGCGACGGCCGGGTCCAGGTGGTGGCCGAGGGCCTCGCCGCCGACTGCGAGCTGCTGCTCGCCCTGCTCCGCGGCCCCGACACGCCCGGCAGCGTGACCGGTGTGACCGAGATCTGGACCGCCGTCGGCGCCGGCTACGAGGGCTTCGAGATCCGCTGAGCCCGGGCCCCGCCCGGGTCCGGCCGAAAAGATCGGCAACCGGCGGTGTCATACGGTTGCCATCCGGGCAGACTCGTGGTTGACTCCGCATCGAACGATGATCCACGAGCACGTGGTGGACCCGGCCCGAGACCCCCAGGCGTGACGACACCGCCAGGCAGGTGACAGGGGCGCGGTAGCGTGCGGTGATCGTGTTGACCCTTTCCGTCTTTGGTGAGACGCTTGAAGCCCGCGCACACGACCGCGTTTATCCGGTAGGTGCATGCCCTCGTGAGCCCAGCTCACGACGGTTGTGCCGTGGTGTCCAGCCAGCATTGCCGGTGGCGCGCCGCGCGTGCGTCCCCCTTCCCCCTAGACCCATACCGTTCCGGTTCGGTCACTCAGCGTGGAGGACCATTCATCATGGCAAAGGCGCTTCTCGGGTACGTCGGCGGCCCCGACCCGCGAATGCTCTCCGAGATGCGACGGCTTCAGCAGCGCGTCCAGGACCTGGAGTCCGAGCTCCTTCGGATGCAGGCTGAGAACGACGCTCTCACCGCTGTCGCTGACGAGCACTCGCTGCTCAACAGCATCGATCTGGATCAGCGGGAGCCGGCTCTCACCTGAGTCCCGCCCGGTCCTCGCAGATCGACGCCGCTGTGCACTGAGCCGCCCCGAAAGGGACGCAGCTTGCAAGGGACGCCCGGTTGTGGCGTCCCTTCGTCGTGTCCGGGCGCCGTTGCCCGCCCGGGAGCCGGATACAGTCGCTGTCAGGGCCTGTCGAGTGACGAGGAGACCGGCCGCGTGCACCTGAAGAGTCTGACGCTGCGCGGGTTCAAGTCCTTCGCCTCCAGCACCACGCTGCGCTTCGAGCCCGGCATCACCTGCGTGGTCGGCCCGAACGGGTCCGGCAAGTCCAACGTCGTCGACGCGCTGTCCTGGGTGATGGGCGAGCAGGGCGCCAAGTCGCTGCGCGGCGGCAAGATGGAGGACGTCATCTTCGCCGGGACCAGCGGGCGCGCCCCGCTCGGCCGCGCCGAGGTCAGCCTCACCATCGACAACACCGACGGCGCGCTGCCCATCGAGTACGCCGAGGTGACCATCACCCGGACGATGTTCCGCAACGGCGGCAGCGAGTACGCGCTCAACGGCCAGACCTGCCGGCTGCTCGACATCCAGGAACTGCTCTCCGACTCCGGCATCGGCCGCGAGATGCACGTCATCGTCGGCCAGGGTCAGCTCGACTCCGTCCTGCACGCCGACCCGATGGGCCGTCGGGCCTTCATCGAGGAGGCGGCCGGCGTGCTCAAGCACCGCAAGCGCAAGGAGAAGGCGCTGCGGAAGCTGGACGCCATGCAGGCCAACCTCAACCGCGTCCAGGACCTGGTGGCCGAACTGCGCCGCCAGCTCGGACCGCTCGGCCGGCAGGCCAGGATCGCCCGCCGGGCCGCCGGCATCCAGGCCGACCTGCGCGACGCCCGGCTGCGGCTGCTCGCCGACGACCTGCTCACCCTCCGCAAGGCCGTCGAGGCGGAGATCGCCGACGAACTGGCGCTCCGGCTGCGCCGGACCACCGTCGAACAGGAGCTGGCCCGCGCGGTGCAGCGCGAGGCCGTCCTGGAGGCGCAGGTCGAACAGCTCGGTCCGAGCCTGGAGACCGCCCGGCAGACCTGGTACCGGCTCTCCGCGCTCGCCGAGCGCGCCCGCGGCACCATCGGACTGGCCGAGGCCCGGGCCCGGCACGCCGTCGCCGGGGGACAGGCCGAGGAGCGGCGCGGGCGCGATCCGGAAGAGCTGGAGCGGGAGGCCGAGCAGGTCCGCGAGGAGGAGGCCGCGCTGGCCGAGGCGCTGGAGGAGGCCCAGTACGCGCTGGCCGAGGCCGTCGAGCGCAAGGGCGAGCTGGAGCGGGACCTGGCCGCCGAGGAGCGCAGGCTGCGGGACGCGGCCCGGGCCATCGCGGACCGCCGGGAGGGGCTGGCCCGGCTGCAGGGCCAGGCGGCGGCGGCCCACTCGAAGGCGGCTTCGGCCGAGGCCGAGATCGGCCGGCTCGCCGAGGCCAGGGACGAGGCGATGCTGCGCGCTGACGCCGCCCGGAGCGAGTTCGAGCAGTTGCAGGAGCAGGTCGACGGCCTCGCGGGGGACGACGAACGGGCCGACGCCGCCCACGAGGAAGCCCGGGAGCGGCTGGCCGCCCTCGAACTGGACCTCGCCGCCGCCCGGGAGACGGCCGGAGCCGCAGAACGCGAGCGGGCCGGGCTCACCGCGCGGCACGAAGCACTGGCGCTCGGGCTGCGCCGCAAGGACGGCAGCGGCGCGCTGCTCGCGGCGGGGGACCGGCTGGCCGGACTGCTCGGCCCGGCCGCCGCGCTGCTGCGGATCGAACCGGGCCACGAGGTCGCCGTCGCGGCGGCGCTCGGCGCGGCCGCCGACGCGGTGGCCGTCGACTCGCCGGACTCCGCCGTCGCGGCGCTGCGCCTGCTGCGCGCCGAGGACGCCGGGCGGGCCGCGCTACTGATCGCGGGGGCGCCCGAACCGGCCGCCCCGGCGGGGGAGTTGCCCGCCGGTGCTCGCTGGTCCGCCGAACTGGTGGACGGGCCGGCCGAGTTGATCGCCGCCGCGCGGACCCTGCTGGCCGGGGTGGCCATCGTCGACACCCTCGACGACGCCCTCCGGCTGATCGGCGAGCACCCGCGGCTGAGCGCCGTCACCGCCGACGGGGACCGGCTCGGCGCCGGGTTCGCCCACGGTGGCTCCGGTGGCGCGCCGAGCCTGCTGGAGACCCAGGCCGCGGTGGACGAGACGGCCCGGGCGGTCGACGAACTGGCCGTCCGCTGCGCCGAGTCGGCCGAACGCCTGGCCGAACTCACCGAGCGGCGCCGGGAGTCGGCCGCCGAACTGGAGCAACTCGCCGTCCAGCGGCGGCAGTCGGAGAAGGAACGGGCGCAGGTGGCGGGCGCGCTCGGCCGCCTCGGCGGGCAGGCCCGGGCCGCCGCCGGCGAGGCCGAACGGCTGTCGGCCGCCGCCGCGCGCGCCGAGGAGGGCTTGGCCCACCTGCTCGCCACCGCCGAGGAACTGGCCGAACGTCTCGCCGCGGCCGAGGGGTCGGCCGACGCAGGGGAGGACGAACCGGACCCGGCCGAGCAGCAGCGGCTGGCCGAGGCCGCCTCGGCCGCCCGGCAGGCCGAGCTGGAGGCCCGGCTCGCCGTGCGCACCCACGAGGAGCGGGTCCGCGCGCTGTCCGGCCGGGCCGACCAGCTGGACCGGGC
>NZ_JAHTKP010000006.1 GCF_019192735.1 Kitasatospora aureofaciens
CGGCAGCCGCTCTCAACGGCCGGGCGGGGAGCGGCGGGCGCGCGCGGCAGCCCCCCTCAGGCGCCGGCCGTACCGTCCGACGGCGCGCCTCAGCCACCCGCCGGGCGGACGCCGCCCGAGTAGACCGTGCCGGGGAAGACCTCGCAGCCCTCCACCGGCAGCTCCTCGATCGTCTCGTTCGCGGCGGCGGGCACGCCGAGCCAGCGGACGGCGCACGCGACCGCCGCCCGTGCCTGGCGCAGCCCGGGCGCGCCCCAGCCCAGGAGCTCGACCGCGAGCCCGGGCGCGACCAGCAGCCGCCGGTAGTGCCGGCCGGACGCCGGGTCCGGAACGCTCGGGCCGACCGCCCGCAGCGCCGCCGCCATCCGCACCCGGGCGCACTCGTGCCCGCCGTTGGCCGAACCGACCCGGTCGTAGAGGTAACCGAGGTAGTACGGCCGGCCGATCACGGCCTGGGCCTCCTCGGCGGCCTCCCGCGCCAGGGCGGAGGCCGGGTCCCCGGCGTCCTCCGGCTCCAGCGAGCCGCCGGGCAGCGAGCAGATGCCGTCCCGGGGGTTGACCAGGGTCAGCACCCGCCCGTCCGGCGCGAACAGCCACCCCCACGACTGCTTCACCGGCAGCCCCTCGGGCACCTGCTCGCCCGGCCGCCACGGCCACCCCGCGGTGGGACGCCGGCGCACCCGGCCGAGCAGCTCGGCGATCTCCGCGCTGTACTCGATCCTGCTCATGCGCCCCCCTCTCGGTGTCGGGCTCGCCGGGACCGACGGGACGCGAGGCTGACCTGCGGAGCGCGGTTCGGGGCGGAGCGGCGGGAGCGACGGCGTGGGGCACCGCACGCTCCTGCTGTTGATCTTCCCCGAAATCTTCCCCGAACAGGCGGTCGATGAACAGTCCCCAGCGCCGCTTGGTGGACGCGAAGGCGGAAAGTACCTGGTCAGGCCAGGGGCTCACCTCCGTCCTCGGGGCCGTCCGCCGGGTCGTTGTCGGCCGTCGCCGGGAACTCCGGCAGCGCGAAGCCGGGCCTCGGGAGCGCCCCGGACGGGAAGGGCACGCCCCGCCCGGCGCCGTCGGCCAGCTCGTCGAACACCTCGTGGGCGCCCATCGGCCGCAACCGCCCGCCGGCCAGCGCCCACCCGCGCACCAGCAGCCCCTCGGGCCCCGCATCCCCGTGCAGCAGCAGCGCGCCCGCGCCGCCGACGGCCACACCCGCCGCCAGCGTCACGCAGAAGGCCTCCGTGTCCCGCCCGCCCGGGAACAAGGTGCCCGCCTCGACGCACAGCTCGGCCGCCGCGGTGAGCTGCTCGCCGTCCTCGGGGCCGTGGCAACGCAGCGTCAGCAGGTGACAGCCCTCCCCCGCGCCCTCGGCCACCGCCACGTAGACCGCGGTGACGTACGCCATCACCGCCTCCAGCTGCCGCTGCCCGGCGAGGTCCGCGCCGACGGCGCTCAGCAGGACGTCGCAGGCGACGGACATCCGCACCCTGGCCCGGTGGTCGTCCAGCAGCAGCGGGACCAGCTCGGCCAGCCGCTCCCCCGCGTAGACGAACGGCTCCCCCGCCAGCTCGGGATCGCCCGCGTACGCGACCCGGGCGACGGCGGTGCCGGGATCGAGGCCGACCGCCTCGCAGTAGTCCGCGTAGTCGGCCGCCTCCATGACCCGGAGGTGCACCTCCAGTCCCTGCCCGCGCAGGGCCCGCAGCTGCTCCTCCGTCCGCCGCAGGTACTCCCGGTGCGCGAGCTCGCCGAACAGCCCGTGCCGGGCCAGCCCGGCGAAGTCGGCTGCCCCGACGGCCACCGCCACGGCCACCGGCAACGGCGGCGGTGCCCCGCGCGCCCGCCCACCCGGCCGCCGCCCCCAGGCCCCCGCATTGCCGCCACCGCCACCCGGCGGCCGCCCGTTGCCCGGCCCGCCCGAGGCGGCCCCACCCCGCCCGGGACCACTCCCAGCAGGCCGGGCCCCACGCCCGGCCAGCAACCGCACCCGCGCCGACCGGCCGAACGCCCCTGCCATCCGCCCCTGCACCGACATGGTCCACTCCTCACCCCTCGCCCACCGCGGACACGACCGCCCGCTCGCCGACCGCCCACAGCGCCCGGCGATGAGGAACATACACACCGTCACTGACAATCGACCCTGCGCAATCGAACACGCCCCTCCCGGAACGCCCAGGGAGCGCCCACGGCGGGTACCGGAACGCGCACGACGCCCGGAAGCCACCGCCCGCGGACCGGAGCGAGTACCACCTCCCGAAACCCCCGGGTCCACAGTTCCGGGCGGAATTGTCAGTTGCGGACGTTAGGGTCGGGGACCATGCGACTGCTGCATACCTCCGACTGGCATCTCGGGCGTTCGTTCCACCGGGAGAGCCTGCACGACGCCCAGCGTGCCTTTCTCGACCACCTGGTGGCGGTGGTCGAGGAGGAGCGCGTGGACGCCGTGCTGGTGGCCGGGGACGTGTACGACCGCGCGCTGCCGGGGCTGGACGCGGTCGCGCTGTTCGACGACGTGCTGCACCGGCTGGCCGGGCTCGGGGTGCCGACGGTGTTCATCAGCGGCAACCACGACTCGGCCCGCCGGCTGGGCGTCGGTGCCGGGCTGATCGGGCGCACGGGCATCCACCTGCGCACGGACCCGGGCGAGTGCGCCGTGCCGGTGCTGCTGGCCGACGAGCACGGGCCGGTCGCCGTGTACGGGCTGCCGTACCTGGAGCCGACGCTGGTGCGCGAGCGGTTCGGGCTGGAGCGCGGCGGGCACGCGGCGGTGCTGGGCGCGGCGATGGACCGGGTGCGGGACGATCTCGCCGCCCGGCCTGAGGGGACGCGCGCGGTTGTACTGGCGCATGCCTTCGTCACCGGGGGCGCGCCGAGCGACAGCGAGCGGGACATCGCGGTCGGCGGGGTCGCCGCCGTACCCGCCTCGGTGTTCGACGGCGTGCACTACGCCGCGCTCGGCCACCTGCACGGCTGCCAGACCCTCACCCCGCACCTGCGCTACAGCGGCTCCCCGCTCGCCTACTCCTTCTCCGAGGTGAACCAGCGCAAGAGCATGTGGCTGGTCGATCTCGCCGCCGACGGCTCGGTGGCGGCCGAGCGCGTCGACTGCCCGCAGCCGCGCCCGCTGGCCACCCTGCGCGACAGGCTCGACGCCCTGCTCACCGACGAGAAGTACGCACCGTTCGAGCAGTCCTGGGTCCAGGCCACCCTCACCGACGCCGCCCGCCCGAGCGAGCCCATGGAGCGCCTGCGCCGCCGCTTCCCGCACACCCTGCAGCTGCTCTTCGACCCCGAGGAGACGGAGGCCACAGCGTCCCGCTCGTACGCGGCCCGGGTCAGCGGACGGGCCGACCTGGAGATCGCGGAGGGCTTCCTGCGGCACGTACGCCCCGGCGCCGAGCCGGACGGGGACGAACTCGGCTGGCTCCGGGCCGGGTTCGAGAGCGTGCGGGAGACCGCCGAGCGGAAGGCGGACCTGCCCCGATGAGGCTGCACCGGCTCACCGTCACCGCCTTCGGCCCGTTCGCGGGCAGCGAGTCGGTGGATTTCGACGCGCTCGCCGCCGGCGGGCTGTTCCTGCTGCGCGGCGCCACCGGCGCGGGCAAGAGCAGCGTGCTGGACGCGGTCTGCTTCGCCCTCTACGGCGACGTGCCGGGCAGCCGCAGGGCCAGCCGGCTGCGCAGCGACCACGCCGACCCGCACCGGCTGACCGAGGTGCGGCTGGAGCTGACGCTCGGCGGGCGGCGGCTGCAGATCACCCGGCTGCCGGAGCAGCGGCGGCCGAAGAAGGTCGGCTCCGGCACGACGGTCGAGCGGCCGCAGACGCTGCTGCGCGAGTGGGCGGCCGACATGGGGGACGGCATGCCGGGCTGGCGGGCGGTCAGCAAGTCGCACCAGGAGGCCGGGGAGGAGATCCACCGGCTGATCGGCATGAACCGCGAGCAGTTCTGCCAGGTCGTGCTGCTGCCGCAGGGCGACTTCGCGCGGTTCCTCAAGGCCGACTCGGAGGAACGCGGCAAGCTGCTGCGGCGGCTGTTCGACACCGAGCGGTTCCAGCACGTCGAGGCGTGGCTGGCGGAGCAGCGGCGCGCCCAGGAGGCCGCCGTCCAGGCCGGGCGGCGCCAGCTGCGCGATCTCGCCAGCAAGGCCGAACAGGCGGCCGGCCCCGGCGCCGAGCCGGCCGACGGCTGGGTGCCCGCCGAGGAGGAGTCCGCCGAGCTGACGGCGGGCGTGCTCGGCTGGGCGGCGATCCTGCGCGCCGGCGCGGCCGAGCAGAAGGCCGTCGCGGACGCGGCGCTGGCGGGCGCCGAGGCGGACCACCTCGCGGCCCAGCAGGCCCGCGAGGCCGTCGAGGAGCTGGCCGGGCGCCAGCACCGCCACCGGCAGGCCGGGCAACAGGCCGAACGGCTGGCCGAGTTCGGGCCGGCCGTGGAGCGCGACCGGCGACGGCTGGCCGCCGCGCAGGCTGCCGTCGGGGTGGAGTCCGCGCTGCGCCTGCGCGAGAGCGCCGCCGAGGCGTACGGCCGCGCCCAGGATGCCGAGCGCCGCCACCGCGATGCGCTGGCCCGCACCGGCGGCGAGGGCCCGGCGCTGGCCGGGGCCGGGGCCACGGAACTCACCGAGGCCGAACTGCGGCTGCGCGCCGAGGTGGTGCGCCTGGAGGCGGCCCGGGCGGACGAGCGGCGCTGCGCCGAACTCGCCCGCGAGCTGCGGACCGTGGACGAGAAGCGGCTGCACGCCGAGGACCTCGCCGAGGAGGCCGAGAACTGGCTGGCCGACTTCGACGGCCGCCTGGGCCGACTCCAGGAAGAGCAGGCCGGGGCGCAGGCGGCAAGCGCCCGGGTCGAGCAACTGGACGGCCGCCGCGCCGAGTTGACCGCCCGCCTGGACGCCGCCCGGGAGCGCGACGGCCTGCGGGGCGAGATCACCGCCGCCGAACCGCGCGTGCTCGCGCTGCGCACCGCCGCGCTGGACGCCCGCGAGCACAGCCAGGACCTGCGCGAGCGCCGGCTCACCGGCATGGCCGCCGAGCTGGCCGAGCAGCTGCGGGCGGGCGAGGCCTGCCGGGTCTGCGGCTCGCCCGAGCACCCGGCACCCGCCGAGACCGCCCCGGACCGCCGGGTCAGCGCCGCCGACGAGGACCGGGCGCGCGCCGCCCAGAGCGCCGCCGAGCAGGCGGCGTCGGACGCCGAACAGGCCCTCACCGCGCTGCGCGTCCGCGAGGCGACGGCCGCCGGGGCGGCCGGGCCGGACGGCACCGACGCGCTCGCGGAGGCCCTCGCCGCGCTGGCGCGCGAGCACCGCGAGGCGCGACAGGCCGCGGAGGCGCTCGGCCGGGTCGAGCACGAGATCGGCCGGCTCTCCGACGACCGTGCCCGCCGGCTCGACGAGCTGCGCGAGGCCCGCGAGCGCGGCGCCGTCCTCACCGACCGGATCGAGGCCCTCCACGCCGAGCAGCGGGAGCTCACCGCCCGGGTGGCCGCCGCCCGGGGCGAGGCGGCCTCCGTCGCCGAGCGGGCCGAGGCCCTCGCCCAACTCGCCGAGGGCGTAGCCGCCTTGGCCGATACCGCCCGGGCCCGCGCAGAAGCGGAAGCCCGGCTCGCCGACACCGACGACGAGCTCGGCAAGGCGGCGGCCGCGGCCGGCTTCCCGAGCGCCGAGGAGGCACTCGCTGTCCTGCTCCCCCGCGAGCAGCGCGAACAGCTGGAGGCCCGGCTGGACCGGCACCGAGCCGAACTCGCCGCCGTCCGGCACGAGCTCGCGCTGCCCGAACTCGCCGCGGCGGCGGCCCGTCCCGCCGCCGACCTGCCCGCCGCCCAGTCCGCACTCGACGCCGCCACCGGCCGACTGCGCCGGGCGCACGCCGCCCAGGCCGCGGCCCGCGAGCGCTGCGAGGCGCTGGCCGCGATCGGCCGGCAGCTCACCGCACTGGCCGCCGAGCTGGCCCCCGCCCTGCTCCGGTACGGGCGGATCAACCGGCTCGCCGCGCTGGCCGCCGGCACCTCCACCGAGAACCGGCTCCGGATGCGCCTGGAGTCGTACGTCCTGGCAGCCCGGCTGGAGCAGGTCGCGGCCGCGGCCAGCGACCGGCTGGTCCGGATGTCGGGCGGCCGGTACATCCTTGTCCACAGCGACGACCGCGGCACCGGCAACAAGCGCTCGGGCCTGGCGCTGCGCGTCGTCGACGCCTGGACCGGTACCGAGCGGGACACCGCGACGCTCTCCGGCGGCGAGAGCTTCTTCGCCTCCCTCGCCCTGGCCCTCGGCCTCGCCGACGTCGTCACCGACGAGGCGGGCGGCATGCCGCTCGACACCCTGTTCATCGACGAGGGCTTCGGCACGCTCGACGAGCAGTCGCTGGAGGAGGTGATGGACGTCCTCGACGGCCTGCGCGAGCGCGACCGCGCGGTCGGCATCGTCAGCCACGTCGCGGACCTGCGCAGCCGCATCCCCGCCCAGCTCCTGGTCCGCAAGGGCCGGCACGGCTCGACCCTGGCCCTGGCCGGGCGGGAGGACGCCTGACGCCTGAGGCCCGGCGCTTGCGTCAGCCCGAGCAGGCGATGCGCTGTGCCTGCTGCCAGGCGCAGACCGGGCAGAGCGTGGTGCCCGGGTGGTCGGCGGGCAGCTCGGTCGGCTCCCCGCACAGCACACAGTCGGCCCGCGGACCGGTCAGCGCCGGATCGTGCACCAGCGCGGCCTCGGCGCCCTCGTCGGGGGTCAGGGCGCAGACCGCCGGGTCCGCCGTCTCGCTATCGCTCATGCCGCCTTCCTACTTCGCGCACCCGCGGCACCGCAAGGCGGCCGTACAGAGCGGCTGGCGGGCGGGGGGACGGATGGCAGCGAACGGCGAACAACTAACAGATGACAGATGACAAACTCTGAAATCTGTCATCTGTTAGTTGTTCGCTGTCATCCGGGCCGCCCCCGCCGCCCGCCGGCCCGACCGCCCCCGCTACGGTGACGGCATGCGCCAGGACCTCCACCAGCGTCTCCTCGCCGCCCGGGCCGCCGCGCCGACGTACCCCGAGGTCGGGGCCACCCGGGAGGGGCGGCTGCCGGACGGGTACGCACACCTGCGGCGGCGGGTGCACCTCGGCCGCGGGCCCGAGGTGCTGGAGCGGGCCGGGCGCTACGTCCTCGGCTGGGGCAGCCAGTTGGGCACCGGCTTCGCCGTCCACCCGTACGCGCCCGCCGAGGAGGGGGCGACAGTCCTGCTGCGGCTGAGCCTCCCGGGGACCCGCCGGCCGCACCTCGTCATCCCGTGCCGGGTGGTGTGGACGGTGGACGAGCCGGACCGGATCGGCTTCGCGTACGGCACGCTGCCCGGGCACCCGGAGTGCGGCGAGGAGTCGTTCCTGGTGAGCATGGACCCCGACGGCGAGGTCTGGTTCGAGGTCGCCGCCTTCTCCCGGCTGGCCGCCTGGTACGCCCGCGTGGGCCGCCCGGTCGCGGCGCTCTGCCAGTACCTGGCGATCGAGCGCTACCTCGCCGCGGTGGCCGCCGCCGTTGCCGGCCCCGCCGCGAAGCGCACCTGAGGCAGCAGCCCCGGTCGACCCGGGAAGGTCAGCCCAGGAAGGAGAGCCGGACCGTCCGGCGCGGGTTGTCGCCGTTGGTGTCGACCAGGACCACGGACTGCCAGACGCCGAGCGCCAGTTGGCCCCCGATCACGGGCAGCGTGGCGTGCGGGGCGACCAGGCCGGGGACCACGTGGTCGCGGCCGTGGCCGGGGCTGCCGTGGCGGTGGCGCCAGCGGTCGTCGGCGGGGATCAGCTCGCGCAGGGTGGCGAGGAGGTCGTCGTCGCTGCCGGAACCGGTCTCCAGGACGGCGATGCCGGCGGTGGCGTGCGGGACGAAGACGTTGAGCAGGCCGTCGCGTCCGGCGGCCCGGTCGGTGAGGAACTCGGCGCAGCGGTCGGTGATGTCGAGCGCGACCTCGCGGCTGCCGGTGGTGATCTCGAAGGTGGCGGTCTGGAACAGACCGGTGGGGTGGGAGTGGATGTTGTCCGCCATGGCGCCATCCTGACCCACGTCGCGGGGCCGGGCGCACTGCCCCGCCGACTCCGCTTGCCACGCAGGCAAACTGGCATAGGGTGCAAGGTTCAGAGCAAGATCGAGCCGGCACGGACCGGATCGAACCTGACCGGGCCAAGAACGCTCGAAAGACGTCAAGGCACCAGCAGGCACACCGAAAACCCGACGGTCCATGAGGTCCGCCGGGCCGGTGCCGGGGTGTGCGGGGCGGGCCGAAGCCCTAGCCGCGTCCCCCGAAGAGGCTGCGCCGCAGGCGACGCAGTGGCGCCAGCAGCGACACCCGCGCGTGGCGGCGCCGCGCCGTCGGGGCGCCGGCGCCGCGCGGCGTCAGCTCCCTTATCAGCCCGAGCGCCTCGGCGGTGTCCACCGCCGGGAGTGCGGGCGCGCCGAGCACGGCCAGGTGTCGGTCGATCCGGCGGCCGGTCGCGCCGACACCGCACTGGATCGCCGGCACACGGGGCCGAGTCCGCACTTGCATGTGTTCCATCAGTTTTCCCACCCCTACGAGGCGCCAGGGCCGTGAGGCGAAGACTATCCGTGACGGACGGCCTTCGCACAACCGTCCTTGGTGTTGTGCCACCGTATCGTGCGGCGTCAACTGACGATGCACCAGGGGCCACCAGAGCCGATCCCGACTAGGCATCAATGATGGTGCACGAGCGGCCGCCCGTCAGCGGGTTCCGGAGGCACGGGCCCGGCGCCCGGCCCCGAGGTACGCGCCGGGCGCACGGGGTCATGACGCGGAGGGAGCGCGGAGAGCACAGGGGTCCATATAAGGGGACACCCCCCAGATAAGGGGACACCCCCCGGCCCGGGGGAGCCGGACGCAGCGGAGCCGGAGCGATCATTCATGAAGTGAACACATTCGAGGGATTGACTCGGGCGAAACCTCCAAGCAATATCTCCTACAACGCGCGAGGGCCCGCACCTGGCCCAGGCGCGTGTTCGAATGATGAAGGACTCCGGCTCCCCCGAGCCACTGCCCGGCCGCCTCGACGCTGCGGCGGCCAGGCTCGGACGGGTGCCCGGACCGGCGGCCGGCCGTAGAGGGTCGGCCGGGCCGCCACCAGGCTGCCGGTGCCGCCCCGACCAGGGGCCCGGCACCGGCGGTTCCGGGCCCACTCGAAGCCCCGACCCGAGCCCTGGCTGAAGCCCTGATTCCGGCCCCGGCCCCACCCCGATTCGGCTCCGGCCCGGCTCCTGTCCGGCCGCGCGTCCGCAGAGTGCCCGGAGACCGCCCCGACCGGCCTTCCCGCAGGTCGCGTCCGGTGGATCGGTAGACTCGGCCAGCGTGTCCCTCCTCCTCAGCATCGTGCTCCCGGTCCACGGCGTGGAGCGGTTCCTGCCGCGCTGCCTCGACTCGATCCTCGGCGACACCCCCGCCGCGGAATCCCGCTTCGAGGTGATCGCGGTCGACGACCTCTCCCCCGACGGCTCCGGCGCGATCCTGGACGAGTACGCGGCCCGCGACCCCCGGCTGCGGGTCCTGCACCTCACCGAGAACCAGGGCCTCGGCGGCGCCCGCGCCGCCGCCCTGCCGCATGCGCGCGGCGAGTACGTCTGGTTCGTCGACAGCGACGACTGGCTGCCCGAGCGCACCGTCAGCGTGGTCCTGGAGGAGCTGCGCCACGAGGGCCGGCAGCCGGTCCCCGCCGACGTCCTGATCACCGACTTCACCCACGTCTATCCGGACGGCGAGACCGAGCCCAACCCGTGGCGCCACGTGCTGCTCGGCTCCCCGCTCGTCGAGGGCTGCACGCTGGCCGAGCACCCGGCGCTGTTCCAGACCGTGATGTCGGTGTGGAACAAGGTGTTCCGCCGCGCGTACCTGGACGACCTCGGCGTCTCCTTCGGGCGCGGCTACTACGAGGACATCTCGGTCACCTACCCCGCGCTGCTCGCGGCCGATCGGCTGCGCTTCCTCGACCGCCCCTGCTATGTCTACCGGCGCGGCCGGGACGGCGCGATCACCGCCACCACCTCCCCCAAACACGCCGACGTGTTCGCCCAGTACGACGCGATCTTCGCCTTCCTGGACCGCCCGGACCGCCCCGGCCGGCCCGTCCCGGCCGCGCTGCGCACCCTGGTCTTCGACCGGACCGTCCGCCAGGCGCTGAACGTCTACGACACCCCCGGGCTCGTCCCGGCCGACCGGCGCAAGGAGTTCTTCCGCCGGATCTCCCAGCACTTCGCCCGCCACCGCCCGGACGGCTACCAGTTCCCCGGCGGCGTGCGCGGCGTGCAGTACCGGCTGGCGGCCCGCGGCGCGCGGATCGCGTACGCGGAGCTGCGCCGTACCGGGCGGTTGCCGCGCGAACTCAAGCGCGGGGCGCGGGCGGTGGCCCCGGCGGTGAAGAAGGGTGTGCGCAGCAGCGCCCGGTTCACCGCGTACAACGCCTTCCGCCGGCTGCCGCTGGACGAGCACCTGGCCGTCTACGCGGCCTACTGGCACCGGGGTTACGCGTGCAGCCCGGCGGCGATCTACGAGAAGGCGCAGGAACTCGCCCCGCAGATCCGGGGCGTGTGGGTGGTGGAGAACCGCAAGCAGGCCGCCACCATGCCGCCCGGGGTGCCGTACGTGATCGTCAACACCCCCGCCTACCTCAAGGTGATGGCGACCGCCAAGTACTTCGTCAACAACGTCAACTTCCCACGCACGATGGCGAAGCGGCCCGGCACGGTGCACGTCCAGACCCAGCACGGCACCCCGCTCAAGGCGATGGGCATGGACCTGCGGGACCGCCCCGAGGCCGCCGACGGCATGGACTTCGGCCGGCTCCAGGAGGCCATCGACCGCTGGGACTTCCTGGTCTCCTCCAACCCGCACACCAGCGAGCACTTCGCCCGCGCCTTCCCCGGCCGGTACGAGATGCTGGACACCGGCTACCCGCGCAACGACCGGCTTGCCAACACCACCCCGGACGAGGTGCGCGCCATGCGCGAGCGGATCGGCCTGCGGCCGGGCCGTACGGCCGTGCTGTACGCGCCGACGCACCGCGAGGCCAAGGGCGGCTACGTGCCGCTGCTGGACGTGAAGGAGCTCGCCCGGCGGCTCGGCCCCGCGTACACGCTGCTGGTGCGCACGCACTACTTCCACACCGGCGGCCCGGGCGACCTGGCGGCGGGCGAGGACGCGGCGGAGATCGTGGACGTCTCGGCGCACCCGACGGTCGAGGACCTGTACCTCGCGGCGGACGTGCTGGTGACGGACTACTCGTCGATGATGTTCGACTACGCGGTGCTGGACCGGCCGATCGTGATCTTCGCGCCCGACTGGGACGAGTACCGGCGGGTGCGCGGGGTCTACTTCGACCTGTTCGCGGAGCCGCCGGGCGCGGTCACGGTGGACGCGGACGGGCTGGCGAAGGCGCTGCTGGCGGGCGACGCCGATCCGGCGGCGCGGGCGCGGTTCCGGGCGAAGTTCTGCCCGTGGGACGACGGCGGGGCGGCGGAGCGGGTGGTGCGCCGGGTGTTCCCGGTGACGGGGTAGGCCCTCGTGGGCACAGGAGCTCCGGACGTTCTACGAGCGGGCTCCGGGGGCCTGCGGACGGGGCCGGTGCCGCCGGTACGGCGACCGGCCCCGCCGACGCGGGCTCAGCCCCGGCGGGCGGCCAGGAACTCGTCGAAGGTCAGGTAGCCCTGGTGGTGGGTGTCCATGGCGTGGATCAGGGCCTCGGCCATCGACAGCGTCACGTCGTGGTCGCCCATCTCGTTCGCGACCAGCGCGTACTCGGCCGGAGTGATCTTGCCGTCGCCGTTCTTGTCGAAACGGTCGAACATGGCCTTGATCGCCTCGGTGGTCTCCATGGTTGCCCTCCTGGTATTGCGGGTTGTGCGGTGTTCGGACGGGCGTACCCTACCCGGCCGTGGTGAGGGCCACGGTCGGCGGGAGTGGACGGGCGGCGGGGCCGGTGGCGTAGTCTGCGGAACCGGTAACGGCCCGGGCACCTCCCGGGCGCTCGTTCGTCCAGGGAGGGACCATGCTCGATCTCGTCACCAGGCTGGTGCTGAAGCCCGTCTCACGCGGCATCTGGCGGCCGGCCATCGAAGGTGTCGAGAACGTGCCGCGCAAGGGCGGGGTCATCCTGGCCAGCAACCACCTGTCGTTCATCGACAGCGTGGTGATCCCGCTGACCGCCCCGCGCCGGGTGCACTTCCTGGCCAAGGCCGAGTACTTCACCGGCACGGGGCTCAAGGGCGGGCTGTCCAAGGCCTTCTTCGAGGCGATCGGCGCCGTGCCGGTCGAACGCGGGACCTACCGCTCCGCCCAGGCCTCCCTGGAGTCGGCGCTCGAGATCCTGGAGGACGGCAAGGCCTTCGGCATCTACCCCGAGGGCACCCGGTCGCTCGACGGCCGGCTCTACCGCGGCAAGACGGGCGTCGCCTGGCTGGCGCTGACCGCGGGCGTCCCGGTGGTGCCGGTGGCGCTGGAGGGCCCGGAGCAGATCCTGCCGGTGGGCAAGCGGGTGCCGCGGATCAAGAAGGTGACCGTCCGGTTCGGCGAGCCGCTGCACTTCGACGAGCTGCACGGGCAGGCCCGCTCGCTGAAGGCCCGCCGGCAGGTGACGGACGAGGTGATGGCGGCGATCCAGCGGCTCTCCGGCCAGGAGGTCGTGGAGAGCTACAACGAGGTTCCGAAGGCCGCCTAGGCCCGGATTACGCCCGGGCCGGGATTCCTACGCCCGGGCGTCGATCACACATGCCCGAGCGCGGCCGGGTCCGCGGCGTCCGCGTGCGTGGCGTCCGGCGCCTCCCGGCGCAGCAGCGCCGCGTACCGGCCGTCCAGCTCCACCAGCTGGTCGTGGGTGCCGAGTTCGACGACCTCGCCGCGGTCCAGGACGGCGATCTGGTCGGCGCCGCGGACGGTGGAGAGCCGGTGCGCGATGGTGATCGTCGTACGGCCCGCCGCCAGGGTGTCCACGGCCTGCTGGACGGCGCGTTCGGTGCGGTTGTCGAGCGCGCTGGTGGCCTCGTCGAGTATCAGCACCGGCGGGTTGCGCAGGATGGTGCGGGCGAGTGCGAGGCGCTGCTTCTCCCCGCCGGAGAAGCGGTAGCCGCGCTCGCCGACCAGGGTGTCGTAGCCGTCCGGTAGGGCGGCGATGGTGTCGTGGATCTGCGCGGCGCGGGCGGCCTCGACGAGTTCGTCGTCGGTGGCGTCCGGCTTGGCGAAGCGCAGGTTCTCGGCGACCGAGGCGTGGAACAGGTACGTCTCCTGGGAGACCACGCCGACCGCGCGGGCGAGCGTGTCGAAGGAGAGCTCGCGCACGTCCGTCCCGTCGATGGTGACGCGGCCGCCGGTGACGTCGTAGAGCCGCGGGACGAGGTAGCTGAGCGTGGTCTTGCCCGAGCCCGTCTCGCCGACCACGGCGAGCGAACTCCCGGCCGGGACCTTCAGTTCGACGTCGGACAGGGTCGGGCGCTCCTGCCCGGGGTCGTAGCGGAAGTCGACGCCCTCGAACCGGACCTCGCCGCGGATCTCCGGCAGCGTGACGGGCTTCGCCGGCTCGGCGATCTCCACCGTCAGGTCGAGGTACTCGAAGATCCGTTGGAACAGCGCGAGGGAGGTCTGGACGTCCACGCCGGTGGAGAGCAGGCCGACGGTCGGGCGGAACAGGTTCAGTTGGAGCGTGGTGAAGGCGACCAGGGTGCCGACCGAGACGATCGGCGCGCCGCCGGCCGCCGTCAGCCCGGCCGCCCAGTAGATCACCGCGGGCATCGCGGCCATCACGATCTGGATGGTGTTCATCCGCCAGCGCCCGGCCATGCTCGCCCGCACCTCCAGGTCGGCGAGGCGGTCGGACTGCTCGGTGAACTCCCGGGCGAGGGAGTCGGAGCGGCCCATCGTGCGGCCGAGCAGGATACCGCTGACGGACAGTGACTCCTGGACGGCCGAACTCATCGCCGCCAGCTGCTTCTGCCGCTCGGTGGTGATCTTCTTCCGCTCGTTGCCGACCCGGCGGCTGATCCACACGAACAGCGGGAGCAGGACCAGCGAGACGACGGTGAGCTGCCAGTCGAGCGCGACCATGGCGACGACGGAGGCGATCACCGCGGTGAAGTTGGAGACCAGGCTCGTCGCGGTGGACGTCACCGTGGACTGCATGCCACCGATGTCGTTCGCGATCCGGGACTGCACCTCGCCGGTGCGGGTGCGGGTGAAGAAGGCCAGCGACATCCGCTGGAGGTGCCCGTAGACGGCGGTGCGCAGGTCGTGCATGACGCGCTGGCCGACGGTGGTGGAGATCAGCGTCTGCAGGACGTTGAACACGCTGTTCACCACGGCGGCGGCGATCATGCCGAGCACCAGCAGGCTCAGCAGTCTGGTGCGGCCCTGCGGGATGGCGGTGTCCAGGACGGCCCTCAGCAGGAACGGCGAGACGACCGACACGACGGCGGAGGCGGCGACCAGCAGGCCGACGGTGGTGAGGCGGCCCGCGTAGGGGCGGAAGAGCGCGAGGATGCGCCGCCACTGGGCCGGCGGGCGGGACTCGCCCTCGGCGGGCGCGGGCGGGGTCCAGTTGATGGCGTCGGGCCTCAAGGGCGGACCTCCCTGGGTCGGACGCGCGGGGGCGCGGCGGGTCTGGCCCGCATGGTAGTCGGCGTAGTCAGCGTGGTCGGCACAGCCGGCACAGCCGGCACAGCCGGCATGGCCGGCATGGCCGGCATGGCGGTCGGGCGGCCGCCAGCATAGCGAGAATAGCTCATAGTTAGGCAAGCTAATAGTGAGGGTTGCTCTATTCCCTGCTGTGCGTGCTGCGGCCACCCGACCGTCTTGGGCGCTGGTTCACCCCGAGCGCTGGTTCGCCCGGGCGCTGGTTCGTCCCGGCGCTAGTTCGTCCGGTAGGTGCGCGCCGCCTTCGAGGAGAGGCCGCCCAGCTTCCCGGACGGCAGCACGCGGGCCAGCGCGACCGCGATCTTGTACCGCTTGCCCGGCACGGACACCGAGCGACCGCGTCCCAGGTCACGCAGCGCCTCGTCCACCACCCGCTCGGCCGAGAGCCAGGACCAGGACGGGATGTTGCCGGTGCCCATGCCCGCCCGCTGGTGGAACTCGGTCCGCGTGAAGCCCGGGCAGAGCGCCATCATCCGCACCCCGCTGCCGCCGAGGTCGCGCAGCACCCCCTGGGTGAAGCTCACCACCCACGCCTTGCTCGCGCCGTACGTGCCGCGCGGCAGGAAGGCCGCCACCGAGGCGACGTTGATGATCGCGCCCCGGCCGCGCTCGCGCATCCCGGGCAGGGCGGCCGTCGTCAGCCGGAGGATCGCCTCGATGTGCACCTTCAGCATGTCCAGCTCGGCCTGGAGCGGGACGGTCAGGAACGCGCCCTTGTTGCCGAAGCCCGCGTTGTTGACGAGCAGGTCCACCGGGCGCCCGGTGTCCGCCAGCCGCGCCTCGACGGCCCCGATGCCCTCGTCGGTCGCGAGGTCGGCGGTGAGCACCTCCGTCTCGACGCCGTACTTCCGCTGCAGGTCGGTGGCGGCACGCTCCAGGCGCTCGGTGTCCCGGGCCACCAGGACGAGCCGGTAGCCGCCGCGGGCGAGCCGGCGGGCGAACGCGGCTCCAATACCGGCGGTTGCGCCGGTGATCAAGGCTGTGGTCATGCCCCCGACGGTACCGACTCGCCGCGACCGCGCCCACACCGAGCGCAACATCCCTGCTCAGCGCGCCGCGGATGCCGGCATCCGACCCAGCTCGCAGCGTCGGACAGCTCAGACAGCGACGGCCTTGGCGCGGTCCGCCGCGATGCGGAGGGCGAGACCGCCGAGGACCGTGCCCATCGCGTAGCGCTGGATCCGGAGCCAGGCGGGGCGGCGGTTGAGGAAGGACGCGATACTGCCCGCGCTCACGGCGATCAGCCCGTTCACGGTGACCGCGATCGCGATCTGCGTCAGGCCCAACACCAGGCTCTGCGCCGCGACGTGACCGCGCTCCGGGTTCACGAACTGGGGCAGCAGGGACAGGTACATGATGGCGATCTTGGGGTTGAGCAGGCAGGTCAGGAAGCCCATCGCGAACAGCTTGCGCGGCGGGTCCGGCGGCAGCTGCTGCGGCGCGAACACCGCCGCGCCGCCCGGCTTGACGGCCTTCCAGGCGAGCCAGAGCAGATACCCGGCGCCGGCCAGCTTGATGGCGGTGTAGAGGACCGGCACCACCGTGAAGACGGCGGCGACGCCCACCGTCACGGCGCCGAGGTAGACCAGGAAGCCTGCCGCGACCCCGATCAGCGACAGCAGTCCGGCGCGGCGGCCCTGGGCGATCGAGCGCGAGACCAGGTAGATCATGTTGGGCCCCGGCGTGAGCACCATGCCCAGCGCCACGGCGGCGATTCCGAGCATGGCGTGCGGGTCAACGGCGGAGGTGAGCGCGTCCATGCGAGGAGGCTATGGTCCACCGACAGCTCGATGCAATGATGACTTTGCACTCGGTGCAATCCTGGCAATCCCGCCGACCGACCCCCGGAGGACCTGCCATGCCGATGGACGACTACCGGCTGATCGCCGACGGGATCGCCGCCGCCATCACCGACGGACGCCTGCGTCCCGGTGAACAGCTCCCCACCCAGCGCGCCTTCGCCCGCAGCCGGGGCATCGCCGCCTCGACGGCGGGGCGCGTCTACCGGGAGCTGGTCCGGCGCGGGCTGACCACCGGCGAGGTCGGCCGCGGCACCTTCGTGCGGGCCGACCGACGCCCGCCCGGCCCGCACGTGCCGCTGGCCGAACCGGCCGGCACGCCGGTCGACCTGGAGCTCAACTACCCCGTCGTCCCCGAGCAGTCCGCGCTGCTCGCCGCCGGGCTGACGCCACTGCTGCGGGCGGACGCGCTCGACGCCGCGCTGCGCCCGGTGGGTGCGGCCGGGACGGCGGCGGCCCGCCACGCGTTCGCGGAACTGGTGTCCGGAGCACTGGTTTCCGGAACGCTGGTGTCCGGAACGCGCGCCGGGGCCTCGTGGCGGGCCTCCCCCGAGGACGTGCTCTTCGCCGGCAGCGGCCGGCAGGCGATCGCCGGAGCACTCGCCGCGCTCGTCCCACCCGGCGGGCGCCTGGGCGTCGAAGCGCTCACCTACCCGGTGGTCAAGGCCGTCGCACAGCGCCTGGGCATCACGCTCGCGCCACTGCCCGTGGACGAGTCCGGCCTCCTGCCCGACGCCCTCGCCGCCGTGCACCGGTCCACCCCGCTCAACGCCGTCTACGTCCAGCCGCGCCTGCAGAACCCGCTCGGCGGCAGTCTCCCGGCCGAGCGTCGGACGGCCCTCGCGGACGAGCTGCGCAGGCACGACCTGCCCGTCGTCGAGGACGCGATCTGGTCCTTCCTGCGGCCCGACCTCGCCCCGCTCGCGGCGCTGGTGCCGGAGCGCACGATCCTGGTCGACAGCGTCGCCAAGCGTCTCGCCCCCGGCCTGAGCACCGGGGTCGCGGTCGTTCCCGCCGCGTTCCGCGATCGCGTGGCCGCCGCACTGCGCTCCGGCGGCTGGGCGCCCGGCGGCTTCGCGCTGGAGGCGGCCGTGCGCTGGATCGGGGACGGCACGGTCGCGGCGGTGGAGGAGGCGAAGCGCGCCGACGCCACGGAGCGTCAGCTGCTCGCGCGGGAGCTGCTGGCGGGGCAGCAGCTGCGGTCCGACCCCTGCTCGTACTACGTCTGGTGGGAGCTGCCATCGGCCTGGCGGGCGGAGACCTTCGTTGCGGCGGCGGCGCGGGAGAGCATCGCCATCACACCCGCCGGCGCCTTCGCCGTCGACCCCCGGGTCTCCCCGTCCGCCGTTCGGGTCGGCCTCGCTTCGCCGCCGCTGCCGGTCCTGTCGCGGGCCCTGGAGACGCTCGCCCGGATCGCGCGGAGTTCGCCGGAGGAGCTGCTGGAGTGACGGCGAGGGGCAGCGAGGGGCAGCAGGAGCGGGAACAACGAACAGCTGACAGATCACAGATTTCGAAATCTGTCAGCTGTCAGCTGTCATCTGTTATTCGTCCACCGTCACTTGTCGGCCCGCGCACCGCTCCCGCTGCCGCGCGCCGCCGTGTCCGCCGCTCCGCCGGCGCCGACCGCGCGGAGGCGCGAGGCCGCGGTGGCGGCGAGCTGCGGGGCGATCTTGGCCACATCCCGTGAACCCACCACCGCAATGAGGCTCGGCAGTAGCCAGCGGACCGGCTGCATGCCGCGCAGCCAGGGCTGGGCGTAGACGTGCGCGGAGCGGCGGGCGATACCGGCCGCGATCCGGTCCACGGCCGGCTCCAGCGGGTACGTCTTGTTGGCCGGCCACGGCAGCCGGCTGCGCATCTGCTTGAGGACGGCGTCCTCGTCCGCGCCGCGCACCATGTCGGTGTCGGTCCAACTCAGGTATCCGACACCGACCTTGACCCCCTGGTAGGCGACCTCGGCGCGGATCGAGTGGGCGAAGGCCTCCACCCCGGACTTGCTCGCGCAGTACGCGCTCATCAGCGGCGCGGGCGTCAGCGCGGCGAGCGAGGCGATCTGGAGCAGGTAACCGCGGCTCTCGATGAGCGCCGGGAGGAACGCCCGCGCGGTGGCCACGCTGCCGAGCAGGTTGACCTCGATCACCCGGCTGAACGCCCGGTGGTCGCTGTCCATCAGCGGTCCGCCGATGGCGATCCCGGCGTTCGCCACGACGGTGTCGATCCGGCCGTAGTGTTCCTTGATCCGGGCGGCGGCGTCGGTGAGCGCGTCGACGTCGGTGACGTCGGCCTCCCACGCGGTCGCGGACGGGCCGCACTGGGCCGCGACGGCCTTGAGTTCGGCCGGTTCCAGACCGAGCAGCGCGACCTTGGCTCCGCGCCGGGCGAGCTTGCGCGCGAGCGACGCGCCGACCCCGCGGGCGGCCCCGGTGACGACGACGACCTGCGCGGACAGCGGCGGGATGGCGTTCATGCGACGGCGGTCCTTTCGGCAACGGAAGCGGGAACGGGAGCGGAAGCGGGAACGGGGGCAGACTCGGCCGCGGCGCTCAAGTACGCGCCGGCCATCCGGTGGATCTCGGCGGCGACCTCGACGGGCCGCTCCAGCGGCGCCATGTGGCCGACTCCGGGAAGCAGCAACAGCCCCTGCGAGTCCGAGAGTTCGGCGACGATGCGGTGGGCGTGCACCGGCGGGGTCAGCCGGTCCGCGGTGCCGACGACCACGGCGGTGGGCGCGGCGAGCCGGGCGAGCCCGGCGTGGACGTCCAGCCGCCCGAGGACGCCCGCCCAGCGCGCGCGGACGGTGGTCGGGCAGGCGTGCACGATCCGGGCCGTCGCCTCCACCCGTCCGGCGGGCGAATCCGGGCCCATGGTCGCGTACTTGAGCGCCGCACGGCTGATTGCCGAAACCGGCCCGAGCGGCATCCGGGAGTACAGCAGCCGCCGGTGCAGGAAGCGGCGCAGCCCTGCCGGGCGCACTGCATCCGGCACCACGGTGAGTTCGTCCACCAGGCGCCCGGGGCCGGTGGAGACGAGGACGGCGGCGGCGGTACGCTCGGCGACCTCGGGGCGTCCGCCGGCGGCCATGATGGTCATCCCGCCCATGCTGTGGCCGGCCAGGAGGGCCCGCTCCCCTGCCGGAACGGTCCGGGTGAGCACGGCGGACAGGTCCTCGGCGAGCGCCCGGGTGGAGTAGCGGACCCGGCTCGGCGGGATCTCGCTGTGCCCGTGGCCGCGCTGGTCGTAGGCCACCACCCGGTAGCGGTCGGCGAGTTCGCGGATCACCGGCGCCCAGAAGGCGGTTGAGCAGGTCCAGCCGTGGGCCAGTACGACGGTCGGCGCGCCGGGCTGTCCGTGGACCTCGACGTGCAGGCGCGTACCGTCGGCCGAGCGGACGCTCAACTCCTCGACGGGCGTGGGCGGTACGCAGTCGGCGGAAAGCTGCGGGGTCACGCGGACACCCCCTGGGCGGCCCGGGCGGCGGCCGGCACGGCCCGCATGATCAGCTCGTACTCGCCGAGGTCGACCTTGCGGGTCGCACGGCGGAAGGAGGAGGTGGAGCCGGGCCACAACACGGTGTTCTTGCCGCTCGGGTCCAGGTACCAGCTCCGGCAGCCGCCGGTGGTCCAGACCGTACGGTCCATCCGGTGCTGGAGTTCGAGGTTCCACTGGCGCTGGGCGCGGACGGTCGGCTGCATCGCGGCGGCGCCGATCGATCCGAGCGTGGTGAGCGCGTCGATCAGGTAGTTCAGCTGGGACTCGATCATCAGGATCATCGAGCTGTTGCCGAGGCCGGTGTTGGGGCCGATCACGAAGAAGAGGTTCGGGAAGCCGTGCACGGTCGAGCCGCGCAGCGCCTCCATGCCGTCCTTCCACTCCTCGGCCAGGCTGGTGCCGTTGGCGCCGAACACCCGTGCGCCGATGGGCATGTCGGTGACGTGGAACCCGGTGCCGAAGACGATGGCGTCCACCTCGCGCTCGCTGCCGTCTGCCGCGACCAGGGTGGAGCCGCGCAGTTCGCGCAGGCCGGAGGAGACCACCTCGGTGTTGGCGGCGGCGAGCGCCGGGTAATAGGTGTTGCTCAGCAGGATGCGCTTGCAGCCGATCCGGTAGTCCGGCATGAGCTTGGCACGCAGGACCGGGTCGGAAACGCCCTGGGCGATGTGACGTTCGGCGAGTTGCTGGATGACGCGCAGCAGCCCGGGCCGCCGGACGAAGGCGTCGACCTGGAGCTCGCGGAGCGCGAACAGCGTGCCGCGGCGGATCTTGCCGGTGACAGGGAGCCGGCTGTGCAGCCATTTCTCCAACTGGCTGATCTCCCGGTCCCGGCGCGGCAGAACCCACGCCGGGGTGCGCTGAAAGACCGTCAGTTCACTGACCTGCGGCTGGATCGACGGGATGATCTGGGCGGCGGACGCACCGGTGCCGACCATCGCGACGCGCTTGCCGGTCAGGTCGTAGTCGTGATCCCAGCGGGAGGAGTGGAACACCTTGCCGGGGAAGCTGCCGAGCCCGGGCAGGTCGGGAATCTGCGGGTCGGCGAGCGGGCCGGACGCGGAGACGATGGCGTCGGCGGTCCACTCACCGGCCGAGGTGGTGATCCGCCAGCGGGTGTGCTCGCTCTCCCAACGCGCCTCCAGCACTTCGGCGTTGAACCGCAGGTGCGAGCGAAGGCGGAAGACGGTGGCGACCTTCTCCAGGTAGGCACGAATGTCGGGCTGGCCGGAAAAGCTGCGCGGCCACTCGGGGTTGGGCGCGAAGGAGAAGGAGTAGAGGTGCGAGGGGACATCGCAGGCGCAGCCCGGGTAGCTGTTGTCGCGCCAGGTGCCGCCGACCGAATCGGCGCGCTCCAGGACCACGAAGTCGGTGATCCCGGCGCGGCGCAGCCGGACGGCGGCGCCGAGTCCGCCGAAGCCGGCACCGATGACCGCCACTCGGACGTGCGGGACGGCCTCGACGACTTCGGCGGCCGCCACCGCGTCGGCGGCCTCGGCGACTTCAGCGGCCGCGGGGGCGCCGGAGCGGGGGCGCTTGCTGCTGGATGCCATGCGGCGTCCTCCTGAGGGTGGGGGGCGGTGGTCTGCGCGCCGCCAAGAGGAACTCTCCCGGACAGTCTGCCCGGGATTCCGATAACCATGCCAGCAATCACTGGCATGGTTGGCAGAGTAGCCCCTGCCGACAGCGGAGGGAAGAAGCACGACCGCCCGGATTCGGCGGCATCCCCGGCCGACGGTCCTATGCTGATCGCCGTGGACAAGGTCAGAGCTGCTGCCGGCGACAGAAAACGCGAGTACCGGGTGGAGGAACTGGCCGAGGCGGCCGGCATCACCACCCGGACACTGCGCTTCTACCGCGAGCGCAAGCTGCTCCAGCCGCCCCGCAAGGAGGGCCGGATCGCCTGGTACGGCGAGGAACACCTCGCGCGGCTCCGGATGATCGGCGAACTGCTGGAACGCGGGCACACCCTGGGCGGCATCGCGGAGCTGATCGGCGCCGGCGAGAGCGGGCGGGACGTCGCCGAGCTGATCGGGCTGGAGGCGGCGATCGTCGCGCCGTGGTCGGACGAGACGCCGGTACGCCTCACCTGGGACGAGCTCAAGGCCACCTTCGGCGACCAGCTCACCGAGGAGAACACCGCCGAATCGATCGCCCAGGGCTACATCGCCATCGACGACGACGGCATCACCCACATCAGCCGGCGCCTGATGGACGCCACCACCGCCCTGGTCGCGGAGGGCGTGCCGCTCTCGGTCGTCCTGGACGCCAGCCGGCGCACCCAGGAACACGTGGACGCCATCGCCGAGATCTTCATCGAGCTGGTCAGCGAGCAGCTGCTCGGCGCCCTCTCCGCCGACACCCCGCTGCCGCCCGGCGAGGCGGCCCGGCTCACCGAGCGCATCCTGCGGGTCCGGCCGCTGGCCCGGACGGTCGCGGACGCCCAGTTCACGCTCGCGATGGATCGTCGGGTGCACGCCGAATACGACGAACTCCTGCGCCAGCGGCGGGAGAACAGCTCCGAGGGCGAGGGCGGCGGCGATCCCGAGGCGTAGCACTCGCGCGCGGCGGGCAGGGATTCCCACGCCCCGCCCACCCGTTGGAGGAGCCGCCGATGTCGCCGATACCCGGACCCGTCACCCGCCGCGCCGTCCTCGGCCTCGCCGCCGGGCTCGCCCCGGGCCTCGCACTCGCCTCCTGTGGATCCAACATCCCGGCGCCTGACGCGAGTTCGGCCGGGTCGCAGACCGTCCGGCACGCGCGCGGCGTGAGCACCGTACCGGCCCGCGCGACCCGGGTGGTGGCACTGGACACGGACGCGCTCGACTCGGTCGTCACCCTCGGGCTCACCCCGGTCGGCGCCACCACCGTCGCCGAGGGCGCGGGCTTCCCCGCCTACCTCCCCGGCGAACGGCTGGCGGGGACGAAGGCCGTCGGCACCATCGGCCAGCCCGACCTGGAGGCCGTCGCGGCGCTCCGGCCGGACCTGATCCTGAGCAACCAGGTCCGCGACGACAAGCGGTACGACGGACTGTCGAAGATTGCGCCGACGGTGCTGACCAAGACCACCGGGCCGACCTGGAAGGAGAACGTCCGGCTGCACGCCGAGGCGCTGGGCCGGCAGACGGAGGCTGCGGCGGCCTTGGCGGCATACCAGGCGAAGGTGCGGGAGCTGGTCACGGCGCTCGGCGGGCCGGCCAAGGCGGCGGCCACCAAGGTCGAGATGGCCCGTTTCCTGGCGGGCGCGCCGACCAGGCTCTACCTGAACGACACCTTCGTCGGCTCGCTGTTCAAGGACCTCGGGGTCGGCCGGCCCGCGAACCAGGACAAGCCCGGGTTCTCCCTGGAGATCAGCCCCGAGCAGGTGGACCAGGCGGCGGCCGACGTCATCTTCTACTCGGTATACGGGGACGCGGCCAAGTCCGACCAGGCCAAGGTCACCGAGGGCGCGCTGTGGAAGAACCTGGACGCCGTCCGCAACGGCCGGATATTCCGGGTGGACGACGGCCTGTGGATGCTCGGCATCGGGTACACGGGGGCCGGCCTGATCCTGGACCAGATCCGGAAGGACCTCGTGAACGGCTGACAGACGACAGAGAACAGATGACAGCCGACAGATAACAGATGTTGAAATCTGTCGTCTGTTATCTGTCAGCTGTCGCCCGCCACCCACCCGCCCACTTGGCCACTCCTCCAACCACCCCACACCCCACCCACTGACTCCGCTGGGTGATCGGACGATTACCCACCTCCCCTCCCCGCCCCTACCGTCGAGGCTCACCCGCGGGTCGCTGTCGCCTGGTCGGGCCGGCGGCGGGAGGCGGGCGCCCGCGTCGGCTCCGTGTGGGGGCGTTACCCATGTCGTTACCGATGTCCGTGGCCGTGAAGTTCCGTACGGCGGCGCAGTTGACGGGTGGCCGGGTGCTGCTGTGGTCACTGCTCGGCCGTCTGCCCAACGCGATGAGCCCCATCGGCACCCTCCTCCTCGTCAGCCGGAACACCGGCAGCGTGTGGTGCGGTTCGCTGGTGGCCGGGGCGCTTGCCGGCGGCCAGGCGGTCGGCGGACCCGTGGTGGGCCGGCTCGCCGACCGGCGCGGGCAGCGGACGGTCGGGCTGGTCACGGCCCTGGTCAACGCGGTGGCCCTGGTCGCCCTGGTGGCCGCCTCACAGCGCGGGCTCGCACTCGGTTGGCAGATCGCGCCCGCCGCGCTGATCGGCCTGTCGGTCCCGCTGGTCGGCCCGCTGTCGCGCAGTCGCTGGGTCCGACTGGCCGCCGGCGAGCCTGAGTTGACGTCCTCCATGCTGTCCCTGGACGGGATCGTGGACGAGGTCGGCTTCACCGCCGGACCGGCCCTCGTCGGTGTGCTCGCAACTGCTGCCTCCCCCGCCGTCGGGCTGCTCACCGCGGCCGTGCTGTCCGGTGTCTGCGCCAGCCTGTTCGCGCTGCACCCGACCGCCTCGCCGGGCGTCCCGAAGTCCCACGCCCGTTCCGCCGAGCGGCTGTTGAGCACGCCGTACGTCCTGCTGCTGGCCGGGATGGCACTGCTGGGCGCGTGCTTCGGCTCGGTGCAGGTCGGGATCACCGCTACCACGGAAGCGCTCGGCCGCCCCGGGGTCGCCGGGCTGCTGTACGGCTTCGTCGGCTGCACCAGCTCCTTCGCCGGGATCGCGACCACCGCACTGCCCGCCCGCTGGGAGCTGCCGGCCCGGCTGCGGGCGGGCACGGTCCTGCTGTTCGCCGCCTCCTGCGTGCTGCTGTTCGCGGACGGGAGCCTGGTGGCGCTGACGGCGGCCGTCGGCTTCCTCGGGGTCGCGGTCGCACCGCAGATGATCACGATGTTCGGCCTGGTCGAGCGGACGGTGCCGGCCGCCCGGCTGGGCGAGGCGATGGCGGCGCTGGTCAGCGCGCTGATCCTGGCCCAGTCGGCCGGGACGTTCCTTGGCGGCTGGGCGACCGACCACTTCAGCCCCGGCGCCCCCTTCGCCGTCACCTCCACCGCCGCCGCGACCGCCCTGCTCCTCGCCGCCTGCACCGCCACCGACCACCGCTACCGCCGCCGGAACGCGGCACCCCTCCCGGCTGCAGCAGATGCCCCGAACCATCCGCACGAACCGGCGGCCCGCACGAACACCCCGTCCACACAGCTCGGTTGACCGGCACCGTCCGGACGACCGAGGGTCTCGGGGCTACGCGTCGTCGTCGACCGCCCCCGGCGCCAGCGCAGGCGAGGGGAAGGCGTGCCGTTCCTCGCCACCGGACCACCAGACGCCGATCGCGAGCACCGCCGTCGCCTCCAGTAGCGCCGCGCGATCGCGGCCGCCCACCATCACCGGAGGCAGGCACGGCCCTGCTCGGCCCGATCCGCGCGCTCGGCGCGTGGTCAGACGCGCACGGGGACGCCGTCCTCGCCGCCCAGGAGCGCTTCGACCGGGCGGGCGCGCGGGCATCGTGACGGATTGTCAGTGCCTCGTGCCCGCATCGACACCGCCCAGGATCTCGGCCGACCTGACGAGCACGCACGCACGGCGGGGGCGCGGGTGGTCCGCCCACCGTCGCCCCCGCCGCAGCACCGGTTCACCGCGTCGGTGCTTCACCGTGCTTTACCGCTTACTGAACTGACGTCACCGCAGCACTGCTGCTACCGCGTCCCCGGGTGGCCTCAGTTGACGTTCACCGCGGTCCACGTCGCCGCGACCGCGTTGTACTCGGCGCTGCCCGAGCCGTACAGGTCGGCCGCGGCGCTGAGGGTGGCCGTACGGGCACCCGCGTAGTCGGTGGTGGAGGTGAAGTAGGTGGTCAGCGCGCGGTACCAGATCTGCGCCGCCTTGTCCCGGCCGATTCCGGCGAGCGTCGAGCCGTCGTACGTCGGGCTGTTGTAGTTGAACCCGTTGATCGTCTTCGCGCCGCTGCCCTCCGACAGCAGGTAGAAGAAGTGGTTCGCCACGCCCGACGAGTAGTGCACGTCCAGGTTGCCCACGTCGGCCGACCAGTAGTCGGCGGACTGGCTGTCCTTGCTCGGCTGGTCCATGTAGCGCAGCGGGCTGCCGTCGCCGCGCAGGTTGATCAGCTCGCCGATCCAGTAGTTCGGCGGGTTCGAGGGCAGGTTGGCGTACCACTCGACCATGGTGCCCATGATGTCCGAGGTGGCCTCGTTGAGGCCGCCGGACTCGCCCGAGTAGTTGAGGGCGGCGGTCGCGGCGGTGACGCCGTGCGTCATCTCGTGGCCGGCCACGTCGATCTCGGTGAGCGGGTGGGTGTCGCCCGAACCGTCGCCGTACGTCATGCAGAAGCAGTCGTCGCTCCAGAACGCGTTGACGTAGTTCGAGCCGTAGTGGACCCGGCTGGCGGCGCCGACGCCGTCGTTGCGGATGCCGTTGCGGTTGAAGGTGTTCTTGTAGAAGTCCCACGTGGTCGCGGCGCCGAACTGGGCGTCCACGGCGGCCGATTCACGGTTGGATGCGGTGCCGTCGCCGAAGGTGTTGGAGGTGTTGGCGAACAGCGAGCCGCTGCCGGCGGTGCCGTTGTTCATGTCGCTGGTGGACTGGCCGCCGCGGGAGTCGTCCTTCAGCTGGAACGACGACCCGCTCTGGGTGGTGTTGAGCGGGACATTGCCGACGAAGACGCCGGTGCCGGTGCCCGCCGCGGTCTCCACCTTCTCGTGGGTGGACAGGACCTGGCCGGAGGCGGCGTCGGTGACCAGCACCTGGCGGCTCGGGGTGCCGTCGGCGCGCGTGCCCTCGACCTGGACACGGTACGCCAGGCGCGGGTTGCCGTCGGTCGCCCAGACCACGAGCTCGGCGGCGCCGGCCTGGTGGACGTCGGCCATCGGGGACTCGTCGGCGTCCAGGGTGACGCCCACGGTGGCGCGCACCGCGCCGGCAGCGTCGGCGGCGGCGCGGTCGGCCGGGATCTGCGGGGTGAGGCTCGGCACGTTGATCTGCGCGGCGACCGCCTTGTTCACGGACTTCACGGCGCCGTTCGCGCTCTGGTGGACCACCAGGTCGCCGCCGATCACGGGCAGGCCGGCGAAGGTCCGCTCGAAGCGGAGGTGGCGAGTGCCGTCGGCGTCCACCGCGGCGTCCTTGGCGACCAGCTTCTCCTGGTCACCCAGAGCCAGCGCCTTGGCCAGCGGGCCGGACTGGCCGTTCGCCAGCGCGATCACCGCGGCGCGCTGCTGGGCAGCCTGCGCCTGCAGGGCCGCCGTCGGGGCGGCCTGGGCGGCCGTGGTGCTCACCTGGATCACGCCGGTCAGCAGGGCCGTGGCCGAGAGCACAGCGACGGCTGCGAGCTTTCGCTTCAAAGTACGGAGTCCTTCCGGGAAACCGCGCCTGTGCGCGGTCGCACCGCGTCCCGGGGGCCGGGGTCGGCACCTGTGGGGCGGGACGGGCACTGACGTACTGGGCCCCGTGCGGTCGAGCGACGGGCGCCACCAAGGGGTGGGGGTGGGGGCCTGCCGGCGGGGGCTGGCGAAAAGCATGACAACCCGACAAGCGTTTTGACAGGTCTGGTTCATCAAATGGCCAAGTCCCGCCAGCCCGACGGGGACTCGGAGAGGGCGGCAAAGGGGGGCAATTCACCCGGCCTTGCAGTGAGTTCTCACCCGAACGAAGCCCCGCAGCCCGCGCCGACACCCCATCGGCTTTCCGGAGGCGGAGCGGAGTTCGGCGCTTGGCCAGGTTTTACATGCCTGTAAAACTTCCTACGCGGAACCTTGACATCCGCTTGGCGAGGTCCCGCCACTGACCGCACTTGTTCGCCATCGGGTCGTCTGCTAGCGAACCGTAGTCGCGTGGTCGCCCGACTCCGTTGCGCAGTCGGCGAGTTGAGCACCACAAGGGTGCCGGCGCGAATGGTCCGCACCAACCGGTGGCGCCTGGTTACGCCTTCCGCCGATCCCGCGTCCCGTTCGGCGGGAGAGCGAACAGGTCTCGGCCGTGGCCGAGTTGGAAAATGGCGATGTCCTGGAGTGGGTGCGGGTCGTCAGCTCTTCCGGCCGGAGTTGCCAGAGTCGTCAGAGCCGTCAGCCACTGAACTTCCACTGCTGGGTCTTGAGACCGGGGGTGCACGCGGTCATGGTGACGCGGTTGCCCACGCCGTTGGCGGTCATGCACCGCGCGCCGCCGTTCTCGGCCAGCGTGTACGTACCCGGCGCCGACGCCGGCTGGACGACCCAGGCGGTCAGATAACTCCACCCGGGATTCAGCGAGACGGTGCCGTCCGTGTTCTGCACGAGCAGCCGGCCGTCCTTGTTGCAGGCGTTGTAGTTGGTGTAGTTGCCCGGGCCGAGGGTGCCGATCCAGCCGTACTGCGAAGCGCCGCCCAGGACTGCCGGGTTGCCGGCCGACAGGTTGTCGCTCTCCAGCCCGAGCGGGACGCCGTACTGCTCGTTGACGATCCTGCTCCAGTCGGTACCGCCACACTCGGGGGGCCGGGGATTGGTCTGCGGGGGTGGCGGGTTCCCCCCGCCCGAGGGGGAGCCGCTACCCGACGGGGACCCGCTGCCGGAGGCCGAGCCGCCCGCGGCCGCGCCACCGCCTGACGGGGGCTTCGGGTTGTTGGCGGGCGGGTTGCCCGTACCGCCGCCGCCTCCGCCCGACGGGTTCGCCTGGCCGCCCGACGCCCCGCCGGCCGCCGCACCGCCGCCCGCCGCGCCACCTGCTGCGCCACCGCCGACCGCGCCGCCGTTGCCCCGGCCGCCCGACGCCGCCGCGCCGTTTCCGCCCGCGGCCGGTGGCGGGACCTGCTGCTGCGGCTGGTTCGGGGTGCCCGGCGGCTGGTTGGCGGCGGTCGAGGCCGCTGCGGGGTCGCCCGGGGCCGGGGTGGCGGGGGCCGTCGTGGACGGGGTGGCCGGGGTGCCGGTGCCCGGTGTCACCGGGGCGGTCACGACGACGGACGGCTGCGCGGCGGGCGGCGTCTTGGCGTCGGCGCTGCCGGGGCTGCGGTCGATGAGCAGGACGCTCGCGGTACCGATCGAGATCACGGCCGGGATGACGATAGGGACCAGCAGCGCGCGCCGCGACCGCCGTCGGCCCGGCTCGGTGACCGACTGCGGCTCCACCTTCGCGACCTCGTTCGGCGCTCCGCCGCCCGTGTCCCCGCCGGGGCCCGTGTCTGCCGGTTTGGCCTCGACGTTCCTACCCTCGACAGCCTTGCCCTTGGAGTCCTTGCCTTCAACGTCCTTGCCCTCGACGGCCGTACCGCCGTCGTTCGCCGCCCCGGCCGCCCCGCCGGCCACCACCGCGCCACCGCCCGCCGGCCCGCCCGCCGCCTCGACAGCGCCCGGAGCGCCGATCGCCGCCCGCGCCGCGGCCGCCATCGCGGCGGCGTCGGCGTGCCGGTCCTCGGGCTTCTTCGCGAGCGCCCTCGCCACCAGCTCCCGTACGGCCCGCGGGAAAGCGGCCGGCAGCTCCGGCGCGGGCTCGCGCACGTGCTTGAGCGCGACCTCCAGCACGCTCTCGCCGGTGAACGGCTGCTGCCCGGTGAGCAGTTCGTAGCAGACCACGCCGATCGAGTACAGGTCGGACGCCGGAACGACGCCGCCCTTGCCCTCGGCCTGTTCGGGCGCCATGTAGAGCGCGGTGCCGATGATCGCGTGCGAGGCGGTGATCTTGGTACTGGCGATCGCGCGGGCGATGCCGAAGTCGGTGATGGTGACCCGGTCGTCGGCCCGCACCATGAGGTTGGACGGCTTGATGTCCCGGTGGACAATCTGCTGCCGGTGGGCGGCGTGCAGGGCGTCCAGCGCGGAGGCGATCAGCGTGAGGGCGCGCTCGGGGGCCATCGGGCCGTCCGCGGCGAGGACCTGGTCGAGCGGCCGGCCGTCGATCAGCTCCATGACGATGTAGGCGTAGCGCTCCTCGTCGCCGTCGCCGCCCGAGCCGCCGCCGGAGCCACCGCCCGAGCCGTCAGCCTCGCCGTCGCCAGCGCCCGCGCCGCCCGCGCCGCTCTCGCCGCTCTCGCCGTAGTCGTACACGTCGACGATCCCGGGGTGGTCGATCGCGGCGACCATCTGGGCCTCACGCCGGAAGCGCTGGACGAACGTGCCGTCCTCGAACAGCGCGGAGTGCAGGATCTTGACAGCGACCTGCCGCGCCAGCACCGAGTCGGCGGCCCGCCAGACGGTGCCCATGCCACCGCCACCGATCCGCTCGGTGAGCGTGTACCGCCCGCCGAGTACGGCGCCCCGACCCCTCATGCCCATGCCCCCATGTGTCATGACCCTCCCCAGCGGGCCTTCGGCACACAGTGTGCCAGAGGGTGCCGCGAGGTCAGCGCCCGCTGTCCGAACCGGTTTTCGACGACCGCGCCCGCCGCCGTCAGGCGTGCTTCGCCTGCCGGGCGTGCTCGGCGACCTC
Organism: Kitasatospora aureofaciens; assembly: GCF_019192735.1. Taxonomy (GTDB): domain Bacteria; phylum Actinomycetota; class Actinomycetes; order Streptomycetales; family Streptomycetaceae; genus Kitasatospora; species Kitasatospora aureofaciens_A. The sequence continues at coordinate 30,283 of NZ_JAHTKP010000006.1, forward strand.
CAGGACGGCGGCCGTGACGGCTCCGGGGTCGTCGACGTGAACGGCGTGGCCGGCTCCGGGCACCACGATGTGGGTGCCGCGGGTGGCGTGTTCGGCGATGCGCGACTGCAGGAGCGTCCAGCGGGTGCGCAGGACCTTGGGCAGGCCCTCGGTCGCGCTGAGGACGGCCACCGGCACGTCGGGCAGCCGCGCGGCGGAGCGGCGGCGCCGGATCTCAGGCACGGCGAGGGTCATCAGCCGGTTCTCGGCGACGGCGGTCCGCCAGCGTCGGCGGCGCACCCGGGCGGGCACGTTCCCGGCGAGCGCGTCCCCGGGGACGCGCTGGGTGGGTGCGAGCGCCGACCGGAGCAGTCCGAGGCGCAGCAGCACGGCCTCCGCGGCGCGGACCGCCGGGGGCTGGAACTCCTCGTGCGCCGGGTCGACGAGCACCAGGCCCGCGACCAGCTCCGGCCGCTGCCAGCCCAGGAGTTGGGCGAGCAGGCCGCCCCAGCTGTGCCCGACGAGGACGCACGGCCCGTCCCCGGTGTGCTCCACCAGCGCGGCCAGGTCGGCGACCTGGGTCTCCAGCGTCATCATGCGGTCGGGGTCACTCGCGCCGAGCCCGGCCCGGTCGTACGCCACGACCCGGGTGTGCGCGGCGAGTCCGGGCAGCACCGGGGCCCAGGTCGGCGACGCCGTGCCGCTGCCCGCCACCAGGACGACCGTGGGACCGCCCCGGCCCGCCTCCACCCGGCGCAACGCCCGTCCGCCCCGGTTCAGTTAGCCCCGGCGCACCCCACCCGGGACGCGCTCCGCCGGCGCCGTCGTCATGCCAACTTGCTCAGTACGCACAGTACGCACAGTCCAGTTCCCCCCTGGAACGTCGTGGATCGTCGTGGATCCTCGTGGATCACCGCCCGCCCACACGGCCCCGGTCTGCGGTTCCGGGGGCGCGGGTCGGTCCTCACCGCTCGGGCGGCTTCCGGGTGCCTCCCCCAGGCGCCCGTGCGGCGGCCCCGGCGGCCCGGACGGCATTCGCCGCCGGACCCAGACCTTTGCCGCCCAGCCACACGGTAGCCCGAACACTTCGTGTCCGTCGCGTGAGTAAAGGGCGAAGAGAAGGGGCGCGGGGCCGAAATCCAGCGCCCACGACCGGCGCCGTAGGCTCCCGGGCATGCACAGCACCCTGACCGAGCACGCGCGGTGCCTCTGGGGCGACGAGTACCGGCCCACGCCCGCCTGCGCCGAGCGGCACCACGAGGAGTCCTACTTCTTCGAGAGGCTGACCTTCGCGGACGCCGACGCGATCCTCGCCATGCTGCGCGAGCTCAGCCCGTTCCTGTGCGACGGCTACCTTCCGGTGTGGGTCCGCAACCTCGCCTACCGCCTGGTGCTCCTCCAGCGCCCGGACGACCCGGACCTGCTGCGCGAGGCCGCGGCGAGCCTGCGCCTCCACGGACCCGGCTGGGACGACATCGCGGCGCAACTGCAGCAGCGGGCCGACGCACTGGAGGAGCAGGCCCCACCGAACTGACGGCGGCGGCGCGGCTCAGGCGGGCGGCCCGGCTCGGGCCTGGGCGCGGCTCAGGAGGGCAGCGTGCGCTTCAGCAGAGCGAGCAGAGCCCCCCAGTGACGCTCGTCGGCGGCCTCGTCGTAGCGGGTGGTGTCCCCCTGCGTATAGCCGTGCAGGGCGCCCGCGTACACCTCGGCCTCGTAGCGGACGCCGGCCTCGGTGAGCGCCTCCGCGAGCCGGGCGATCTGCTCGGGCGGCAGCGACGGGTCCTGGTCGGCGTGACCGAAGTACAGCTCGGCGGTGATCCGGTGGACCCCGAGGTGCGGGCTGTCCGGGGCCTCGCTCGCCAGGTTGCCGCCGTGGAACCCGGCGACGGCGGCGACCCGGTCCGGGTGGGTGGCGGCCGTGCGCAGCGCGTGCACCGCGCCCCGGCAGTAGCCGGTGAGCCCGACCGGGCCGTCCTGGACGAGCGGGGACTCGGCGAGCCAGCGGAGGTAGGCGTCCGCGTCGCGCTCGGTCACCTCGGGGGTGAGCGCGGCGAGCAGCGGGCCGAGGCGCTCGAAGAGGGTCGGGTCGTTGTCCGGGTCGATCGGCTGGGGGTAGTCGATGATCGGCGCGCGGCCGTTCCGGTAGTAGGCGTTGGGGACGAGGACGGTGTACCCGGCCTCGGCCAGCCGGTCCGCCTTGGCCATCAGGTGGGGCCGGAGCCCGAAGGCGTCCATGTAGAGAATGACGGCGGGGTGCGGTCGCCCGTCGTCGGGGTGGGCGAGGTAGGCGTCGGCGATGCCGTCCGCCGTCGGGATGTCCACGGTGGTGCCGCGCACGGTCATGGTGATCGCTCTCTCTGTCGGGGCTCGCGCGGCAGGGTAACGGGTGAGCCGACGTTCGGCGTGCGAATATTTGCGCCGCACACCTCCGGATAACGGACGTTCAGGACCGGAAGGCGATCCGCCGGGCCTCTTCTCGGACGCCGTGGATGGCCACCGGGCCGGCCTGCCATGTGGGAACGCCTGTGCGGGCGAGGCACGTTGGGCATGACATGGGAATGATCGTGGGTTCGGCGGCGGTGGTGGCGGCGATCGTGGGACTGGTGCTGCTGGCGGTGTGGCAGATCCGGGACGAGACGACGCCCCGGCGCCGCTCCGGGACCGGGGGCGGGTTCGGTCTGAGCGCCGCCGGGCTGGAGGAGTTGCACGCGATGTTCAGCTCCGGCAAGCAAATACAGATCGAGCAGAAGCGAGTGCAGCTCACGCTGCGCGACGACGCGGAGGCCGGGGCACCGCCGCACTTCGGGGTGGATCTGGAGGCGGGCGTGGCGGTGCTGCGGAACATGCCGAAAGCGCAGCCCGCGGAAGGGATCCCGGACCGGCTCCCGGACGGCGACGGGCGTGGTCAGGCGCCCCAGGTGCGGGAGCAGAGCACCAGCCGGTAGCCGTCCGGGTCGGCTATCGTCACGCCGTACTCGTCCCAGTACGGGTTGTTGGACGTCACCCGGGTGCCCCCGGCGGCCTCCAGCCGGGCGACGAGCACGTCGTCCACGGGCGCGCCGAGGTAGACGACGAACAGGTCGTCGACGGTCGGGGTGGGTTCCAGCGGGTGTTCCGGGTCGTGGGTGAGCTCGAAGTGCCAGGCGCCGCCGGGCGGGCCTACCATCAGCAGGTCGTGCTCGCCGGAGACCCGCTCGGTGGTGCGCCAGAGCACGTCGAGCCCGAGGCCGCCGGCGTAGAACCGCTCGGCCGCCGCGAGGTCCCGGGAGGGGCGGGCGATCCGCACCCGCGTCGTCGCATCGATGATCATGTGCGCGAACCTAGCAGTCGACACTGACAAACGGCCGTCGGATGTGGCTCCGACAGCTCGTCACAGACGCCGCAGGCGCTCTTCGTCCGAGGTGCGCGGGCAGGTGATGCAGGCGACGGCCTCGGGCTTGACGGCGTAGTAGAGGCAGCAGCCGAGCCGCGTGCGGATGGGGTGGCTGCGGCCGTCGGGGGTGTGCAGGCGGCGGAAGTCGGCGGCGCCGGGGAGCGGGAGGGTGCCGCCGGGCAGGACAGCCTCGGCCGCGGCGACCGCAGCGTCCTCCTCGCCGAGCATCCGGCCGAGGTACCAGAGGGCGGAGGCCATATCGTCCGTCACCATGCCCCAGAGCGCGCGGTCGCGACGGCGGGTGGGCCCGGCGAAGGCGGCGAGCAGCGGTTCGACGTGGGCGACGACGGCGGCGCGCAGCTCGGCGCGGAGCTCGTCCTCTCCGGGGAGGCTCTCGCCCGGAAGGGGCTCGGCGAGGAGGGGCTCGTTCCCGCAGACCGGCGACTCGCCCGGGAGGGAGACGTGGCCGCGCGGGCGCAGCGCGAGGTCGCCGGTGGGGGCATGCAGCCAGAGGTCGGCGGGGTCGATCCGCGGGACGCGCCGGGCGAGGTGCCACGGGCCGGCGATGAGCAGGCAGGCGGACCAGAGGTAGTGGTGGAGCAGGCGGGAGGCGGTGACGTGCGGGCGGGGCGCGCGGCCGTGCTCGGCGGCGATCCGGGTCTCCTCGCAGGCCAGGGCGGCGGCCAGGGCGCGTTCGTCGCTTGCCAGTTGGGCGCCTGAGTACCAGCCGTCGGCGGCGGACGGGCCGGGTTCGGCCGGGTCGAGCACGCGCAGGTTCAGCACCGGGCAGAGGTCGCGCAGGCGCTGGTAGTCGAGGCACAGCTGCGGCGACGGCGCCTGCCCGTGCCGCTGCCCGTCCGGCGACAGCGACGAGGACGGCAACAACGGCGACGACGGCGGCATCTGAGGCCGCGCGACGGGCAGGGGTGGTCCGGAGATCATCGGCACTCCCGGGATCGGCTTCCCGTGATCGAATTAGGTGAGGCTCACCTTACAGACACTCAGAGCACTTGCCACACCGGGCCCCAGCAGCCCAATCGGAGATTCGCCCGAATTGTCGATAGTTGACGAACTTAGGCAAAGCTAACCTAAGATCGACCTGTGTTGAGAACCGACCCGCCGGCCACCACAGCCCCGGCGACGCCTCGGCCCTCGGCGGTACGGCAGCCGTTGCTGCTGCTCGCCGGGCTGTGCGCGCTCGCGCTGTGTGCCGCGCTGAGCCTCGCGCTCGGCGCCCGATCCATTCCGCCGTCCACCGTGGCCGATGCCCTGACCGGCGCCGTCCACGGCGGCGACGCCGATGTCGTGACGGGCCTTCGCGTCCCGCGCACGGTCATCGGGCTGGCGGTCGGGGCCGCGCTCGGCGTGGCCGGGGCGGTCACCCAGGGCGTCACCCGCAACCCGCTGGCCTCGCCGGTCACGCTCGGCATCAACGCGGGCGCGAGCCTCGCCGTGGTCGCCGCGATCTACGCGCTGGACCTCGCCCGCCCCGCCCAGTACGTCTGGTTCGCCTTCGCCGGCGCGGCCGTCGCCGCGGTCGCCGCGTACGCGATGTCCCGGCGCGGCGGGGACCTCGACCCGGTCCGGCTCGCGCTCGGCGGCACGGTGCTCACCGTCGTGCTCACCTCGTGGACCTCCGCGCTGATGCTGGCCAGTCACCGCACCCTGGACGAGGCCCGGTTCTGGCTGGCCGGCTCGATCGCCGGGCGACAGCTGGACACGCTCACCCCAGTCCTGCCCTTCCTCGCGGTCGGCCTGCTGGGCGCGTTCGCGATCTCGCCCGCCCTCAACGCGCTGGCCCTCGGCGACGAGGCCGCCCAGTCGCTCGGCGTGCCGGTGGCCCGGATCCGGGTGGCCGGCGGGCTGGCCGTCGTCCTCCTGGCGGGGAGCGCGGTCGCCGTCGCCGGACCGGTGGCGTTCATCGGACTGGCGGCTCCGCACCTGGTCCGCCCGCTGCTCGGCAACGACCACCGCTGGCTGCTGCCCGGCTGCCTGATCGCCGGTCCGCTGCTGCTGCTCGCCGCCGACGTGCTCGGCCGGCTCGTGGCCCGCCCGTCCGAGATCGAGGTCGGGATCGTGACGGCCTTCCTCGGCGCGCCGCTGCTCGCGGTGCTGGCGCGGAGGGTGGCCCGGTGACCGCGCTCGCCACCCCGATCGGCGTGATCGCCCGCCGCCGCGCCCGGACCGCCGCCTGGTCGGTGCTGGCCGCCGCGCTGCTGGTGCTCCTGACCGGCGTCGCCCTCGGCACCGGGCAGGTCAGCATGTCCGTGTGGGACGCGCTGCGCGCCCTCGCCGGACAGGGCGAGCCCGGGAACGTCCTGGTGGTGCAGCAGTTCCGGGCCCCGCGCGTGGTGTCGGCACTGATCGCGGGCGCCGGGCTGGCGATGGCCGGCTCGATGCTCCAGCGCCTCTTCCGCAACCCGCTGGCCTCCCCCGACACCATCGGCGTCACCGGCGGCGCGTCCTTCGGCGCGGTGCTGATGCTCGCCACCGGCGCCTCCCAGCAGCTGATCCCGCTCGCGGCGCTCGGCGGCGGGCTGCTCGCCGCGCTGCTGCTCGGGGGCTTCGCCTGGCGCTCCCGGATGGGCGTCACGCGGCTGGTTCTCGTCGGCCTGGCGCTCCAGCAGGGCCTCGCCGCCGCCGTGAACCTGATGATCGTACGGTTCCCGGCCGAGCTGGCCGCGTCCGCGATGCAGTGGACCACCGGCTCGCTCTACGGCCGGAACTGGACCGAGGTCCGGATCGGCGGCACCGCCATCGCGCTCACCGCCGTCGCCGTGCTGCTCTGCCAGCGGCGCGTCGCGGTCCTCGACCTCGGCGACGACTCGGCCGGCGGCCTCGGCCTCAACCCCGGCCGGGACCGGATGTGGCTGCTGCTGCTCACCATCACCCTCGCCTCGCTCGCCGCCGCCCTCACCGGCCCTGTCGCCTTCGTCGCGCTCGCCGTCCCGCACCTGGTCCGGCTGCTCGCCGGGCCATCCACCCTCGGCACGCTCGGCCTCACCGCGCTCACCGGCGCCGTCCTGCTGCTCGGTGCCGACCTCCTCGTGCTCCACGTGATCCCCGTCCACGGCCTGCCGGTCGGTGCCGTCACCGCCACGCTCGGCGCGCCCTGGCTCCTGGTGCTGATGATCCGCCAGGGCCGGCTTCCCCAGAGGAGCAGCTGATGACCACCGCCAAGGAAGCCAACCGCCCCTCCGCCAACAGCCCCATCCCCAACAACCCCGTCGCCGACAACCCCGTCGCCAACAGCCTCGCCGCCCACGGCCTCGGCCTGCGCTACGGCGACCGCACGATCGTCGATGGGCTCGACCTCGAACTGCCCGGCGGCGCCGTCACCGCGATCGTCGGACCCAACGCGTGCGGCAAGTCCACCCTGCTGCGCGGGCTGGTGCGCCTCCTCGAACCGGCCGCCGGCACCGTCACCCTCGACGGCTCCGACATCCACCGGATGCCCGCCCGGGCGCTCGCCAAGCGGATGGGCCTGCTGCCGCAGCAGCCGGTCACCCCCGAGGCGATCACCGTCGAGTCGCTGGTGCGGCTCGGCCGGTACCCGCACCAGCGGATGCTCAGCCCATGGTCCAAGGCCGACCAGGCCGCCGTCGAGGACGCGCTCGCCCGCACCGGGACCGCCGAACTGCGCGACCAGCAGGTCGACCGGCTCTCCGGCGGGCAGCGCCAGCGCGCCTGGATCGCGCTCGCGCTCGCCCAGGACACCGACCTGCTGCTGCTCGACGAACCGACCACCTTCCTCGACCTGCGCCACCAGCTCGACGTCCTCGACCTCGTCACTGACCTGCACGAGGAGGCCGGGCGCACCGTCGTCATGGTGCTGCACGACCTCGGGCAGGCCGCCCGGTACGCCGACCACCTGGTCGTCCTCAAGGACGGGCGGCTCGCCGCGGCCGGGCCGCCGGCGGAGGTGCTGACGGCCGAGCTGGTCGAGGCCGTGTTCCAGGTGCCGTGCCGGGTGGTGCCCGACCCGGAGACCGGCTCGCCGCTGGTCGTGCCACGGGCCCGGGCGCGTGCTCGTTCCGCTGCCGCCGTCTGACCAACCCCCCTTCCCCCACCCCCGTTCACCCCGAACGTTCGCCCCGATCCAAGGAACACCAATGAACCGCCGACTCCCCGTCGCCGTCCTCGCCGTCACGCTCTCCACCACGCTGCTCGCCGCCTGCGGCAGCAACGGGGACGGCACCAAGGCGAACGGCGACTCCGCCTCCTCGTCCGCTTCCGGCGCCGCCGGCGGCGCCGGTTCGAACGCCGTCTTCCCGCGCAGCGTCAAGCACGCCGCCGGAACCGCCGAGATCAAGGCCCAGCCGAAGCGCGTCGTGGTGCTGGACAGCGGCGAGCTCGACGACGTCACCCTGCTCGGCATCACGCCGGTCGGCGCGGTCTCGCCGCACATGAAGACCGAGGGCGGTTTCCCGAACTACCTCAAGGACAAGATCAAGGACACCAAGGACGTCGGCCCGATGAACGAGCCGAACCTGGAGCTGATCGCCTCCCTCAAGCCCGACCTGATCCTCTCCTCCAAGGTCCGCCACGCCAAGGTCTACGACCAGCTGAACGCGATCGCGCCGACCGTGCTCGCCGAGACCACCGGCTTCCCGTGGAAGGAGAACCTCGCCCTCTACGCGCAGGCGCTCGGCAAGGAGGACGAGGCGAAGAAGGCGCTCGCCGACTACGAGGCGCGCGCGGCCAAGCTCGGCGAGGCGATCAAGGCGAAGAACGGCGGCGCGATGCCGACGACGTCCGTGGTCCGGTTCGTGGCCGGCCCGACCCGTCTGTACGCCAAGTCCTCCTACAGCGGCGTCGTGCTGAAGGACGTCGGCCTGGCCCGCCCGGCCTCCCAGGACGTCGACAAGAACATCGTCGAGGTGAGCGCCGAGCAGATCAACCAGGCCGACGCCGACCTGGTGTTCGTCACCACGGCCGACGACCCGTCCAAGACCAAGGAGAGCGAGGTCCAGCAGACCCCGGTCTGGCAGGGCCTGAACGCCGTCAAGAACAACAAGGTGTTCACCGTTCCGGACGAGACCTGGATGTCCGGCATCGGCGTCCAGGCCGCCGACGCGATGCTCGGCGACATTGCCAAGGCCACGGGCGTCGAGGCGCCGAAGTAGTCGAGGCGCTGCAGTAGCCGCCGTGCAACCGCCGTCGTCGACGAGTGTTGCGACGGTGGTCTGCTCGTCGCGCCGTCGCACTTGTCGCCCGCCACCACCCCGAGGACCACCACCACATGCGCCTCTACCTGCTCGCCCACAACCCCACCGACTCGGTCACCGCCGGCTTCCTGCCCGCCGCCGCCCGGCTCGGACTCGACGTCACCGTCCTGACCGACAGTGCCGAGTCCCACCAGTGGGCGTACGCCGTCCTCCCGTTCACCGCGCCCGAGGTGCTGGAGTGCGACGTCCGGGACTTCCGCGCGGTGATCAGCCTGATCTCCCGCCACCACGCGCCCGACGCGGTGTTCAGCAACAGCGACCACCTGCAGACCCAGACCGCCCTGGCCGCCGAGTACTTCGGCCTGCCCGCCAAGGACTGGAAGGCCGCTCTGCGGGCCAAGGACAAGGGCCAGCTGCGCCGCCACCTCGCCCTGACCGGCCAGGACACCGTCTGGTCGGCCGAGTTGGCGCCCGGGCAGGACCCGACCGCGCTGGAGCCGCCGTTCCCGTGCGTGGTCAAGCCGCGCGAGGGCGTCGCGAGCGAGGACGTCACGCTCGTCGCCGACGCCGCCGAACTCACCCTCCGCTGCAAGGAGATCCAGCACCGCCGGGCCGGCGCCACGCTGGTCGTCGAGGAGTTCCTGGACGGGCAGCTGTGCACCCTGGAGACGCTGGGCGACGGCCGGCGCCGCCACGTCCTCGGCGGGTTCCGCACCCGGCTCTCCCCTCCCCCGGACTTCATCGAGGAGGTCCTGGAGTTCGTCCCCGCGCACCCCGCCGACGTCATCGCCCAGGTCCTCGCCCAGCTCGACGCGCTCGGCGTCGGACTCGGCGCCTGCCACACCGAGTTCGTCCTCCAGCCGGACGGCCGCGCCCGGATCATCGAGGTCAACTACCGTGCCATCGGCGACCAGTGCGACCTGATGCTCGCCGAAATCCTCGGCATACCGCTCTTCGAGCACATCCTCGGCGTCCACCTCGGACGTGAACTTCATGCCGGGCTCGGCGAATTGTGCGCCGCCACGCCGCGCCGCGCCCGCAACGAGGTGATCTGCGCCGACCGGGCCGGCGTCCTCACCGCCGCCCCGGGCCCGTACGACGAGGAGCGCGACGGCGTGCGGCTCGCCTACCGTCCGCTGCGCCCGCTCGGCGAACGGCACGAGCACTACCGCACCAACCGGGACTACCTGGGCGTCATATGGGCCGTTGGTACCGACCAGGCAGCCGTGGACGCCGTCGTCGCCCGCTTCCGCGCCGCCAACCGCTGGGAGATCACCCGGTGACCGCCGCCGAGCAGCTCACCCTGCGCCTGCTCTCCGCGCTCGTACGCGAGGACGTCCTCGGCCTGCGCACGCGCGGGACGATCGAGCAGCGAGCGGACGGACCGTGGCTCGAACTCCCGGACGCCGCACTGGCCGTGCCCGTCGCTCCCGAGGGGTTCCAGTCCGAGTACGCTGTCCGGCTGCCGCTACTGGAACTCGGCGGACGCGAACTCGCAGGTCTGGACGCCATTGTGGCGAATCTCGCCGAGCTGGCCGACACCGAGGACCGGCCCGGCTGGACCGCCCTCGCCGACGAGTGCCGCCAGACCCTCGCCACCATGGAACTGCACGAGCAGGCCCGGCCCGAGGTGCACGCGCGCCTCACCGACCTGTACGGCGCCGACCCGGCCGCCTGGGCCGGTCCCGCCGCCACCCTCGGCCACGACACCCTGGCCGCCTACCTCGACCACCCGGTCTACCCGACCGCACGCGGCCGGGCCGGTCTCAGCAACGCCCAACTGCGCTCCTACGCACCGGAGTTCCATTCGGCGTTCGAGCTGCGCTGGCTCGCCGTGCCCACCGAAGCCCTCACCACCCACGGCGAACAGCCGCTCCCCAGCTGGTGGCCCACCCCGGCCTGGCTCGGCCTCGGCGACACCTGCCCCGGCGACGGCTGGACCACCCTGCCCGTCCACCCGCTCACCGTCGGCGCGCCGCTCGACGAGGCGCTGGCCACCACCGGCCTGGCCGGCCGCGCGGTGCTCGCCGACCGCGCCTACCTGACGGTCGTACCCACGCTCTCCATGCGCACCGTCGCCGTCGCCGACGACCCCGTCTGCCACCTCAAACTCCCGCTCGCCACGGCCAGCCTGGGCCGGCTCAACCGCCGCACGATCAAGCCGGGCACGCTGGTCGACGGCGCCGCCGGCCAGCGCCTGATCGAGGCCGTGCTGGCCCGCGAACCGCGCTTCGCCGGACGGATCCTCCACGCCGACGAGCAGACGTTCGCCCACGCCGGACACGAGCTGCTCGCCGTCCTGCTGCGCCGCTGTCCGGCCGGGCTGGACCGTGCCGTCACCGTCCCGCTGGCCGCCCTGCTGGCGCCCGCACCCGGGGACCGGCTCGTGCTCGACCACCTCGCCGACCGGTTCTACGGCGGCGACCCGCTCGCCCTCTACGACGCCCTGCTGGAGCTGCTGCTCGACTGGCAGACCACGCTCTTCGGCTACGGCATCGCACTGGAGTCCCACCAACAGAACACCTCGCTGGTCCTCGACGAGGAGGGCCTGCGCCTGCTCTACAAGGACGACGACGGCCCCCGCGTCCACACTGCCCGCCTGGCCGCCACGCTCGGCGAACTCGCTCCCTCTCCCGAGGAGTTCGATGACGCGCGGATCTTCGGCGACGACGATCGGGCACTGACCGACCTGTTCACCACCATCACCGGCCACCTCTGCACCGCCTCCCTCGCATTCGGCCTCGCCGACCACGACCGCGCCGAACTCGGCGATGCCCTCTCCCTGTTGCGCAAGCGCCTGACGGAGGCCGTCGACCGGCTCGGGCCGGTGGGCGACCCACTGCGGACGGACCTGCTGGACGCCCAGCGGCTGCCGGTCAAGGCCATGGTCACCGCCGGGACCCTGCTCACCAAGCAGCGTTCGGGCGCCGCCGACATCAACAAGCACTACACCAGCGGCCCCAACTACCTTCTGCCCAGCCACCTGTTGCCCAGCCACCTGTTGCCCGGCTACCCGCTGTCCGACGACCGTCCGGCGAACCGCCGCACGCGATGAGCGTGGACACCCTGCCGCAGCGGTCCGGGAGCGAGGTCGACAGCTCGGGCGAGCTCGGCCGCCGCCAGGTCCACGCCGTCGCGGCCTGCTACTTCGTCGCCTCCTTCGCCGCGCTCGGCCTGCCGCCGTACCTGACCGCGATCCTGCCCGCACTAGGCGACTCCCAGGCCCGCTGGGCCGGCGTGCTCTACATCGTGCCGACGGTGTTCAGCGCGCTCGGCGCTCCGCTGTGGGGCCGGCTCGCGGACCGGTTCGGCCGCAAGCGACTGCTGCTGCGCGCCCAACTTGGGCTCACCGTCTCGTTCCTGGTGGCCGGCGCGGCCGACAGCCTGCCCGCGTTCACCCTCGCGCTGGTGCTCCAGGGCTTCCTCGGCGGCACCTTCGCCGCCACCAACGGCTACCTCGCCGCCGCGCTCGACGGCCCACGGCTCTCCCGTGCGCTCACCCTGATGCAGGGCAGCGCACGCGCCGCGCTGGTGGCCGCGCCGATCCTGGTCGGCGCGCTGTCCCCGTGGATCGACCCGCACCGGCAGTACCTGGTGATGGCCGTACTCCCCCTCGCCGCCGCCCTGTTGCTGTCGCGGCTGCCCGAGCCCCGGCCCCGGCCTGCGGCCACCACGTCCAGCACCATCAGTGCCACCAGCCCCACGACGGAGAACGAGCCCGAGGGCACTGCACCGGCCTCCCTGCGGCCGCTCTACGCCTTCGAGTTCACCTTCGTCTTCGCCACCGTGATCTCCCTCCCCTACCTGATCACGCTCGCCGAGCAGCGCCTGCCCGGCGTCTCCGGCGTCACCACGGGCGTCCTGTTCGCCCTGCCGCACCTGTGTTACCTGGTGTTCGCCGCCCGCACGCACGCGGTCCTCCACGCCCACCCGCACACCGGAATCGCCCTCGGCTTCGGCTTCGTCACCCTCGGCCTCGCCGGACACGCCGTCGCCTACTCCCTGCCGGTGTTCGTCGCGGTCCGCCTACTGCTGGGCGCCGGGCTCACGCTCGGTCTGGTCAGCCTCGCCGTGCTCGCCGCCGGAGCCGCCAAGGGCCGTGCGCCCGGGCGGATGTTCGGCACCCTCGAACTCGTCTCCAAGGGCGGCGCCGTCACCGCCGGCGCCGTCGCCGCGCTGGCCAACGACAGATTCGGCGCCGCCGCTCCCGTGGTGGCCGGCACCGCCGCCGCCCTGCTGGCCGCCCTCGCGGCCACCGCACTCACCGTCCCGTCCTCCCGCCAGCGTTGGAGTCGCCGATGACCCCCGAACTGCCCACCGCCGACGAAGCGGTGGCCCACACCCTGCTCAACTGCCTGCTGCGCGAGGTCTCCGCGCCCGAGCACCAGACCGCCGTCGCCGACGGGAGGCTGCAGATCCGCCTTCCCCGACGCGGCGTCCTGCTGCGGGTCGCGCTGCGCCGCACCTCCCTGCTCGGCGCACATCGATTCGCCGGACCGGTCGAGATCGAACGGGCCAGCGGTTGGCAGGAGTTGGACTGGTGCGAGCTGGCCGGCCACGTCCAGGGCGAACTGGAGCTGCGCACCGGCACGGTGAACGAGGAGTTCCTCGGCCAGGTGGCATCCAGCCACGACGGCGTGCGCGAGGGCCTGGAGGCCCGGCCGGACTCCGGCGTGGACCGCTACCTTGAGTCCGAGCAGGCCCTGCTGTTCGGCCACCGCTTCCACCCCGCACCCAAGTCCCGCTCCGCCGCCCGGGGCGACTGGCGCCGCTACGCGCCGGAGTCGCGGGCCGCGTTCCAGCTGCGCCACCTGGCAGTCCGGGAGGAGCTGCTGGCCGAGCACTCACTCGACGACACCGCGACCGCCCTGCTCGACGGACTCGGCGAGGTGCCGGCCGGGTACCGGCTGCTGCCCGCTCACCCCTGGCAGTACCAACTCATCGGCGACCACCCACTGTTGCGCGGCGCCCTGGCCCGCGGCGACGTGCTCGACCTCGGCCCGCGCGGCGAGGAGTTCGCCGCCACCGCCTCGGTGCGCACCCTCCACGGCGCGGACGCCTTCCTCAAGTTCAGCCTCAACGTCCGCATCACCAACTGCCTGCGTAAGAACGCCGCTTACGAGCTGACCGGCGCCGTCATGCTCACCTGGCTGCTCGCCCCCGCGCTCGCCGACCTCGCGCGACGCTTCCCGGACGCGGCGATGCTGCGCGAACCCGCCTTCCGCACGCTCGCGTTGCCCGGTGCTGACGGCCGCCCGGAGCAGTCACTGTTCGAGGGCTTCGGACTGATCGTCCGCGAGGGCTTCGCAGACGTGCTCCGGCCCGGCGTCACCCCGCTGCTCGCCGCCGCCGTCGCCGCCGAACACCCGACCAGCTCGGCACACATCTCCCGCCTACTGGACGGGAGTTCGGATGGCTGCAGGGCCCTCGACTGGTGGCGCGCCTACCTGCGGCTGCTCGTCCCGCCGGTGCTGGCCGCCTACTTCGACCACGGCGTGGTGCTCGAACCGCACCTGCAGAACGTGCTGATCGGCGTCGACACCGACGGACACCCGGCACAGGTCCTCTTCCGCGACCTGGAGGGCACCAAGCTCGTCCCCGAGCACAACGCCGGACTGCTCGCCGCCCTGCCGCCCGAGGTGGCCGGCCCGATGACGTACGACGCCGAGCGCGGCTGGGACCGGGTGGTCTACTGCCTGCTGGTCAACCACGTCGCCGAACTGCTCGCCGCGCTCGCCGACCGCCACCCCGAGCAGGAGAGCGCCCTCTGGCAGGCGGTCCGGGACACCCTGGAGGAGTACGCGACCGCCCACGGCCGCCCGCCGCGGCTGCGCGCGCTGCTCGCCGGGGTCCCGCTGCCCGCCAAGGCCAACCTGCTCACCCGCTGGGAGCGCAAGGCCGACCGCGAGGCCGGTTACGTCCGGCTGCCCTCGCCGCTGGCCGGAGAGGTCCTCGCCGAGGCCGCCCGGCTCCCCTTCCCCGTCCCCGTTGGGAGCGCCCGATGACCGAGTCCGTCCGCTGGCACGTCGCCGCCCTCGCCACCGACGAACTTCCCGCCTACGTCTACGACTTGGCCAAGCTGCGCGAGCACGCCGCCGCCGTCCGGGCCGCGCTGCCGGACCGGGTGGAGCTGTACTACGCCGCCAAGGCCAACCCGGAGGCGCCGGTACTGGCCGCGCTGCGCGGCGCGGTGGACGGCTACGAGGTGTCCAGCGGCGGCGAGTTGGCGCACGTACGGGCGGCCGTGCCGGACGCCCCGCTGGCCTTCGGCGGACCGGGCAAGACCCCCACCGAGATCGCCGCCGCCGTCGCGGCCGGCGTGCACCGCTGGCACGTCGAGAGCGAGCAGGAGCTGCACCGGCTCGCAGCGGTCCTCGCGCAGCAGCCGGACACGGTGGTCGACGTGCTGCTGCGGGTCAACCTACCGGTCAGCACGGGCGCCCTGGACGCGGTGGCGCTCGCGATGGGCGGGCGGCCGACACCGTTCGGGCTCGACCCGGACCGCGCCGAGGCATGCGTCCGACTGCTCACCGGCGACGGCCCGCTCGGGCGGCAGCTGCGCCTGCGCGGGGTGCACGCCCACCTCGCCAGCGGGCTGGCCGCGACGGAGCAACTCGCCGTCGCGGAGCAGATCGTGGGCTGGTCGGCCGCCCTGGCCGAGCGGCACGGCTTCCCGCTCGACGAGGTCAACGTCGGCGGCGGCATGGCCGTGGACTACGAGGACCCGGCCGCCCGTTTCGACTGGACGGCCTTCGGCGACGGGCTGGCCAAGCTGCTCGGCGCGCACCCCGGGCTGACCCTGCGGATCGAGCCCGGCCGCGCGCTGACGGCGTACTGCGGCTGGTACGCGACCGAGGTGCTGGACGTGAAGCGCAGCCACGGCGAGGACTTCGCCGTCGTCCGTGGCGGCACCCACCACCTGCGCACCCCGGCCACCCGGGGCCACTCCCAGCCGTTCGAGGTGCTGCCGGTGGACGCCTGGCCGCACCCGTGGCCGCGCCCCGCCGTCACCACCGGCCGTGCCACGCTGGCCGGCCAGCTCTGCACCCCGAAGGACGTCCTCGCCCGGGCCGCCGAGGGCGCGAACGGCCTGCGGACGGCGGACCGGGTGCTGTTCACGATGGCCGGCGCGTACGCATGGAACATCTCGCACCACGAGTTCCTGATGCACCCCCGCCCGGGCTTCCACTACCTGGGCGACTGACGGAAGGCACCTCGCGCACCTCTGGTAGCTCGTGCACCTCTGACACCTCGCGCACCTTCGGCGCTCCTGAGGCGCCGAGCAGATAACAGATAGCAGGTAACAGATGACAGATGACAGATTTCGAAATCTGTTATCTGTCATCTGTTAC
The DNA here is from genome assembly GCF_019192735.1 of Kitasatospora aureofaciens. GTDB lineage: Bacteria > Actinomycetota > Actinomycetes > Streptomycetales > Streptomycetaceae > Kitasatospora > Kitasatospora aureofaciens_A. Next base: position 46,155 of record NZ_JAHTKP010000006.1, read on the forward strand.
CTGTCGGCCGCCACCCCCACAGGACCCATTCGCACGGGCGTGCGACAGTAATAGGCAGCGAAGGGAGCGCGAACGTGCTGATGGACAGGGTGGCGGAGATCCTCGCCGAGGCCGCGGCCGAGGTGGTGGAGCCGCGCTTCCGGGCGTTGGCCACCGGCGAGGTGCTGGAGAAGGCGCCCGGCGAGGTCGTGACGATCGCCGACCGCGAGGCCGAGGCCATCATCGAACGGCGGCTGCGCGAACTGCTCCCCATCCCGGTGGTCGGCGAGGAGGCCGTCGCGGCCGACCCGTCGCTCGCCCGGGCCCTGCACTCCGAGCCCGCCGTCTGGCTGGTCGACCCGGTCGACGGCACGTCCAACTTCGTCGCCGGCCGCCCCGAGTACGCCGTGATGTGCTCCCTCGTCCGCACCGGACAGACCGTCGCCTCGTGGATCTGGCAGCCCGCCACCGCCACCGCCTACCGCGCCGAACTGGGCGCCGGTGCCTGGCGCGACGACGTCCGCCTCACCCGCGCGCCCGCACCGGCCGACGCCGGGAAGCTGACCGGCATCCTGAAGAGCCGCTTCCTCGACCCGGACCACCGCCGCCGCCTGGAGGCCAACAGCTCGGCCTTCGGCGAGGTCTCCCCCGGCCGGAGCGCCGCCGGGATCGAGTACCCGGACGTCGTCGAGGGCCGGTTCGACTTCATCCTGTACTGGCGCACCCTCCCCTGGGACCACGCCCCCGGCTCCCTGCTCCTCACCGAGGCCGGCGGCGTCGCCGCCCGCCTGGACGGCCGCCCCTACCGCCCCGAGGCCCCGGGCGGCGAGGACGGCCTGCTCGTCGCCGCCGACCCGGCGACCTGGGAGCTCACCCGCGCCGTCCTCATGGGCGACTGACGACCACCCCCGTGCGGCGGGTCACCACACCACCGGCAGCCGCTCCGGCAGTCGCTTGATGAACCCCGGCCGCCAGGCCAGTTGCTCCACCGGCAGGGCGAGCCGCAGGCCCGGCAGCCGCTCCACGAGCGCCGTGATCGCGATCTCGGCGTGCGTGCGGCCGAGCGCCGAGGCCGGGCAGAAGTGGCGGCCCGCGCCGAACGCGAGGTGCGGGTTGCTCGTCCGGTCGAAGTCGATCCGCTCCGGGTCCGGGAACACCGCCGGGTCGTAGTTGGCGCCCTCGACCAGGACGAGCACCAGCTCGCCCTCCTTCACCAGCACGTCGCCCACCCGCACGTCCGCGAGCGCGATCCGCGGCAGGGCGTCGCCGATCGACAGGTTGACCCGCAGCAGCTCGTCCACCGCGCGCCCGATCAGCGCGGGCTCCCGCCGCAGCCGGTCGGCGAGTTCGGGCTGCTCGCACAGGTAGATGATCGCGTTCAGCAGGAACGACGAGGTCGACACCGCGCCCGCGCCGAACAGCGACAGGGCGACGGTGGCGAGGAGTTCGTCGCTGACCCGGTCGGAGACGTCCGGGGAGCGGCGCAGCACGGCGAACCGTCCGAGCAGGCCGTCCACCGGTTCCGGGTCTGCGTTGAGCCGCCCGAGCATGTAGCCGAGGTCCTTGTACCAGTTGGGAGTCGAGCCCGCGAAGGGCACCGGGCTGGTGAGGAAGGCGACGTCGATGCCGGCCATCAGCCGCCGCCAGTCGTCGGCCGGGATGCCGAGCAACCGGCAGTGCAGGGCGGCGGAGTAGGGCTCGGTGAAGCCGTCCCGCAGTTCGCCGGGGGCGCCGTGCGCGACCAGCGCGTCGATCAGCCGGTGGGCCTCGGCCTGGAGCCAGCCGTCGAGTTCCTTGTCGGCGCGCGGGGAGAGCGTCTTCATGACGGCGTTGCGCAGCCCGGCGCTGTTGATGTTGCCCATGTTGTTGACCACCTCCGGCGGGATGGTCAGCGCGTACTGGCGGGGGACGCCGGGGTTGGCGGTGTCCTTGAGGCTGAACCGCTCGTCCTCCAGCACCTGCTTGGCCAGCGCGTAGCTGCTGACCAGCCAGGCCGGATCGCCGGTCAGGGTACGGACTTTGGCGATCGGCTGCTTCTCACGCAGCCGGCTCGCCTCCACGGGCAGGACGTCGCCTCTTCGCGGCAACGGGAAGGTGACGTCGGTGGTCACCGCATCATCGGCGATCACCGCGTCATCGGTGGTTACCGCGTCATCGGTGGTTACCGCGTCATCGGTGGTTACCGCGTCATCGGTGGTTACCGGATCGGTCACGGTCATGGGTGTGGCTCCTCTGGGGGGATGGTCAACTACGCGGCGCGGGCGGGCACAACAGAGTCGGCGGTGGCCGCCAGCGTCGCGGCCGGGCGGACCACCGCGTAGGCCTGGCCGGGCACCGCGCGCAGGCCTTCGTCACGGCCGAACAGGACCGGGGTGAGCGGGAGTTCCAGGTGATAGCAGCTGACGGAGGACGGCACGCCGAGCAGCGCCGGGGTGTCCAGGAAGAACGGCAGTTCGGCGGCGATGTACCGGAGTCCGGCGGCGAGTTGGGGTTCGCTGGGCGCGAGGCCCTCGTCCAGCCGGGCTGCCAGGAAGCCGCGGGCCATGCCCTCGGCGGCCTCGCGGAACACCCGGTCGGTCCGGAGCGCCTCGACGGTCTGTGAGTGCAGCCGCCGGTAGGCCGGTTCGCCGGTGAAGGAGGAGAGGGCGTGCACCCGGACGTCCTCCTGGCGGCCGGCCTCCTCGACGCCGCGCTCGATCCGGCGGGCGGTGGCCTTGACCTCCTTGAGGGCGCGGCGCTCGGCGTGTTCGGGGGTGTAGCCGAAGGTCTCGTACTGGGCACCGACGTGCAGGTCGGCGTAGACGATGTCGATCCTTTCGAAGAACTTCCGCCCCCACCCGATGAGTTCGGCGATCCGACGGTGACTGAAATAGCTGTTGCCCGGGCTGACGCCGATGAGCAGGTGCTCCCCGCGCCGCCAGATCTCGTGGCACCGGCGGGAGTAGGGAAGTGCCTCGTAGGCAGCCGTCGGACCGGTCATGGGAGTGGTTATCGGGCTTTCGTCCGGGAGGGTTTCGCGCATGCCTTGCCTCCGCATCGCAGCAGTGGTCGCAGGACGGTGTTCATGGGGATTTACCGGGATTCACAGAAGTGCACGGCGGGTAGGCGGAGTTCACCCGGATGTAAGGGGGAGCTCACCACGGTGGATGACGCGCGCCTGGTCAGGCGGCCTGCCCCGGAGTGCCGTGTGCGCATGGTGGGGCTGCGACCACATGAAGTTACCGCCGCCGTTCGGGATCTCCGCAAGTCCTGCCCCGGGGTTGGCGAAATGTGATCACCGCGCGGCCGGAATCAGCCTGTACTCCCCTGCGTCGGTATGTCCACGGACGCTTTCCGGTCGCGGCGGGATATCGCCCGGCCAGCCTCTCACGCCAGTGTGGCTTCCTCCAAGGTCCCTACTGAAAGAGGGACTTGTTTTGGAAGCACGTGAACGACCCCACACACATGGCCTTGTACGAAGCAGAAGCGAGGCGGAGGCAGAGACAGAAACGGGAGCAGCAACGGAAGCAGATGCCAGAGCCGGAGCCGGAGCCGGTGCCGACCGACCTAACTCGCCCGCTCCCCCGCGACCTTGCGCCCCGCCTTGACGACCTCGCGCAGCACCGCGCGGACCTCCCCCACCGTGGCATGCGGGTTGAGCAGGGTCAGCTTCAGCCGGACCCGGCCGGGCCCGTCCCCCGGCAGTTCGGTGCGCCCGACCACCGCCCGCCCGGTGCGCAGCAGCAACCGTCGCAGCTGGCCGTTGAGTTCGTCGACGGCCGCCTCGTCCGTCGCCTCCGACGGCCGGAAGCGGAACACGACCGTGGTCAGGACGGGCTCGCCGTGGAGTTCCAGGGACGGTTCGGCGCGGACGGCGCCGGCGGCGGCATGGGCGAGGTCATGGCAGGCGTCGACGAGGCGGCCGAGTCCGTCGCGGCCGAGGGTGCGCAGGGTGACGGCGAGTTTGAAGGCGTCGGCGCGCCGGGTGGTGCGCAGCGAGCGGCCGAGCAGGCTGGGGTAGCCGGCGCGTTCGTCGTCGACGGGGTTGAGGTACTCGGCGCGGCGGGCGAGGGAGACGTACGTCTCGGCCCGGCGGACCAGGAAGACGCCGGCGGCGGCGGGTTGCCAGCCGAGTTTGTGCCAGTCGAGGGAGACCGAGTCGGCACGGGCGATGCCGTCGAGGAGCGGGGCGAGCCGGTCGGAGAGCAGGGCGCCGCCGCCGTACGCGGCGTCGACGTGCAGCCAGGCGCCGTAGCGGGTGGCGAGGTCGGCGGCGGTGTGCAGCGGGTCGATCGCGCCGGTGTCGGTGGTGCCCGCGGTGGCGACGACGGCGATCGGGGTGTGTCCGGCCCAGCTGTTCTCGGCGAGCGCGCGTTCCAACGCGACCGGGTCCATGCGGAGTTGGCGGTCGACCTGGACGGCGACGACGGCCCGTTCGCCGAGACCGAGCAGGGCGGCGGCGCGTTGGACGGAGAAGTGGGCGGCCTCCGAGGCGATGATGCGCGGGCTGGCGCCGGCCGGGATTCCGTCCAACTCGACGATGCCGTCCAGCTTCTGGTCGCGCGCCAGCATGAGGCCCATGAAGTTGGACTCGGTACCGCCGGAGGTGAGGACGCCGGCCGCGCGGGCGGGGTCGTAGCCGACCAGGGCGGCGAGTTCGGCGAGGAGCGCGGTTTCCAGGGCAGTGGCGGCGGGGGCCTGGTCCCAGGAGTCCTGGGAGGGGTTGAGGGCACTGACGGCGAGGTCGGCGGCGGCGGCCACGGCGAGCGGCGGGCAGTGCAGGTGGGCGGCGCAGGCCGGGTCGGCGGGGTCGGCGGCACCGTAGGCGAGGAGTTCGGTGAGCCGGGCGAGGGCGCCGCGGCCGTGAGCGCCGGCGAGGCCGTCGGCGACCAGGGCGGCGAGCTCGGCGGGGCTTCCGGCGGGCAGCGGTCCGGCGCGCAGGCCGGTGCCGGTGTCGAGGGCGTCGAGGACGGTGGCGAGCAGCGGGCCGAGCGCGCCCGGCCCGCCGGCGCCGCCCGCGAGGGCGTCCAACGGGACCGCACTGCCGGGCAGTTCGGGGTCGGAGTCGGACTCGGAGCCGTGCCCTGAACCGGTGCCCGCGCCGCCGCTCATCCGGCGTCCCGGGCAGAGTCCCGGGCGGAGTCCCGGACTGAATCCCGAGCGGCAGCCTGGACGGAGCCCCGGGCAGTACCCCGCGCGGCATTCCGCCCCCCGCCCGCGGCCCCACCCCTACCTGCGGCCCCGCCTGCACCCTCGCCCGCAGCCGCAGCACCGATCGCGTCGGCGAGCCGGTCGAACACGGCGGCGGCCTGCTCGTCCGTCATGGTGAGCGGCGGAAGCAGCCGCAGCACCGCGTCATGCCGGCCGCCGAGTTCGACGATCAGGCCGCGCGCCAGGCATGCCTCGCGCACCCGCACGGCGAACGTGTGGTCGGCCGGCCGGGCACCGCAGGCGTCGGGTTCCGCGGTGGGGTCGACGAGTTCGACGCCGAGCATCAGGCCGCGCCCGCGAACGTCCCCGATGACCGGCAGTTCGGTGGCGAGGTCGCGCAGCCGGGCGGCCATCCGGTCACCGACCACGGCGGCGCGCTCGGCGAGCCCGTGGGCGGCGACGTACCGGAGGGTGGCGGCACCGGCGGCCATGGCGAGGGTGTTGCCGCGGAAGGTGCCGGTGTGGGCGCCGGGCCGCCAGCCGTCGTAGTCCTCGCGGTAGACGACGACGGCGAGCGGCAGGCTGCCGCCGATGGCCTTGGACAGCACCATGGCGTCCGGGACGATGCCGCTGTGCTCGACGGCCCACATCGCGCCGGTGCGGCCGACGCCGGTCTGCACCTCGTCGACGATCAGCGGGATGCCGCGTTCGGCGGTGATCCGGCGCATCTCGCGCAGCCAGCCGTCGGGGGCGGGGACGACGCCGCCCTCGCCCTGGACGGCCTCCAGGATCATCGCGGCGGGGGTGACGACGCCGCCGGAGGGGTCGTCCAGCAGCCGTTCGACGTAGGTGGCGGCGAGGTCGGCGCCCGCGTCGCCGCCGACGCCGAACGGGCAGCGGTAGCCATAGGGGTAGGGCAGCCGGACGACCTCGCCGCCGCTCGGCAGCGGCTCCTTGACGGCGACGTTGCCGGTGAGCGCGAGGGCGCCGGCGGTCATGCCGTGGTAGCCGCCGGTGAAGGCGAGGGCGCTGGAGCGGCCGGTGGCGGTCTGCATCAGTTTGAGCGCGGCCTCGACGGCGTCGGTCCCGGCCGGTCCGCAGAAATGCACGCGGGCGCGGGCGGCGAACTCCTCGGGGAGGCTCTCGAACAGGGCGGTGGTGAAATCGTCCTTCTCGGCGGTGGCGAGGTCGAGCAGGTGCAGCGGCGCCCCGCTGTCGAGGGTTCGGCGGATCGCCTCGAGCACCACGGGGTGGTTGTGCCCGAGGGCGAGCGTCCCGGCGCCGGAGAGGCAGTCGAGGTAGCGCCGCCCGTCCGCGCCCTCGACGGTCATGCCGTTCGCCCGGACGGGGACGATCGGGAAGGACCGGGCGTACGTCCGGGCGGCGGACTCGCGGACGCGCTGGCGGCGCAGGACGGCCTCGCCGGGGGCCTGGGCGGGAACGGTGGCGAGCGACAAGACGAACCCCCAGAAGAAGTTAGGTAAGCCTAACTTTATCGCCCCTGACCTGGCCGATTGCCTCGGGGGCACCCAGAACCACCCGACCGGGTGAACAGCCCCCGCTGTTCCAACGAGCGCACGGCCGAAAGGTCACGCATGCCACCGCTTCCCTTGTCAGCCCCGACTGTCAGCCCCGACGCGACCGCTGTCAGCCCCGGCGCCCCGCCGTCGCCCCGTCCCCCTTCCACCGGTAGCAGAGCTCCGGCCGCCCGACACTCCCGTACTGCGGCTCGCGCGCCGCGAGCCCCGTGTCGACGAGGTGCTCCAGGTACCGGCGGGCGGTGATCCGCGAGACCCCGGCGGCGGCGCCCGCGGCAGCTGCCGACAGGCCGGTCGAGGCCTCGCGCAGCACGCCGGCGACGGTGTCCAGGGTGGGCGCGCTGAGCCCCTTGGGGAGGGCGCTGCGCTCGGCCGTACGGAGCAGGGCGAGCGCCTGGTCCACCTCGTCCTGGCCGGTCGCCTCCCCGGTCCGGCCGAGGGTGTCGCGGTAGCGGGCGTAGCGTTCGAGGCGGTCGTGCAGGGCGGCGGCGCTGAACGGTTTCAGCAGGTACTGAACAACCCCCGCCGAGACCGCCTGCCGGACCATGGCAAGGTCGCGGGCCGAGGTCACCGCGATGACGTCGGTGGTGTGGCCGGCGGCGCGCAGCGTGCGGCAGAGCTGGAGGCCGTGACCGTCCGGCAGGTAGAGGTCGAGCAGGGTGAGGCCGATGGGCGTCCCGGCGGCGCGGGCGCGCTCCAGGAAGCGCAGCGCGTCCGCGCAGCTGTGCACCGTCCCGGCGGCGTGGAAGCCGGGCTCGCGCTCGACGTAGAGGGTGTGCGCTGCGGCGGCGACGGGGTCGTCCTCGACGATCAGCACCGGGATCCCGGGAGCCGAAGCGCCGGCCCCGGAAGCGCCCGTCACGACGCCGCCCCCGCCCCTTGCAGGGGCAGTCCCTGCCCGACCTGCCTTCCCTGCCCCGCCTGCCCCGCGAGCGGCAGGCGGACGGTGAGCACCGCACCCCGCTCCCGGCCGACCTCGACGGTGCCGCCGTTGCGCCGGGCGGCCTGGGCGACGAGGGCCAGCCCGAGGCCGTGGCCGCGACCGTCCTGCTTGGTACTCCAGCCGCGCCGGAACACGTCCTCGACGGCGGCTGGGTCGATACCCGTTCCGGTGTCGGCGACGCGCAGCACCAGGTGCTCGGCCCCGTCGATGTCTCCGCCGTCGATGTCTCCGCCCTCGTTTTCTCCGCGGTCGACGTCGATCCGGGCGGTGACGGTGACCTCCGGCGGGACAGGACTCTCGGCGGCCCCGGCGATCGCCGCGTCCACGGCGTTGTCGATCAGGTTTCCGAGCACGGTGATCAGGTCCCGGGCGGAGAGGCCGGGCGGCAGCACGCCGTCGTCGATCCGGCTGTCCTCGGTGAGGGTCAACTCCACGCCCCGCTCGGCCGCTTGGGCTGCCTTGCCGAGCAGCAACGCGGCCAGGACGGGTTCACTGACGGCGGCGACGACCCGGTCGGTGAGCTGCTGGGCGAGCGCGAGTTCGGCCGTCGCGAACTCCACCGCCTGTTCGTGGCGGCCGAGTTCGATCAGCGAGACGACCGCGTGCAACCGGTTGGCGGCCTCGTGCGCCTGGGCGCCGAGCGCCTCGGTGAAGCCGCGAACGGAGTCCAACTCGCCGCTGAGCGACTGCAGTTCGGTGTGGTCGCGGAGGGTGACGACCCGGCCGAGGCCGGTGCCGATGGTGGACGTGTTGAGCACCACCACCCGCTCGGCGGTCAGGTGCACCTCGTCGCGCACCGGCTCGTCGCCGAGCACGGCGGCCACCAGCGTCTCCGGCAGGCCCAGCTCCGCCACCGGCCGACCCTCCACCTCCCCCGCCAGGCCGAGGAGTTCACGGGCGGCGTCGTTGCACAGCACCACCCGGTGCGTCCGGTCGAGCAGGACCAGGCCCTCGCGCACCGAGTGCAGGGTCGCCTGGTGGTACTCGTAGACGTGGCTGAGCTCGGCCGGCCCCATGCCGTGAGTATGCCGTCGCAGCCGGGAGTTGGCCAGGTACGTACCGGCGCCGCCGACCGCGAGCGCGGCCACCGCCACCCCGGCCAGGGCCAGCAGCGGGCCGCTCAGCTGTGCGGAGATGCTCTCCACCGTGAGGCCCGCGCTGACCAGCGCGATCACCCGGTGCCGGTCGTCCAGGACCGGGGTGACCACGCGCACGGAGGGCCCGAGCGTGCCGGTGTACGTCTCGCTGCGGGTCTCGCCCGCGAGCGCCCAGTCGATGTGCCCGAGGAAGCGCTTGCCGATCTGGTCCGGCAACGGGTGGGTCCAGCGCACGCCGTCGGTGTTCATGACCGTGATGAACGAGACCCCGGTGTCCGCGCGCACCTGCTCGACGTAGGGCTGGAGCACCGCCGTCGGGTCCGGCCCGGTGACGGCGGTCCGGACGGTCGGCGAGTCGGCGACCGAGTGGGCGACGGCGGTCACCTCGCGGCGGGCCGCGGCCTCGGTGCGGTCGGCGGTGAAGAGGTACGCGAGCACGGCGCCGCCCGCCACCACGGCGGCGACGATGACCACCTGTACGACGAACAGCTGCCCGGCCAGACTGCGGACCAGCCGGCGCGGGGCGAGGAGCAGTCGGCGCGGGGCGGTGGGGGTGCGCACGGACATGCCTGCCAGTGTGCACCACGTCCGCGCGCACCCCCAGAGGTGCGATCCCGCCTGCAGGACCTCGACGGCAGCTCAGCCGATCGTGAACTCTATGAACGCAAACGTGACCTCCGTCACTCCCGGGCCCGATAGTCGGAGCGGCCCACCACCCGGGGCCGCCAGGACTGCAGGGCGAAGGAGCCACAGATGTCGATCGCTGGAGCCGCACAGCCGGCGGGGGGCAGACCCGAGGAGACCTCGGACGGACACCGCACGCGGGGGCAGGACGCGCCGCCCCCCGCGAAGCGGGACCGCACCCACTACCTCTACCTCGCCGTCATCGCCGCCGTGATCGCCGGTGTGGTGGTCGGGCTGGCCGCGCCCGACTTCGCCGTCGAGCTGAAGCCGGTCGGGACGGGCTTCGTCAACCTGATCAAGATGATGATCAGCCCGGTGATCTTCTGCACCATCGTGCTGGGCATCGGTTCGGTCACCAAGGCCGCCAAGGTCGGCAAGGTCGGCGGACTGGCCCTCGGCTACTTTCTCGCCATGTCGACAGTCGCGCTGGCCATCGGCCTCGCGGTCGGCAACCTGCTGCAGCCCGGCGGCGGCCTGCACCTGACCGCCGCGCTGGCCAAGTCCGGCCACGCCCAGGCCGCGGCGGGCGGCGCGCAGTCCACCTCCGACTTCCTGCTCGGGATGATCCCGACCACCATGTTCTCGGCCCTCACCGAGGGCAAGGTGCTGCAGACCCTGCTGGTCGCACTGCTCGTCGGCTTCGCCCTGCAGGCGATGGGCCCGGTCGGCGCCCCGGTGCTGCGCGGCGTCGAGCACGTGCAGCGGCTGGTGTTCCGGGTCATGGCGATGATCATGTGGGTCGCGCCGATCGGCGCCTTCGGCGCGATGGCCGCCGTGGTCGGGGCGACCGGCACGGCCGCGCTGAAGAGCCTCGCCGTCATCATGATCGGCTTCTACGTCACCTGCGCCCTGTTCGTCATCGTGGTGCTGGGCGCGCTGCTGCGACTGGTCGCCGGGGTCAACGTGTTCGCGCTGCTGCGCTACCTCGGCCGCGAGTTCCTGTTGATCCTCTCCACGTCCTCGTCCGAGAGCGCGCTGCCCCGCCTGATCGCCAAGATGGAGCACCTGGGCGTCAGCCGCCCGGTCGTCGGCATCACCGTGCCGACCGGCTACAGCTTCAACCTCGACGGCACCGCGATCTACCTCACCATGGCGTCGATCTTCATCTCCGAGGCGATGGACAAGCCGATGGCGATCGGCGAGCAGCTGTCGCTGCTGGTCTTCATGGTGATCGCCAGCAAGGGCGCGGCCGGGGTAACCGGCGCCGGGCTGGCCACCCTGGCCGGCGGGCTGCAGTCGCACAAGCCGGCGCTGGTGGACGGGGTCGGGCTGATCGTCGGCATCGACCGGTTCATGTCGGAGGCCCGGGCGCTCACCAACTTCGCGGGCAACGCCGTCGCCACCGTCCTGATCGGGCGCTGGACCGGCGAGTTCGACGCGGCGCGGGCGCGGCGGGTGCTGGCGGGCGAGCTGCCGTTCGACGAGCGGACGCTGATCGACACGCACGACGGGGACGGGCCGCATGCAGTTCCGGCGGGTTCGCCTTCGCCTGAACCTGAAGCCGTTCCCGCCCGGGGCAGCGCGGCGACGGCCGCCTGACACCCCGCCCCCGTAACAACGAACAACTGACGGAAGACAGATTTCGACATCTGTTATCCGTCAGTTGTTCGTTGTCATCCCCTCGCCGTCCATCACCCACCACCCACCACCGTCACAGCTCCTCGGACCCACTGACCGCCCAGGCCAGACCGCACGCCGGATCCTCCAGCGCCACATGAAGGTGCCGCAGCCCGGCCGCCGGCTCGTGCCAGGTGAAGCAGCGCATCCGGGCCACCAGCGCGTTCACCTCGGCCCGGACCGGGCCCTCCGCACCCGCCATGGCGCCCAGCGCCCGCCAGAGCGCCAGCCGTCCGTGCGCCGCGCCGCGCGCCCGGTCCACCACCCCCGCCTGCACCAGCGCCGGCACGGCGAGCGCGAACGGCAGGTACCCGCCGGTGACCAGCGGGCCACGGGCCAGCTGGGCAGCCGCCTGCGAAGCCGGGCCGCGCACACACGCCACCTCCGCCCAGTCCGCCAGCGCCGCCAGCGCCCGGGTGGCCCGCTGCCCGCGCAGCCGCAGGCCGGGCTCGGGCAGCGCCACCGACCCGAGGCCCTCCCGGCTGGCCGGCAGCGTCAGCAGCGCGCTGCGCGCACCCCCGCCCGGCAGGTAGTCGCGAACCCGAGCCCCCTCGCCCCACCCCGCCGCCTCCCACGGCTCCAGCCGGAGCGGCACGCCCTCCGGGTCCGGCTCGGCCCCGTAAGAAAGGTCCTCGCCGACCAGCACCCGGGTGTGCGCGACCAGCCGGCGCACGGGGGCCGGGCCGAGCAGCGGGGCCAGCCGCAGCCAGGAGTGCCGGGTCGCCAGCACCTCCCACAGCGGTCCGGCGTCGTGGTCGCCGGCCCCGGCCGCGGTGTCCGGGCCGCCGTCCCGGTCGAACAGCCGGACGGCCAGCTCCGGCGGCGCCGAGTACGCGATCAGGTGACCGAGCGGTGCGGCCTCCGCCGGCCCGTACGGCTCGCCGACGCGCTCCACCGCTTCCGCCCGGGTCTGCCGGTAGGCGGCCAGCAGTTCGGGCCAGCGGCCGTCGTCGGCCAGGGCGCGCAGGCAATGGTCCTCGTACGTGATCACGATTTTCAGCGTACGGGCCGGGGTGGCCCATCAGCTGACTTGTCGTCAGCTCGGTGCGTCGGGCCGCCCGGGCCGGGCCGCCGACCGCCCCCATCGACCTCGCGCTCACGCGCAAGGAGCGCACGCAGGCGCGCGTGGGCACGCCGACGGGTGACCGCCAGGGTGCTGCGATGCAGCCCCAGCAGCTCCGCCGCCTCGTCGACGCTGTAACCGTCGAGGTCCACCAGCACCACCACCCGGGCCTGCTTGGCGGTCAGACAGCCGAGCAGCCGGACCACCTCCCAGCGCGCCTGCAGCTCCGCCATCCCCCCGCCGAGCGGGTCGGCCGCCGCCGCGCGGTCCTGCTCCCGCTCGACCGGATCGGGCAACGTCGCCCGGCGGCGGTCCCGGCGCCACTGGTCGCGCAGGATGTTCGCCATCGTCGTGAACACGTAGGCGTACGGCTGCGGATGGCCGAGGAACCGCTCCGGGCGGCGGGCGATCCGCAGATACGCGTCGTGCACGACGTCCCCGGCCGCGCACGGGCTTCCGGCAAGCGAGGCGGCCGCCAGGTGGAGTCTCGGCAGCATTTCCGTGAACACCCGGTTGAAATCGGCCGGTTCGACGCCCGGCTCGCACCCACCCGCACAGCGATCGCTGAATTCCACCATGCCGCTCTCCCCGGAAATCGGCACCCCGAAGGCCCAGTTGGGCTCACCTCGACCAGGCGCACAACTGTGACTCAGGTCACATCATAGTTCGTCGTCTCACTCTTCGCAGTCATTCGTGTGCAATACGTCATCGGCCGCATGAGGAGCGGGAATTCACCACCGACCACCGGCTCCGCACGGTCGGGGCGCACCGCCCGATGAGAACCGTTGAACGAGGAGAACCACCCATGTCGGGTTGCATCGCCAGGAAGATCGCCACGTTCGGGGTGACGGCCGCCGCCGCCCTCGGCGTGCTCGGGACGACCACCCTGCCGGCCGCCGCCGAACCGGCCACCGACCAGACCGTCATCGCGGGGGCGAGCGCCGCGTTGCCCTCCGTCGCCACCGCCTCCTACCACTGCGTCATCACCGCCAACTACGGCTGGCGCTGGGAGGGCTACTGCAACGTCTACTCCGGCGAGATGCGCACCATCACCTACTGCGCCGACGGCTCGCACACCACCGGCCTGTGGATCGGCGCACGGCCGGAGGCGTGGGACGTGTGGGGCAACTGCCCGGGCTCCACCTGGACCCGGATCGTGTTCCAGAGCCGGGGCTGACCGGCTCGTCATCCGACCATCTGACCGCCCGACCATCCAACCAGGGGCGCCGCCCAGCGGGGCGGCGCCCCTGAGGACTGAGCGCCGGCAGACGACAGCGAACAGATGACAGCAGACAGATGACAGAGTTTGAAATCTGTGATCTGTCTGCTGAAATCTGTCAGCCGTCAGCAGTCGCCCGCTACCGCGCCGTCACCCGGATCCGCATCGGGCTCGCCGCCCGGAGCGTGATGCCCTGGGCGAGCGCCACCCGCCGGTCCACGACCTCCACGTCGAAGTCCCGCAGCAGCACGCCCAGCGCCAGCACCGCCTCCAGCATCGAGAAGTGCTGCCCGATGCACGCCCGCGGGCCCCCGCCGAACGGGAACCACGCGTACCGGTGCCGGTCCTTCTCCCGCTCGGGCAGGAAGCGGTCCGGGTCGAAGCTGTCCGGCTCGTCCCAGTGGTCGGGGTGCCGGTGGGTCACCCACGGCACGACGAGCACCTGGGAGCCGCCCGGGAGGACGTGCCCGTCGATGACCGTCTCCGCCACCGACCGCCGCCCGATCAGCGACGCCGCCGGATAGAGGCGCATCGCCTCCTTCAGCACTCGCGTGATGTACGGCAGCGCCTCCAGGTCCGCGGCGGTCGGCGCGCGGCCGGTCAGCACCGCGTCCGCCTCCTCCTGGGCGAGCCGGCGCTGCTCCGGGTGCCCGGCGAGCAGGTGCAGGGCGAAGGCGAGCGAGGTGGCCGTGGTCTCGTGCCCGGCGAGCAGGAACACCAGGACCTGGTCGCGGAGTTCGGCCGGATCGAGCCGTTCCCCGTCCTCGCCGCGGGCCCGGCGCAGCAGCGCCAGCAGGTCGTCCGCTTCGTCGTCGGCCTGGCCGCGCACGGCCCGCTCGGCGATGATCCGGTCGCAGACCGCGTACAGGGCCCGCTGCGCCTCGGTGCCGCGCCGGTTGGCCGGGGCCGGAAAGCGCCGCGGCAGCCGGATCGGGGCGAAGCCCCGGTCCATGACGTACGCGCCGAGCACCGGGAAGCTGCTGTGCACGACGGCCACCGCCTCCTCCACATCCGCGCCGAACAGGATCCGCGACACCGCGCGCAGCGCGAACCGTGACATCTCGTCCGCCGCGTCCACGACGCCGCCGGGCACCGTGTGCCAGCGCTCGGTGAGCGCCTGCGTCTCCAGCGCGATCGCGTCCGCGTAGCCGTCCACCCGGCGGCGCGTGAACAGCGGTTGGATGAGCCGGCGCTGGCGCTGGTAGTCGCCGTCCTGGCTGGTCAGCAGGCCGTTGCCGACGCTGGTCCGCAGCTCGTCGTAAAAGGCGTTGTCCTTGCGGAAGTTGGCGGCTTCGCTGCCCAGCACCTGGTGGGCGCCCTCCGGGGAGAACACCGCGTAGAGGTCGGTCCCGAGCCCGATCGGCCCCACGTGGAAGCGGACCACGTCGCCGTAGTCGCGCCGGGCGGCGCGCAGGGTGCGCAGCGGACGGCGGCCGAGGTCGAGCCCCGACCCGATCAGGGGCAGCCCGGGCGGGCCGGGTATCGAGCGGGTGACAGTGGCGGTGGTGGTGGTCATCGGGTCTCCTTCTCCGCGGGCGACCCACCAACCTAACTGACGGTCGATCAGTGGCGGAAGGGCTCACGAAGGGGGCGGACGCCGATCTGCCCGCGTCCGCCCCCCTCCACCCGCAGGCCCCTTCCGGGCCAAGCCCCCCGCAGGCCCAAGGACCGCCTACTCGCCCTCGGTTACTCGTACTCGGTACCGCCCTTGCGCGTCAGGTAGGCGTCGCTGACCACCTTGGCGATCGCCCGTCCGCCGACGACCATGCTCCAGCGCTCGGTCACCGGCCGGATCACCACGCCCTCGCGCAGGTGCAGTTCACGCCCCGAGACGGTCTCCTTGCCCTGGGCGAGCGCCAGCACGGCGTCCGGGTCGAACGGTCCGCGCCACAGCTCGGGCACCAACGGCAGTTCGCCGTCCAGCAGTTCGGCCGCCGACAGCCAGCGCAGCTGCCCGTCCACCACGGCGGACACGTCGAACGCGGCATAGCCGGGCAGTTCGGTCCGGCCGGACGCGCCGTACGTCAGGTCCTGCACGCCGGCGCCGAAGACCTCGCCGAAGATACCGACCCGCTCGGCGCCGAGCCGTTCGGCCAGCCGGGCCGCCACGGCCGGTATGCCGTGGGCGCGCACCGTCCGCCAGTACAGGTTGCGTTCGTCCTCGGCCAGCGCGAGCCCCTGCGCGCCGATGCCCTTGGACGAGACCTGCACCTCGCCGGTGGCGGCGACGTACGTCACCAGGCAGCAACTGCCGTGCAGCTTCTCGGTCAGCACCACCGGCTCGCCGGGCTCGAAGATGTCCGGGTAGCGCTTGAGGTTCTCGATGTCCACCCAGGGCAGCAGGTCCGGCGCGCTGACCACGTCGCCGCTCATCGAGGTCGGGATCGGCGGCTGCCACTTGACGACCCCGAGCGCCTCGGCGAAGTCGTCCCCGCGCTCGGCGGCGGCGGCCAGGTCGGTGCCGGCCAGGGCGGCCGGGAGGCAGACGATGCCCTGCGACAGCTCGCCGCGCAGCCGGACAGCCTTCACCCGGTCCGCCCGGCTGCCGGCCAGCTTGCCGGTCAGGCCCAGATCCTCGATCAACTCGGCCGGGAGCACGGACTGTTCGGGAATATAGACGGCGTAGTCGCCGGTCCGGTACCTGCCCTTCGCGACCACCGCCCGGTAGAGGCCGACCTGCGCGAGCTCCAGTGCATCGGCATTCGGGTGTTCCAGGATGATCAGCTTCTCGGCGGTCACGCGCAGTGTGGACATGGACGGACTCCTCCCCCTTGGCTCGGCACTCTCGGCAGGTCGGCCAGAGCACGGACGGCCACCACTCTGGCCGTTCGGGCCACCTCGGCGCGACGCAATTTCCACCCGTCCGACGCGCGCCGGATGCGCGCCGGACGCGCGTCCACCTCACGCCGCCACGCACCCCCACACGCCCCACCCACCCCCGGCACTACCGTCCGTGCACGTTTGAGCCTTCCCACAGCTGGGCAGACACCCCCGCCACACCCCGCCTGTGCAATGCGACAGACGATTTCTCACTCGCATTTGCGGCACTATGATCACCGTAATGGCCGCACCTGCGGCCTCACCTCCGCGCCCCTTCCGGCGCGTGCCCAGAAGGGGAAGCGCCGATGAGCCCCCGTACGACCGCCACCCGCAGACTCGCCGTCGCCGCCGCGGCCCTCGCCCTCAGCCTCGGGGTCACCGCGTGCGGCAGCGACGGCGGCAGCAAGTCCTCCGGCGGGGCGTCCTCATCGTCCGCCAGTGCCCCGACCGGCACAGCGAGCGGCGCGGCGACCGGCGGCAGCGTCCCGAAGGCCACCGGCGACATCACCGTCTTCGCCGCCGCCTCGCTCAAGGAGACCTTCACCGAGCTGGGCAAGAAGTTCGAGGCCGCGAACCCGGGCGCCAAGGTCAAGTTCAACTTCGGCGGCAGCTCCAGCCTCGCCACCAGCATCAACTCGGGCGCCCCGGCCGACGTCTTCGCCGCCGCCAGCCCGGCCACCATGAAGACCGTCACCGACCCGGGCGGCGCCAGCGGCCAGCCGGCGACCTTCGTCAAGAACACGCTCACCATCGCCGTGCCCAAGGGCAACCCCAAGCACATCACCGGCCTGAACGACCTCACTGCCTCCGGCGTGAAGGTCGCCCTCTGCGCGAAGGAGGTGCCCTGCGGCGCCGCCGCCCTGACCGCGCTCAAGGCCGCCAACGTCAACCTCACCCCGGTCACCCTGGAGCAGGACGTCAAGGGCGCGCTCACCAAGGTCGAGCTGGGCGAGGTCGACGCCTCGCTGGTGTACAGGACCGACGTGAAGGCCGACGCCGGCAAGATCGACGGCGTGGACTTCCCCGAGGCCGACAAGGCCGTGAACGACTACCCGATCGCCGCCCTCGCCAAGGCCCCGAACAAGGACGGCGCCGCGGCCTTCGTCGCGTACGTGCAGTCGCCCGAGGCCAAGCAGGTGCTGACCGCGGCGGGCTTCCAGGCGCCGTGAGCGACCGCACCACCGGCTCCGACGCCGGCCCCGGGGACGACCGTGGGGGCGCCCCCGGGGCCGGCGTCGGCAACCCCAACGAGACCGGCCCCGGCACGGGCACGGGCACCGAAGCCCTCCCGCCAGGCGCAGCACGAGCGCGGAAGGCCCTGCCACGCCGGCGACGGCATACGCAGCGCGTCCCGGTCACGCTGCTGCTCCCGGCGCTGCTCGGGCTGGCGTTCCTGATCCTCCCGCTGGTCGGCCTGCTGATCCGGGCCCCCTGGAGCACCCTGTCCGACCAGCTCACCAGCACCGCCGTGTGGGAGGCGCTGCGCCTGTCCCTGGTCTGCGCGACGGCCGCCACCGCGGTGTCGCTGGTCCTCGGCGTCCCGCTGGCCTGGCTGCTCGCCCGCACCGAGCTGCCGGGCCGCCGGGTGATCCGGGCGCTGGTCACGCTGCCGCTGGTGCTGCCGCCGGTGGTCGGCGGTGTGGCGCTGCTGCTGGTCCTCGGCCGGCGCGGGATCGTCGGCTCCTGGCTGGACTCGACGTTCGGCATCACGCTGCCGTTCACCACCACCGGGGTGGTGATCGCCGAGGCGTTCGTGGCGATGCCGTTCCTGGTGATCAGCGTCGAGGGCGCGCTGCGGGCCGCCGACCCCCGCTACGAGGAGGCCGCCGCGACGCTCGGCGCGTCCCGGCTGACCGCGTTCCGCCGGGTCACCCTGCCGCTGATCGCCCCGGGCATCGCCGCCGGGGCCGTCCTCGCGTGGGCCCGGGCGCTCGGCGAGTTCGGCGCGACGATCACCTTCGCGGGCAACTTCCCGGGCCGGACGCAGACGATGCCGCTGGCCGTCTACCTCGCCATGGAGTCCGACCCGGAGGCGGCGATCGCACTCTCCCTGGTCCTGCTGGTCGTCTCCGTCGCGGTCCTGGTCGGCCTGCGCGACCGGTGGATGTCGACGCCATGACGGCCGCCCCAGCCACCATGACCGCCGCCGCCACGCCCACAGCGACCACAACCACGGCCGCCATGACCGCAGCGACCATGGCCGCGGCCATCATGACCGCCCCGATCCTCTGGACGGCCGCCCCATGACCAGAGCCCCCATGACCACCGTCCCCGCCCTCGACGCCCGACTGCGGGTGGACCGCGCCGCGTTCACGCTCGACCTCGCCCTCACCGCCGCGCCCGGCGAGGTGATCGCCCTGCTCGGCCCGAACGGCGCCGGCAAGTCCACCGCCCTGCGCGCCCTCGCCGGGCTGCTCCCGCTCACCGGCGGCCACCTGCGCCTGGACGGCCGCCTGCTCGCGCACCCCGGGCAACACCTGCACACCCCCGCCGAGGAGCGCCCGGTCGGCGTGGTGTTCCAGGACTACCTGCTCTTCCCGCACCTCAGCGCGCTCGACAACGTCGCCTTCGGCCCGCGCTGCCAGGGCCGCCCGAAGCGCGCCGCACGGGCCGAGGCCGCGGCCTGGCTGGAGCGGATGGGCCTGGCCGACCACGCCGCCGCCCGTCCGGGCAGCCTCTCCGGCGGCCAGGCGCAGCGGGTGGCTCTCGCCCGGGCGCTGGCCGTCCGGCCCCGGCTGCTCCTGCTGGACGAGCCGCTGGCCGCCCTGGACGCCCGCACCCGCCTCGACGTGCGCGCCCAACTCCGGCGCCATCTGGCCGAGTTCGAGGCAGTGGCGGTGCTGGTCACGCACGACCCGCTGGACGCCATGGTGCTGGCCGACCGGCTGGTGGTGATCGAGGGCGGCCGCGAGGTGCAGTCCGGCACTCCGGCCGAGATCGCCCGCCGGCCGCGCACCGACTACATCGCCCGCCTGGTCGGCCTCAACCTGTATCAGGGGCAGGCCGACGGCCACCGGGTGACGCTGGCGGACGGCACGGTGCTGGCCACTACCGAGGAGCTGTCCGGCTCGGCGTTCGTCGTCTTCCCGCCGTCCGCCGTGACCCTGCACCGGGAGCGGCCCGACTCCAGCGCGCGCAACGTGTGGGAGGCCGAGGTCACCGGCCTGGACCTGCACGGCGACCAGGTCCGCGCCGACCTCACCGGCGACCTGCCGATGGCCGCGGACCTCACCCCGGCCGCCGTCGCGGAGCTCGATCTGGCGCCCGGCACGAGGGTGTGGGTCTCGGTCAAGGCCACCCAGACGCACGCCTATCCGGCCTGAGCCGCGACTGTCCCCCGGCCTCGCCCGCAGCTTCCTGGCGGGCGTGCTCGGTAGGAGGCCTCGCGCGATTAGCAACCCATCGGTTGCACGTTGCCGCGCCGATGTGCAACCCTGAGGTAGCGAATCGAGGAGGTTCACGGCATGGTCGCCGACAGCATCGAGCGTGAGATCGTCATCGCGGCACCCCGCGAGCGGGTCTGGGAGATCCTCACCCAGGCCGAGTTCCTGGGCGCCTGGTTCGGCAGCGGCACCCCGGCCGAGATCGACCTGCGGCCGGGTGGGCGACTGGTCTTCGACCACGGGGTGCACGGCATCCTGCCCGCCCGGATCGAGCGGGTCGAGCGGCCGGAGGTGTTCTCCTACCGCTGGCCCCAGGGCGCGGCCGGGGAGGAACCGGCCGAGGGCAACGCCACCCTGGTCGAGTTCACCCTCACGCCCGAACTCGGCGGCACCCGCCTGCGGATGGTCGAGAGCGGGTTCGCGGCCCTGACGGCCCTGCCCGCCGAAGCCGCCCGGGCCCGCCACGAACAGAACAGCGCCGGCTGGGACCGCAAGCTCCCCGAACTCGCCCGGCAGGCGGAGAAGTTGGCGGCATGACGGCGGAGTACGAGGACGATCCGGCCGCCGCCGTCCTGGTCGCACTCGCCGACCCGACGCGGCGCCGCATCCTCGACGCCCTCGCCGCCCGGGGCGCCGCAACGGCGACGACGCTCGCCGCCGAACTCCCCGTCACCCGGCAGGCCGTGGTCAAGCACCTCGCCGTCCTCGACCAGGCCGGCCTCGTCACCGCCCACCGAGTCGGCCGCGAGGTCCGCTACCGGCCCGCCACCCCTGCCCTCGCCGCCACCGCCCGCTGGATGGCCGGCCTGGCCGACGCCTGGGACCGTCGCCTGCTCGCCATCAAGCACCTCGCCGAGAGCGGCGGTGCGGTGCCGCCGGAGGGGGACGAGGGCGGCGGCGCGGTGGAATGACAGGTTTCGGATGACAGATGACAGGTTTCGAAATCTGTCATCTGTCATCTGTCATTTGTTCGCCCTACCGCAGCCCCGGGTGGTCCGCGATCACCGTGCAGCTCCCCGGCGCGATCTCGGTGAAGCCCGCGTCCCGGACCACCGGCAGGCCGCTCGCCACCAGTTCCACCCACGCCTCCGGCGCCGGCGTCCGGACGGCGAGCGCAAACCCGCTCTCCGCCCACTCCTTGCGCTGCGCCTCGTCGAGCCGCCACCAGGCGAGCTGGGCGGCATGCCCGGTCTGGGCCATCGTCTTGCCGGCACTCATCTCCAGCTCCGGGTTGAGCCAGAGCACCGGGACGCCCGGCTCGGGGGCGTCAACCTCGGCGACATCCTCCAGGTCCGTCCCGGAGACCTGGAGCTTGGCGAGGTCCTTCGGCCAACCGTCCAGCGGGATCGGCGGGAACACCCGCACCTCGGCCTCCCGCCCATGCACGGTGATCCCCGGCAGCTCGCCCGCGCGCCGCCATTCCCCGCCCCGGGCACGCCGGACCACCTTGCGGATCCGGGCGTCCTCCCAGGCCGCGACCCGCTCGGCCCACTCGCCGTCCGGCTCGGTCACCCGCGGGTCGGCCAGCAAGGTCAGGACCGCCCGGGCCGAGGTCTCCAGCGCGTCGGTCCGCCCGGGCGGCATGGCCCGCTCCAGCCGCACGACCAGCGGCAGCACGTACTGATCCCGCGTGTCACGGTCATCGGGCGCAGGGACGGAGGCGGAAGCGGGGGCCGGTGCGTCGAACGGAGAAGTCACCCGTCCAGCATGCCAGCCCCGCAAGCCGGGTGATCACGCCGGTCTGCCCCCTCCCGCCTCGCTCAGCACAACCGCTCAGCGCAACCGCTCAGCGCAACCGCTCAGCGCAACCGCTGCCGCAGCTCGTCGACGGCCGTACGGATGCCCGCGCTGTAGTCGTCCTCGGGGAGGGCGTCCAGGCTGCGGACGGCGCGTTCCAACTGCTCCCGCACGAGGTCGGGCTCGCCCAGCTTCAGGTGGTCGGACGCCAGGTTGAGGTGCAGCGACGGATAGAACGCCCGTACCTGGAGGGCGGACTCGTAGGTCTGGGCGCGCTCGGCGGTCAGCGAGTCGGCGGCGGCCAGCGCCCGGCGGTCCCACTCCAGCTCGGCCCGCGGGTCGTCCTGCAGATCGGCCAGATAGTGGGCGAGCACGCAGCGGTGGAAGACGTCGCCGCGCTCGCCCAGCGCCTCCCACAGCGCCTCGAAGCTGGCCCGCGCCTCGGCCGTCCGTCCGCGCTGCGCTGCCTGCACACCCTCCAGTCCGAGCGCGATCCGGGCGAGCACCGGGTCGTCCCCGGTCACACCCCGACGGCCACTTGAATCCCCGAGTCCCGCATCCCCGGGCCCCGAATCCCCGGACATATCGCGCACATCAGATACATCGGACATGCCCGCAGCCTAGCCGTCACCCCGGGAACCCGCCGGACGACGGGTCAGCGCCGGTAGCCGCGCTGGGCGTCGCGCTCCTCCGCGTCCTCGTAGACCAGGAACCAGCCCTCCGGGTGGGTCGCCGCGAGCAGCAGCTCGGTGCGCTGCTCGGCGGCGAGCTCCGGGTCGCCGTCGTCCGGGCCGAAGACGCCGAACAGCTCGTCGTGGCAGCCGTCCCAGTCGTAGTCGTACAGGTCGGCCGGCAGGTCGCCCATCATGTCGGCCACCGACTCGGGCTGGGCGCCGAGCAACACGCGAGCGTCGACGAGGGCCATCCGCAGCGCAATATCCTCGGCCAGGCAGCGCGGCAGGGGCCACTCGCCGAGCGCGAGGTCGTCGGCGAGGTCGTCGAAGGTCCGGGCCATCGCGCGGCGCCATCCCCGGTGCAGCCGCCAGGTGCGCTGGGGCAGCCGCGAGAAGACCGTCCAGTCGGCGTCCTCGCCCTCGGCGACGGGGTCGTCCCCGTGCTCGTCCAGGTCGTCGTAGGCGGCGTCGGCCAGCCCGATCAGCTGGGCGTGGAGGAGGCACGCGGTGCGCGGGGTGAGGGTCCAGTCCGCACCCGCGCCGCCGTCGTCGTCCTCGTCGCCCTCCAGCGGGAACAGCTCGGCGAAGTCCGGCGCGAAGTCCTCGGTGACGCTGATCTCCAGCGTGCCGCCGATCGCCTCGACGCCCGGGATCGCGGCCACCAGCCGGTCCGGGTGCAGCAGCGCGCCGAGCGCCGCGTTGGCGTCCTCGGCCACCTCGCGCAGCAGGTCGCGGCGCTGGCCGGCCGGGTCGATGCCGTCGAAGTCCAGTTCCTCCACGGCCGCGATCGCCGCGGCGCGCAGCGCCGGCCAGTCGGTGATCCGCAGGCCCAGCACCACCGTCGCCTCGATCTCCTGCGCACCGGAGTCCTCCGCCGCGCCCGGCCCCTGTGGATGATCGCTTCGCTCGCCCATGGGGCTACGGTACGGCTTTTCGGCCGCTCGATCACCGGTCTGAACCAGCTTCCGGATTCCTTCTCGGCCACGCCCCGGCCACGCCTCTGTCACTCGGACGCACGACACCGGCAGGATGACCCCATGGCTGACATCAACGAGTACGGCGGCGGGCAGGGCCCGAACGCCGACGTCCTGGTCGTGACCACCAACGACATCCCGGGGTTCCGGGTCGACCACGTGATCGGCGAGGTGTTCGGGCTGACGGTGCGCAGCCGGCACATCGGCAGCCAGATCGGCGCCGGCCTGAAGTCGCTGATCGGCGGCGAGCTGAAGGGTCTGACGAAGACCCTGGTGGAGAGCCGCAACGAGGCGATGCAGCGGCTCGTCGAGCAGACCAAGGCGCGCGGGGGCAACGCGGTGCTGATGATGCGCTTCGACGTGACGGAGGCGGCGGACGTCGGTACCGAGGTCTGCGCGTACGGCACGGCCGTCGTGGTTTCCCCGGCCGCCTGACGGTCCGACCGCAGCGCGGGACCGCAGCACGGCAGCGGTTCGCTTCGGCTGTTCGCTTCGACGCGACGAGGGCGGCGCCGCCGGCATGGACGTCCGCCGCCCCCGACCGTCGCGGGAACACCCGCCGCACCGCCGATGTTTCACCGGCGTGACTGTTTACGGTGCAACTAACGCCGCAACCAACGACGGCCGGCAGCGGCGCATGGACGTCCGGCGCGTGGACGTCCTGGTGGTGGGCGCCGGGCAGGCAGGCCTGTCCGCCGCCTACCACCTGCGCCGCCGCGGCTTCACCCCCTACCGGGCGGACGCCGATGGCGGCTTCGTCGTGCTCGACGCCGGCACCGGCCCGGGCGGCGCCTGGGCGCACCGCTCGCCGTCGCTGCGGATGGCCACCGTGCACGGCTTCCACGACCTGCCCGACGCCGAACTGCCGGTGCCCGACCCGCAGGCCCCCGCCCGCGAGGTGGTGCCGGGGTACTTCGAGGCGTACGAGGCGCGACACGCGCTCCCCGTCGTGCGCCCCGTCACCGTCCGCGCCGTGCGCGCCGAGTCGGACCGCCCGGACTCGCGGTTGCTGGTGGAGACCGACCGCGGCACCTGGTCCACCCGGGCGCTGATCAACGCCACCGGCACCTGGAACCGCCCCTTCCTCCCGGACTACCCCGGCCACTTCACCGGACGGCAGCTGCACTACGCCGAGTACCGCGGCCCGGAGGAGTTCGCCGGGAAGCGCGTGCTGGTGGTGGGCGGCGGTGCGTCCGCGATCCAGGTGCTGTCGGAGGTCGCGGCGGTCGGCGAGACGATCTGGGTCACTCGGACCCCGCCGGTCTACCACGACGGACCGTTCACCCCCGAGTACGGGCGCGCGGTGGTCGCCAAGGTCGAGGAGCGGGTCCGCCAGGGCCTGCCGGTGCGCAGCGTGGTGAGCGTGACCGGGCTCGGCCCGTCCGTCGCCTACCGGCGCGCGGAGGAGCTGGGCGCGCTGCACCGCCGCCCGATGTTCGACCGGCTCACCGAGCGCGGGGTGGCGTGGGGCGACGAGGAGCTGGCGGTGGACGCCATCGTGTGGGCCACCGGTTTCCGCCCCGAGGTCGGGCACCTGGCCCCGCTCGGGCTGCGCTCCCCCGGCGGCGGCATCGCCCTCACCGGCACCCGCGCCACCGCCGATCCGCGCGTCCACCTGGTCGGCTACGGCCCGTCGGCGAGCACCATCGGCGCCAACCGAGCCGGCCGCGCCGCCGTCAACGACCTGGTCCGCCTGCTCGGCGATCCGGCGGAGCTCCTGGCCCCGGTCGTGGCGTAGGCACGGCCAGCACCGATTCAGTCCCGGCCGACCCCTGCCCAACTGCCCAGCCCCAGCCTGGCGAGCGTCGACGCGAGCGGCGTACCAGGCGTATCAGCGGTCGTAGTCGACGGTCACCCGGTCGGTCAGCGGGCGGGCCTGGCAGGTGAGGACGTAGCCGGCGGCCAGTTCCTTCTCCTCCAGCGCGAAGTTGCGGCGCATCTCCACCTCGCCCTCCGTGACGAGCGCGCGGCAGGTGCCGCAGACCCCGCCCTTGCAGGCGAACGGCAGGTCGGGGCGGGAGCGCTGGGCGCCGTCCAGGATCGAGCGGTCGCGCGGGAGGGTGAGCGTGCTGCCGCGGCCGTCGAGGACGACGGTGACCTCGCAGTGCGCGCCGCCGTCCGCCGCGTCGGCCGCGTCCCGGTCGTCCGCGCGCTCGGCGACCGGCTCGTCCTCGGCGTGGAACAGCTCCTGGTGGACGCGCTCCCCCGGCACGCCCAGGTCGGCGAGCAGCTCCTTCGCCCCGGCGACCATGCCGAACGGCCCGCAGAGCCACCAGTGGCCGACCGCCTCGACGTCCACCAGCGCGTTCAGCAGCGCCCGCACCCGCTCGGGATCCAGGCGGCCGCTGAGCAGTTCGGCGTCCCGGGTCTCCCGGGACAGCACGTGGACCAGCTGGAAGCGGCCGAGGTAGCGGTCCTTCAGGTCGGCCAGCTCGTCGGCGAACATGACGGTGTCGCTGCGCCGGTTGCCG
This sequence comes from Kitasatospora aureofaciens, assembly GCF_019192735.1. Lineage (GTDB taxonomy): Bacteria > Actinomycetota > Actinomycetes > Streptomycetales > Streptomycetaceae > Kitasatospora > Kitasatospora aureofaciens_A. Next base: position 71,484 of record NZ_JAHTKP010000006.1, read on the forward strand.
TAGAGGAGGGTGACGGTGGAGCGGCGGTCGGCGGCCAGCACGGAGGCCGCGATGGACAGCATCGGGGTGATGCCGGAGCCGGCCGCGAGCAGCACGTGGTCGGCAGGGACGCCGAGGTCGGGGGTGAACAGGCCGGTCGGCGTCAGCACGTCGACCTCCTCGCCGGGCCGCGCCTCCCGCACCAGCCAGCGCGAGAACAGCCCGCCCGGCACCTCGCGCACGGCGATCCGCAGCGGGCCGCCGACGGGGGCGCAGATCGAGTACGAGCGGCGCTCGTCGGTGCCGTCCACCACCTTGCGCAGCGTCAGCGTCTGGCCCGGCCGGAACGCGAAGTCCTCCCCGAGCCCGTCCGGCACCGCGAACGTGACCGCCACGGCGTCCTCGCAGAGCCGCTCGATCCGCTCGATCCGCAGCCGGTGGAAGGCCGGGCGGCGGGCGGGGCGGATGTCCGGGCGCGGATCCGTCTGGGTGGCGGGCATTCAGATCTCCTTGACGCGTTCGAACGGCTCGCGGCAGGCGCGGCAGCGCCAGAGGGCCTTGCAGGCGGTGGAGCCGAAGCGGGACAGCTCCTCCGTGTCGGTGTCACCGCAGTGCGGGCAGGGCACCGGGGCGAAAGCGGGCGAGGCAGTGCCGGTTGTCGCCGCGCGGGTGGGGCCCAGGACGAGCGATACCGGCCCGGTGACCGCGGAGGTGTGGCGCGGCGGGGCGATGCCCGCCTCGGCGAGCTTGCGGCGGCCCTCGGCGGTGATCAGGTCGGTGGACCACGGCGGGTCCAGCCGCAGCCTCACCCGGACGTCCCGGTAGCCGGCCGCGCGCAGCCGACGGTCCACGTCGGCGGCCATCTCGGCGACGGCGGGGCAGCCCGAGTAGGTCGGGGTCAGCCAGGCGGTCACGGTCCCGTCCGCCGTCTCGACGTCGGCCAGCACGCCCAGGTCCGCCAGGGTGAGCATGGGCAGTTCCGGGTCCGGGACGGCAGCGGCGGTCTCCCAGGCCAGGTCGCGGGTCGTCATCGTGTCCGTCACCACGTCGCCCCCGGGTGTGCGCGGGCCACCACCTGGAGCTCCGCGAGCAGCGGACCGAGCGCCTCGGTGTGCACCCCGTCCCGGCCGCCCAGGCCCAGAACGGTGGCCAGCGGCGGGACGTCCGGCACGGTCAGCCCGGCCTCGGCGAGGACGGCGGCGAGCGAGCGCAGCACCGGTTCGCGCAACGTCGCCGGGTCGACGCCCGCCCGCAGCTCCGCCGGGTGTGCCGTGAACAGCTCGTCCAGCAGCGGCCACACCGCGTCCAGCCCGGCCTGCATCCGCGCCGACGAGTACGGCGTGCCGTCGCCGAGCCGCAGCGTCCAGGCGGTGGCGTACTCGCGGTGGTACGCCAGCTCCTTGACACCACGCGCCGCCACCGCCGCCAGCACCGGGTCCGGGTGCGCGCTCAGCGCCTCGTACAGGGCGCCGCGGGCGGTGGCGAACAGGAGCAGCCGGGCGATCGAGTGCGCGAAATCGCCGTTCGGGGTCTCGACCAGGCGGACGTTGCGGAACTCGTGCTCCTCGCGCCAGTACGCCAGGTCGTCCTCGGTGCGCCCGGAACCGTCCGCCTGGCCGGCCCGGGTGAGCAGCAGGCGGGCCTGGCCGAGCAGGTCGAGGCCGAGGTTGGCGAGCGCGACCTCCTCCTCCAGCTCCGGCGCCCGGGTGCACCACTCGGTCAGCCGCTGGGCGAGGATCAGGGCGTCGTCGCCGAGCATCAGGCAGTAGGCGGCGAGGTCGGCGCCGTCGAGGCCGGGGGGCAGAGCGGTGTCCACACCGAGCAGCGGGTCGGCGAAGCCCGTCCCATAGGCCCAGCGGCCCTCGCCCTCGGGGCCGGGGGTGGCCTCGGCGAGGCTGAGGTAGACGTGGTCGTCGGCGTCCGCTGCTGTGCCGGTGGCCGGTGCGGTGGTGGCCGGTGCGGTGTGATCGTGCATGGCGTGCATGGCGGTTCCCCCGTCAGATGTGCGGGACATCCTCGGGGATGTCGTAGAAGGTCGGGTGGCGGTAGACCTTGTCGCCGCTGGGCTCGAAGAACGGGTCCCGCTCGTCCGGGGTGGAGGCGGTGATCGCGTCCGAGCGGACCACCCAGAGGCTGACGCCCTCGTTGCGGCGGGTGTAGAGGTCGCGGGCGGCGAGCAGGGCCATCCGGTCGTCGGGCGCGTGCAGCGAGCCGACGTGGACGTGGTTCAGCCCGCGCCGGGGGCGCACGAACACCTCGTACAGCGGCCAGCCGGCCTTGGACTCGGTCACTTTCCGTTCTCCTGTTCCGTGTGCTCGCTCCGCACGTGTTCCGTGTGCTCGCTTTCCGGGTGCCCGCTCCGTACGGCGGTCTGCTCGGCGCTGCGCTTGGCGGCGTAGGCGACGGCCGCCTCGCGGACCCAGGCGCCCTCCTCGTGGGCGGCCCGGCGGCGCTCGATGCGCTGGGCGTTGCAGGGGCCCTGGCCGTGGATGACGCGGGTCAGCTCGGCCCAGTCGGGCTCGCCGAAGTCCCAGCCGCCGCGCTCCTCGTTCCAGCGCAGCTCGGGGTCGGGGAGCGTGACGCCGAGGTGCTGGGCCTGCGGGACGGTCATGTCGACGAAGCGCCGGCGCAGCTCGTCGTTGGTGTGGCGCTTGATCCGCCAGGCCATCGAGCGGGCGGTGTTCGGGGAGTCGGCGTCCGAGGGGCCGAACATCATCAGCGACGGCCACCACCAGCGGTCCACCGCGTCCTGGACCATCCGGCGCTGGGCGTCGGTGCCGCGCATCAGGGTCATGAGCAGCTCGTAGCCCTGGCGCTGGTGGAAGGACTCCTCCTTGCAGATCCGGACCATCGCGCGGGCGTACGGGCCGTAGCTGCAGCGACACAGCGGCACCTGGTTGCAGATCGCCGCGCCGTCGACCAGCCAGCCGATCACGCCGACGTCGGCGAAGGTCAGGGTCGGGTAGTTGAAGATCGAGGAGTACTTCTGGCGGCCGGAGATCAGCTTCTCGGTCAGCTCGGCGCGGTCGACGCCGAGGGTCTCGGCGGCGGCGTAGAGGTAGAGGCCGTGGCCGGCCTCGTCCTGGGCCTTGGCGAGGAGGATGGCCTTGCGGCGCAGGGACGGGGCGCGGGTGAGCCAGTTGCCCTCGGGCTGCATGCCGATGATCTCGGAGTGCGCGTGCTGGGCGATCTGGCGGATCAGGGTCGCCCGGTAGGCGTCGGGCATCCAGTCCCTGGGCTCGATCCGCTGCTCGGCCGCGACGACCGCCTCGAACCGGTCCTCCTGCGTGCTCGCAGGGACCGGTTCGGCCACCTCTGCTGTCACCACGGTCCCCTCTCGCCTGCTTGCCTGGTCGCCCGGCCGCTTGCGGCCAACCGACTGACCGTTCGGTCGGTACCATTCTGCGCGGGGAGGCGGGTGGCTGGCAAGGGACGAGCAGTGGAGGGGCCGCGGGGGTTGCGGGGGTTGCGGGGGCGGGGGCGGCCGCAGGGAACGACAAACAGATAACAGCGAACAGACTCTGAAATCTGTTCGCTGTTATCTGCTACTTGTCTTCTGTTACCCGCCCTCTGTTACCTGTCAGCCCTCCGTGCGGTCGCGCAGCCTCGGCAGCGGTACGGCGAGAAGCGCCGCCAGCAGGGCGATCCGGGGCGCCAGCTGGTCGATCCGGATGTACTCGTGCCGCGCGTGGGCCCCGGCACCGACCGCGCCGAAGCCGTCCAGCGTCGGGAGCCCGCGCGAGCCCGGGAGGTTGGTGTCCCCCGCCCCGCCCGCCGGGCCGCCGTCCAGCTGCTGACCGAGCACCGCCGCGAGCGAACGGACGTGCCGCAGCAGCGGGTTGCCGGAGCGCTCGGGCCACGCCGGACGGCTGGACAGCACCTCCGTACGCACCCGCGCCCCCGGCCGCAGCGCGGTGAGCCGGGCCAGGTTGTCGAGCGTCCGGCGCTGCGCCTCGGCGGTGGAGAAGCGCAGGCCGAGTTCGGCCTCGGCCCGGCCGGCGACGACGTTGGCCCGCGAACCACCGCTGATCCGCCCGGCGTTGAGCTCCGTCCCGGGCTGGCCGGCGAGCCCGCGTACGACCACGAGCTGGTCGACGAGTTCGTCGACGGCGGACACCCCGTCGTGGGCGTCATTGCCCGCGTGGGCCTCGCGGCCCGTGACGGTGAGCCGGACCCGGGTGCTGCCGCGCCGGGCGGTCTTGAGCCGGCCGTCCGGATGCGGCGGTTCGAGGCCCAGGACGGCTGCGGCGCCGCGCAGTTGGCGTTCGACCAGGCGCCGCCCGTCCGGGCTGCCGACCTCCTCGTCGGACACCACGACCACCTGGACGCTGCGGTGCGGGCGCTGTCCCAGATCCGCGAGCAGCGCGAACGCACCCTCCAGGATGGCGAGTCCGCCCTTCATGTCGACGACGCCCGGCCCGGTGAGGGTGCCGTTCTGCTCGGTGACGGGCCAGTCGGCGAGCGTTCCGGCGGGCCAGACGGTGTCGTGGTGGCCGACGATCAGCAGGTGCGGCAGGGTCTCGTCCTGCCCCTCCCACTCCAGGACGAGGTGGTCGCCCGCCGGGCCGGGTTCGCGGCGGGCGGTGGCGCCGGTGGCACGGAAGCCGTCCGCCAACTCCTCGGCGAGGGCGTCGAGTCGGGGCGCATCACCGCTCGGGGACTCGATCCGGGCCAGGTCGGTGCAGCGGCGCCGGACGGCGCCCGCGAGGGTCCGGGCACGGGTGCTGAGCGCCTGCGGGAGGCCGGGAAGCGCGGCGGTGGCGGGTTGCGGGGCGGTGGCAGCGGGTTGCGCAGCAGTAGCGGCAGGTTGCGCGGCGGCGGCCTGAGGCTGGGTGGCAGTGGCCGCGGGTTGGGCGGCGGCGCCGGAGAGGGCCTCACCGTCGGTGGCGGCCGGCACGGTCACGGCCGCGACCGCCTTGGAAGCGGCAGCGGTGGTCGCCCGCGGCGACCCTACGATCTGGGGACTCAACGCTCGCCTCCGCGGCCGCCGCCGGTATTCAGCGGCCGTACCAGCCGACCGGTCCATCCGGGGTGCCAGACCCGGCCGGGCCGCGCCGGGCGGCCGGAATGGTGGGCGATCCGTCGGGACGGCCCGTCTGGCCCAAGTGCGGTGGAACGGCTGGGCGGCGTGCTTGGCATTGCGTCCTCCTCGCTCGATCCGGTGGCCCCGGTCCACCCGGAGCCCCGTGGACGGCGGCTTCGTTGCGGCGGGCGCAGAGAGCGCACCCCCACAGGGAAGCCGAGATGTGAGCCTAGAAGAACCGTTCGGCTTCCTGCGAGGTGGCCCTGCTCCTAGCGTGCCGGGCCGGGCCCAGCCTCGGGCACCCGTCGGGGAACGGCGGCGGGCGCTCGGCGCGCGGGCCTGATCGGCGCGCGGGCGCGGTCGCCGGATCGCGCCCACCTCCACCATGGACCCGCCGCCCGGGTTCGGCAGCGCAAACGGCCAAGGCGCCGGATTTCCACGCCGGATGGGTGACATCAACTCAGCGCGCGGTATGAATCGGAGGCACGGCCGGGGTCACCGGAGTCGTCCCCGGCCACAGGACCCCCGTCCCGGCCGGACCGCGCGCGGCTCAGGCGCCGCCCCCGACCAGCCCGGCGTCGCGCGCGAGCAGCGCGGCCTGGACCCGGTTGCCGACACCGAGCCCGGTGAGGATCCGGCTGACGTGTGCCTTGACGGTGCTCTCTCGCGTCCCGAGGACGCCCGCGATCTCGGCGTTGGAGAGCCCGTCGGCGAGTTCGCGCAGCACGTCGGTCTCGCGCGGGGTGAGCCCGGCGACCCGGTTGCGGGCGGCGAGGGACCGCGGCGCGCCGGTGCGGTGGTACCGGTCGATGAGCCGGCGGGCGGCGGCCGGGTGCAGCATGCCCTGGCCGCCCGCGACGACGTGGACGGCCCGGGCGATCTCGGCCGGCGGCGTGTCCTTGAGCAGGAAGCCGTCGGCGCCGGCAGCGAGTGCCCTGTACACGTACTCGTCCAGGTCGAACGTGGTGAGCGCGATGACGCGCGGGGCGTCGGGCAGTTCGCGCAGGCGGCGGGTGGCGGCGATGCCGTCGAGCCGGGGCATCCGGATGTCCATCAGCGCGACGTCGATCGGCCGGATACGGGCCAGTTCGACGGCCTGGAGCCCGTCGGCGGCCTCGGCGACGACGGTGAGGCCCGGGTCCTGAGCGAGCAGGTCGACGAGGCCGAGCCGCACCAGCGCGTCGTCGTCGACCACCATCGTGCGGATCATCGGGCGTCCTTCGGGAGCGAGGTCGGGGGGACGGTCGGGGTCGGCGTTTCGTGGTCCGGGGCCTGCGCTTCGTGAACTTCGTGGTTCAGGAGCGGCCCGGCAGGCCCGGGGACGGTCTGCGGCGGGCCTGGTCGCGCAGCACTCCGGTGTGCAGCACCAGCAGACTGAGGCGGTGGGCGAGCACGTCGTGCATCTCCCGTGCGATCCGGGCGCGTTCGGCGGACCGCGCCTGTTCGACGCGCAACTCCCGTTCGCGGCGCAGCGTTTCGACCTGCTCGTGCAGGGTGCGAATCAGCACGCGGCGGCCGTGCAGCCACAGGCCGACGGACAATGCCGCGGCCTGGACGAGGAATTGGGAGCCGGTGGTGCCCGCCCAGCCGACCAACGAGTCGGCCCGGGTGGCGCTGACCACGGCAATGGTGGCGCCACCGACGACAGCAGGCCCGGTGCGACCGAGGAAGGCGAGGTAGTAGACGCTGAACAGCCCGGGGAAGGCTCGGTTGAGCAACCCGCCGGTGAGCACGGGCAGGACGGCCGACGCCACCGGGTAGCGGCGCGCGAAGAGCAGGGAGAGCGACGCGAGGGTGGCCGCGACCGCCCGCAGTAAGCGCAGCGGGTCGTCGGCGCGGGCCCAGTGGACGAGGGCCTCCTCGACGGTGAGGGCGAGCACGGCGAGCAGCAGGAGCGTGTCGGTCCACGGGCGACGGCCGGGCCCGTACCAGCCCAGCAGGCCTGTGTGCTCGGCCCGCGTGCGCATGACCCGTGTGCGCATCGCCCACCTCCCGTCCGCTCCCCGAGCCACCTCCGTCCGTCCGGCTCGATGCTACGGGCGCGCGGTGGGGCGCCCGGCACCGGGCGGTGGTACGGCTGCTGCGGCGGTTCGAGGCGACGTACGGGCTGGGCGAGCGGACGGTCTGGCGCAACCTGCCGCCGGCCCGGGCGTATCTGCTGCGCCCTGCGAGCGGCGCAGGGCGTGCAGGGCCGACAGGTGACAGGTAACAGATGACAGATTTCAGATAACAGACGACAGCGAACAGACTTTGAAATCTGTTCGCGGTCATGCCATAGTTGCACCTGGGTCACCCCGCCCATCACCACCCGGCGCCGCACTCGACCCCTGGAGCCCTCATGTCCGCGTCCGCCCGCATCCCCCACCGCACCCTCGGTGCCTCCGGCCCCGTCACCTCCGCCCTCGGCCTCGGCTGCATGGGCATGTCCGACCTCTACGGCCCGGCCGACGAGGCCGAGAGCATCGCCACCATCCACGCCGCGCTCGACGCCGGGGTCACCCTCCTCGACACCGGCGACTTCTACGGCATGGGCCACAACGAGCTGCTCATCCACGACGCCCTGCGCGGACGGGACCGCGAGAGCGTGCAGATCAGCGTGAAGTTCGGCGCCCAGCGCGGCCCGGACGGCCAGTGGCTCGGCTACGACGCGAGCCCGGCCGCGACCAAGACCGCGCTCGCCTACACCCTGCGCCGTCTGCGCACCGACTACATCGACGTCTACCGCCCCGCCCGCCTGGACCCGAACGTCCCGATCGAGGAGACGGTCGGCGCGATCGCGGACCTGGTGAAGGCCGGCTACGTGCGCCACATCGGCCTGTCCGAGGTCGGCGCCGACACCCTGCGCCGGGCCGCCGCCGTCCACCCGATCAGCGACCTGCAGATCGAGTACTCGCTGATCTCCCGCTCCGTCGAGGAGGCCATCCTCCCCGCCGCCCGCGAGCTCGGCATCGGCATCACCGCCTACGGCGTGCTCTCCCGCGGCCTGCTCAGCGGCCACTGGAACAACGACCGCGCCCTCGCCGGCACCGACTTCCGCGGTCGCAGCCCGCGCTTCCAGGGCGACAACCTGGCCCACAACCTCGCGCTCGTCGAGGCGCTCCGCGAGGTCGCCACGGCGAAGGGCGCGAGCGTGGCGCAGGTCGCGATCGCCTGGGTCGCCTCGCGCGGCGAGGACGTCGTCCCGCTGGTGGGCGCCCGCCGCCGCGACCGCCTCACCGAGGCCCTCGGCGCGCTGGACGTCACGCTCACCGCCGCCGACCTCGCGGCCATCGAGGCAGCCGTGCCCGCCGGTTCCGCCGCGGGCGACCGGTACGCTGCCGCCCAGATGGAGCACCTCGACAGCGAGCGCTGACCAGCCGGAACCGGTCCACAGCCGGTATCGGCCCGGAGCCGGAGCCGCGCAGGCAGCACCACCCCCTGACCGCACCACCGCCCGCCGCCCCCACGGCGAGCGGGCCACCCGTAAGGACGTACCTCCCCGTGACTACGGACACCACCCTCACCGCCGAGCAGATCCTGATCGCGGCGGAGGACGTCCTGCGGCGGTTCGGCCCGGCCAAGGCCACCGTCGTGGACGTCGCCCGGATCCTCGGCGTCAGCCACAGCAGCGTCTACCGCCACTTCCCGAGCAAGGCCGCCCTGCGCGAGGCGGTCACCCAGCGCTGGCTCGACCAGGCGCACTTCCAGCTCGCGAACATCTCGATCGAGGGCAGCCCCGCCGAGGAGCGGCTGCACCGCTGGCTGGTGACGCTGTTCGCGGCCAAGCGAAAGAAGGCGCTCGACGACCCTGAGCTGTTCGCGACCTACCTGACGCTGGCCGCCGAGAACAGCGGCACGGTCGAGGCGCACATCGACACGATGGTCGACCAGATCGCCCACATCGTCCAGGACGGCATGGAGAAGAAGGACTTCAGGCTCGCCCACATCCTCACGACGGCCCGGGCCGTCTTCGAGGCCACCGCGCACTTCCACGACCCGGCGCACGCGGCCGAGTGGTCCGACCCGAGGGTGGACGAGCGCTTCGAGGCCGTGTGGACGCTCATCGTCAGCGGCCTGCGCGCCAAGTGACCACCGGCTGACGGCAGATCGGCACTCCGGCCGACTCCGGCCGGCACCGGGCGAAAATCCGGTCGCCGGCCGGCCCGGCCACCCGGCAGACTGGCGCGCACAGTTGATCTCACTTGGAGGATGACATGCGCGCGGCCGGTACCGTCCTGGACAGTCTGCACGGGCTCGCCCTCGGCGACGCTTTCGGCGACCGGTGGTTCTCGGTCCGACTGGACGAGGCGCCCGCCGCCCTGGCCACCCGCCAGGTCCGGCCGGCTCCCTGGCACTGGACCGACGACACCGCGATGGCGCTCGTCCTCGTCCGCCACCTGCTCACCCACGGCGAGGTCCAGCAGGACGCGCTGGCACGGGAGTTCGCCGAGGAATACGCCGCCGCGTACGGGCGAAAGTACGGCCCGTCGATGCACCGGGTGCTGCGCGGGATCGGCCGCGGGGAGGACTGGCGGACCGTCACCTCCGGCCAGTTCGGCGGCCAGGGCTCGCACGGGAACGGCGCCGCCATGCGGGTGGCCCCGCTCGGCGCCTGGTTCGCGGACGACCTGGCCGAGGCCGCCCGTCAGGCCGAACTCCAGGCGCTCACCACGCACTTCCACCCCGAGGCGGTCACCGGCGCGGTGGCCGTCGCCCTCGCGGCGGCGATCGTCGGTCGCAGCCGGGGCCAAACCCCGCCCACCAGGGCCGAGTTGCTGACCGAGGTCGCCGGACGGCTGCCGGACAGCGATGTCCGCTCCGGGCTGCGGATCGCCGCGCGGCTGCCCGAGCACACCAGCGTCCGGCAGGCCGCGAACGTGCTCGGGTCGGGCCTGCTGCTGTCCGCGCCGGACACCGTCCCGTTCGCGCTCTGGTCCGCCGCCGGGCACCTGGACTCGCTGCCCGATGCCATCTGGCACACCCTGGAGGGCTGGGGCGACAAGGACACCACGTGCGCCATCGCCGCCGGTGTGGTCGCCGCCCGGACCGGACTCGGCGACGTCCCGGCGGCCTGGCTGGCCGCCCGCGAGGACCTGCCGGACTGGGTCGCCGAAGTGTCCACGGCGCCCTGAGCGGCGCCGCAGGCCCCAGCCCCAGCTGCTGTCAGCGCCGGGAGTTGCCGAACAGCAGCCGGTAGATGATCAGCAGCACCAGCGCGCCGCCGATCGCCGACGCCCAGGTAGCCAGGTCGAAGAAGTGCGCCGTGACCGACCGGTGCAGGAAGCGCGAGGAGATCCAGCCACCGACGAAGGACCCGGCAATGCCGATCAGGGTGGTCACGATCAGGCCGCCCGGGTCCCTCCCCGGCAGCAGCAGCTTGGCCAGGGCACCCGCCACCAGTCCCAGCACGATCCACGCGATGATGCTCATGTGTCCCTCCCGTCAACGGCGTGACGGCCCCGTCCGTCCGCCCTACCTGGAAGGACGCAGGCGCCGAGCCCGCCGGTTCCGGAGCCTGCGGGCGGGCGACCCCGGTCCGGCCGCGCGGGTTGGCGTGGCACCCTCCCGGCGGGGCCCGGCCGCCGGGATACTGCGGCCATGCGCATCCTGATCGCCACCGCCGGATCCCGGGGCGATGTGGCCCCCTACACCGGGCTCGGCACCCGCCTGCGGGCGGCCGGCCACCGGGTCGCCGTCGCCACCCACGCCACCTTCGCCGACTCGGTCCGCGCCGCCGGGCTCGAATTCCGCGCCCTGCCGGTCGACCCGCGCGCCGCGCTCGCCTCCGCCGCCGGACGACGCCTCCTGGAGGCGGGGAGCGGGCCAGGCGTGATGCTCCAACTCCTGCGCCTCGGGCGAAGGTTCATGCCCGAACTCGGGGACGGCATCGCCGACGCCACCGCGCTCGGCACCGACCTCCTCCTCACAACCAGCACCACCACCGCGCTCGGCCAGGTCGCCGCCGAGGCCGCCGGCATCCCCAGCATCGGGCTGTACCTCCAACCCCTGGCCCCCACTCGCGAGTTCGCGCCCGCCGTCACCTGCACCCGCTCGCTCGGCGGCCCCGGCAACCTGCTCGCGGGCCATGCCGTCCAGGCCGCGACCGACCAACTGTTCGCGCCCGCCGTCCACGGACTGCGCCGCCGCCTCGGTCTGCCGCCGCGCCGGATCGCCCAGGCCCGGCAGGGCCACCCGGTCCTGCACGGGTTCTCGACCGCCGTCATCCCGCGCCCGGCCGACTGGCGCCCAAGCCTGGACGTCGCCGGGTACTGGTGGCCGTCCCGCGATCTGCGGTGGCAGCCGCCGACCCGCCTCCTGGACTTCCTCGCCGCCGGACCGAAGCCCGTCTTCGTCGGCTTCGGCAGCCTCGTCGTCCCCGACGCCGAACGGCTCACCGCCACCCTCCTCGCGGCCGTCCGCGCCGCCCGGGTGCGCGTTGTCCTCCAGTCGGGGTGGAGCGGGTTCGCCGCCGCCCGTCCCCCCGTCAGCCCTCCGCCGCCGCCCCGGCCCGCCGCCCCCAGCTCAGCGCCACGTACAGCACGAGCGCCGCCCCGAACCCGACCGCCCACCCGTAGTCGGCCAGCGGCTTGAGCGCCGGCAACAGCCCGCCCGTCGGGAACGGCCCGCCGTACGACCCGCCGACCGCGAGTACGCCGCCGACCACCAGGGCCACGACGGCCCGCCAGTTCCAGCCGCCCGCGTACCAGTAGGCCCCACCCGGCCGGTACAGCTCGGCGAGCTGGAGCCGGGTACGCCGCAGGACCCAGTAGTCGGCGATGAGCACCCCGGCGACCGTGCCGAGCAGGCCGCCGACCACGCCCAGCCAGGTGAAGATGTACACGTGCGGGTCGGAGATCAGCTTCCACGGGAAGATCGCGATCCCGACGACACCCGTAACAAGAGCCCCGGTACGGAAGTTGACGAACCTGGGCACCAGGTTGGCGAGGTCGTAGGCCGGCGAGACGACGTTCGCGGCGATGTTCACCGACAGTGTCGCCACAAGAACGGTGAGCAGCGCGAACAGGATGCCGACCGGGTTCTCCATCTTCGCGGCGAGCTCGATCGGGTCCCACACCGGCTTGCCGTAGACGGCCTGCGAGCCGGACGTGACCAGCACGGACAGCAGTGCGAACAGCGTCATCGTCGTCGGCAGACCGAGGGCCTGGCCGCGGATCTGGGCGCGCTGGCTGCCGCCGAAGCGGGTGAAGTCGGGGATGTTGAGCGAGAGAGTGGACCAGAACCCGATCATGCCCATCAGCGCCGGGAAGAAGACCTTCCAGAAGTCGCCGTCCCAGCCCAGTCTGGACGGCTGGTCGAGCAGCGGCCCGAACCCGCCCGCCTTGACGGTGATCCACGCCAGCAGCGCGAGCGCGCCGACGATGACGAACGGCGCGGCCCAGTTCTCGAAGCGCCGCAGTGTCTCCATCCCCCGCGCGATGATGGCCATCTCGACCAGCCAGAAGAGCAGGAACGAGAGCCACTGCGTCCACGGATACCCGCCGAACTCCCCCGCCGTGCGCCAGGATTCGCCGAGGAGCTTGCCCGCGAGCAGGAAGATGCCCTCGCCGCCGATCCACGTCTGGATGCCGAACCAGGCACACGCCACCGCCGCCCGCACAAGGGCGGGCAGGTTGGCGCCGCGCAGCCCGAAGGCGGCGCGCGCGAACACCGGGAACGGGATGCCGTACTTGGTGCCCGCATGTCCGGTGAGCAGCATCGGCACGAGCACGATCAGGTTGGCCAGGGCGATGGTGAGGACGGCCTGCTTCCAGTCCATGCCGAGCGCGACGAGGCCCGAAGCCAGCGTCCAGGACGGGATGTTGTGGGCCATGCCGACCCAGAGGGCGAGGAAGTTGTAGGTGCTCCAGGTGCGCCGCGCCACCGGGACCGGCCGCAGGTCGTCGTTGGTGAAGCCGTTGGGAGGCAACTCCTCGGCGGACGGGTCGAGTTCGACCCGTCCGTCGGGGTGCTGCCGCTGTCTGCCGTCGGTGGTCGCGGCGTCGGCCATGGGCGCGCTCCTCCCTCAGTCACAGTCAAGAGCAGTCGAACAGGACAGTCGAACAGGGGCAGCCAAGGCAAGAGCGGTCACAGCGGTGACAAGCTGCCGACAAGGTGTCGCGAGCGCTCACAACTGCGGGATGACGTCGGCCCCGTAGGCGTCGATGGTGGCCTCGACGGCGTCGTGCATGGCGTAGACGGCGAACTGGTGGACGCCGAGGGAGCGGAGCTGTTCGAGGCGGGCGAGCTGCGCGTCCGGGGGCCCGATGAGGCAGAAGCGGTCGACGATCTCGTCCGGCACGAACGCGGTGTCGGGGTTCCCGGCCCGGCCGTGGTGGCTGTAGTCGTAGCCCTGGCGGCCCTTGATGTAGTCGGTGAGGGCGTCGGGCACGAGGTCCGAGTGCTCGCCGTAGTGGCTGACCAGGTCGGCGACGTGGTTGCCGACCATGCCGCCGAACCAGCGGCACTGTTCGCGGGCGTGGGCGAGCGCGGCGGGCGAGTCGTCGGCGGTCACGTAGGCGGGGGCGGCGACGCAGATGGTGACCGAGTCCGGGTCCCGGCCGGCTTCGACGGCGGCGGCGCGGACCGCCTTGATCATGAACTCGGTGAGGTAAGGGTCAGCCAACTGCAGGATGAAGCCGTCGGCCTGATGCCCGGTCAGAGCGAGCGCCTTCGGGCCGTACGCGCCCATCCAGACAGGCAGCGAGGCGCCGGGGCGGACCCACGGCAGGTGCATCTCGGTGCCGTCCACCTCGACGGTGCGCCCCTCGGCCAACTCCTTGATGGCGTGCATGGCCTGGGAGAGACGGGCGAGGGTGGCGGGGTGCCGGCCGGCGACGCGCATGGCGGAGTCGCCGCGGCCGATGCCGCAGACGGTGCGGTTGCCGTACATGTCGTTGAGGGTGGCGAAGAGGGAGGCGGTGACCTCCCAGGTGCGGGTGGAGGGGTTGGTGACCATCGGGCCGACGGTCAGGCGCTGGGTCTCGGCGAGGATGCGGCTGTAGATGACGAAGGGCTCCTGCCACAGGACGCAGGAGTCGAAGGTCCAGCCGTGGCTGAATCCGGCCTGTTCGGCGCGGATCATCCGGTCGATGAGCAGGCGGGCGGGCGGGTCGGTCTGCAGGACGAGGCCGATGTCCATGGGTGGCTCCGGAGAGGGTGGGGCCGCCGCCCGACAACCGGTCGGACCCGGGCGGCGGCAGGCCAATAGGAAGAGAACGCGTGCTAGACCAGGTACTGGCAGGTGTCGCGCCGCAGGAAGGCGCCGTGCCCGGCCCGGCCGAGCCAGGTGCCGTCGTCCAGGACGACGGTGCCGCGCGAGAGCACCGTCCGTGCGCGGCCGGTGAGTTGGCGCCCCTCGTAGGCCGAGTAGTCGACGTTCATGTGGTGCGTGGCGGCGGAGACGGTCTGCACCGCGGTGGGGTCGTAGACGACGAGGTCGGCGTCGGCACCGGGCGCGATGGTGCCCTTGCGCGGGTGCAGGCCGAACATCCTGGCCGGCGTGGTACAGGCGATCTCGATCCAGCGGCGGCGGGTGATGTGCCCGTCGACGACGGCCTGGTGGAGCAGGTCCATCCGGTTCTCCACGCCGGGCAGGCCGTTGGGGATCTTCGAGAAGTCGCCGCGGCCGAGTTCCTTCTGCCCGACGAAGCAGAACGGGCAGTGGTCGGTGGAGACGACCTGGAGGTCGTTGGCGCGCAGCCCGCGCCACAGCGCCTCCTGGTGCTCGCGCGGCCGAAGCGGCGTGCTGCACACGTACTTGGCGCCCTCGAAGCCGTCGGCGCCGGTCTCGGCGAGGTTGTCGGTGGAGAGGAAGAGGTACTGCGGGCAGGTCTCGCCGAAGACGTTGAGCCCGGCATCGCGGGCCTGGGCGAGTTCGGCGAGGGCGGAGGCGGCGGAGACGTGGACGACGTAGAGCGGGCTGCCCGCTACCTGGGCGAGCTTGATGGCGCGGTGGGTGGCCTCGGCCTCCAGGAGTTCGCGGCGGACCTCGCCGTGGTAGCGGGGGTCGGTGTGCCCGGCGGCGAGGGCCTGTTCGACGAGGACGTCGATGGCGATGCCGTTCTCGGCGTGCATCATGATCAGCCCGCCGTTGGCGGCGCCGCGCTGCATGGCGCGCAGGATGCGGCCGTCGTCGCTGTAGAAGACGCCGGGGTAGGCCATGAACAGCTTGAAGGAGGTGGATTCGCCGGAGTCGACGAGCGCGTCCATCTCCTTGAGGACGCCGTCGGTGACGTCGGAGACGATGGTGTGGAAGGCGTAGTCGATGGCGCAGTTGCCGTCGGCCTTGGCGTGCCAGGCGTCCAGGCCCTCGCGCAGGGAGCCGCCGACGGGCTGGACGGCGAAGTCGACGATGGTGGTGGTGCCGCCCCAGGCGGCGGCGCGGGTGCCGGTCTCGAAGGTGTCGGAGGCCGCGGTGCCGCCGAAGGGCAGTTCCATGTGGGTGTGCGCGTCGACGCCGCCCGGGATGACGTAGTGGCCGGTGGCGTCGATGACGGTGTCGGCGGTCCAGGCCTCGGCGGCGGCGCTGCCGGTGGTGGCGAGGGCGGCGATCCGCTCGCCCTCGATGAGGACGTCGGCGTGGAGTTCGTCGGCGGCGGTGATGACGAGACCGCCGCGGATGACGGTGCGCTCGTTCGGGTCGCGGGTGGTCATCGAGGTGCTCCTCACGCCTCGGCGAGCGGTCCGTAGGCGTCGGGGCGGCGGTCGCGGTAGAAGGCCCACTGCTGGCGGACCTCCTCGATCAGGCCGAGGTCGAGGTCGCGGACGACGAGTTCCTCCTCCTTGTCGGAGGCGACCTCGCCGACGAACTGGCCGCGCGGGTCGACGAAGTAGGAGGTGCCGTAGAAGTCGTTGTCGCCGTACTCCTCGGTACCGACGCGGTTGATGGCGGCGACGAAGTACTCGTTGGCGACGGCGGCGGCGGGCTGTTCGAGCTGCCAGAGGTAGGCGGAGAGGCCGCGGCTGGTGGCGGAGGGGTTGTAGACGATCTGGGCGCCGGCGAGGCCGAGGGCCCGCCAGCCCTCGGGGAAGTGGCGGTCGTAGCAGATGTAGACGCCGACCCGGCCGACGGCGGTGTCGAACACCGGCCAGCCGAGGTTGCCGGGCTTGAAGTAGTACTTCTCCCAGAAGCCCTTGACCTGCGGGATGTGGTGCTTGCGGTACTTGCCGAGATAGCTGCCGTCGGCGTCGATGACGGCGGCGGTGTTGTAGTAGATCCCGGTCTGCTCCTCCTCGTAGACCGGGACGACGATCACGAGGCCGAGTTCGCGGGCGAGGTCCTGCATCCGGCGGACGGTGGGGCCGTCGGGGACGCGCTCGGCCCAGCGGTAGTGCTCGGGCTCCTGGACCTGACAGAAGTAGGGGGCGTTGAAGACCTCCTGGAAGCCGATGATCTTCGCGCCCTGGGCGGCGGCCTCGCGGGCGTACCGCTCGTGGAGGGCGATCATGCTCTCCTGGTCGCCTGTCCAGCGGGTCTGGACGAGCGCGGCACGGACGATCTGCGACATGGGTACCTCCGCAACTCCGTGGCCCGCCCGTGGGGTCGGGCCTGCGGTCTGAGGGTTGACGGGGCGATCTCACCTGCTGGTCTACGTGCGTAGAAAGTGATCTGTAGACCGTAGGCCGGGCCTTGGTCGCCTGACAATACGTTGGACGTAACGCGTCTGGGGCGACCTTGTTACGCGGACACGCAGGTCCTCATGGATGGGATGAAACGGTCATCTACCCCGGGAGTGCGCTCCTTACTCATTCGAGTGAAACCGGGCGTTCGGTGTGCGGGATCCAGCCGGACTGGGTAAAACGCGCGTGGATGCCGCCGCGGACCGTCACCGGGCGGCCGCGCAGCGCGACTTCGCCCGCGGGAAACGGGCTCGCTCAGGGGGTGGTGGACATGACGGCAGCAACGGCTCCTGGAGCGACGGCTCCGGGGGCGCCGCCCGAGCGCGGCCTCGGCCGCCTGCTCGCGTGGGCGCGGCGCACCGATCCTTCCGTCCGGCCGCCCGCCGTGCCCGCGTGGGCGGGTCTGCTGCTCGCTCTCGGCGCGCTGCTTCCCGCGGTCGTCGGCGGCCTGCTGTTCCGCCATCTCGCCCCGGGCGCACCCGGGGTGGCGCTCCAGCTGGCCGGATCGCGGGCCGCCGCTGCGGTCGTGGCCGACGGGCGGGTGGAGGACCAGTTGGCCGCACTGCGGGCCGACGCCTGGCTCACCGGCGGCGCCGCCCTGACGCTGCCGGCCGCCGCCCTGCTCGGCGGGTACGTGCTCGGCCGGGCCCGCCGGCGGCTCACCGCACTTGCCACCGGGGGCGCCGGGCTGCTCGCGGCCTGCTGCGGCTTCGGCGCGGACGCGCTGATCACCCATGGCCTCGACCACCCGGACGGGTCCGACGCGCCGTTCGCCGTCGCCGCCGCACTCGCCACCGTCAAGTGGCTGCTGCTCCTGCCCGCCGGGGCGATCACGGCGGGCGTCCTCACCGTCACCGCCGCCCGGGCCGTCCGCGGGCTCCTGGTACGCCCGGAGGCCCCGGACAGGAGCGGGGCCGAGGACAGAGACAGAGACGGCGGCTCCCCCGACCGCCCCGCGCTGATCCCGCCCTGGCCGGTGGCCACGGCGCACGGCGGGCTCTGGCCGGCCGGCCCGTTCACCGGCGACCCGGCCGAGCCCCACACCCGCTGGCACGACGGCGCCCGGGTGCCTCCGGGCCGCGAACCCGCCGAACTCGGCTTCTGCGCCTCGGGCGGCGGCATCCGCTCGGCCTGCGTCACCCTCGGCGCGCTCCAGTCGTTGCGGCCGTGGCTGAAGCGCGCCCGCTACCTGGTCTCCGTCTCCGGCGGCGGCTACGCGGTCGGCGCGATGCAGCTCGCGCTCAGCGACTCCGCGCCGGGCGGCCCCGTGCACGCCGTCTCGGGTCTGACGGCCGACACCGTGCTGGAGCCCGGCTCCCCGGAGGAGGACCACCTCCGCCGCCACAGCAAGTACATCGCCGACGGCGCGGGCGAGTGGCTCGTCGCCCTCGGGACTCTGCTGCGCGGCCTGATCTCGGCGTTCACACTGCTGCTCGCCGGCGTTCTGGTGCTCGGCCTCGGGCTCGGCTGGTACTACCACCTCGTGCCGCTCACCCGTCTGGACGGCCTGGCGGCGGTCGGTCTGCGCACGGGCGGCGTTGGCACGGCGAGCGCGCTGGAGTTCCGCACGCCCGCCCTCGTCGCCCTGGCCGCGCTGCTGGTCACCGCCGCCGCGTGCTGGCTGCTCTGGCTGCTGGCGTTCCCGCCGCTCGGCTGGGACGCCCTGTTGCCGCGCACGCTCCGCCGGCTGTTCCACGGCGCCCTGGCGCTGGCCGGGCTGCTGGCCGTCGGGGTGCTCGTGGTGCCGGGGCTGGCCTGGGGCGCGGTCCGGTTCCAGCAGGCACTGGCGGCGGGCCCGCAGTTGACGGGCGCCGGGCTCAGCCTCACCGTCGTGCTCAGCTACCTCGCGCTGCTGCTCGGCATACTCTGGCGCGACCGCCGGACGATCCGCCGGGGCGCGACCGCCGTCACCGGGGCACTGCGCGGGGCGGGCCGCCTCGGCGGCGGCCTCACCGCCGACCTCCCGCAATACGTCGTGCTGTGGGCGGCGCTGGCCGCGCTGTCGACGGGGGCGCTGCTCGCGCTGGGCTGGGCCGTCGCCACCGGGTACGCCTGGCCGACGGCCGTCCAGGTGCTGCTGCCGCTGGTACTGGGCGCGGTCGGGCTCAATCTGGACCAGACGTGGATGAGCCTGCACCCGTTCTACCGGCTGCGGCTGGCCTCGGCGTTCGCAGTCCGGCGGGTCGCCGAGGGCGGCGCGGTGGTGGCCCGGCCGTACGACTTCTTCCGGGAGCAGACCTGGCTCAGCCACTACGCCGCCCGGCACCCGGACTTCCCTCAGGTGATCTTCTCGGCGGCGGCGAACCTGTCCGGCGACGCCCGCACTCCGCCAGGGCGCCGGGCGGTCTCCTTCACGCTCTCGCACGACTACGTGGGCGGTCCGGACGTCGGCTACGCGCGCACCGACCTGCTGGAGCGGCGCACCCGGCGGCACATCGCCCGGGATCTCACCGTGCAGTCGGCGATGGCCGTCTCCGGGGCCGCGTTCTCCTCGGCCATGGGCCGTCAATCCAAGGCCTACCAGGGGCTGTTCGCCGTCACCAACGCCAGGCTCGGCACCTGGCTGCCCAACCCTGCCGTGCTGGGACCCAGTTGGTCCGGCGTGCCGGACTGGCGCCGCCCGACACAGCCGGCCGTCCGCCGGTTGCCGTACCAACTGCGCGAGCTGACCGGGCGGTTCCCGATGGACGACCGTTTCCTGCTGACCACCGACGGCGGCCACTACGAGAACCTGGGCCTGGTCGAGCTGCTGCGGCACGGCGTGCGGACGGCGGTCTGCATCGACGCCAGCGGCGACTCCGGGTACGCCGCCAACCTCGCCGCCGCGATCACCCTGGCGCGCGAGGAGTTGGGCATCGTCATCACGCTGCACGAGCCCGAGGTGCTGATCCCCGGCAGCGCCGCCGAGCAGGAGGCCACCGGCCGCAAGGGGCTGGGCGAGCAGCCACCGCTGCGCGGGCTGGCGGAGCAGCTGTCCGCGCGGCTCTCGGCCCGGGCGGTGATCACCGGGGACATCAACTACCCGGTACCGCTCGACGGTTCATCGGGCGGCCCAGGCACAGACACCGACGGGGCCGACGGCCGACACAGCACGCTGGTCGTCGTGCAGGCCGTCCTCACCGCCGCCATGCCGTACGAGCTGCACTCGTACGCGGTGGCCAACGCGGCGTTCCCGAACGACGGCACCAGCGACCAGTGGTTCGACCACCGGCAGTTCGACGCCTACCAGGCGCTCGGCCGCTACCTGGGCGAGCAGGCGGCGCCGGTGATCGAGGCGGCCCTGGC
The DNA here is from genome assembly GCF_019192735.1 of Kitasatospora aureofaciens. Taxonomy (GTDB): domain Bacteria; phylum Actinomycetota; class Actinomycetes; order Streptomycetales; family Streptomycetaceae; genus Kitasatospora; species Kitasatospora aureofaciens_A. The sequence goes on from NZ_JAHTKP010000006.1 coordinate 91,369, forward strand.
CGGCCGGCACGGGGCCGGCCACGTCGACCACGACTCCCCCGGCTCCACGGCGCCCGGCCGAGGGGTGAGCGTCTGACGGGCGAACGGCCTGGCCCGGCCCAAGGGGCGAGCAGGCCGCAGGTCCGGCTTGACTCCCGCCGCTTCAGTCGGGAAGGATCCGACGCATGGACTCCGGCGCCACTCTGGTCTGCCGCCTGCACGTCGATCTGCGACGCCAGGCAAGTTCCATCTGTGCCTGTTGACCTTGTCTCTCCGCGCCGGTTCCGCCCTGTGACGTCTGCCAGGGCCCGCGCCGCGCACCCGCACCCGCAGTTCTGATCCCGCCCAGCCCGGCGTACCCGTGCGTGCCGTGCCGCTCCGTCGGCCCGTGCCCGCCCCGGCCGCCCGGACCAGGGCGCATCCCCCGACGTTCCCGTCGCACCCGAGGACGCCCACATGAGCCTGGACCTCGCCCCCGACCGCCCGGCCACGGCCGACACCGTCCCCTCCCCTGAGGAAACCCGTGCGCCACTCACGCCGAACGCCCTGCGCACGATCGTCCGAGAGCTGGCCGAACAGCCCGACCAGTGGATCCACCACGTCCGCCTGTCCACCGAAGAGCGCTGGTACCGGCGTCTGGTGGCCGACGACGACCACGAGGTGTGGCTTATCAGCTGGCTGCCCGGCCAGTCGACCGGCTTCCACGACCACGGCGGCTCGCGCGGCGCGTTCACCGTCGCCCTCGGCGAGTTGGAGGAGCTGTCCCTCGGCGGGCCCGACCAGGGCCTGCTGATCCGACAGGTCCCGGCGGGCACCGCCCGCGCCTTCGGCCCCGAGTATGTGCACGACGTGCGCAACACGGCCTCCGGCCCGGCCGTAACCCTGCACGCCTACTCGCCGCCGCTGGGCTCGATGGCGCACTACGACCTGCGGGCCGGCGGGCTCGTTCGCACCTCGGAGGAAGGACCGGAGCAGTGGTGACCACGATCGACGACCTGGTGGATCGGGCACGCGAGGGCGTGTACCGCCCGCGCGCCCGGGAGGCGTACCAGGCCCAGCTGGACGGTGCGCTGCTGGTGGACATCCGTCCGGCGGCGCAGCGGGCGGCGGAGGGGGAGATCCCCGGCTCGCTGATCATCGAGCGCAACGTGCTGGAGTGGCGGCTGGACCCGACGGGCAGTCACCGGATCCCCGAGGCGTCGGGGTACGACGTCGAGGTGATCGTGGTCTGCTCGGAGGGGTACGCGTCGAGTCTGGCCGCGGCCTCGCTGCGCGAGCTGGGGCTGCACCGGGCGACAGACCTGGACGGCGGGTTCGTCGGCTGGGCGGCGGCCGGGCTGGCGACGCGTCAGGGCGGCTGAGCGGCCGAGCGGGTCCGGAACAGCCCGCTGGACGTCCACTCGATGCCCGTTGGACGTCCGCTCGACGCCGGCTCGAAGCCCGCTGGACGCCGCCCGCGCCGCGTGCCGGATGGTAAATCAGGGACAGGAGATAATGCAGGTCATAGGCTGATCGGAGTTTCCGCCGGTCCGAAGCTGGGCAGCCACGCGGGCGGAAGAACGCCCGGGCAGTTGATCAGACAGATGGCATCGCGGTCCACACCGCCACCTTTTGTCGACATACCGCCAACAACCGAAAGACCGACACAGGCGCCGCCACCAGGGGGCGCCCGAACGAGGAAACTCCCCGTGATCAGATTCGACGGCGCCGGCAAGCGCCACCCCGACGGCACGATCGCCGTCGAGGGCCTCGACCTGGACGTGCCGACCGGACGGATAACCGTCCTGGTCGGACCGTCCGGGTGCGGCAAGACCACCCTCCTGCGCATGGTCAACCGGATGGTCGAGCCCACCTCGGGCCGGGTGCTGCTGGACGGCACGGACGTCGCCGAGCTGGAACCCGCCAAGCTCCGCCGCGGCATCGGGTACGTGATCCAGCAGGCCGGACTCTTCCCGCACCGCAAGGTGATCGACAACATCGCCACCGTCCCCTACCTGCTCGGCTGGGACCGCAAGAAGGCCCGCGCCCGGGCCGCCGAACTGCTCGAACTGGTCGGGCTCGCACCCGAGACCGGCAAGCGCTACCCGTTCCAGCTCTCCGGCGGCCAGCAGCAGCGCGTCGGCGTGGCCCGCGCCCTCGCCGCCGACCCGCCCGTGCTGCTGATGGACGAGCCGTTCAGCGCCGTCGACCCGGTGGTGCGCGCCGGGCTCCAGGACGAGCTGCTGCGGCTCCAGTCCGAGCTGCACAAGACGGTGCTGTTCGTCACCCACGACATCGAGGAGGCCGTGCGGCTCGGCGACCAGGTCGTCGTGCTGCGCGGGCAGGGCCGGATCGCCCAGCTGGCCGACCCGCACACCCTGCTCACCGCCCCCGCCGACGACGACGTGGCCGCCTTCCTCGGCCGCGACCGCGGCCTGCGCGGCCTCGGCCTGCGCGCCGCGAGCGCCGTCACCGTCCGCCCGGTGGACGACGGACTGCGGTACGGCGGCTGGGAGTTGGCGCTGGACGACGAGCGCCGCCCGATCGGCTGGATCGACCGTGACGCCGTCGCCGCCGAGTTGCACCCGGCCGCCGGCTACCGGCCCGACACCGACACCCTGCGCACCGCGCTGGACGCCGCCGTCCTCTCCCCCGCCGGGGTCGCCGTCGCCCTGGACGCCGACGGCCGGGCCACCGGCACGGCGAGCCGCGAGGCCGTCCTCACCGCCCTGGCCGCGCCCGGCGGGGCTACCGGCGGGACCGACAGCGAGACAGACGGCGAGACCGACGGAGCTACCGGCGGGGCTACCGGGGACGAGCCGGACAGCACGGACCGAGCCACCGGCCAGACGGGCGGAGCCACCGGTGGACGATGAACCGATCGTCCGCTGGTACTGGATCGGCGACCACCTCGGCTACCTCGGCAACCTGCTCGCCGACCACGCCGTGATCGCCCTGCTGCCGGTGCTCTTCGGCCTACTGCTGGCCGTGCCGCTGGGCCTGGCCTGCGCCCGCTTCCCCCGGCTCTACCAACCGCTCGCCGCCGTCTTCAACATCGTCTACGCGCTGCCCGCGGTGGCCGTCTTCATGCTGCTCATCCCGTACACCGGGCTCGCCACACAGGCCACCGTGATGATCCCGCTCACCTTCTACGCGCTCGCCGTGCTGCTGCCCACCATCGTGGACGGGCTGCGCGCCGTCCCGGACGCCGTCCGGCAGGCCGCCACCGCGATGGGCTACGGGCCGTGGCACCGGCTGACCGCCGTCGAACTGCCCTCCGCCCTGCCATACCTGATCGCCGGACTGCGGGTCGCCGCGGTGTCCAGCATCTCGCTGGCGAGCGTCGGCGCGCTGGTCGGGCGAGGCGGGCTCGGCTACCTGTTCATGGACGGGTTCCAGCGCACCTTCCCGACCCCGATCGTGGCCGGCATCGTGCTGATCGCCGCGCTCGCAGTGGCCGTCGACCTGGCGCTGGTCGGCGCCCGGCGGCTGCTCGCGCCGTGGGCCGTCCGGGAGAAGGGAGCGGGCCGGTGAACTGGCTCTCCTGGCTGAGCGACTTCTTCTCCGACCCGGACCACCGAAGCGGCCCGGACTCGATCGTGCACCGGATCTCCGAGCACCTGGTGTTCTGCGGCGAGGCGCTGCTGTTCGCGGCGCTGATCGCCGTCCCGCTCGGGCTGCTGATCGGCTACACGGGGCGCGGCGTCACCATCGTCACGGGCATCGCCGGCTTCGCCCGCGCCCTGCCCACGCTGGGGCTGGTCACGCTGGCGGTGCTGCTCGGCAGGGTCGACGACACGGCGGTGCTGATCCCGCTGGTGGCGCTCGCCGCGCCGCCGCTGCTGGTCGCGGCCGTCGAGGGGGTGCGCGGCACCGACCCGGACGTCCGGGACGCGGCGCGCGGCATCGGGCTGACGCATCCGCAGGTGCTGTGGCAGGTCTGCCTGCCGTCCGCGGCGCCGACCCTGCTGGCGGGCTTCCGGACGGCCACCGTCCAGGTGATCGCGACCGCCACGGTGGCCGCGTACGTCGGGCTCGGCGGCCTGGGCCGGTACGTCTTCGACGGGCTGGCCACCCGCAAGTACGCGGTGACCGCGGGCGGGGCGGTGCTCGTGGTGCTGCTCGCGATCGGCGCCCAGCTGTTCTTCGCCCTGCTCGCCCGGTACGCGCTCCCGCCCGGGGTGCGCGCCCAGCGCCGGACCCGCTGACGGGGCCTGCGCGCCGGACCTGTGTGTCGGGCCCATCTGCCGGCCCCACCTGAACCTCCCTTCTCCACCATCCCGGAAGGACATCTGTCACCATGTCGACAATGCACAGAACCAGGCGCGCCGCCGTCCTCGGCACCCTCGCCGCCCTCGCCCTCGGCGCCACCGCCTGCGGCTCCTCCGGTGGGGACCCGCTCAGCGGCGGCGGCTCCTCCTCGGCGGCGGGCTCCACAACTGCCGCCCCGTCCGGCAGCAGCGCGGGCGCGGGCGACGGGTCGACCGTCGTCGTCGGCTCCGCGAACTTCCCGGAGAACGTGCTGCTCGGCTCGATCTACTCGCAGGCGCTCAAGGCCAAGGGCGTCAAGGTCGAGGAGAAGTTCAACATCGGCAGCCGCGAGGTGCTGTACGGGCAGTTGCAGAGCGGCAACCTCACCGTCCTGCCCGAGTACAACGGCTCGCTGCTCGCGTACCTGGACGCCAAGTCCTCCGCCGTCACCACGGAGGACGTGAACGCGGCGCTGACGAAGGCGCTGCCGTCCTCGCTCGGAATCCTGGACTCCTCGTCCGCCGAGGACAAGGACTCGCTCAGCGTCACCCAGGAGACCGCCGACAAGTACGGCCTCAAGAGCATCGCCGGCCTGGCTGCCAAGGCGGGCGAGTTCACCATCGGCGGGCCGCCGGAGTTCAAGTCCCGGCGCGAGCAGCAGCTCAAGGACGTCTACGGGCTGACCTTCAAGGAGTGGAAGCCCACCTCCGACACCACGGCGAACGCGCTCAAGGACGGCACCGTCCAGATCGGCAACGTGTTCACCACCGACCCGAAGATCGTCCAGTTCAAGCTCGTCCCGCTCGCCGACCCGAAGAACGTGTTCGGCGCGCAGAACGTCACCCCGCTGGTCAACAAGGCCGGCGTGAACGCCACCGCAACCGCCGCGCTCAACGCGGTGTCGGCCAAGCTCGACACCGCGGGGCTGACGGCGCTGATGAAGCGCGTCGCGGTCGACAAGGAGGACCCGCCGGCGGTGGCCAAGGACTGGCTGAAGTCCAACGGCCTCGGCTGACGTACGGCGCGGGCGCGTACGGCGTAGGCGCGTACGGTCGGCGGCCTTGGGGCAGGAACGGACGGCGGCCCGGGAGGAAGTCCTCCCGGGCCGCCGTCCGGTTTCCCGGAGGAATCTTCCGGGCTTCGGGGGATCTTCCCTTCGGCGCCGCGAACATGACAGTGTGGCGCAATGCGTACTCGTCTCCTCGCCGCCACCCTCACGGCTTTCGCCGCGGTGAGCCTCGCTGCCTGCTCCAGCTCCGGACCAGGCTCCGGCACGTCCACCGCCGCGGCCGGTTCCCCCACCTCGGCCGCCGCCGGCACGCCTTCCGCGTCCGGGTCCGGTACGGTCGCCTCCCCGACGGCGTCCGCGCCCGCCTCCACGCCCGCCCCCGCCGACGGCTCACCCGGCGTGCCCGGCTCACCCGGCTCACCCGGTGCGACCGCGCCTGCCAAGCCTGCGCCACCCACCGACGCCGGAATGCCCGGCAAGCCGGGCGCCGACCTCACCGGCAAACTGGTCGCCGCGCTGGACGCGATCGACCCGGCGATCGTCGGCGGCAAGCCCGACCAGGCCATGGACCGCGCACGCACCCAGTGCCAGTCGATGTACCAGTTCCCCAAGGACAAGGCGAAGCTGGTCGACCTGGCCAACCAGCGCTTCACCTCCCCCGACCACCCGCAGGGCTTCGGCCCCGACAAGGCCGCGAAGATCAACGACGCCCTGCACGCCACCCTCTGCCCGCCGCCGGCCTGACCCTGCGCGGCGCCTCGAACGGCCCGGTGTCCTGAGCGCCGGGCGGCCGTGGCCGTGTGCCGTCAGCAGGCACGCGGCCACGGCACCTTTCGGCAACTCCCCTACCGGAAACGGGAACTGGGCACCGGGCCACTCGACCGGCAGCGGTCGCGCGGGCCGTTCAGCCAGTGCTCGCGGGCGACGCGCGCGAAGGCCGTCAGCGCGTCGTCCGGGTCGGGCGGAGTGTCGCCGTCGCCCTCGTCCTGGGTCGGGTCGGCGGCGACGATCTCGGCCGCCAGCGCCTCGGCGGGCCGCTCGTCGGGCTCGTCGCCGAGCATCCGCCACGGCGGGGCGACGGTCTGGCCGAGCAGTCCGCTCACGTCCGCGGTGACGGGCGGCGTGTCGGTCCAGCAGGTGGCGTGCTCGTACAGCACCTCGCCCGTGGCGCGCTCGCGCAGCGCCGCCAGCGTCTCGTGGCCGATGCCGTCGACGTCGTTCAGGTCGTAGGCCACCACCAGCGTGTGCCCGGTGCCCGGCCGGTACGACTCGGCGGGCAGGCCGAACAGTTCCGCCGCGGCCAGTCCGAGGGCGCGGTCGGCCCGGCCCGGCAGCAGCGAGACCGACCGCGGGCGGGTGCCGGTCGCGTCGAGGACCAGCCGCAGGCGCTCCAGCCCGTGCCGGCACAGCCCGTAGGAGTCCTGGAGGAACGCGTAGCGGCCGGTCATGCCCGCCGCGAAGCCGTACGGGGAGAGGGTGGCGAGCAGGCCGCCGGTGAGGGCGAAGTGCCAGCCGCGCAGGTCCTGGTGGCTCAGCGGGGTCGGCGTGAGCGTGGCGACCTCGGCGGATCCGGCTCCGGCTCCGGCTTCGACGGCGTCGGCGCGGTCCAGCGCGCGGCGCACCCGGTCGGCGGCGGGCCGCCACTGGTCGTCGGGGGCGGAGAGGCGGTCGAGGGTGGCGCGGGCGGTGGTCCGGTCGCCGGACATCAGCGCGTTGTAGGCGAGCAGGTAGCGGCCGGGCCAGTCGCGCAGCAGCGGCTCGTGCTCGCGCAGTACGGCGGCGGCCTCGGCGTGCCGCTCCTCGTCCTCAAGCGCGGTGGCGAGTTCGCTGAGGATCGGCAGGCGGCTGTCGGGCCGGGGCTTGCTGCGGCCGAAGAGGCCGCGCTTGGTCTTCTCGCCCTCGCGGGCCTCGGCGGCGGCCAGGCCGAGCCCCTCGGCGAGGGCGGGGGCGGCGAGGTAGGAGACGCCGCGCTCGACGCAGGCGTAGCCGTACTTGTAGAGGGCGACGGGGCCGCCGGCTCCGGCGGCGAGGCGGCCGGCGGCATCGGCCAGGTCGTCGAAGCCGCTGTCGGCGGCCAGCCGCTGGACGAGCGAGGCGACCTGGGCGGCGGGCACGTCGTCGGCCAGGCCGCGCAGTTCGCGCAGGACGGCGTGCGGGTCGCCGGCTTCCAGGTGGTGCCAGGCGGTGTCCAGCGAAGGGGTCGTCACAGGGGTGGTCCTCCGGGGGTGGTGTCGGTCAAAGGTCCGATCATGACGGACCGGCCCCGGCACCTACAAACCAATAACCTGACCGCTGCTGCCGGCCCTGCCCGGCCGCAGCCGAGCCAGTCGTACGCGGCGGCGACCGGGCCGTCCGATGGCGAACTGTCAGGCGTATTGACAGAGAAGTGGTCTAGTCCAACCATAAGCATGTCGATCCGACCGGGATGCACTGTGGGGGTGTGACCACCGGCGGCTGAGGCACCGCCCTGCCCTGTTCCGCTCCACCCCCGACCCGCCCGGCGTGCGCGCATCCGCACCGCCGTTCGCCGCCGTGCGAGTCCGTGGGCCCCTGCCGCCCCAGGGTGGCCCGCTGTACGTCACGCACGTCCTGCAGCTCCCCAACGTCCTGCCCCACCACGCCTGTTGGAGAATCCATGCGTCTACGCAGAACCATCCAGGCGGCCCTGACGGCCTGTGCCACGCTGGCCGCCTCGGCCGGCCTGGTCGCCGCCGGGACCGGCTCCGCCCACGCCACGACCCCGCTCCCCAGCCGAGTCTTCGCCCCCTACTTCGAGGCCTGGACCGGCCAGAACCCCGCCACCCTGGCCGCGCAGTCCGGCGCCAAGCACCTGACGATGGCCTTCCTGCAGGCCGCCACCAAGGGCTCGTGCACCCCGTACTGGAACGGGGACACCGCCAAGCCGGTCGCCTCGTCCACCTTCGGCGCCGACATCGCCACCATCCGGGCCAACGGCGGGGACGTGATCCCCTCCTTCGGCGGCTACACGGCCGACAACACCGGCGCCGAGATCGCCGACAGCTGCACCGACGTCTCCCAGATCGCGGCGGCCTTCGAGAACGTCATCTCCACGTACGACATCAGCCGGATCGACCTCGACATCGAGGACAACTCGCTCACCAACACGGCGGGCATCGACCGCCGCAACAAGGCGATCAAGCTGGTGCAGGACTGGGCCGCCGCCAACGGCCGGTCCGTCCAGTTCTCCTACACGCTGCCGACCACCACGAGCGGGCTGGCGGCCGGCGGGCTCGCCGTGCTGAAGAACGCGGTCAGCAACAACGCGCGGATCGACGTCGTCAACATGATGACCTTCGACTACTACGACGGCGCCACCCACGACATGGCGGCCGACACCCAGACCTCCGCGCAGGGCCTGTACAACCAGCTGGCCGCGCTCTACCCGGCCAAGACCCCGGCGCAGCTGTGGGGATCGATCGGCATCACCGAGATGGTCGGCATCGACGACTACGGCGCGGCCGAGACGTTCACCGTCGCCAACGCGACCACCGTGTACAACTGGGCGGCGTCGAAGGGCATCAACACGCTGTCGTTCTGGGCGCTCCAGCGCGACAACGGGGGCTGCCCGGGCACGGCAGGAAACGACGCCTGCTCCGGAATCAGCCAGGGCACCTGGGACTTCACGCACATCTTCGCGGCGTTCACCAGCGGCTCGCCGGTGACCAACGACTTCTCGGTGGCTGTGAACCCGAACTCGGCGACGGTGACGGCGGGTTCGTCCGCGTCCGCGACGATCGCCACGGCCGTGACCGCCGGTTCGGCGCAGAGCGTCAACCTGTCGGTGAGCGGCGCCCCGGCGGGCGTGACCGCGACCGTCACCCCCGGCAGCGTCACGGCGGGCGGCAGCGCCACGCTCAACATCGCCACTGCCTCGGCGGCTGCAGCGGGCACCTACCCGCTCACCGTGACCGCGACCGCGCCGTCCGGCACCCACACCGCCACCTACGCGCTGACCGTCACCGGCACCACCCCGCCGCCCGGCGGCCTCGCCAACGGCGGCCTGGAGACCGGCAGCCTCGCGCCGTGGACCTGCCAGAGCGGCGGCGCCGTGGTCTCCACCCCGGTCCACTCGGGTTCGTACGCGTTGCAGTCCGCCCCGACCGAGAGCCAGACCGGCGACTGCTCCCAGACCGTCACCCTGAAGCCCAACGCCAGCTACACGCTGAGCGGTTGGGTGCAGGGCAACTACGCCTACCTCGGCGTCGGCGGCGGGGCCAACGCGAGCACCTGGACCAACTCCACCGGCTGGACCAAGCTGACCGTCCCCTTCACCACTGGTGCCTCGGGCACCGTCACCGTGTACCTGCACGGGTGGTACGGGCAGGGCAACGTCTACGGGGACGACTTCGCGATCGCCTGACGGGGGCGGGCGGCGGGTGGCCGTCGGCGGCTAACACGTAACAGGTTTCAGATGACAGCTAACAGATAACAGATTTCAACATCTGTTATCTGTCAGCTGTTCGCTGTCGCCCGTCAGCTCCCGGCCGCGGCCTCAACGCCCTGCGCGGCCTCGACGCCGTCCGCCGCCCGCTCCCGCCACGGCCGGCACAGCACCAGGTATGCCACGCCCGCCAGCACCCCGGACGTCAGCACCACCACCGCCAGCAGCACCGCGGACGGCTGCCCGCCGAGACTGCTCAGCGGCGCGACCACCGCCCCGCACAGGAAGTTGCCCGTCCCGAGCAGCGCCGACGCCGTCCCGGCCACCCGCGGTTCGACGAGGCTGAGCGCCTGTGCCGCCGAGTTCGGCAGCACCACGCCCATGCTGCCCATCAGCACGAACAGAGCCGGGCAGACCCCGGCCAGCCCGAGGTCCCACACCGCCGTCACCAGCACCAGCGCCACCCCCGCCGCCACCGCCCCACCGAGCCCGCCCAGCATCAGCGCCCCCGACGTGAACCGGCGCGCGAGCACCCGGCCGTTCAGCTGCGACATGGCGACTATGGCCAGCGAGTTCACCCCGAACAGCAGGCTGTAGGTCTGCGGCGACACGTGGTAGACGTGCTGCAGCACCGTGGACGACCCACTGATGTAACCGAACAGCGCCCCGAACCCGAACGTGCTCGTCAGCATCAGCCCGAGGAACGGCAGGTGCCGCAGCAGCCCTCCCATCGTCCGTAGCGTGGCGCCCAACCCGCCGCCGTGCCGGGCCTCCGCCGGCAGCGTCTCGCGCAGCGCGCCGAGCGCGGCCAGCACGAGCAGCAGGCCGAGCGCGGTGAGCGCGCCGAAGGTGCCGCGCCACGAGGTGACCTGGAGCAGCTGCGCACCGACGATCGGCGCGAGGATCGGCGCCAGCCCCGATATCAGAGTGATCGAGGCGAGGAAGCGAAGCATCGCCACACCCTGGAAGCGGTCCCGGGCGACGGCCCGTCCGATGACAAGCCCCGCGGCCCCGGCCGCGCCCTGGACGAAGCGGGCGGCGATCAGCACCGGCAGGGTGGGCGCGATCACGCACACCACGCTGGCGAGCGTGTAGACGACGAGCCCGACGAGCAGCGGCGGACGGCGGCCGAAGCGGTCACTGAGCGGCCCGAACAGCAGCTGACCCGCGGCCACGCCGAACATCGAGAAGGTGAGCGTGAGTTGGACGGCGGCCGGTTCGGCGACGAGATCGTCGGCGATGGCGGGCAGCCCTGGCAGGTAGAGGTCGGTGGTCAGCGGACCGAGCGCGACCAGGCCGCCGAGCACGGCGACGGTGCCCCGGCCGGAGCCGGCCCAGCCGGTGACGGAGGCGTCGGAGGCGTCCGAGGCGTCGGGGGTGGCTGACGTGTCGTCGGACGGGCCGGCGGTCGGGCCAGGGCCAGGCATGGAGCTCCTTGCTGGACGGACAGGACGGGGGCGCGGGACGGGTTTGTCCACGCCCCGTCCTATCGCAGCCGCGCCCTGTCCCGACAGCAGGGGTCCGCCGGAGCCCCCCGAACAGCTCCCCCGTCAGTGCTTGGCCGGCCGCTCCGCGCGCAGGGCCGCCTGGACGGCGGCGCCGTCCTGCCAGGCGAAGAGCTGGTTGCCGGTGAGCGTCACGTTGTAGTGCCCGCAGGTGCCGCTGACCTTGGTGGCGACGCCCTCCGGGAACCAGCCGGCCTTGAGCGACTCCGGCACCGGGTGGGCGCGCTTGCCGGGCAGGCCGGTGGTGCACCCGGCGGGCAGCCGGCCCTCCGGGAGGGTGGCGCGCAGCAGGCGGTCGTCGCCGGTGGTGGACATCAGGTAGTGCACCGAGGCGGCGTTGTCGGGCAGCCAGGTGGGTATCGAGCGGCGGTCGGCCTTGGCGTCGCTGCCGGTGGCGTACGAGGCCTGCTCCTGGTGGCGCCCGTCGTACCACTCGGACACCCGTGGGCCGATGACCACGGCGGCCACGGCGACGGCCATGCCCGTGCCCGCGACTCCGAGCGCGACCTTGCTCACGATGCCCTTCATGCCCGCCTGCCCTCTCCGTGTCCGTACCGCTGTCCGTACCGCTGTCTGAACCGCTGTCCGTACCGCCGTGCATACCGCTGTCCGTGTCCGGCCCGCGGGGTCCGCCGACCGGTGTCACCATCCTGGCCCGCGCCACCTCGTCGTAGCGTCACCACGAGGTAGCGCTCACGCCTCCATCCCACGGGGTGGCTTCTCCACCTTCAGAGGTATGTGCCGCCACCCGTCCTCGGGGCTACGGGCCGCTCCGGACCGTAGCCCGAGCCCCGATAGAGCGTCACTCAGGTCCGGCCCAGGCGCAGCCCGGCGTGCTGCACACGGATGCATCGGCCGCACCGTACACCCGTCAGACAGCGGCGGGAACCGGTCGGAAGACGGGGAAGGGGCGGCCGTCGAGGGTCCAGTGCGGGTCGATGGGGCGCAGCAGCGAGGCGTACACCTGGGCGGCGACGTCGGGGTGGCGGATCTCGCCGGTGGGCGGGCCGGCCGGGATGTCGTGCCCGGCGCAGGCGACCCAGGCGGTGCGCTCCTCGACGGTGCGGCCGCCGTGGCCGCCGGCGTCGACGTGGCCGTGGTCGGTGACGACGATGACGGTCCACTGCTCGTCGGCGTAGGTGGCGCGGCTGCGGACGGCGTCGAGGAGGCGGCCGAGGCGTTCGTCGGCGGTGCGCATCGCGGCGCGGTACTCGTCGCCGCAGCCCAGGAAGTGGGCGGTCTCGTCGACGGCGCCGAGGTAGACGAAGGAGGCCTCCGGGTCGGCGGTGCCGAGGACGTGGACGGCCTCGCGGGTGACCTCCTCGTCGACGGCCTCCCAGGCCTCGGGGGTGTCCTCGGCGGGGGCTATGTAGGACAGTCGGCCGGGGGCCCGGAAGAGCGGGCCACCGGACTCGTTGATCATCAGCGGGTCCCAGCCGGCCGCGACGAAGGTGCGGCGGCGGTCGCCGCGGTTGAGCCGGGTGGCGAAGTCGGGGAAGACGTCGAGCCGGTTGCCGGCCAGGTGGTTGCCCCACACGCCGTGCTTGGCGGGCTCGACGCCGGTCACGATGGTGGCCCAGCAGGGCCCGGACATGGTGGGGGTGGAGTCCGCCACGGTCACCGGCACGAGGAACCCGGCCTCGGCGACCTCCGTGAGCCGCGGCATCGGCACGCGCTCCAGGTAGTCGTACCGGACGCCGTCGATCCCGACGACGAGTACCCGGGGGCGGGGCCACGAGGCAGTGGACATGGGGGTTCCTTTCGGTCGTGCACACCCGGCGCGCCCGCCGAGGGCGCCGCCGACCGCGCCATGCTTCACCGCCCGCCGTACCGTCCGGTGTCCGGTCACCGTACGCGTGGTGTCCGCCAGGTGTCAGGCAGCTGTCCTGGCGAACCGCCGATCGGCGGGGGTGAGGGCGGCGGACGGTCCGGCGGCGCGCAGGACGACGTCCAGGACGCCGTCGGGGTCGGCGGCGTAGCAGTGCGCGAACCACGGCATGTTCGCCTCGACCACGGCCCAGTGCTCGGCCGGGTCGTACGGGTCGGCGAGCGGGCCGACGTCCAGGGCGACGGCGCTCGGCAGGGTGTCGCCGGCGGCGGCGAGCAGGCGCCGGGCGAAGACGGTGGCCTCGGCGGTCAGCGGGCCCGGGTCGAGACGGCCGAAGCGGGCGTAGCGGCTCCCGGTGCGGACCTCGCCGTCGAGGACGAACAGCCGGTACTCGGCCGCAAATGTGACCGGCTCGCTGACCAGGACGGGCGTGTCCGGACCGATCCGCTCGCCGGTGCGCGGCAGCCGGGAGCCGTCCGGGTAGACGGCGGGTGGCAGGGACTTGTCGGCGGGCGGCTTGACGAACGCGGGCCGGCGCAGCGTCCACGCCTCGGCGAGGGTGGTGAGTTCGATCCGACGGCGGGTGAACTCGGCGGGGAGCCGGGTGAGCCAGTCGTCGTCGGGTTCGAGCAGGGCGAGGCCGAGCGGCGCGGCGACGCGCGCGGCGGTGAGCGGCCCGCCGTACCAGTGGACGGGCCGCCCGGTGAGCCGTTCGACGGTGGCGGGGCCGGTGAGGACGGCGGTGGCGAGGCCGCGCCGGGCGGCGGCCTCGGTGAGCAGGGTGGTGGTGCTGGTCTCCTGGGCGGAGGTCAGAAGGACCGGGGTGCTTGCCGTCACGGCTGCGGCAGTCATGGCTGCGGCAGCCGCGGCCGTCGCGGCTGGAACCGGCACCACCTCCGGGGCCGTCACGGCTGGGGCCGGAACTCGTGGACGACCTCTATCCGGCCGACGATGTGCCGGTTGAACTCGTCCAACTCCTCCGCCGGTACCCAGAGTTCGAGGATGGTCCGGCCGCCGGCCTGCTGCACCGGGTATCGGGCGAGGAAGGCGGCGTCGACCTCGAAGCGCGTGACGTAGCCGACGCCGGAGGCCGGGACGTTCCAGTCGCGGGCGATGCGGATCGCGTAGTCCTCGTTCAGGACCGGGTAGAAGATCGGCTGCTCCGGCAGGCGGGGCGGCCAGGCGCGCCAGTCGGCGGCCTCGACCAGGGCCAGCTCCTCGGGGCCGATGGGGCGCCAGAGGGTGGTGGTCGGGCTGCTGTCGGTGGCCTGGCTGTTCATGATCGGGACGGTAGCCGGGCGCGCGCCGGCCCGGCCACCGGTTTTCCCTCGGCGGACTCCCCGGACGGACTGCGGCCCGTCAGCGGTAGGCGGACTCGCCGGTGATGGCCTCGCCGAGCACGAGGGTGTGGATCTCGCTGGTGCCCTCGTAGGTGAGCACCGACTCCAGGTTGTTGGCGTGCCGCAGCACCGGGTACTCGGTGGTGATGCCGTTGGCGCCGAGGACGGTCCGGGCGCTGCGGGCGATTTCCAGCGCGGCGCGGACGTTGTTGAGCTTGCCGAAGCTGATGTGCGGCGCACGGGCCGCGCCCTCGTCCTTGAGCCGGCCGATCCGCAGCGCGACCAGGTACGCCTTCTCGACCTCCAGCATCATCTCGACCAGCTTCTGCTGGGTCAGCTGGAATCCGGCGATCGGGCGGTCGAACTGGATGCGGCTCTTCGCGTAGTCGAGGGCGGCGGTGTAGCAGTCGCGGGCGGCGCCGACGGTGCCCCAGAGGATGCCGTAGCGGGCCTCGTTGAGGGAGGAGAGCGGTCCGCGCAGGCCGGTGACCCCGGGCAGCACGGCGTCGGCCGGCAGCACCACGTCGTCGAAGGCGAGTTCGCTGGTGACGGAGGCGCGCAGGGACAGCTTGCCGTGCACGTCGGTGGCGGTCAGGCCGGGGGTGCCGCGCTCGACCAGGAAGCCGCGCACGCCCTCCTCGGTCTGCGCCCAGACGACGGCGACGTCCGCGATGCTGCCGTTGGTGATCCACATCTTGCTGCCGGAGAGCACCCAGTCGCCGCGCTCGCCGCCCTTGCGCACCGCCCGGGTGCGCATGTTGGCCGGGTCGGAGCCGAAGTCCGGCTCGGTGAGGCCGAAGCAGCCGATCAGCTCGCCGGCGGCCATGCCGGGCAGCCAGCGCTGCTTCTGCTCCTCGGAGCCGTAGGCGTGGATGGAGCGCATCGCGAGCGAGCCCTGCACCGAGACGAAGCTGCGCAGCCCGGAGTCGGCGGCCTCCAGTTCCATGCAGGCGACGCCGTAGGCGACCGCGCCGGCGCCCGTGCAGCCGTAGCCGTCGAGGTGCATGCCGAGCACGCCGAGGGCGCCGAGTTCGGGGGCGAGTTCGCGAGCCGGGAAGACGCCGCGCTCGAACCAGTCGCCGATGTGCGGGCGGATCCGCTCGTCGGTGAACTTCCGGACGGTGTCGCGGATCAGCCGCTCCTCGTCGGTGAGGAGGTCGCCGACGGCGAGCAGGTCGGCCGGGTCGATCCGGGTCGGCTTCCTCATTGAAGCTCCTTGCAATCTCGGCGGGATACGCCGCGAGTATCGCGTACGCGGCCGGGCGACGGGTGGGCGCGAGCGAGTGAGGAAAGCGACATGTCCAGCGGCACGCCCAGCAGATGACAGGTGACAGATTTCGAAATCTGTCATCTGTTACCTGTTCGCCGACCCGCAGCTCACCCCACCCCGCACAGCCGGAGCACCGCCGTCGTCGCCGCGCCCGCGACGACGATGACCGGGAACGGCGCGCGGCGCAGCGCGAGCACGCCGGCGACCAGCACGCCGGCCGGGCGGGCCCACCCCGCGAAGCCGTGCCCCTGGGTCAGCGCGCCGGTGGCGACCAGAGCGACCAGCAGGACGGCAGCCGCGACGGTGAGCAGGTGTCGCACCCGTTCGGACAGAGCGAGCCGGTGCCCGAGGAGCGGCCCGGCGAGACGGTAGGCGTACGTCCCGACGGCCAGCAGCAGCACGGCATACAGCGGCATCAACGGACTTCCTCCTTCACGATGTTGGGCACCCTCTCGCCGTCCCCGACGCCCCCGGCCTCCGACACCCGGGGCCTCCCTGCGAACACCAGCCCGACGAGGGAGAACAGCACCGGCAGCCCGGCCGGCAGATACGGCACCGCCACGACCGCCACGACCGCGCCCACCACGGCGGCGGTACGCATGCGACGGTCCGTGAGCGAAGGCAGCACGAGCGCGAGCAGCACCGCGGGGAAGGCAGCATCGAGGCCGAGCGCGTCCGTGTCGCCGATGAGCCCGCCCGCGACGGCGCCGAGCAGCACGGAGACGTTCCACACCGCGAACAGCGCGATCCCGCACAACCAGAACACGGCCCGGCGACGCCGCCGATCATCCTGCTGGAGCACGAAGGCAGCAGTCTCGTCGGTGATGAGCTGCGCGCCGAACAGCCGCCGCCACCACGGCCCTTCGAGCACGTCGGCCACCGTGAAGCCGAACGGCAGCAGTCGGGCGTTGAGCACCAGCCCGGTGGCGACGGCGGCGAGCGCGCCGCCCCCGGAGAGCACCACGCCGACGGCCGCGAACTGGGACCCGCCCGCGAAGACGAGGAGGGACATGGCGACCGGCACCCACAGGGGCAGGCCGCCAGAGACGCTGATCGCGCCGAAGGAGGCGCCGACGAGGGCGTCGGCCAGGCAGACCAGAGCGATGTCACGGAGGGTGGCATGCTCCAGTGTTCGGAGGAACGAACGCATGTCCATTAGAATGAACCCGCGGGCTGCGTTCGTCAAGGCGAACGAATGGACCGACACCGCGAACGCCACACATGGCAGCATGAGCAGCGCCGCGGAGGCGCCAGAAGGGCGCGAGAAGACGCGAAGGCGCGAGGAAGCGAGTGGCAAGCATGAGTGACCCGACCCCCACCCCACCAGCAGGCTCCGGCACGGAGCTGATCGGCCTGATCGCCGCGTCGATCCGGCGCGAGCGCGAGCGCAGCGGACTGTCGATGGCCGAGCTGGCCCGGCGCGCGGGGATCGCCAAGTCGACGCTCTCGCAGCTGGAGTCGGGCGCGGGCAACCCCAGCGTGGAGACGCTCTGGGCGCTCGGTGTGGCACTGAACGTGCCGTTCAGCCGACTGGTCGACCCACCGCGTCCGGCGGTGCGGGTGATCCGGGCGGGCGAGGGCCCGGTCACGCACTCCGAGCGGGCCGACTACGCGGCCACCGTACTGTCCTCCTGCCCGCCGAACGCCCGGCGCGACATCTACCGGATCGAGGCGCAGCCCGGCGAGACCCGGGCGTCCGACCCGCACATGCCCGGCACGGTGGAGCATGTGATGCTCGGCGCGGGCCGGGCGCTGGCCGGGCCGACGGAGGCCCCGGTCGAGCTGGGCCCGGGCGACTATGTGAGCTACCCGGGCGACGCCCCGCACGTGTTCCGCGCGCTCGCCCCGGACACCCTGGCAGTGATCGTGATGGAGCACATCTGACGCACATCTGACGCATCGTCAAGAAGTACCCACACAGAACCAGCTACTTCAACAGCCCGTCCAGGAAGGCGTTTCCGAACACCCGGTGCGGGTCGTGCCGGTTCAGGACGGCGACCGCCTCGTCCCAGCCGGGCCCGCCGCCGTCGCGCAGGCTCGCGGGGATGACCCGGCCGAGCAGGTCCGGGTCGGACCAGGCCGCGTCGGCGGTGTAGGCCCAGCCCTTGGACCACTCGACGCGCAGCCCCGCCCGAGTGCCGTCGAAGGTGCACAGCAGCCACTGCTCCAGGTCGCGCGCGAAGCGCTCCAGGCCGGGGGTGCCGGGGAAGGCGAGGACGTCGAGCCAGACGGCGGTGTCCCACTCCGGGCGGTCGGCGCGCGGGCGCAGCGCGGAGAGCAGCGGCGGCCGGGCGCCGGGGATGCCGGAGTGGGCCGGGTCGTCGAGGCTCGTGACCCGGATCTCCACCGCGCCGTTCACCGGATACTCTCCGCGCGCCTGGTAGTCGGCGAGCAACTGCCGGTAGTAGGCGGCGAATTCGCCGACCACCCACTGCAGGTCGGCGCGCTTGGCGAGGATCGCGTAGCCGTTGGCGGTGACCCGCAGGGTGGTGGGCCGGACGTACTGCAGCAGGGTGCGCGAGGGGCCCCAGAGGTCGGAGCGCAGTCCGCCGGCGAGCAGGTGGGTGACGAGGTCGCCGGTGAGCAGGTCGCGGAGCAGTCCACCGGAGAGGAGTACGTCCGTGAGGTCGCCGGTGAGCGCCACTTTGGCGATGAGGTACTGGAGTTGGCCGAACAGCGGGGCTGATCCCCAGGCGCCGGAGACGATTTGGCCGGCGAGTCGGGCGACGGGCTCCGGAATGCTGTCCGAGAAGGGGTAGTTGTAGGGCTGGTCGACGGCGCGGGCGGCGAGCGGCTTGGCCGGAGTGACGCTCCACGTCTTGAGCCAGGGGTACTCGGTGTAGGCGAACCAGATCGCCTCTGCGCGGCCGTCGCGGTCGACGAAGTCGGCGAAGGTGCGCGGGCCACCGCCGCCGAGCAGGCCCCCGAGCAACCCGCCGCCGCTGCCGCTGCCACTCCCCGGGCGGGCGAAGAGTTCGCCGGCCGGGATGTCGAGGCGGCTGACGCAGCGCAGCGGCCGGTCTGCCCCGGCCCGCAGCACGACCTCGGTGAGGAACGCCCGCCCGAGGTGGACCAGGAACGCCGCGCTGTCGGCCTCGGACCGGTCGAAGGTGCGCAGGGTGTAGCGCCCGGTGGCCGGGTCGAGGACGACCGCCGTGAGGCGGGTGACCTGGTTGCTGACCGAGCCGTAGCCGTGCCCGTCCGGGCGGGTCTCGCCGACCGCGGGGACGGCGGTGCCGTGGCCGCCGATGGCGAGGACGCCGCCGACGGTGAGCTCGCCGGGGGCCGGGCAGGCGGTGAGGCCGAGGCCCCGGCCGGCGAGGTGGGCGAGCAGGTTCTCCATGGTGGCGCCGGTCTGGACGCGGACCGTGGTCGGCGAGTCGGCGGTGATCGCGGTGAGGTAGCGGCTGGTGTCCACCAGGAGGACGCGGGCGCCGGCGGGCGTCCCGTTGGCGACGGTGAGCGGGGCCCAGGTGTGCCGGTAGCCGGTGGCGCGCAGCCGCCAGCCGTTGGCGTGCGCCCAGTCGGCGAGGGCGGGGACCTCCTCGGGCGTGCGGGGCCCGCACGTCCACAGCTGGTCGGTGCAGATCTCGCCGGACCAGTTCTGGAAGACCCGCTGGTACAGCTCGGTACCGGCGGGCAGCCCGGGCGGTACGGGGGTGACGGCCTCGGCGCTGTCCGGGCCGACCGTGCCGCGCAGCAGCCACGCGCCCGCGCCGAGCGCCGCCGACGCGCCGAGCAGCCGGCGCCTCGTCAGCCCGCCGCCGTGCGGCCCTCCCGCATCAGCCCCTCCCCCGTGAGCCCCTTCCTCGTCGGCCCCTCCGCCACCCCGGCCCCCGCCTGCCTCGCGCCGTCCCGTGGTCAACCGTCCCGCCCCCCTGCGCTCGTCGCCGCCGGGTGTCCACCCGGCCCGGGCAGGAGCGTACGAAGAGACGTACGGCCGTTTGAAGCGCTCCAGCCGGTCAATCACTCGTACGAGTGATCACGGCCGAAGCGCCCACCGGCCTCCCGGAGCAGCGGCTCAGCGCGGCGCGGCCAGGGCGGCCTCCGCGTAGCGCTGCCACTCGCCGGCTGCCGAGCCCGGCAGGCAGACCCAGTCCTTCATCGGCCGGCCGTCCGCCGGGTCGAACAGGTGCGCGCCCTTCGTCGCGAGGGCCTCCGCGTGCTCCGCCGAGTCCCGGCCGAGCCGGCAGACCAGCTCGCCCCTGTGCAGCCCGGCGAAGGCCTTGCCGTTGACGTCCTTCAGGCAGGGCATGCCGAACATCTGGCTCCGGCGGGCGCCGCGCGGCACCAGTTCGTCGGCGATGGCCTCGTATCGGGCGGTGGCGTCTTCGTTGCTCGTCATGCCGCCCATCGTGGCGTCCTGACGGGCGCACAGCCACCCGATTAGCGCCCCCTCGTCTCGTTGTCCACTCTTGTCCACGGCCCGGACCACCGCATACCTTGATCTTTTCCACCCTCGCCCCCGGAGGCACCGCCATGCCCGCGTCCCTGACCGTCGCCGTCGCCCAGCCCGCCTGCGCGGAGGGCGGCCGCCCGGACACCGTGGCCGTCAACGTCGGGCGGCACGCCGACGCCGTCCGGGAGGCCGGGACGCGGCTGGTGGTGTTCCCCGAGCTGTCGCTGACCGGCTACGACCTCTCCGCGCCCGCCCTCGACCCGGCAGACGCCCGCCTCGCGCCGCTGGTCGCGGCCTGCGCCGAGACCGGCGCCACCGCCCTGGTCGGCGCGCCGGTGGCGGCGCCGGACGGGCGCGAGTCCATTGCCACGCTCGCGGTCACCGGCGAGGGCGCGTCCGTCGCCTACCGAAAGATGCGCCTGCACGGGGACGAGCTGAACCGTTTCGCCGCCGGCGACAAGCCCGTCGTCCTGGAGGTGGACGGGGTCCGGCTCGGCCTGGCCATCTGCGCGGACGCCGCCGACCCCGGGCACGCCGAGGAGACCGCCGCGCTCGGCATCGACGCCTACGTCGCGTCCACCCTGTACGGGGCCGCGCCCGAGTCCGCCGCCCGCCGCGACGGCCACTTCCGGGACCGCTCCGCCGCCCACGGGGTGTGGAGCGTGCTCTCCACCTCCGCCGGGGCCAGCGGCGAGTTCCCGGCGACCTCGGGCGGATCGGGCTTCTGGGCGCCGGGCGGCGCGCCGGCCGCCCAGGCCGGCACCGAGCCCGGCGAACTGGTCACCGCCCGGCTCCCGTAGGCCCCGTAACCCCTACGAGTGGTTGTTCGGACACCCGGAAATACCCGGGGCCCGCGCGCGGCTGTCGTGGTCGGAGACGTGATCGGAGACCGCTCGGGGCCTCCGTTCGAGACCGTTCAGGAGGTGCGGCGCGCGATGGGCGACCAGCAGGGGCACGGCCAGGAGCACGAGCAGGACCACGGCCAGGAGCGCGGCGAAGGCCACGGCCGGGACTACCGGGTCGAGCACGACTCGATGGGCGAGGTCCGCGTACCGGCCGCCGCCAAGTGGCAGGCGCAGACACAGCGGGCGGTGGAGAACTTCCCCGTGTCCGGCCAGCGGCTGGAGCGCGCGCACATCGCCGCGCTGGCCCGGATCAAGGCGGCGGCGGCGAGGGTGAACGCCCGGCTCGGCGTGCTGGACGAGGAGACGGCGGCGGCCATCGCGGCGGCGGCCGAGGAGGTCGCGGAGGGCCGCTGGGACGGCGAGTTCCCGGTGGACGTCTTCCAGACCGGCTCGGGCACCTCGTCCAACATGAACGCGAACGAGGTGATCGCCACCCTGGCCGCCGAGCGGCTGGGCCGGCCGGTCCACCCGAACGACCACGTCAACGCCAGCCAGTCGTCCAACGACGTGTTCCCGTCCTCGATCCACATCGCCGCCACCGCCGCCGTCACCCACGACCTGATCCCGGCGCTTGAGCACCTGGCGGAGGCGCTGGAGCGCAAGGCCGCCGAGTTCGCACAGGTGGTCAAGTCGGGCCGGACGCACCTGATGGACGCCACGCCCGTCACCCTCGGCCAGGAGTTCGGCGGCTACGCGGCGCAGGTGCGGCACGGGCGGGAGCGGCTGCTGGCGACGCTCCCCCGGGTCGCCGAACTGCCGCTCGGCGGCACGGCGGTGGGCACCGGCATCAACACCCCGCCCGGCTTCCCGGCCGCCGTCATCGAGGAAGTGGCCCGCGCCACCGGCCTGCCGCTGACCGAGGCCAGGGACCACTTCGAGGCGCAGGGCGCGCGCGACGCCCTGGTCGAGCTGAGCGGCCAACTGCGCACGGTGGCAGTCGGGTTCACGAAGATCGCGAACGACCTCCGCTGGATGGGCTCGGGCCCGCGCACCGGCCTCGGCGAGATCAACCTGCCGGATCTGCAGCCCGGTTCGTCGATCATGCCGGGCAAGGTGAACCCGGTGCTGCCCGAGGTGGTGCTGATGGTCGCGGCGCAGGTGGTCGGCAACGACGCCACGGTCACACTGGCCGGCGCGAGCGGCAACTTCGAGCTGAACGTGATGCTCCCGGTGATCGCCCGCAACGTCCTGGAGTCGGTGCGACTGCTCGCCAACAGCGCCCGGCTGCTCGCCGACCGGACGGTGGACGGCATCACCGCGAACGTCGAACGGGCCCGGGAGTACGCGGAGTCCTCGCCGTCGGTGGTCACCCCGCTGAACCGCTACATCGGGTACGAGGAGGCGGCGAAGGTGGCCAAGCAGGCGCTGGCCGAGCGCAAGACGATCCGCCAGGTGGTACTGGAGCGCGGTTATGTGGAGGCGGGCAAGCTCACCCGGGAGCAGCTTGACGAGGCGCTGGACGTGCTGCGGATGACCCACCCGTAGTCGCCGACAGCTGTGGCTGTGGACGTGCGCCGGGGCGCGGAGGGCGGTTCGCCGCCGGTCCACGCCCCGGACGCGGGCTGTCGGGGAGGTCAGCCCTTGGCGCGGCCGGCCCGGCCGAGCCGCATCGCTGCTCCGTTCGCCGTGATCGTGGCCATCGAGATCGCCGCGAGCCCGAGCAGGAACATCACGGCACCGACGATGACGCAGGTGACGATGTTCTTGCCGTGCGCGACCGATCCGGAGACGGCCCAGGGAGAGATGATCGTCCAGACACCGAGCGCGGCGGCCGCCCAGGCCCTCGCGTGTGTGCGCTCGTAGGCCGACCCGTATCCGGCCATCAGCAGGGTGTAGGCCAGACCCACGATCAGGCAGGTCACGGTCAGGGTGCTGAAGGCGGTGAAGCCGACGATCCAGGGCGATGCCGCCAGGAAGAGACCGCCCAGCACGGCCAGGGCCTCGATGCCCTGGGCGCGCGGGGTCGAGGTGACCCGCTCGTAGTGTTCCCGTAGTTCGACGATGTCCGGATGGTGCTCCATGCCCATCGGGATCTGGGTAGACACCGATACCACCTCCTATGGGTTCGGAACATGGAAGGCGCTTGCCCCGTACCCATTCTGGCGCTTCTCTAACGTTTTGCACCTGCTTGCCCGAAATGATCGATAACCATCCGATCACGCCGGTGACCTGCGTCTCACCACTCCGGAGGCCCATTGCTATGCAACTCGTTGCATAGCAGGATGCGGGTCATGGCACTGGAGCACGCGATCCTCGTCTCACTGCTGGAGCAGCCCGGCTCCGGCTACGAGCTGGCCCGGCGCTTCGACCGCTCGATCGGCCGCTTCTGGACCGCCACCCACCAGCAGATCTACCGGGTGCTGCGGCGCATGGAGGCGGACGGCTGGATCGCTGCCGAGGAGGTCGTCCAGGACGGCCGCCCGGACAAGAAGGTGTACTCGGCGGCCGGACCCGGACGGGCCGCGCTGGCCGGCTGGCTGCGCGAACCAGTCGAGCCGGAGACCGTCCGGCACGAGCTCGCGGTGAAGATCCGCGCCGCCGCCTTCGACGACCCGGCCGCACTGATCTCCGAGGTCGAGCGCCACCGCGACGGCCACGCCGCCCTGCTCGCCCGCTATCTGCACGGCGAGCAGCGCGACTTCCCCGATCTCACCGCGCTCGACACCGCCCAGGAACTCCAGCACGTGGTGCTGCGCGGCGGCATCGAATTCGAGCGGATGACCCTCGCCTGGCTGGACGACGTGCTCGCCACCCTGCACCGCCTCGCCGCCGACAGACGGCCCTGACAGGCCCGACAGCCCTGACAGCCCGACAGGCGGCGGACAGCCGACGGTCGACAGACAGCAGATGACAGAGTCTGAAATCTGTTATCCGTCAGCTGTCCGCCGTCCTCTGCCACCCCACACCCTCGACCCCCGGGAGCCCGTGATGCTCTTCAACCCGCGCACCTACGACCCCGCCCAGTTCGACGAGCCGACCCGCCGGCTGCTGCGCGCGACCGTCGACTGGTTCGAGTCCCGCGGCAAGAAGGCGCTGATCGACACCTACATCGACCGCACCTGGTACGCCGACTTCCTCGAATTCGCCGCCAAGGAAGGGCTGTTCGCGGAGTTTCTGACCCCGTCGGCGGCCGACCCGGACAAGCGGTGGGACACCGCCCGGATCGCCGAGCTCAACGAGATCTTCGGCTTCTACGGCCTCGGTTACTGGTACACCTGGCAGGTCACCATCCTCGGCCTCGGGCCGGTCTGGCAGAGCGAGAACGAGGCCGTCCGGGCCCGCGCCGCACGCCTCCTGGCGGAGGGTCACGTCATGGCGTTCGGCCTCTCCGAGCGCACCCACGGCGCCGACATCTACTCCACCGACATGATCCTCACCCCCGACGGCGAGGGCGGCTTCACCGCGACCGGCTCCAAGTACTACATCGGCAACGGCAACGTGGCCGGCCTGGTCTCGGTGTTCGGCCGCCGCTCGGACGTCGAGGGCCCCGAGGGCTACGTGTTCTTCGCCGCCGACAGCCGCCACGAGGCGTACCACCTGGTCAAGAACGTGGTGAACGCCCAGATGTACGTCAGCGAGTTCCGGCTGGAGGACTACCCGGTCCGCGCCGAGGACGTGCTGCACACCGGCCAGGCCGCCTTCGACGCCGCGCTGAACACCGTCAACGTCGGCAAGTTCAACCTGTGCACGGCCTCGGTCGGCATCTGCGAGCACGCCATGTACGAGGCGGTCACGCACGCCCACAACCGGGTGCTGTACGGCAAAAAGGTCACCGACTTCCCGCACGTGCGGCGGGAGTTGACCGACGCCTACGCCCGCCTGGTGGCGATGAAGCTGTTCAGCGCGCGGGCCGTCGACTACTTCCGCAGCGCCTCCCCGGAGGACCGCCGGTACCTGCTGTTCAACCCGATGACCAAGATGAAGGTCACCACCGAGGGCGAGAAGGTCATCGACCTGATGTGGGACGTCATCGCGGCCAAGGGCTTCGAGGCGGACACCTACTTCGACAAGGCCGCGAAGGACATCCGCGGCCTGCCGAAGCTGGAGGGCACCGTTCACGTCAACCTGGCGCTGATCCTCAAGTTCATGGGCAACTACCTGTTCGCCCCGGCCGATTACGCGCCGGTGCCGAACCGGCTGGACGCCACCGACGACGTCTTCCTGTTCCGGCAGGGCCCGGCCCGCGGCCTCGGCGCGATCCGCTTCCACGACTGGCGCACCGCCTACGACCGGCACGCGCACCTGCCGAACGTCGCCCGCTTCCGCGAACAGGCCGACGGATTCTGCGAGTTGCTCCTGCAGAACGCCCCGAGCAAGGAGCAGCAGGCGGACCTGGACTTCCTGCTGGAGATCGGCCAGCTGTTCGCGCTGATCGTCTACGGCCAGCTGGTGCTGGAGCAGGCGGAGCTGACCGGTCTGGACACCGACGTGCTGGACCAGATATTCGACGCGCTGGTCCGCGACTTCTCCGCGCACGCTACCGAGCTGTACGGCAAGGCCTCGGCGACGGAGGAGCAGGCCGCCTGGGCGCTCGCGAACGTGCGCCGGCCGGTCGCCGACGCAGAGCGGGCGGCGAAGGTGTGGGCGCGGGTCGACGCGCTGTCGGGCGCGTACGAGATGCAGCCGTAGGGGCTGTACGGAACTCGGTGAGACCCCGGGGGTGCCGGTCGGCGGACCGGCGCCCCCGGTTGCCTTTCGGCCAGCCGCAGGTGATCGAAGGATTCGCAGGCGCTCGCGAGCATGGAGCGCCGGGCGAGGCAGCGGACGCGGACGCGTTCGCCGTTCGGGTCGAGGATGACGGTGGCGGAGCCTGTGGCGGTGGAGACGATCACCGGGGTTCACCTTCCTTCGGGGCGTCGGCGGGGTGCGGGACGGCGAGGACGGCGTGGAAGTACTCAAGCCCGGCGCTGCCGGCCGTGAGGACGGTCCGCGTGCCGAGCGGGAGGGCGAGCGCCGTGCCCTCGACGAGCGGGATGCCGTCGTCGGGGGCGGCCGTGTCGGGGGCGGCGTCGGGCGCGGCGGCCCGGCCGGAGCCGGCGGTGACGTAGAGCGCGTGCTCGACGTCGTCGGCGGCCAGCTCAGCGCTGCGGCCCGGGTCGAGCCACTGCAGGCCGACGCCGCGCAGCGGGCCGGAGAGCAGGCAGCCTGGGTCGGCGGCGCCGCGTCGGTGCAGGTCGGTCAGGACAGTGCCCGGCATGACGGGGGCTCCTTCGGTCTCTGGCGGGCTACGGTGGCCCGCCGTTGACATCACCGTCCGCTGCCCGCTGTCCCGGCCACACGGGGGCCACGTCCCGTCCCGCTCCCGGCCGGGCTACCGGGGGGGCTGGGGCCACTCGGCGGGGCTCCCCTCAGCGGGCTCGCCACCCCACCCCGCTCCTCCCCCACCCCCCACCCGACGTACGGTGGAACTCGGAGGCTGCATCATGCACGTCACCAGTACCCACTTCACCGACCGCACCGAGGCCGGCCGTCGGCTGGCCGCCCTGCTGGGGCACCTGGGCGGCCCCGGCACCGTGGTGGTCGCCCTGCCGCGCGGCGGGGTGCCCGTGGCC
The DNA here is from genome assembly GCF_019192735.1 of Kitasatospora aureofaciens. Lineage (GTDB taxonomy): Bacteria > Actinomycetota > Actinomycetes > Streptomycetales > Streptomycetaceae > Kitasatospora > Kitasatospora aureofaciens_A. Next base: position 117,788 of record NZ_JAHTKP010000006.1, read on the forward strand.
GCCGAGGTGGCCGCGGCGCTCGGTGCGCCCCTGGACATCTGCGTGATCCGCAAGCTCGGCGTGCCCTACCAGCCCGAGCTCGGCATGGGAGCGATCGGCGAGGACGGCGTCCGGGTGCTCAACGACCAGGTGATGCGCCTGGCCGGGGTCACGGCGGAGCAACTCGCCGACGTGGAACGGCACGAGCGCGCCGAACTGGAGCGCCGGGCCCGCCGCTACCGGGGCGGCCGCCCGCCCGCCGACCTGCGCGGCCGGACCGTGATCGTGGTCGACGACGGCATCGCCACCGGCTCCACCGCCCGCGCCGCCTGCCGGATCGTCCGGGCCCGTGGCGCGGACCGGGTGGTGCTCGCCGTCCCGGTGGCGCCCCAGGACTGGACGGACCGCCTGACCGAGGTCGCCGACGAGCTGGTCTGCGTCGGCACCCCGTCCCCGTTCTTCGCGATCGGCGAGTTCTACGCCGACTTCTCCCAGACCGGCGACGACGAGGTCCTGCGCCTGCTGGCCGAGGCCCGCGGGGAGCGCCCGCCCGCACCCGTCGTGGTGGACCGCGAACTGACCGTCCCCGCCGACGGAGTCCGCCTGGCCGGCCACCTGACCGTCCCCGCCGCCGCCCGCGGCATCGTCGTCTTCGCGCACGGCAGCGGCAGCAGCCGCCACAGCCCCCGCAACCGGCACGTCGCCGGGTACCTGAACCGGACCGGCCTGGCCACGCTGCTGTTCGACCTGCTCACCGAGGCCGAGGAGCCGGACCGCCGCAAGGTGTTCGACGTCGGCCTGCTCGGCTCCCGCCTGACCGCCGTCGCCGAACATCTGTCCACGCTCGACGCCACCCAGGGCCTCCCCCTCGGCCTGTTCGGCGCCAGCACGGGTGCCGCCGCGGCGTTGCACACCGCCGCCGATCTCGGTCCGGCCGTCGGCGCCGTGGTCTCCCGCGGGGGCCGCCCCGACCTTGCCGGGCCGGAGGTGCTGGGCCGCGTCACCGCCCCCACCCTGCTCATCGTCGGTGCCCTCGACGGCACCGTGATCGACCTCAACCAGCGGGCGCGGACCCGGCTGCGCTGCGAGAGTGAACTCGCCGTGGTGCCGCACGCGGGCCACCTGTTCGAGGAGCCGGGCACGCTGGACCGGGTCTCCGAGCTGGCCGGGGACTGGTTCCGGCACCACCTCCGACCTGGGACCGAGCCGTGAAGCAGCCCATCCCACCAGTCACGCAGAGCTCTTACGCAGACTTCGTGAATCAGTCCCGATCGGCAGCACATTTTGCGCAGCTGAACGAGGGATTTCCTGATCAGCTTGTACACATTGAACAGTGAAAATCCGACCTGTTGCCCAACCACCCGGACAGGAGCAAGCTCTCCGCTCAGCCGGACCGCCCACCCATCAGCGGCGCGGCCGCCTCAAGCGGATGCCTCAGAGCCGAGGCCCAAAGTGGAGGAACGACCGATGACCCCGCAGTCCCACGCCCTTGAGCTGACCCCCGAGGAGCGCGAGGCCGGTCTCGACGCCGACCAGCTGCGCCGCCTCGTCGGCCTCGTCGAGCACGACCCGGCCACCGACCCGTTCCCGGTGACCGCGCAGGACGCGGTCGTGTTCGTGGTCGGCAACGCCACCCAGACGGCCCAGTTCTACCAGGCCGTCTTCGGCATGGAGCTGGTCGCCTACTCCGGCCCGGAGACCGGCCGCCGCGACCGCAAGGCCTTCGTGCTCCGCTCCGGCTCCTGCCGCTTCGTGATCAAGGGCGGCGTCCTGCCGGACAGCCCGCTGCTGGACCACCACCGCCGCCACGGCGACGGCGTGGTCGATCTGGCGCTCGAAGTGCCGGACGTCGACAAGTGCATCGAGCACGCCCGCGCGACCGGCGCCACCGTCCTGGAGGAGCCGAACGACGTCTCGGACGAGAACGGCACCGTGCGCCGCGCGGCGATCGCCACCTACGGCGAGACCCGGCACACCCTGATCGACCGCTCCCGTTACTCCGGCCCCTACCTGCCCGGCTACATCGCCGCCGAGAGCAAGGTCAAGCACCCGGCGGGCTCGCCGAAGCGCCTGTTCCAGGCGCTGGACCACGCGGTCGGCAACGTCGAGCTGGGCAAGATGGACGAGTGGGTCTCGTTCTACAACCGGGTCATGGGCTTCGTGAACATGGCCGAGTTCGTCGGCGACGACATCGCCACCGACTACTCCGCGCTGATGTCCAAGGTCGTCGCGAGCGGCAACCACCGGGTGAAGTTCCCGCTCAACGAGCCGGCCATCGCCAAGAAGAAGTCCCAGATCGACGAATACCTGGAGTTCTACACCGGCCCGGGCTGCCAGCACATGGCGCTCGCCACCAACGACATCCTCACCACCGTGGACGTGCTGCGTTCGCGCGGCGTGGAGTTCCTCAACACCCCCGACTCGTACTACGACGACCCGGAGCTGCGCGCCCGGATCGGCCACGTGCGGGTGGAGATCGACGAGCTGAAGAAGCGCGGCATCCTGGTCGACCGCGACGAGGACGGCTACCTGCTGCAGATCTTCACCAAGCCGATCGGCGACCGCCCCACCGTCTTCTACGAGTTCATCGAGCGGCACGGTTCGCTGGGTTTCGGCAAGGGCAACTTCAAGGCGCTGTTCGAGGCCATCGAGCGCGAGCAGGACGCCCGCGGCAACCTGTGAACGTCGCGGAACTCTGAGCACGGTCGGCGTACCGTGAGCACGGTCGACTGAGCACGGTCGAGGAGGAGCAGGGAGATGGCGTACTACCGGCAGCTGGGCAGCATCCCGCCCAAGCGGCACACCCAGCACCGCACACCCGAAGGCGGGCTGTACTACGAGGAGTTGATGGGCGAGGAGGGGTTCTCCTCGGACTCCTCGCTGCTCTACCACCGGGGTATCCCGTCGGCCGTGGTGAACGCGGTGCCGTGGGAGCTGCCGGACCAGTCCACGGTGCCCAACCATCCCCTGCTCCCCCGCCACCTCAAGCTGCACGAGCTGTTCGCGGACCAGGAGTGGAAGTCCGCGGACGTCGTGAGCAACCGCCGCCTGGTCCTCGGCAACGGCGACGTGCGGATCTCGTACGTCGCCGCCGGGGCCCCGAGTGAGCTGTACCGCAACGGACTCGGCGACGAGTGCGTGTACGTGGAGTCCGGCTCCGGCACGGTGGAGACGGTCTTCGGCTCGCTGGAGGTCGGCCAGGGCGACTACGTGATCATCCCGCGGGCCACCACGCACCGCTGGGTGCCGGCCGGGGACGAGCCGCTGCGCGCGTACTGCATCGAGGCGAACAGCCACATCACCCCGGTCAAGCGCTACCTCTCCAAGTACGGACAGCTGCTGGAGCACGCGCCGTATTGCGAGCGGGACCTGCGCGGACCGGAGGGCCCGCTCGTGGTCGACGCCCCCGGGGACGTCGATGTGCTCGTCAAGCACCGTGGCCCGAACGGCGTTTCGGGCACCCGCTACACCGTGCCGCACCACCCGTTCGACGTGGTGGGCTGGGACGGCTGCCTGTACCCGTACGCCTTCAACATCCGGGACTACGAGCCGATCACCGGCCGGATCCACCAACCGCCGCCGGCCCACCAGGTGTTCGAGGGCAACGGGTTCGTGATCTGCAACTTCGTTCCCCGTAAGGTGGATTACCACCCGCTGTCGATCCCGGTGCCGTACTACCACGCCAACGTGGACAGCGACGAGGTCATGTTCTACTGCGGTGGCGACTACGCGGCCCGCAAGGGCTCGGGCATCGCCCAGGGTTCGATCTCGCTGCACCCCGGCGGGCACACCCACGGTCCGCAGCCGGGCGCGTACGAGCGCAGCATCGGTGTGGACTTCTTCGACGAACTCGCCGTCATGGTGGACACGTTCCGCCCGCTGGAGCTGGGCGAGGGCGGCCGGGCCAGCGAGGACGGCAACTACGCGTGGACGTGGGCGGGCCGGGGGCCCGGGCGATGAGCGCGATCCCGCTGTCACCCGTGCCCGAGCTGTCCCCCGTCCCCGAGCTGTTCCACGGACTCTTCGACGACGCGGCGGTGTTCCCGCCGGGGAACCTGCCGGTCGTCGAGGCGGTGCCCGCGCACCGCGCCCACCGCGCGGCCTGGTATGCCGACGCGGTCGGCCCGTTCCTCTGTGGGGCGGGCCGGCTGGGCGAGTTGGCCGCGGCGGTGGAGGGCACCGGGCCGCTCAGGGTCGGGCTCGTGCTGCCGGGGGGCAGTGCCGAGCTCGGCCCGGCGCTCGCCGCCGCCGCGCCGTTCGAGGTGGCCGGCGTCGAACTCGCCACCCGGGACGTCCGCGAGGCCGTCGCCGAACTCGACCGGCTGCTGCCGCCGGACGTTCCCGCCGCCGTCGAACTGCCGCGCGAACTCCTGCGCGGCGACGGCCTGGACGAGGTCCTGGACGTGCTGGTCGACAGTGCCTATCGGGCGAAGTTCCGCACCGGCGGGGTCGTCGCGGAGGCGTTCCCGGGCGAGGACGAGCTGGCCGCCTTCCTCACCGGCTGCGCGCAGCGCGGCCTGCCGTACAAGTGCACGGCAGGGCTGCACAATGCCCTCCGGCACACCGATCCGGTCACCGGCTTCGAGCACCACGGTTTCCTCAACGTGCTGCTGGCCGCGCAGGAGACGGACCGGGCCGCCGCCGCCGAAGTGCTGGCGGAGCGCGACGGCGAGGTGCTGGCCAAGGCCGTCCGCGAACTGAGCGGGCATCAGGTTACGGTGATCCGCAACTCGTTCACCGCGTTCGGCACCTGCAGCATCGCCGAACCCCTGGACGACCTGGCCGCGCTCGGCCTGCTGTCGCCCAGTCCACTGCCCCAGGAGGACCGTTGAGCACCCCCCGCAGCTGGCTCGCCAGCACCCAGGACTCGCCGTTCGGCGTGCACAACCTGCCGTACGGCGTCTTCACCGCCGCCGACCAGCCCGGACGGCGCCGGATCGGCGTGCGCGTCGGGGACTTCGTGCTGGACGCCGGAGCAGCCGCCCGCGCGGCCGGGGCGCCCTCGGTGCTGCTGGATGCGGACTCGCTCAACCCGCTGCTGGCGGCCGGGCGTTCGGCCTGGACGCAGGTGCGGGCGGACCTCACGCTGTGGCTGACCGACGAGTCCTACCGCGAGGCGCTGTCGCCGGCGCTGCTGCCGGTGGGCGAGGTCGAGCTGCACCTGCCGTTCGAGGTCGCCGACTACGTCGACTTCTACGCGAGCGAGCACCACGCCACCAACCTGGGCCGGATCTTCCGCCCGGGCTCGGAGCCGCTGACGCCCAACTGGAAGCACCTGCCGATCGGTTACCACGGCCGGGCGGGCACGGTCGTCGTCTCCGGCACGCCGGTGGTGCGCCCGTACGGGCAGCGCAAGGCGCCGGCCGACGCGGTGCCGTCCTTCGGCCCGACCCGCCGGCTGGACATCGAGGCCGAGGTCGGCTTCGTCGTCGGCGCGCCGTCCACGCTCGGGCGGCCGGTCGTCCTGGACGACTTCCGCGAGCACGTGTTCGGCGTCTGCCTGGTCAACGACTGGTCCGCGCGGGACATCCAGGCCTGGGAGTACGTGCCGCTCGGCCCGTTCCTCGGCAAGTCCTTCGCGACCTCGGTCTCGCCGTGGATCGTCCCGCTGGACGCGCTGCAGCACGCCCGGGTCAGCCCGCCCGAGCGCGATGTCGAGCCGCTGCCGTACCTGGACGACCGCGGCGGCGAGCCGTGGGGCCTGGACCTGGCGATGGAGATCCGCCTGAACGGGCACCTGGTCTCCCGCCCGCCGTTCGCGTCGATGTACTGGACGGCGCAGCAGCAGCTCACCCACATGACGGTCAACGGCGCCTCGCTGCGCACCGGCGACCTGTTCGCCTCGGGCACCGTCAGCGGGCCCGAGCCGGACACCCGGGGCGCGCTGATCGAGCTGACCTGGAACGGCGAGGAGCCGCTGAAGCTCGCGGACGGCACGACGCGGACGTTCCTGGAGGACGGCGACGAGGTGATCATCACCGCCACCGCGCCGGGCCCGGACGGGACGGTCGTCGGCTTCGGCGAGGTCGCGGGGCGGGTCGAGCCGTAGCCGGGCTGTAGATGGACCGTAGCCGGGCCGCGCGCAGGCCGTGGACGGGCCGCAGTCGGGCCGCGGCAGGTCCCGGGTGACAACTGACAGATGACAGATGACAGATGACAGATTTCATCATCTGTCATCTGTCATCTGTTTGCCCTAGTACGGTGGGCGGCAGGGACAGGGATCTTCGACACCGAGGAACGGGAGCGGGCCCGATGAGCGCAGGGGCGGCGGCAGAGGCAACAGCAGCCGAGGTACAGGTCCACCGGGACGGCCGGGTCGGACGGATCGTGCTGAACCGGCCGAGGGCGCTCAACTCCCTCACCCACGGCATGATCACGACCGTCAGCGCGACGCTGGACGAGTGGGCCGCCGACGATGCCGTGCACACCGTCGTCCTGACCGGGGCCGGCGAGCGCGGGCTCTGTGCCGGGGCCGACATCCGAGCGATGCACGACTCCGCCAAGGCGGGCGGCGCCGGCGCGCGGGCGTTCTTCCGTGACGAGTACCGGCTGAACGCCCTGATCGCGCGCTACCCCAAGCCCTACGTCGCGGTGATGGACGGCATCACGATGGGCGGCGGCGTCGGCCTCTCCGCCCACGGCGCGGTCCGGATCGTCACCGAACGCTCCACCGTCGCCATGCCCGAGACCCGGATCGGCCTGGTGCCGGACGTCGGCGGCAGCCTCCTCCTCGCCCACGCCCCGGGCGAGTTGGGCACCCACCTGGGCCTGACCTCCGGCTCGATGGGCCCCGGCGACGCCCTGCTGTGCGGCTTCGCGGACCACTTCGTCCCGTCGGCCAAGATCCCTGCGTTGCTCGACGCCCTCGCCCAGGAGCCGGATGTGGCCGCCACCGTCGCCGCGCACGCCGAGCCCGCGCCGCCCGCCGCCCTCGCGGCCCAGCGTGCGTGGATCGACGCCTGCTACGCCGCCGACACCGCCGAGGAGATCGTCGAGCGGCTGCTCAACTCCGGTGTGCCGGAGGCGAAGGAGGCCGCCGAACTGGTCCTCGCCAACTCGCCGACGGCCGTCAAGGTCACCCTCGCCGCGCTGCGCCGGGCCCGGTCGCTCCCGTCGCTGGAGGCGGTGCTCGACCAGGAGTACCGCATCTCGTGCGCCGCACTGGACGGCGACGACCTGATCGAGGGCATCCGCGCCCAGGTGATCGACAAGGACCGCAACCCGCGCTGGTCCGCTGCCATGCTCGCCGAGGTGACGGACGCGGACGTGGCACACTTCCTGGCCCCGCGCGAGGGCGACGAGCTCGGCCTGGCCTGAACCGTGCCACCCGGGCGGTTACACCGAGCGGTACCGGTTACGCCGAACGGTACGGCGTGCGGTTCTGATCCCGGCCCGGGCCCCAGGGTCTGACTCGTGACGACTGTCTCGCATGCCAAGACTGGCGCGAGGCGGGGCGCGTCGTAGATCGTTGGGTGGTCAGGGCGCGCCCGTGCGGCGCCGAGCAGCGGAATGGGAGTCAACGGCGATGACCGAGACCGAGACCTACGAGACGATCCTGGTCGAGCGGAAGGGCCGGGTCGGGCTGATCACGCTCAACCGGCCCAAGGCGCTCAACGCGCTGAACACCCAGCTGATGAACGAGGTCGTCGCGGCGGCCACCGCCTTCGACCGGGATCCGGAGATCGGCTGTCTGGTGATCACCGGGTCGGAGAAGGCCTTCGCGGCGGGCGCCGACATCAAGGAGATGCAGGGCAACCGGTTCCCCGACGTCTACCTGGACGACTGGCTGGGCCCGTGGGACCGACTCGGCGAGCTGCGCAAGCCGGTCGTCGCGGCGGTGGCCGGCTTCGCGCTGGGCGGCGGGTGCGAGCTGGCGATGCTGTGCGACATCCTGCTGGCCGCGGACACCGCGAAGTTCGGGCAGCCGGAGATCAAGCTCGGCGTGATCCCGGGCATCGGCGGCTCGCAGCGGCTGACCCGGGCGATCGGCAAGGCCAAGGCGATGGAGCTGTGCCTGACCGGCCGGATGATGGGCGCCGAGGAGGCCGAGCGGGCGGGCCTGGTCTCCCGGATCGTCCCGGCCGACCAGCTGATGGCGGAGGCTCTGGCCACCGCCGAGACCGTCGCGGCGATGTCCACCCCGGCGGCGATCATGATGAAGGAGAGCGTCAACCGGGCTTTCGAGACCACGCTCGCCGAGGGCGTCCGCTTCGAGCGCCGCCTCTTCCACGCGGCGTTCGCGACCGCGGACCAGAAGGAGGGCATGGCGGCGTTCGCGGAGAAGCGCCCGCCGGCCTTCATCAATCGCTGACGGATGACGGCGAACAGCTGACAGATGACAGATGACAGATGATGAAATCTGTTGTCTGTCAGCTGTTATCTGTCAGTGTTATCTGTTTGCTGAAACCCGTCAGCCCTCGTCCGCCAGCACCGTGTTGAGCCGGGCGAGCCCGCTGCGGGTGGCAGCGACCACGATCCGGTCGCCCGGGCCGAGCCGGCGGGTGCGGTCGGCGTAGTTCCACTGGAGGTGCGGGCTGCGGGCGACCCGGGCGGCGATCACCCGGACGCCGCCCGGGTCCTCCAGGTCGTGCCGGTTCATGCCGATCAGCCCGCTGCCGTCCTCCACGGTCAGCTCGGCGATGAGCAGCACGTGCCGGAGCACCGAGAGCGTGCCCCGCACCTCGCGTCCCATCAGGGCGGCGGCGAAGGCCGGCGCCGCCAGGTAGGAGACGGACCGCGACGCCGCGTTGTCCAGCGTCGCGTAGAAGTGGCCGGCGAAGTTGTCGTCGAACAGCCGCACCACCACCCGGACTTCGGGGTTGCCGTGGCGCGCCTCCAGTGCCGCCTCCAGGTTGGTGGCGTCGTCTCCGCTGACCGCGACCACGGCGCGGCTGTGCTTCAGCCGGGCCCGGCGCAGCTGCTCCTCGAACGGGCCGTCACCGAGCACCACCGGGATGCCGAGCGCCCGGACGGCGGCGATGCCGCGCGCCTGCGGGTCGCGCTCCATGCAGACCACCGGCACGCCCAGCTCGTGCAGCTGAGCGGCGACCCGGGTGCCGACGTTGCCGAGCCCGACGACGATCACGTGGTCCCGGGTGCCGGCGCTCGGGTTGCGCGGCAGGCCGCGGCGCCCGGAGGCGAGCACCTCGACGACGATCGCGGTGGCGACCGGCGCGAAGGTGATGCCGCAGAGGGTGATGACCACCTGCGCGGCCCGCTGCCACCCACCGCCCGTCCCCGTTCCGGCGGCGATGTCGGCGGGCTGGTCGGGCTGGGCCGCGCCGGCCAGGTCGAGCAGCGAGATGTAGACGGTCCAGCCGAAGTCCCGGCTGAGGTACCAGAGCACCGCGAAGGACATCAGGACCAGGGCGAACGCGGTGAGCAGCACCAGCCGCAGCCGGGCGCTGGTGAAGAAGCGTGCCGTGTCGAGCACCCGCCAGCGCAGCCGCCGTGCCCAGCTGATCGGTTCCCGGGGTTCGATGGGCAGCGCCTGGAGGGCGGCGACCCCGCCCGTCTCCGCGACCGCCTCGGGCAGCGGCTCTACGTCGTGCCGCACACCGCCACCAGCGCTGCCACTGCCACTGCCGACACCGCCACCACTCCCCACGCGCACCGGCCCGTCGTCCCCGAACTCACTGGCGAGCTGGACGAACTCGGCCGAACTGCCCTCCTGTTCGGGCATCAGGCGGATCTTGCTGAGGTCCTGGCGGTCGATGTGGTCGGCGACGATGCAGATCCGGTCGGAGGTGATCGCGTCGTCGAAGGCGATGTGCAGGAACCGTCCGCCGACCTCGACCGAGTTGGGCCGCCCGAGCGCCGCGGCGGCGAAGGCGGGCGCGGCGGTGGCGGAACCGGAGAGCGCGGCGCCGTTCCTGAGGAGGCGTTCGATGTTCTCGCCGAGGCGCTGGTTGAACATCCGGAGCACGATCCGGATGTCCGGGTTGTGGCCCTGGGCGCTGAGCGCCGTGTGGATGTTCTCCTGGTCGCTGCCCTCGACGAGGGCAAGGCCGCGTGCGGTCTCGATGGACACCGCGCGCAGCGCCTCGTCGGTGATGCTGCTGTACTCCACGACGGCGGCGACGCCGGACAGTTGCTCGATCTGCGGCGCGTGGTCGCGGCTGCGGTCCGCGACCAGGACGACGACCGGAACCTCGTAGTGCTCGACGAGTTCCAGGATCAGCCGGTGGGCCAGCGCGTTTCCGCCGCAGACGATGTAGTGCTGGCTGATCGGCTCGACCGGAGGGGTCCCCCACCCTTCAGAAGTCATACCACCGGATGGTATCTACGGCTGGTGCTCGGAGGGTGTCGTTCCGGCAACCGGCAGGGCTCCGAATGTCCCGGACGGGCATCGGTTTCCATCCCTCCAATGGCGGTACCGGACGAGCGGGAGGCAGCCGGGGGCATGAGGGTGGGGTTCGTCCCCCGCCCGTACCCCGCCTGTTCCGCCCGTTCCCGGCCCGAGGAGTGCGCCACCGTGGTCCCCCCGATCATCACCCCCGACGGTTCCCCGGCCATCAACCCCGACGGTTCCCCCGTCCAGGGCCCGCTCGGCCTGCTCGCAAAGGCCGCCTGGCAGGTCCTGCTGCTCGCCGGGCTGGCCTCGCTCGCCCTCGGGATCGTCGTCTTCGCCTGGCCCAGGCAGACCCTGCTGGTGGTGGGTGTGCTGTTCGGCCTGTACCTGCTGGTCATCGGCATCGTCCAGCTGGTCGCGGCGTTCGGCACGCACGCCACCACCGCGCTTCGGGTGCTCGCGTTCATCAGCGGTGCGATCTGCGTGCTGCTGGGGCTGCTCTGCTTCCGCAGCGCCGCGCAGTCGCTGCTGCTGCTCGCGCTCTGGATCGGCATCGGCTGGCTGTTCCGGGGCATCACCCAGCTCGCCGCCGCCATCTCCGACCCGAACATGCCCGCCCGTGGCTGGCAGGCCTTCGCGGGCGTGGCCAACACGCTGGCCGGCGTACTGCTGATGGACTGGCCGGTCGGCTCGATCGCCGCGCTGACGATCCTGGCCGGCTGCTGGCTGCTGGTCCTCGGCCTGATCGAGATCGTGACGGCGCTCCAGATGCGCAGCCGGGCGAAGCGGATCCCGTCGGGCGTCTAAAAGGGGCAGAGGAGAGAACTACGGCCTGGGCGCGTAGCCGATCCTGAACGTCGCGGCCTCCAGCCGTTCGACGTCGAGCCGGACGTCCGTCAGCCGCTCGGCGAGGGCGAACGCGGCCTCGGTGTGGAGGTCGAGGTTCTTGTCGTCGAGACGGAACCCGCAGGCCGTCAGCAGCTCCGGGATCCCTGGGGCGTCGGCGTCCGACCCGTCCCGCTGGTCGGGGAAGAGCGGCTCGAAGTGGAGCCGGCAGCCGGCGCCCTCCCACCAGTTGAAGGCGTCCGCGGCGTTGACGTTCCGGAAGTGCGAGACCGCCCGGGTGCCGTCGGCGAGGCGGGGCAGCAGGTCCCAGAGGCTGCCGAGGTAGCCGTAGGGCTCGGCGGCCAGGGCCCAGCCGTCGAGTTCGGTGACGGCGACGAGGAGCCGGTCCGCGTACTCGTCCTCGCTGAACAGGCGCTCGGCGTCCGGGTCCTCGCCGTCGTCGAAGGTCTCCCAGGCGGCGACGACGGCGTCCAGGCCGGTGACCTCCCGGCCCGGGACGGCGTCGAAGCGGCGCAGCAGTTCGTCGGCGGCGACGCCCCGGACCTGGGTCAGGCAGTAGGCCTCGCCGAGGACGGGGTAGCGCTTCGAGAACCAGGTGAAGTCGGTGGCGTGTGCAGTCATGGGCCGATGCTCCCAGACGGCTGTGACACCGTCAGAGCCAGGTCGCCGGGTCGCTCCCCCAGCGGCCCGGCGGGCGGGACCAGTCGGTGGGCGCGCCGTCGTAGGCGATCGGCGGGAGGGCGTGGCGCAGGCGGCCGTAGGCGGAGTCGGTCTCGGCAAGCCAGCGCTCGGAATCGTACGGCTCGTCGCTGGCCGACGCCTCAGGCTCGATGCCGTGGAGCAGCCAGGACGCGGTACCGGCGAGGGAGAAGCGCAGGTGGCGCCCGCCGGGGCGCCCGGTGCGCTGGTCGGTGAGGGCGCGCAGGACAGCGGCGGCGATGAGGTAGCCGGTGCCGTGGTCGAGTGCCTGCGCGGGGAGGACGCCGGGGTGACCGTCCGGGGCGGACTCGTGGCCGGCGATGCCGACGCCCGCCTGGACGAGGCTGTCGAAGCCGCGGCGCCCTGCCCATGGGCCGGTCCAGCCCCAGGCGCAGAGCTGGGCGACGATCAGGTCGGGGCGGCGGGCCGGCAGGGCGTCGGGGGCGAGGCCGTGGGCGTCGAGGGCGCCGGGGCGGTAGCCGGTGATGACGACGTCGGCGGTGGCGAGCAGGTCCTCGAAGACGGCGCGGTCGGCGGGGTCGGCGAGGTCGAGGCGGGTGGAGCGCTTGCCGAAGCCGGTGTCGGCGTGGGCGTCGTCGGCCTCGGGGAGGTGGGGCGAGTCGACGCGCAGCACGTCGGCGCCGAGCAGGGCGAGGGTGCGGGTGGCGACCGGGCCGGCGATGACGCGGGTGAGGTCGAGGACGCGGATGCCGTCGGCGGGCAGCGCGGCGGGGCCGAGCTGGCGGGCCGTCGAGGGGCCGGAATCGACGATGCGGGTCTCGACCAGGGGGTGCGCGGTGGCACTGACCGGCGCGACGGCCACGGCAAGCGCCCCCGCCTCGTAGGCGCGTTCCTGGATCCGCTCGGACGGCTGCTCGCCCAGCACCTTCGCGAGGTGCTCGGGTCCGGCGTCGGCGGGCAGGTCCAGAGCGGTGAGCAGCCGGGTGCGGTGGTGCGGGTAGTTCGCGTGGGTCCGGACCCAGCCGTCGGCGGTGCGCCAGAAGCCGGAGTGCGGGGCGAAGGTGACGGGCGTGCGGCCGTCGACGGTCAGGTGGCGCTCGCTGACGAAGGCAGTGGCCACGGCGCCCTGGTCGACCCGGACGGCGGGGACGGGGCCGCCGTTGCGGTGGGCGGCGAGTTCGGCGGCGGCCAGCGAGCAGGCGGCGACGGTGGCGCGGGCGAGCTGTCGCACCGGCAGGCCGGAGGGCAGGACGGCGTCGGGGCCGTGGAAGGAGACCCGTTCCAGCAGGTCGGCGGATCCGCCGAGGGCGGCCCAGGCGTGCGCGGTGGGCCCGTCGACGGGGGGCCGCTCAGCGACGGGCTGCGCGGCGACGGGCTGCGGTACGGGGGTCTGCTCGGCCGGGGACTGCTCGGTCACGGACTGCGCGGTCGGGGACTGCTCGGCCTGGGGCGTCGGACGCTCTGTCATGTCCGGCATTCTGCTCCCGTTGCCGACCGCCCGCCGTGACGCCCGCCACCCGCCGCCCGCCCACCGGGCATCACTCGGCCCTGGCCGATCGGCGGAAGGACCACGGACGGTCGGCAGGTAGGGTGCGGACGGGGGGCCGGAGCGGCCCGTACGGCGACAGGGGGCCTGAATGCACGCGATCCGCCGTCTCGACCTGGGCTACTTCGTCCGGCCGGCCGCCGAGGTGGGCGGCCCGCGGCCTCGGGTCGAACCGGTGCTCGCGTACCTGGTGCGGCGCCCGGACGGGCTGCTGCTGTTCGACACCGGGATCGGCGCCGGCGACCCCGAGACCGAGGCGCACTACCGCCCGGTCCGCCGCCCGCTGCCGGAGGCGCTCGCGGCGGCCGGGGTCGCGCTCGCCGACCTCGACCTGGTGGTCAACTGCCACCTGCACATCGACCACTGCGGCGGCAACCCGCTGCTGGCCGGCATGCCGGTGCTCGTCCAGGCGGCCGAGCTGGCGGCGGCCCGGAAGGGCGACTACACGATCGACGCGCTGGTCGACTTCCCGGGCGCGGACTACCGCGAGCTGGACGGCGAGGCCGAGGTGTGGCCGGGGGTCCGGGTGGTCCCGACGCCCGGGCACACCGCCGGGCACCAGTCGCTGGTCGTGGAGCGGCCGGACGGCGGCGCCGTCGTGCTCGCCGGCCAGGCGTACGACTTCGCGTCCGAGTACGGTTCGGCGGTGCTCGCCCGGCGGGCGGCGCGCGAGGGCGTGGCACCGCCGCTGCCCGGCTACCCGGCTTGGCTGGACCGCCTGGCCGCGTTCGGGCCGCACCGGGTGCTGTTCGCGCACGACAACGCGGTCTGGGAGCCGGCGGGGTAGCCCGGGCACCGGGTGTCAGAAAGTGACGCGCCGCGCGGTCACTGCGTGTCAGAAGGTGAAGCGCAGCGTCCGGACGCGGTGGTCGAAGCTGGACGGGACGAGGTCCGGCTCGCCGACCGACCGTAGCTCGGGCAGGCGGGTGAACAGCTCGCGGAAGAGCACCTTCATCTCCTGCCGGGCGAGGTGGGCCCCCAGGCAGTAGTGCGGCCCGCCGCCTCCGAACCCCAGGTGGGGGTTGGGGGTGCGGGTGATGTCGAAGGCGTCCGGGTCGGCGAAGACCTCTTCGTCACGGTTGGCGGAGCCGAAGAACAGGACCGCCTTCTCCCCCGCCCACAGCAGCGGTCCGCCGGGGCCGCCCAGCTCGTGGTCGACGGCCAGGGTGCGGCGGAACTGGATGATCGGCGTGGCGTGCCGGACGATCTCGTCCTGCAGCTGCGCGCTACTGACGGGCGGTACGGGGGTGTGCACATTTAGTGATTGAGCGATGGACGATGTCAAATCGCACCGATGGTCATACGAGCGGCTTGGCGGGATCCGGCGACCGGGCCCTGGGGACGGGTGGCGGCGGACTGGGGCGATGCGGCCGGGCATGGTCTCACGGGGCGGAACCGGCCAATACCGGAGGGTGCGGTCCGGGCTGGACCGGGCGGGTGCGACGATGAGTGCCATCGTGATGACCGATCGGATCCGCTCGCTGCGCGCCGTGGTCTTCGCCGCGCTGTGCGTGGCGCTGGCCGCCGCGGCGCACGTCGGCATGGGCGGGGCCGGGGTGTCGCCGCCGGTGCTGGCCGGCGCGTTCGGCGCGGTCCTCGCCCTGACCTGGCTGCTCGCCGGGAGGCGGCGGGGCCTCGGGGTGATCAGCGCCTGGATGGTCGCGGCGCAGAGCGCGCTGCACCTGCTCCTCGAGCGGGCCGGGGCACTCACCCCCGGCAACGGCGGCCTCGGCCGGCTCGCCGGCACCGACTGGACCGCCCTGCTGCTCTGCAACCCGGACCGGGTGCCCACCGGACTGTCGCCCGCCGACCTGGCGAGGATGGCCGGACTCGACCCGGATGTCCCGCCCGCCGCCGGCCTGCGCGCCGTGGCGGGCATGCACCACGACACGGGGGCGGGGGCGGTCCCGGGGGTCGCTTCGGGCGACAGCTCGGCGATGGACATGGCCGGGACAGCGGGCATGCCCGGAATGTCAGGGATGTCCTCCGCGTCCGGTGGGAGCGGCGCCTCCGGCCATGCCATGGCAGCCTCCCACGACATGGCGGCGCACGGGATGTCCCCCGGGATGATCGCCGCCCACGTGCTGGCCGCGCTGGCCTGCGCGCTGCTGCTCTGGCGCGGTGATGCCGCGCTGGTCCGCCTCTTCGAACTCCTCGGGGCACTCGGCTCCGTCGTGGCGGGCGCGCTGCTGCTCCCACTCCTCGCGCTGTTCGCCCGGCCCTTCGGCTACCGCCCGCCGACCCCGCCCCGGCCTGCCGTCCGCCGGACTCGACTGCCCCGGCAGGTGCTGCTCACGCACGCCGTCGTACGGCGCGGGCCGCCCGCGCTCGCCCTCGCCTGCTGACGCGCCCGTCGCCGTACTCCACCCGCCACTCCCGGCCGCTCACCGCCGCCGGAGGCGCCGCGACGGGCAGGTCGCCCTGCCGTCCGGCCGAGCGTTGCGCCGCCGTGCCGTCAGGGCCCGGGCCTGCGCGCGCTGCCACCCGCTCCCGGGGCGCGCCGCGCGGAGAACCCACGGACGCCGACGGCGCCGCCCACGGCGGGCGCCGCCCCCAGCCCTTCCCTCAGGACCTTTCATGCCTGACTACGACGGCGCACCGGTTCCGGCCGGCGCCACCGTCCTACTGCTCCGGGCCTCGCGGCCCTTCGTCTTCCAGCCGGGTCAGCAGACCGGCGGTCCAGTCCGCCGACGGGCCGTCGGTGGCGGCCACCCCGACCCGGCCGCGCAGCCGCTCGGCCCGCTCCAGCCAGTCCCGGCAACCCGCGCAGCGTGCGACGTGCTTGTCCAGGCGGCCGTCCGGAAGCCCAGCCGGCTCGCCGTCCAGGCGGGCGGACAGAGCGGTACGGAACTGCGCGCATCTCATGCGACCATCGTGCCGCACGGCTTCGACGGCGGGACCGGCCGGGTGGGAGGCCGCCGTGGATGACGAGCAGCTCACCGCGCTCGCCCTGACCGCCCGCGCGGGCCGGGCGCCCGACGTCGAGGCCTTCGTGCGCGCCACCCAGCGCGACGTGTGGCGGTTCGTCGCCCACCTGACCGACGTCCAGTCCGCCGACGACCTCGCCCAGGAGACCTTCCTGCGCGCCCTGCGGGGCCTGCCCGCGTTCGCCGGCCGCTCCTCGGCCCGGACGTGGCTGCTGTCGATCGCCCGGCGGACCGTGATCGACCGGTACCGGACGGCCGCCGCCCGGCCACGCTGCGCGGCGCTGCCGGACTGGCAGGAAGCCGCCGAACGGCAGAGCACCCAACCGGCGGCCGGCTTCGAGGACGGCATCGCGCTCGGCGACCTGCTCGACCGGGTACCCGTGCAGCGGCGGGAGGCGTTCGTGCTGACCCAGGTGGTCGGCCTGAGCTACGCCGAGGCCGCCGAGGTGGCGGGCTGCCCGGTCGGAACCGTCCGGTCCCGGGTCGCCCGGGCCCGGGAGGAGCTGATAGCGAGGCTGCGGGCGGCGGAGAGCGGGGAGCTGGCGGCGGCCTGCTGAGAGTTCAGGCGACGGATGACAGATAACAACTAACAGATTACAGATTTCAACATCTGTCATCTGTTAGTTGTCAACTGTTCGCCCGGCGGCGCCGATCGGAAAGATTCCTTCAAGTGTTCGGGAACTGGATCCGCCGCGCCCCCGACTGCTGTACCGGACCCCGCCGCCGAGGCGGTGTCCGGTACAGCGGGGGAACGGAGGACTCCATGGCAGCGCAACATCGGCCGAGCGCCGGTGGGTTGACGGGACACCGGGCACGCCAGGACAACCAGGACAGCCAGACCGGCCCGGTGGACCGGTGGAGCCTGGTCGTCGCCGCCGGGCTGCTCTCGTTCGTCGCGATGCTCGACATGAACGTGGTCAACCTGGCGCTCACCGACATCTCGGCCGGCCTGCACGTGTCCGCCGGGGTCGCCCAGTGGGCCACGCTCGGCTACCAACTCCCCCTGGTCGCTCTGCTGTTGCCAGCCGGGCGGTGGCTGGACCAGGTCGGCACGCGTTCCGCGCTGCTGCTCGCGGTCGGCTGCTTCGCCACCTGCAGCGTGCTCGCCTCCCTTGCGCCGTGGGCCAGTTGGCTGATCGCGGCCCGCCTTGCGCAAGGGGCCTTCGGCGCGGTGCTGTTCGTGCTGATGCCGGTGCTCGCCGCCACCGCCGTCCGGCCCGAGCTGCGCGGGCGGGCGATGAGCGTGCCCGCCACGCTCGGCCCGCTCGGCGCCGTCACCGGGCCGGTGATCGGCGGCCTGCTGCTCGACCACGTCGGGTGGCGGGCGGTCTTCCTGGTGAAGCTGCCGGTCTGCCTGGCCGCCGTGCTGATCGTGCGGCGGCACGCCCCGCACGCCGGTAAGTTGCGGCTGCCGGACCGCGGTTCACTCGGTGACGCCGCCCTCATCGGCTCCGCCGTCGCCTCCGTCCTGCTCGCGCTCACCCTCGCACCCCGGGCGCCGCTGTGGCTGTTGCTCGCGCTGCCCGCCGCCCCGCTCGTCCTGGTCTGGCTGCGCCGCCCCGGTGGGCGGCCGGTCGCCGAGACGCTCCGGGCCGCGGGCACCACCGGCGTCAACGCCTCCGTACTGGCCCTCGCCGCCGGCTTTGCGGCCTGCCAGTACCTCCTCGTCCAGCACCTGCGCGGCGCGGAGGCCGAGAGCGCCACCGGCACCGCGCTCACCATGCTGGCCTTCCCGCTCGGCATGGTGGTGGCGGGCCGCTTCGGCGGACGGCTCGCGGACCGCTGGGGCGCCCGGCCGACCGCGCTCACCGGGGCCGCCGTCACCACCCTCGGCCTGCTGTTTCTCGTCCCGCTGGACGGCGCCTGGTCCAACGGCGACATCGCCTGGCGGCTCGCCCTCGCCGGCGCCGGCATGGGCCTCAACGGCGGCCCCACGCAGGCACTGGTGATGACCGCCTCGCCGCCCGGGAGGCTGGCCACCACGGGCTCCGCCGTCCAGCTCTCCCGCAGCCTGGGCTTCGCCCTGGGCCCCGCCCTCGCCACCGCCGCCACCCTGGCCGGCGACCGCGCGACCACCGGCACCAGAGCCGGCCTCGCCCTGGCGGTCCTCGCCGCCGCGACCGCCGTCGCCCTCCTCGCCCTGCACCACCGCGCCCACCGCGCACCGGCGTGACGCGGCCGGCCCGCCCGACCGCCCACCACCCTGGAACACCGTACGACCGGAGGAAGCACCGCAGATGACCGACACCGTCCACCAACCGGCGGCGGGCTGCCCGTTCGGCCACGACCAACAGGCAGACACCGCGCTCCCCGACCCCGTCAAGCTCTACGGGCCGGAGTACAAGAGCGATCCGTACCCCCTGTACCGGCGGATGCGCGAGGCCGGTCCGGTCCACCGGGTGGAGTTCCCGAGCGGCATCCACGCCTGGCTGGTCACCGGCTACCGGGCCGCGCACGCGACCCTCAACGACACCCGGCTCGGCAAGAACCACGCTCTGGGCAACGCGAATTGGCGCCGACTGGCCTCGATCATGCCCGAGCCGCAGCACTCCCAGCTCCAGGTGCACCTGCTCCACCAGGACCCGCCCAAGCACACCGCGATGCGCCGACTCGTCCTGGACGCCTTCGCGCCCCGCCGGGTGGAGGCCCTGCGCCCGCGCCTGCAGGAGCTCGCCGACGCCCTGGTCGACGACCTGCTCGCCACCGGCGGCGCCGACCTGGTGGCCGGCTTCGCGGCCCACTTCCCGTTCCGGGTGCTCGCCGAAGTCATCGGCCTGCCAGCTGAGTTGGCCGTGCGATTCGACCGCGACTGGGGCAAGGTCGTCCAGCCGGTCGGCCCGCTCGACCCGGGCCGGGCGGCGTACGAAGGGCGGCTGCGCGGGCTGCAGACGTACATCGCGGACGTCGTCGCCCACAAGCGCGCCCACTACGACCCGGCGCGGGCCGAGGACGACCTGCTGGGGCGGCTCGTCGCCGCCTGCGATGCGGGCGAGTTGAGCCGCGAGGAACTGGACTCCATGGTGTTCCAGCTGCTGGTCGCCGGCCAGGAGCCGGTCACCAACCAGATCACCACCATGCTGATCACCCTGCTGCGCCACCCCGACCACCTCGCGCGCCTCAGGGACGGCACGACCGGCGACCACACGGACGGCGACCGCATGGAGGACCCGGGCCTGCTCGCCCGCGCGGTGGAGGAACTGCTGCGCCACGACGCCGCGTTCGAGCTCACCACCTGGCGGTTCTTCGCCGAGGACAGCGACCTGTTCGGCACCACCGTCCCCGCCGGCGACTCCGTCATCGTCTCGCTCTGCGCCGCCAACCGCGACGACGAGCAGTTCCCGGACGCCGACCGCCTCGACTTCGACCGTACGCCCAACGCCCACCTCGCGTTCGGCCACGGCATCCACTACTGCCCCGGCGCCGCCCTGGCCCGCGCCGAACTCCAGATCGCCATCGGCACGTTGCTCTCCCGTCTGCCCGGGCTGCGCCCCGCCGGGGCGGAGGCCGCCGGTCTCGATGCGCTCACCTGGATCCCCGCCGTCCTGGCCCGCGGGGTCAACAAGCTGCCGGTCGCCTACGACAGGCGTGTCTGACCGGCCACGCCATTCCCCGGCCCCCCGGCGCCCCGGCCGCACAACCGGGGCGCGGCTCCGCCTGCCCCGAAGCCCGTACGACGTTCCGTGGAGGACCACCATGCCGCCCGTCGGCACCGTTTCCACCGTCACCACCGACTCCCAGACCGAGAAATCCGATCAGGCCGGCGAGAGCACCAGAAGCCTCTCCGCCCGCGTCCTCGGCCTGCTGCTGCCGCACCGTCGCGCGTCCGACCCCGAACTCGACGCGACGCCGGACCACTTCCCGCTCCAGCTGGAGCAGCTCGCCGACTTCATCGCCGCCGGCGACCCGATCCTGTTCACCCTGCCCGGCTTCCCCTGCAAGTCGCCGAACCCGGCGAAGGTGCTCGGCCACCTGCCCGACGAGGGCGAGCGCCTGTCGCTCACCTTCCTCAACCGGCTCTGCGAGGAGATCGGCGCCCTCTACGAGCCCGGCGCACAGATCCTGATCTGCTCGGACGGGCACATCTTCGGCGACCTGATCAACGTCCCCGACGACCACATCGACGACTACTCCGACGAGTTGGCCGCGATGATCGGGCGCGAGGGCCTGACCCACCTCGCCACCTACGACCTGCGGGCCGTCCTCGGCGACCTGTCGTTCGACGAGAAGCGGGCCCGGGTGCACGCCCAATATGCGCCGAGCGTCGAGGAGTTGCGCGAGCAGGTGCTGACGGACGAGGAGACCCTCCGGCTCTACCGGGGCATCACCCGCTTCCTCACCGAGGACACCGTCGGCTTCACCGGCACCAGATCCGCCCTGCAGCGCGACTGCCGGCGCCGCGCGTACGGCGTGATCCAGCGCAGCCGGGCCTGGGGCGACCTGATCGCCGAACAGCACCCGCGCTCGTTCCGGCTGTCCATCCACCCACAGCGGGCGGGGGTGCTGAAGTTCGGCATACGGCTGCTGGAGGCGGCCGACGCGTGGATGACGCCCTGGCACTCCTCGGTGCTCCACCGGGCGGACGGCCGTTGGGAGTTGCTGCGCAGCCAGGACGCCGCCGAGGTCGGGCGGCTGGTCGAACGCGACGGCCGCCCGAGCCACTACGAGATCGTCTGACGGTCGCGGTCGGGCGTCGGTTGCCCGTCGGCGGGGCGTGCGGGCGTGCGGTGGTCGAAGGCGATCAACGGGTCGCCGGTGAGCGGGTGTTCGACCACCGCCGCCCGCACGCCGAACACCTCGGCCAGCAGCTCGGCGGTGAGCACGTCGCGCGGCGCCCCGGAGGCCACCAGGACGCCCCGATGCAGGACGTGCAGGCGGTCGCAGACCGAGGCGGCGGCGTTGAGGTCGTGCAGCGCGACCAGGGTGGTGCGGCGCTGTTCCCGCAGCAGGGCCAGGAGTTCGACCTGGTGCCGGACGTCCAGGTGGTTGGTCGGCTCGTCCAGCACCAGGACGTCCGGCTGCTGGGCGAGCGCCCGGGCCAGCAGCACCCGCTGGCGTTCGCCGCCGGACAGCTGGGCGAACCGGCGTCCGGCGGCGTCCGCCATGCCGACCCGTACCAGCGCGTCGGCGACGATCCGGTGGTCCTCGGCGTCGTCGGCGGCGAACGCCCGCTTGTAGGGGGTGCGTCCCATCGCGACGACCTCGCGGACGGTCAACTCGAAGTCCCCGCCGCGCTCCTGCGGCAGCGCGGCGATGTGCCGGGCGGACTGCGCGGGGCTGAGCTCGCCCAACTCCCGTCCGGCCAGCAGCACCCGCCCGGCGCTCGGCCGCAGGTGCCGGTAGACGGTGCGCAGCAGGCTGGACTTGCCGCTGCCGTTGGGCCCGACCAGTCCGGCGATCTCGCCCTCCTTGGCGACCAGGTGGACGCCGGCCACCACCGTCCGCCCGGCCAGGGCGACGCTCAAGTCCTTGACGGCGATTCTCAATTGCGCTCCAGTCGTCGGTCCAGCAGGTAGAGCAGGGTGGGCGCGCCGAGTACGGCGGTGACGACGCCGATCGGCAGCTCCTGGCCGTCCAGGGCCGTGCGGGCGAGGGTGTCGACGACGACGAGCAGCAGGGCGCCGGTGAGCGCGGACAGCGGCAGCAGGCGCCGGTGGTCGCCGCCGACGAGCAGCCGACACACGTGCGGCACCATCAGCCCGACGAAGCCGATCGCTCCGGATACAGCGACCAGCACGCCGGTGAGCACGCTCGTGACGACGAAGATCTCGCGGCGCAGCCGGGTAACGTCCACGCCGAGCCCGGCGGCCGTCTCGTCGCCCATCAGCATCGCGTTGAGTCCGCGCGCGCGGGCCTGGAGCAGGGCCAGTCCGAGCGCCACGGCGGCGGCGGGAACGGCGAGTTGGGCCCAGACGGCGCCGCCGAGGCTGCCCATGAGCCAGAACAGGACACCCCTGGTCTGCTGCTCGTCGCTGGTCTGGAGAACGAGGTAGCTGGTGATCCCGCCGAGGAACTGGGCGATGCCGATGCCCGCGAGGACCAGCCGCAACGGGGAGAACCCGCCGCCGCGCCGGGCCAGCAGCCACACCAGGGAGAACGCGCCGAGCGCGCCGGCGAAGGCCGCCAGGGAGACGGTGAGACCGAGCGCGCTGCCGAAGGAGAGGTCGAGACCGAGGGTGGTACCGAGGACGATGGTGGCGACGGCCCCGAGCGAGGCGCCGGAAGAGATGCCGAGCAGGTAGGGGTCGGCGAGAGGGTTGCGGACGAGGGCCTGGACGGCGGTGCCGACCAGGCCGAGCCCGGCACCGACGACAGCCGCCAACAGGGCGCGGGGCACGCGCAGTTGCCAGACGATGAGGTCGCGGGTACCGGGTTCCTGGGCACGTCCGGTGAGCCGGCGGGCGACCACCGACCAGACCTCGCCGGGCGGCACGTCGACGGCGCCGAGCGAGACGGCCGCGGTCAGCGCGAGCACCAGGGCGACGGCGAGTCCGGCGGCCAGCGGCCCGGCCCGCAGGGTGCGGGCCGGGCGGGGGCCGGCGGTCCCGTCCGCCTCGGCCGCCGAGGCAGAGGCTTCGGATCCAGTGGCGGAGGAAGAGGCAGAGGCCGAAGTCACGGTCTACTGCCCGCTCTTGACGAGGTCCGGGTGGACGGTGGCGGCGATCTGCCGGACGGCGTCGGCGTTGCGCACCCCCGCGATGGTCGTGACCTCGGAGCCGAGCCGCACGAAGTGCCCCTCCTGGACGGCCTTGAGACCCTGGGTGGCGGGGAAGCTCTTCAGGAACGCCTCGGCGTCGTCGAACGCCTTGCGGGTGGCCTCCTCGCTGCCGCGGTTGCGGACGGAGAGCTGGATCCAGTCAGGGTTCTTGGCGACCACGTCCTCCCAGGAGCCGGGCTTGAAGTCGGCGTCGCAGTCGGCGAACACGTTGCGGGCGCCGGCCAGGGTGATCACCGCATTGGCGACCTGCCGGCCGCACACGGAGACCGGCTGCTTGGTGCCGGCGTCGAAGTCGAAGACGAAGTAGCTCGGCCGCTGCCCGTCCGGGACGCCGGCCAGCGCGGTGCGCACCTCGCCGACCCGCCGCTCCATGCCGGTGACGAGCTCCTCGGCGCGGGCGGCCGTGCCGGTGACGGCGCCGAGCCGGCGGATGTCGTCCTCGACCTGGGCGAGGTCGGTGCGCGGCGCCTTGGCGGCCTTCGGGGTGCCCGCGCAGGCGGTGGAGAGCAGGAAGACGTGCTGGATGCCGGCCGCCGTGAACTCCTCCTCGGTGGGCCCGTTGGCGCCGCCGCCCATCATCGGCATCGCGCCGAAGGTGTCGACGTAGAGATCGGCGCCGGAGCCGAGCAGCTTCTCCTTGGGGATGGTCCGGTCGCCCAGCACGGGCACCTTGGCGCCCTGCTCGGCGAGGTCCGCCGGCAGAGTGCCCTTGCCAGGCGGGAAGCCGGTACCGATCAGGCGGTCGCCGGCGCCGAGTCGGAGGAGCATCTCCAGACTCGCGGCGTTGCTGGTGACGATCTTCCCGGGCACCTTGGCGATGGTGGTCTCCTTGCCCGCGCAGTCGGAGACCTTGACGGGGAAGGCGCCGGCGGGGCCGGCCTTGGCCACGTCCTGCGCGCCCCGGCCACCGCCCCCTCCCCCGCTGCTTCCGCAGGCCGTGGCGAACAGGGCGACGGCGGCCGCGACGGCGCAGACAACGCGAGGGCGCATGGGAACTCTCCTGATCGGTGATCGTGCTCGGGGCCCGTCCTGCGGACCCGGACCAGGTAGTCGGCTGGATTCCCCGGCGGGTTCCCGGCGACTTTCGCCGCGCGGGCGGCGGGCACCGATGCCCGGCGTACGCTGACCGGATGGCCGCTCCCACCGTCCTGCGGGACGATCTCGACCTGCCCGTCCGGCTCGGCCCTGGCCCGGTGCGGCGGGTCGTCTCGCTGGTGCCGTCACTGACCGAGGCGGTCGCCGCCACCGCGCCCGGGCTCCTGGTCGGCGCCACCGACTGGTGCAGCCACCCGGCCGGACTGGCCGTCACCCGGATCGGCGGCACCAAGAACCCGGACGTGCCGCGGATCCTCGCGCTCGCCCCGGACCTCGTCCTCGCCAACGACGAGGAGAACCGGCGGCCCGACCTGGACGCGCTGCGGGCGGCCGGCGTGCCGGTGTGGGTCACCGACATCCGCACGCTCGACGACGCGTTCCGCTCGCTGGACCGGATGCTCACCGCCGCATGCGGGCTGCCGCGGCCGGGCTGGCTGGACGAGGCGGAGGCTGCGTGGCGGGATGTGGGCAGGACACAGGAGGACGGCCCGCGGGCCATCGTGCCGATCTGGCGCCGCCCCTGGATGGTCCTCGGGCGCGACACCTTCGCCGGGGACCTCCTGCGGCGCCTCGGCGTGCGGCTCGTCCACGCCGACCACCCCGAGCGCTACCCCGCCGTGCCCCTGCCCGAACTGCTCGCCTGCGCTCTGGACTTGGTGATCCTGCCGGACGAGCCGTACCGCTTCACCGCCGACGACGGCCCGGAGGCATTCCCGGGAGTGCCGACGGCGCTGGTCAGCGGACGGCACCTGACCTGGTACGGACCCTCGCTCGTCGCGGCTCCGGCCGTCCTCGCCGAGGCGTTGGGCCACCCGTTCGTACAAGGCAGGATCAACGCATCGTAGGATGACCGCCACTCACCGGGCCCGCCGGTGACGAGTGGGGGGAACCACATATGGCAGTGAGCACATCCCGGCGTGCGCTGGTGATGGTGTCGGCTGTGGCCGTCTCAACGGCCGTCCTGGCCGGATGCGGCAGCAAGCCCGCCGACGGCCACACCGACGCGGCGCCGAACACGACGGCAGTGGCCACGACCGCCTCGCCCACCGACACGCCCAGCGCGAGCCCGGCCGCGACGACTTCGCCGACCGCGAGCCCCAGCGCCACCGGCAGTCCGAGCCCGACGGCGAGCAAGTCGGCCAAGCCCACCCCGACCCCGACGCCGAGCAGCGCCAAGCCCGGCGCGGCCAGGCCGTCCGGCGGAACGGGCGGCGCAAACAGCGCCGGCACCGCCGAGAAGGCCCCCGCCCCGGCAGTGGCGGCCCCCGCGCCGACCGCCAAGCCCGGCCCCGTCGCTCCCCCGCCGCCGCCCGCGCCCGCGACCCCGCACGTCCCACCACTGCAGAGCGGCTGCCAGCCGTCCAAGCCCCAGCCGGACGAGCCCAAGGAGGCCGTCGCGGCGGCCCTCGCGGCCGCCGCCGAGAAGCCGCGGACTCTCAGCCTCAGCAACGGCGGCACCGACAAGCTCCCGCCGCTGCCCGTCAACCTGGTCAAGGCCATCGCCTGGCAGGAGAGCGGCTGGCAGTCCGGCATCCTCGCCTGCGACGGCGGGATCGGCACCATGCAGGTCATGCCGAACACGATCAGCTGGATGAACAACAAGTTCGGCACCGCCTCCGACCCGAAGACGCTCCCCGGGAACGTCCAGCTCGGCACGCAGCTGCTCGACTGGCTCGTCGCCTACTTCGGCGACTCCTCCTTTGGCGGCAAGTACGACCTCTCCCCCGACCCGGCCACCGGCAAGACGCCGCTGCTCGATCTGGTCATCGCCGCGTACAACGCGGGCGCGGGCAACGTGCACTACAACACCGTCACCGACCCGGCCACCGGCGAGACCGAAGGCAGCCTCGTCATCCCCAACCCGAGCTACGTCGCCAACGTGAAGGCGCTGATGTCCGGCCAGCCCTGGAACAAGGCCGGCTGACGGCGCAGGGCCCGGAACGCGGCTCTCGCGTTCCGGGCCCTGCGGACATGCGGGCGTGCGGGCGTGCCTGGCTGCTAGCCTCGCGCGGCCGAGACGGCGGCGCCCAGCGCCTCCTTGATGCGCGGCCCGAGCCGGGCGAAGCCCAGCTCCTTCATCGCCGCACGCAGCAGCTCCTCGTCACTGCGCTCGACACCGTCGCCGTCCACCCACCGCACGACGGCGAGCAGTTCCTCCGCCGAGTAGGCGGTCACGGGCCGCCCGGGCGTGAAATCCGGCTTGGCCGGCGGCCCGGCGGGCTCGTCAGCGGCGGCCTCGGCCTCGGTGGAGGCGGGAGCCTCGGCGACGGCCTCGGTCTCAGCGGCCTCCGGCTCGACCTCAGCAGCCGGCTCCTCGGCCTCAATCACGACCTCCGGCTCGGCAACCACCTCGACCTCGGCGGCGGGCGTCTCGATGACGGCCTCCGGCTCGATGGCCTCGACCTCGGCGGCGGCCTCAACGGCGGCCTCCGGCTCGGCAGTCAGCTCGGCCTCGACGGCCTCCGGGTCAGCAGTCGCCACGGCCTCAGCGGCCTCCGGCTCCTCAACCACAGCAGGCGCCTCGGCGACGACCTCGGTCTCAGCGGCCTCCGGCTCGACCTCGGCAACCGGCTCCTCGGCCTCAATCACGACCTCCGGCTCGGCGACCACCTCGACCTCGGCGGCGGGCGTCTCGATGACGGCCTCCGGCTCGATGGCCTCGACCTCGGCGGCGGCCTCCGGCTCGGCGGTCGGCTCGGCCTCGACGGCCTCCGGCTCCTCAGCCGCAGCAGGCGCCTCGTCGGCAACCTCGGTCTCGGCGGAGACTGCCTCGGCCTCCGCCGGCTCCTCCGACTCGGCAGTCTCCGGCTCCGCCTCGGCAGCCTCGGCGAGGGCGGCGGTGGCGGCGGCCACGAGGTCGTCGGCGGCCGGGGAGGGCGCCGGGAGAGACACGACGGCCTGCTCGGCCTCGGCCTCGGCCGCAGCCTCGGCGGCCGGCTCCGTCTCGTCCTCAGCAGCCGGCTCGACCTCGGAAGCCTCCGCCTCCTCCTCCGCCAGCCCGTCGCGCTGCCCGCCCGCCAGGGCCTGGCGGGCCGCGAACGCGGCCTCGGCGGCGCGGCGGTCGGCCTGGGCGGCGGTGAGTTCGGCGAGCAGGTCGCCGAGGCCGGCCTCCTCCAGGGTGGCGCGCAGGCTGCGGATGGTGTGCAGGCGGTAGAGGGTGCCTTCGTCGGCGGCGAGCCGCTCGACGAGGTCGATGAGGTCGCCGAAGGCGAGCCCGTCGAGGTCGTGCTCGGGGAGCAGCCGGGTGAGTTCGCGCAGCCCGGCGTTGATCGCGTCGAGGCTCTGGGCGGTCTTCGCGACCAGGTCGCCGTCGGCGGGGACGGTCGGGAGGGTGCCGGAGGGGGCGAGAGCGGCCCAGGCGCGGCGCTCGATCTCGGCGGAGGCGAGCGCCTCGTGGAGGTCCTCGCGGCGGGTGCGGCGGTCGGTGGCGAGGGCGGCGGCCTGCTTGCGCAGGGCGCGGGCGCGCAGCCAGGAGAGCTTGATGCCGCGCTCGCGGCGCCACGCGCCGTCGGCGGTGGCGGCGGCGAGGGCGTCGAGGTCGGCGTCGTAGGCGGCGACGGTGAGGGTGGCCGAGGTGCGGTGGACGCGCTGGAGCATCTCGACGAGGAGCGCCGTCTTGGCGACGGTGTCGGGCTCGTCGAGCTTGGCCTCGGCGGCGAGGGCGGTGACGGCGTCCCAGGTCTGCTGGAGGTCGCGGCCGCGGAGTTCGGCGAGCGCGGTGGAGGCGGCGCGGGCGTCCTCGGGGGTGGCGACGGTGTCGACGGCCGCGTACCAGGCATGGGTGTCGGCGGTGAGGGTGAAGGCCCCGAGTTCGGCGTAGCGGCCGAGGTCCTCGCGGAGATCGGGCTCCGCCGTGGTGGCCTTGGCGTCCTGGGGGTCCTTGACGTCTGCGGCGTCGGCGACGTCCGCCGGGTCGGCTGCGTCGGCGTTGCGCGAGTGAAGCACTGTCATGTGAGGTCCGGTTCTGGGCGACGACGGCGGGGCTGGCGGCGAGGGGGCGGCGGACCGGTTGCGCGGGGGTGCCCCGGGACGGGGCCGGGGGGCCGCGCGGTCGGGCTGCCGGTTGTGGAGGCCCAGAATACGGGTGCCCGTTCGAGCCTTGCACGCACCCACCGTCCGAAGGGCCGGTGTCGCGTGCCATACCGTCCGTCTGGCCGCTACTCGGGAGGGCCGGGCGGGTGGCCGCCCGCTGCTCCGGACGAGTGCCCGCGCCCGTCCCCGGGGCGTCGCAGGCGGTCCAGGGGGACGGTGCGGACCCGCCGTCCGAGGGGCGGGCGGTACCCGGCGCGGGCGAGGCCGGCGAGGTCGACCGGCGCGAGGTACTCGTACAGCTCGGTACGGTGCCACCACGCGCCGGTTTCGCGCAGTTCGCGCCAATCGGTGAACCGGTAGAGGTGGAGGGTCGCCCGGACGTGGGTCGGCGGGGCGTCCGGGAAGGGGTTGTGGCGCAGCAGCCGGAGGGTGGCGGGGTCGCCGGCGAGGAGGCGGGCGACGAAGGGCAGGAACCAGGGGCGGGCGTAGGCGGGCGAGATGCCGGCGAACCACATCAGCCAGTCGAGCCGCAGGTGGTAGGGGGCGTACTGACGCGGGAGGCGGCGCACGTCGCCGGGTTTGCCCTTGAAGCCGTACTCGCGCCAGACGGTGTGCGAGGTGACGACGGGCTCGTCGGTGCCCTCGACGACGACTTCCTGGCGGATGCGGTTGATGCTGCCGAAGGCGCCGTAGGTGTTGACGAGGTGGAGCCGGTTGAAGGAGCGGTTCATGATCTGGCGGCGGGAGACGAGGTTGCGTGCCGGCCAGTAGCTGAGGACGGCGACGGTCGCGGTGAGCGCGATCACGAGGGCCTCGAACCAGGCGGGCGTGGCGTGGTAGTGGCGCGGGTGGACGGGCAGGCCGAGGCGGGCCGGGTCGACGGCGGCGAGGGCGAGCGTGACGGTGAGCCAGTTGAGCCAGGCGAAGTTGCCGGAGGCGACCAGCCACAGCTGGGTGGCGACGATCAAGGAGGCCGCGTAGGTGGCGACCGGCTGCGGCAGGAAAAGGCAGACCGGGACGACGAGTTGGACGACGTGGTTGGCGGCGACCTCGACCCGGTGCAGCGGGTCGGGCAGGTGGTGGAAGAACCAGCTGAGCGGTCCGGGCATGGGCTGGGTCTCGTGGTGGTAGCGCAGGCAGGTCAGGTCGCGCCAGCAGCTGTCGCCGCGGATCTTGATCAGCCCGGCGCCGAACTCGACCCGGAAGACCAGCCAGCGCATCAGCCAGAGCACGAGGGCGGGTGGCGCGGTGTCGGCGTTGCCGAGGAAGGCGGCGAGGAAGCCCGCTTCGAGGAGCAGGGACTCCCAGCCGAACGAGTACCAGGTCTGCCCGACGTTGACGATGGAGAGGTAGAGCACCCACAGGACGGCCCACGGCAGCGGGGAGGCCCAGAGCGGGACGGCGTCGCCGAGTCCTGCGACGAGGGCGGCGGCGATGGCGGCGCCGGTCCCGGCGACGGCGGCGAAGAAGCGGTCGCTGTAGTGGAGATGGAAGAGGCCGGGCGCGTGGCGGAACGGGACGCGGGCGGTGAAGCGGGGCACCGGCAGCATGCCGTCGGCGCCGATGAGGGCGCGGAACTGGGCGGCGGCGGCGAGGAAGCCGATCAGGTAGAGGGCGGCGATCATCCGCTGGACGAGCAGCCGGCTCAGCCAGTAGTCGGGGGCGGCGAACCAGTCCATGCGGCCCATGCCTACCACCGGCGGCGGTCGGTCGGGCCCGAACGGGGGCGCGGGGGCGGGCGGTTCACCCGCTCGGCGCCTGGACGCCGGCCCAGGAGGCGGCCGGAGGAAGCTGACGGCCCGTGGACGGCATTGTGGCGGGGAGCCTCTCCTCGGGGGTGAGAGGCGCCCCGCCGCAATGAACTTTCGGACTGTTCTGAACGTTTTGGCTGATTCGGACGGTCGCGACGCGCGGTGCGTCCGGTTGTTCGGTTGCGGACTGGTGCGGTGGGTGGTGCCGCGAGCGGCCGGTCGGCGGTTCAGCCCGACAGGCCCAGGCCGGTCTCCCCGGTGATGCCCGGGCGTCCGGCGGGGGGTCCGCTCTGCTGGAGCCGGTCGACGAGCAGGGCGGCCAGCGTGCCGAGTTCCTCCTCCGTGCGGGACTGCGCGGTGACGTCCATGCCGACGGTGAGGACACCGTTGATCTGGCCGGTGCGCGCGGCCCGCAGCGGGGTGCAGGTGAAGCTGAAGATCTGCTGGATGCGCTGGCCCTCGGGACGGCCCGGCTGGATCCGGACGTCGTTGAGGACGGTGGCGCGCCCGGTGTGGTACGCCTCGGCGACGGCCTGCTGGAGCCCGGCCGCGCCGAGCTGCGGGTAGGCGACGCCGATCCCGCCGTACGCCGCCGGGGCGCCGAAGGTGTCGCCGTGCTGGGCGTTGGCGTAGCGGATCTCCTGGCCGGGGCCGTCGGTGAGCATGATCGGGAACGGGGAGCCGTCGAAGGCGGCGAACATCTCCTGCTGCTGGGCGAGGAGGGTGTCGCGCAGCCGGATCTCGGAGAGCAGCGCCTCGGCGAGGTGCTGGATGTCGCGCAGCCGCTCGCGGCCCCACTGCCGGGGTTCCCGGTCCAGGACGCAGACGGTGCCGATGACGGTGTTGGTGTCGTCGACGAGCGGGGCGCCGAGGTAGGCGCGCACGCCCAGTTCGTCGACGACCGGGTTTCCGGCGAACCGGGGGTAGGCGAGGATGTCGTCGAGGGCGAGCGGGGAGCGCTGGGCGACGACGTGCGGGCAGAAGCCGTGACTCAGCGGCATCTGACGGGTCGGGAGGTCGAACGCGATGCCGCGATCGGCCCACGATGCGCCTTCTTCGGCCACCGCTTCGGAGGAGTTTGGCGGGATGTAGAGCCCCCGGAACATCTGGCGCTCGTCGTTGATGAAGTTGACCATCGCGATGGGGGCGCGGGTGATGCTGGCGGCGAGGTGGGCGAAGCGGTCGAAGGCCTCGTCCGCGGAGGGCTCGTTGAGACCGAGGCTGCGCAGTCTGCGGGTCCGCTCGGACTCCCCGGCGGCACCCGGGAACTGGCCTTGAGTGCTCATCACATCAGTCATGGCGACATGTAATCAGACATCAGGGCGGTTCGGCGCCCCCCGGTGCGCTTCGCCACCCTTGCTGATGGACAGTCAAAGCCGCACGTGAACGGCCGCTCGGCAGGTTGTCGAGCGGGGGAAGATCACTTCCCATCCGGCGGCGCCGTAAAACCAGCCCGGATTCGGACGATCTTTTTCACGCCAATCCAAGATCGACTCTGGGTCACCTCGATGTGCCCATATGACAATGAGCCCTGCCGAAGACACGGACGGTAGCCCCATCCCCAGGGGAACCCGGCCGAAGTTCCGCATGCACCGGTTGCAAAGGGGCACTTGGGGCAACCGGCCGCCACCTCCCCACCCCCACCTCATCACATCGGCGGCCGGCGCGGCATCGGCGGCACGGACGGAGGGCACGACACCCGCTGACACGAGAGGACCGCAACATGGCGATGGACTACTTCACCGACGAGCGTCACGAGAGCATCCGAGCCGAGGTGCGTGAGTTCGCCGAGAAGGAGATACGTCCGCAGGTGGCCAGAATGGAGGCCGACCGGACGGTCGAGTTCGAGCTCTCACGGGAGATCGCCCGCCGGGGCTGGATCGGCGCGACCATCCCGCGCGAGTTCGGCGGACTGGGGCTCGGGCACCTCGCCAAGACCGTCATCGTCGAGGAACTCGCCCGCGTCAGCGGCGCGATGGGCGCGATGGCGCAGGCCTCGCAGCTCGGCGTCGCCAAGGTCCTCCACTTCGGCACGAACGGCCAGCGGCGCGCGTGGCTGCCGAGGTTCGCCTCCGGGGAGTCGCTGCCGACCATCGCCGTCACCGAGCCCGACTCGGGCGGCCACGTGCTCGGCATGACCGGCACCGCGCGCCGGGAGGGCGACGAGTACGTCCTCAACGGCCGCAAGTGGTTCGTCGGCAACTCCCACATCGGCGACGTGCACGGCGTGGTGCTCCGCACCGACCAGGGCAGCCGGGGCCTCTCCGCGTTCCTCGTGGAGAGCGACCGCCCCGGCTTCCGCACCGGCGCCCTCGGCTCGCAGAGCGGGCTGCACGGCTTCAGCTTCGGCGAGGTCGTCTTCGAGGACTGCCGCATCCCGGCCGCCAACCGGCTGGGCCGGGAGGGCCAGGGCCTGGACGTCGCCTACTCCTCGTCCACGCTGTACGGGCGGCTCAACCTCGCCGCCGTCGCGCTCGGCATCCACACCGCGATCGTCGAGGACACCGCCCGCTTCGCCGAGGAGCGGGTGCTGTACGGCAAGCCGCTCAACCAACTGCCCAACATCGCGCTGAAGCTCGGCGAGATGCAGTCCCGGCTGATGACCGCCAAGCTCGCCGCGTACCACGCCTCGCACCTGCTCGACCACGGCAAGGCATGCGACGCCGAGCTGATGAACGCCAAGCTCATCAACACCGAGTACGCGCTGGACTCGGCGCGCAACGCCATGGAGATCCACGCCGCCCGGGGCCTCCAGACCGAGTTCCACATCGAGCGCTACCTGCGCGACGCCACCCACATCTACCCGCCGGCCGGCACCTCGGACGTGCAGCGGCTGCGGCTCGGGCAGGTCGCGTCGGGTACGTACGGCAGGCAGTGGTCGGCGGAGCTGTCCGGGCTGGCCAGCTGGGCGTGGACCGAACTGGCCATGCGGGAGGCGGCGGTGGAGGAGCACGTAGAGCGTGGAGGGACGTTGATCTCTATGCCGCTGGCGGGCTGAGCGCGGAGCACACCGGCCGCTGGACCGACCACCCCTGTTCGCCGGTCCGACTGGCCGAAGCACACGGGCCACTGAGCACAGCTCTGCCGACCCTTCAGCATAACCGTGTTTGACCTGTTCCTGACGGCTCTCCAGGAGGATCCCCCCGGCTTCCCGGGGAGCCGTCACCGCTTTCGCGAAAGCCGTTCGACCTGCGACGATCCGTCGGCGCACGATTCCGTCCGGACTCGCACCCACGGTCAGAATCCGTTCACATATCGTCAGTTGATGTTGCGATGAGGGCACCTGGGACTGGTAGCGTTCCTGCCGTCGGCGGCCGTGCTGCACCCCGTCCGGACGTTGACACCGCGTCACCCCGTCCGGCAACCCGGCCGTGGCGCCCTGAAGCCCCGGCCGGACCGCGCGCGGGCCAACCCGCCGCTCGGCCCTGCAACTCGGCCCTGCAACAAGGAATCAGATGCCAGGCATATCGGCCCCCCGCACGGGCCACCGCGCCGGCCGGTCCGGCTCCCTCCGCAGCTCTCTCCTCGCCCTCGCGCTGGTCCCCAGCCTGGGCCTCGCCGCCGCCTGGGGATACGCCGCCTACCTGCTGCGCGACGCCGGACAGCGCACCGCCCTCGTCGCCGGCACCGTCGTCGTCGCCCTGGTCCTGCTGTACAGCCTGATCAACGGCATCCGCGCCGCCCGGGCCCTCTCCGCCCGCCTCGCCGGACTGCGCGCCGACACCCTCGCGCTCGCCCAGCAGGAGATCCCCGCGGTCGTCGGACGGCTGCGCTCCGGCGAGCCGGTGCCCGTCCCGCCCACCTGGTCCCCGTCCCGGCGGGCCGGCGACGAGGTGCAGCAGACCGCCGACGGCCTCGCCGCCGTCCGCCAGGCCGCCGTCGCCGCCATCGTCCACCAGGCCCAGGGCCGCGAGGGCACGAAGAAGGTCTTCCTCAACATCGCCCGCCGCACCCAGATCCTGATCCACCGCCAGATCAGCATGCTGGACGCGCTGGAGCGCGAGCACGAGGAACCCGACCTGCTGCGCGAACTGTTCGCGGTCGACCACCTCGCCACCCGCATGCGGCGCAACGCCGAGAACCTGGTCATCCTCGGCGGCGCGCTGCCCGCCCGGCGCTGGCGCAACGCCGTGCCCGTCGTCAACGTGCTGCGCAGCGCCGTCTCGGAGACCGAGAACTACGCGCGCGTCGTCGTCCAGGGCGTGCCGCGTGCCTCGCTCAGCGGGCAGGCCGTCGCCGACGTCATCCACCTGGTCGCCGAGCTGATCGAGAACGGCACCACCTTCTCCCCGCCGTACACCCAGGTGCAGCTCTCCGCGCAGGAGGTCCCCAAGGGTCTCGCGGTCGAGGTCGAGGACCGCGGACTCGGCATGACCGAGGAGGAGTACGAGCGGCTCAACGACTACCTGGCCAACCCGCCCGAGCTGGACGTCTCCGCACTCGGCGACGACCTGCGGCTCGGCCTGTTCGTCGTCGCGCGGCTGGCCGCCCGGCACGAGATCCAGGTGACCCTGCGGCCCTCGCCGTACGGCGGCACCCGAGCCGTGGTGCTGGTGCCCGCGGTGCTGCTGGAGCAGGCCGAGCAGCCGGCCGCGGTGCCCGGGCTCCCGTCCGGCGCGCGGGTCACGCGGACGCCGGTGCCGGAGCGCCGGCCGGGCGCGGACGGCGATCTCGGCGACGTGGACGGGGAGTTGTCGGGCGCGCTGGCCGGAGTGCTCAGCGGGCTGCTGGGTGGAGGTCCGGCGGCGGGTCCGGAGGGTGCTCCGGCGGCCGGTGTGCCGGGTGCGCCCGAAGTGCCCGGTGCTTCTGGTGCTTCCGGTGCTCCTGGTGCTTTCGGCGAGGGTGACTCCGGTGTGATCATCGGTGAGCTGCTCGCCCAGTACCCCGTGGCCGGCGACCAGGACGGCGTGGCGCCGCCCGCCAACGGCGGCCTGCCGGCGGGCTCCCCGATCCCCGGCCTGCCCGGCGCCGTGGTCGTCCCCCGGCCCGCGCTCCCCCGGCGGTACGACGACCTCGCCGAGAACCTCGCGGAGAGCCTCGGCGGTGCGGACGGCACAGGCGACGAGGGCGGTGCAGGCGGTGCGGCAGCTGCCGCGGCAGCCACGGCGAACGGCGCGGCCGGGGCCGGCTTCGACGGCACGTCCGCCGACCGCTCCGCGCCCACCCACGAACGCGCCCAGGAGGCCCCGTTGGACCACGACCCGGATGGCGGGCTGCGCACCCCGCGCGTCCTGCCGCAGCGGGTCCGCAACGCCAGCCTCGCCGAGCAGCTGCGGGAGGCCCACGCGCCCGGCGCCATGCTGCCCCCGTCGGCCGTCTCCGGGCCCGGGCCCGTCCCCGGTCCGGTCCCCCGCCCCGGCGGCCCGGCCGGCCCCCGGCACGGCACCGCCGAGGCCGACGACGCGTCCCCGCAGCGCTCCCGCGCCACCATGGCCGCCATCCAGCGCGGCACCCGGACCGCCCGCGCGGCCGACCCCGAACCGGACGCACCGACCGCACCCCCCGCACCGGCCGCACCTTCCGCCGCTCAGGAAGCCAAGGAACAGCAGTGATGACGCAGCACACCGACACCCAGCGCGACCTCAACTGGCTGCTGGACCAGCTGGTGGCGCGGGTACCCGAGACCCGCCACGCCATCGTCCTCTCCGAGGACGGCCTGCTGGTCGGCATGTCCCAGGGCCTCGACCGGGCCGACGCCGAGCACCTGTCCGCCGTCGCCTCCGGCCTGCAGAGCCTCGCCCGCGGCGCCGGCCACCGGTTCAACGGCGGGCGGGTCCGGCAGACCGTGATCGAGATGGACCAGCTGTTCCTGTTCGTCACCACCGCCGGCCGGGGCGCCCGCCTCGCCGTGCTCACCAGCGAGCAGGTGGACGCCGGACTGATGGCCTACGAGATCAACATGCTGGTCAAGCAGGTCGGCCAGTACCTCACCGCGGCGCCGCGCAGCGACGCCGGCCAGGTCGGCGTGGGTGGCGGTGCGTGACCGCCGACGCCGACGAGGCCTGGTTCTTCGACAAGGACGCAGGCCATCTGGTCCGTCCTTACGCGATCACCAACGGGCGCACCGGCCCGGTCCGTGACGGCTTCGCGCTGATCACCCTCGTGGTCACCGCCGACCCGCGCACCGACACCACCCGGCTGACGCCCGAACCGGCCGCGATCCTCGACCTGTGCCGCGAACGCCCGCTGGCCGTGGCCGAGATCGCCGCCACGCTCGACCTCCCGGTCAGCGTGGTCAAGGTGCTGCTCGACGACCTGGCCGAGGCACGGCTCATCCTCACCCGCGCCCCGGTCCAGCTCGCCGAGGCGCCGGACATCTCGCTGATCCAGGCCGTGATCGAGGGCGTCCGCCGGCTCTGAACCGGCGGACGCGTCGTTCCCGCGTCGCTTCCCGTGTCGTTCCCGCGACGCTCCGCACGGCCTTCCGCGCATCTCTCAGTCCGATTCCAGGAGACCCGAATTGACGACCCAGAGCCTGGTGCCGGGCGCGGTCAAGATCCTCGTCGCCGGCGGCTTCGGCGTCGGCAAGACCACCATGGTCGGCTCCGTCAGCGAGATCGAACCGCTGCAGACCGAGGAGCGGATGACCCGCGCCAGCATCGGGGTCGACAGCCTCGAAGGCATCCAGGACAAGTCCACCACCACCGTGGCCATGGACTTCGGGCGGATCACCGTCCGCGACGACCTGGTGCTCTACCTCTTCGGCACGCCCGGCCAGTTCCGGTTCTGGTTCATGTGGGACGACCTCGCGCTCGGCGCCCTCGGCGCGATCGTCCTCGCCGACACCCGGCGGCTCGAATCCAGCTTCGCCGCCGTGGACTTCTTCGAGCAGCGCGGCATCCCGTTCGCGATCGGCGTCAACTGCTTCCACGGCCGGCGCGACGCCGGCCCGGAGGACGTCCGCCGGGCCCTCGACCTCGGCCCCGAGGTGCCGATCGTGCTCTGCGACGTGCGGGAGCGGGCGTCCAGCAAGGAGCTGCTGCTCGCCCTGCTCGACCGGGTGCACCGCAACGCCCTCGCCGGACGGCGGTAGGGGCTAGGCGCGGGCGGCGGGGGTGCGGGCGGAGGATTCCAGTCCGGCGAGGGCACCGACCAGCGGGGCCAGCTCCGGGACCTCGGCCGCCTGCGCCAGGGTCGCCTCCAGGGTGGCATCGTGCACCGGGCGGGCCGAGGTCAGCAGCGCCCGCCCGTCCGGCGTGAGCTCGGTGTAGATCCCGCGCCGGTCGTCCGCGCACAGGTAGCGGCTGAGCAGGCCGCGGTCCTCCAGTCGGGTCACCAGCCGGGTGGTCGCGCTGCTGCTCAGTGCCGCCGCCCGGGCCAGCTGCTGCATCCGCATGTGCCAGCCGTCCTGTCGCGACAGCGCGTCGAGCACCGTGTACTCGACCACCGAGAGCCGGTGCTCCGCCTGGAGCGCCTTCTCCAGCGCCGTGTCGATCAGCCCGTGCAGCGCGGCGAGCGTGCGCCAGCCACGGGCGCGGACCTCGGCGGCGTCGTCGCGGATCCCCATCGGCCGCCTCCTCTTGCCCGGTTCGTTCTCGCCTGGTTCGTTCTCCCCTCGTTCAAGTATGCCAGCCGACGCGGATTACCTGTCCGTGCAAATACTTCTCCTTATGGCTTCTCCTTGTGGTCGGGGCTACGGTTCCGACGGGCCCCAGGCCGCGAGGCAGAGGGCGGCGGCCAGTTCCTCGGTGTAGGTGGTGGCGGCGAGCCAGGCCGTGGTGAAGGCCTCGTGGTCGTCGGGGATCACCCGGCCGAACACGTCGCGGCGGTGGTCGGTCGCGGCGGCGCGCAGGGCGTCGAGCAGGTCGGCCGCGGTGGCGAGCCCGGCGGCGCGCAGCCGGGCCGCGTCGGCGGCGGTCGTGCCCGCGCTCGGGGCGAGGGCGTTCCGGCCGGTGGTGACGGTCTGCTCGACCCGGCGGCCGAGCAGGTGCACGGGCGGGTCCAGGGGCTGTCCCTCCGGGAGGTCGGGGGTGGTGGTGGGGGTGCTGGTGGTCGTGACATCGGCGGCCTGGAGGCGTTCGAGGCCGAGGTTGACCCGCCCTGCCCGGTCGGCCGGGAGCGTCAGGGCCGGGGCACCCGGTGCGGGCTCGCCCGGGGGCGTGCCGACCGCGAGCAGGCGCAGCTCCGGGCGGGCGGCGCGTTCCAGGCGGCCGATCACCCGCAGCCGCAGGCCGGGCGCGGTCGCGAGCAGGGCCAGGTTCGCGCGGTGGGCGAGCCCCGGGTGGTCGTGCGCGGCGCGCAGCTCCACCACCGGACCGTCCTCGCCGCAGCGCGCCAGGAGCTGCGGCGCCCCGCCCGGACCGTACGCGGCCGGGCCCAGCAGGGTGACGTCCAGGAACAGCAGGTCACTCCCGGCCGGCCTGGTCTCGTACGGCAGCGCCTCCGCCGCGAGTGCCCGCGCCACTTGGGCGGCTACCGGCTCGGCCCACAGCGCGGCGGCGGGCTCCGCCGTCCACGCCGTGCCCGTCGCCCGGACGGCCCGGACGGCGGCACCCGCCCCGAGCCGTC
Source organism: Kitasatospora aureofaciens (assembly GCF_019192735.1). Taxonomy (GTDB): domain Bacteria; phylum Actinomycetota; class Actinomycetes; order Streptomycetales; family Streptomycetaceae; genus Kitasatospora; species Kitasatospora aureofaciens_A. The sequence goes on from NZ_JAHTKP010000006.1 coordinate 156,138, forward strand.
CGCTCGCCGACCTGGTCGCGCCCTGGACGGCCAGCCCGGCGCGGGTGAACTCGCGGTGGCTGAGCAAGGCGTCGCCCAGCCGGACCGCCCGGTTGCCCGCCCCGACGGCCTGCGGGGCCGCTGCGGCCGGATCGCCGTGCGGCAGCACCTCGGAGACGGTGCTGAGCCGGCCGTCGGCGTCCACCGCCCAGCTGAGCACGCCCGCGTGCGTGGCTGTCAGCACCGGCTCGGCGAACAGCCCGTACAGCCGCAGCCCGCCCGCCTCGCCGTACGCCTGGCGGGCGGTGCCGCGCAGCTCCACGACCGGGCCGGGGCCCGCCGTGAGGCGCCGGGTGAGGGTGAGGAGCTCGCGCAGGCCCGCGACCAGGCCGGCCAGCCGGTGGTCCGGCGCACCCGAGCGGGCCGCCCGGACCCGCGTCGCCACGGCCACCGCCGCCGCGGCCGGGCGGTACAGGCCTGCCAGGCGCGCCCGGTGGGCGGCCCGCAGCAGCTCCGCCTGCGCGACGGCGCCCGCCCCGCTCACCCCTGCCGCCAGGACGGTGCACGCGGCGCGGTGGAGGTGCTGGGCGGCGGCGTGTTCGGGCGGGGTGAGGGTGTCGTCGTCCGCTGCCGTCGCGGGGGGTGTTTCCGGCTCGGGCGCCACGGGTGCTTCGGCCGGTTCCGCCGCTTCGGCCGCTTCGGCCGCTTCGGCCGCTTCGGCCAGCGGGCAGAGTGTGACCGCCGCCGCCCGGTGCCCGCACGCCGGGGCGAGCAGGCACCCGCAGCGCACGTCGGACGGGTCGGCGAGCACGCCGCCCGGGGCGTGCAGGACGAGCACCGTCTCCTCGTCCACCTCCACCCGCCACTCGTCGCCGGAGCGCACCACCGGACGCTCCGCCAGCTTTGCCGCCGCCCCGTCCAGCCGCTTCTGCAACCGCGCGCTCAGCCCGGCCACCACCTCGGCGACCACCTCCGGCCGCACCGAGGGCCAGCTCGTCGTCTGCTCGATCATGGTCATCGCACCTTCTCCCCCACCCAGCGGGCCAGTTCCAGCGGACTCAGCGCCGCCACCGGCATGCCGGCCGCAACCAGTTGGCCCGCGATCGCCTTCGAATAGCGGGCCGTCCCCGAGTCGTCCAGCGCCGCGCAGCCGAGCACGTGAACGCCCGCGTCCACCAGCGCCCGGGTCTGCGTCAGGAGCCCGCCGACCGGGCCGCCCTCCTCGAAGTCGCTGATCACCGCGACCAGCGTGCGCGACGGCACCGTCACCAGCTCCCGCGCATACCGCAGCCCGGTCGCGATGCTCGTACCGCCGCCGACCCGGACCTCCAGCAGCAGGCTCAGCGGATCCTCCACCCGCTCGGTCAGATCCACGACCTCGGTGGAGAACGCGACGAAATGCGTGCTCAGAGCCGGCACCCCGGCCAGGATCGCGGCCGTCAGCGCCGCCCAGACCGTCGACGCCTCCATCGAGCCGGAGACGTCCACCACCAGGATCAGCCGCCAGTCCGACGCGTGCCGGGCCCTGGTCCGGAACACCGGCCGCTCGGGCACGATCAGGGTGCCGCCGTCCTCGGACGGGCGGGCGGTGGCCAGGTTCGCCCGGATCGTCCGGTCGAGGTCCAGGCCGCCGCCGGGGCGCCGGCTCGGGCGCGGCACGCTGATCCCCGTCAGCGCCGGGCGCAGCCTGGTCGCCAGCTCGCGGGTGAGCTCCTCCACCAAACGCCGCACCAGCGGACGCAGCCGGGCCACCCGCGCCTCCGGCAGGCCGCCCGCGTGCTCCAGCACGGTGCGCAGCAGCTCGACGGACGGGCGGACGGCGTCCGGCTCGATCGCCTCCAGGGCGTCCGTGCGGCCCTGCGCAACGGCGGCGGCCAGGACCTCCTCGCGGAGGCCGGGCCCGAACAGCGCCGACAACTCCTCGGCCCACTCCCGCACCCCGGGGTACGGCGCCTCGCGTCCGCCCCGGCGGTCCCGCGCGTCCAGGTCGGGGCCGGAGCCCTCGCCCCGGCCGGAGCCGTACAACTCGTCGAGCGCGGTGGCGAGTCGGGCGCCACGGCCGGCAAGGCCGCCGCTGCCGGGGCGGCCGAGCAGCAGGCGCCAGCGCTCGGCGGGGGTGAGGGCGTGGTCGGTCGCCGGGAGGGCCGGCGGGGGCTCGGGGGGCGCTGTGGGTGTGCTCGGTGTAGGTGTGCTCGGTGTGGGTGTACGCCCTGTGGGTGCGCTCGCTGGTGGCGGGAGCAGGCCGCGACTGCCGAGCGCCGCACGGGCTGCGAGATCGGCGCGCGCCCAGCCCGCGAGCACGGCGGGCGGGACGGCGTCCGGCAGGGCGGCGAGTCGGGTGCCGAGGCGCTCCTCGACCAGGGTCAGCAGCCGGTCGCGGGCAGCCGGGCTGAGCGTGTCGAAGCCACCGCGCAGGGCGGGCAGCCGGTCGAGGAAGGCGGCGTCCGGCAGCGAGACGACCCGCTCCAGCACGGGTTCGAGCGCCTCGGGCGCGGAGGCGAACAGCCCCTCCGCCGCCGTCAGCAGCCCGACCAGCCCGCGCCCGAGCGCATGCCGGGCCTCCGGACCGGTGGCCCCGTCCACCCAGGAAGCCGCCCGCCCGCCGAGCACCGCGGCCGCCTCCTGCCCGAGCAGCACCCGCACCGCCCCGGCCGCGCCGCGCACCAACGGACTGCCGTGGTCGGCGAGTTCGCGCAGCACATGCCCGAGGCGCACCCCGCCCCCGAGATCCGCCCGCCGGGCCAGCTCCACCAACGCCCGCGCATCCGCAGGATCGTCCGACCCGCCCAGCCCCTCCAACTGCCGCACGGCGGCCACGGTCAGCACTTCGCCCACGGCAACCAGCGACTCGCCCGGGCAACTCGACTCGCCACGCGGCAACGCATGTCCCTGGGGTGAGGCGGAATCCTCTACACGTCCGGCAACGAGCCCGTCGGAAGCCGCAACAGCCACCTGCAGAGCGTCCGATGCAGCTTCGCCGACGGCCGGAGCGGCCACATCGCCGGCCAGGACCGTGGGTGCCTTCCCGTCGGAACAGCCCGGGATGTGGGCGGTGGGAGTCGAGGAGTCCCCTGGGGCCTCGGTGGGGAGGGCGTCCGGGTAGTGGCCGGCGGTGAGGCGGTCCACGAGGGCGAGGGCGTCGAGGAGGTCGGGGAGTGTGCCGGACGCGGGGAGGACGGTGGTGAATTGGGTGAGGCGGGTCCGGGTGAGGGTGGGAAGGGCGCACGCGGCGGCGTCGGTGAGGCCCTGGATGACCGCGCGCGGGGTGGGGCCGTCCTCCTGCTGCTCGCGGCGGAGGCGGTCGCGGAGTGTGCCTTCGGCGGCCTGAGCGGGGGTGACGCCGCGGGTGCCGGCGACGGTGAGCATGGCGGCGGTGGCGGGGGTCCAGTGGAGGCGCCAGCGGGTGCCGAGGGTTTCGGTGCCGCCCGGGCCGGTGGTGGTGACGGGGTCGGCGTAGGGGACGCCACAGGCGGTGAGGCGGTGGAGGAGGATCTCGCGGCGGCGGTCGAGGGGGGTGCGCAGCGGGTCGAGCCGCAGTTCGCGGGGGCCGGGGTCGGCGGGGGCGGGGAGACCGAGTTCGGCCAGGAGGGTTTCGACGGCGGGGGCGAGGCCGCTGCGCGGGGCGGCCGGGGTGGGGCGGCCGGTGCGGGTGCCGACCAGGACGCGTTCGAGGGCACGGGCGACGGCGCGGCCGCGGCCGACGGGTTCGCCCTGGGCGAGGGCGGTCTGGACGGCTTCGACGAGTTCGCCGCGGCCGGGGGCGGCGAGGCCGCGCAGGCGGGCGAGGTCGCCTGCGAGGCGGACGATCTCACGGGCGTCGGCGGGGCCGGAGGGGTGGTCCTGGGTGCGCAGGGCTTCGGTGATGCGGACGGCGGTGGTGGTGAGCGCCTCGGTGAGGCGTTCGGGGTCGCCGGCCGCGTCGAGCACGGTGTGCTGCCATTCGGGGTCGCGGATGCCGGCCGGGTAGCCGGAGCGGGCGTCGAGCAGCGGGTAGGTGTACGGGATGAGCGAGACGACGTGGTCGGGGGCGTCGCCGCTCGGCAGTTCTTCGCCGGCGGGCGGTCCGTCCAGCAGGGCGGGTGCGTGGAAGGCGCCGATCACGGCGGCGACGCGCCGGCCGCCGGCTGCGGCGTCCGCGATCCGGGCGCGCATCCAGGCTTCGCGCTGCAGGTCGTACGGATCGACGCCGGGCCCGGTCTCGGCGTCGCGGCGCATGGCCCAACCGACCAGGAGGGCGGCGCGGCGGACGGCGTCGGGGGTGGAGCCGGGGGCCGCGGTCTCGACGAGGCGGTCCCACAGGTCCTCGTCCCCCTTGCGCCCGGTGAGCCGGTGGCGCAGCGCGTCGGTGACGCCGGGTCCGGGGTGTTCCGGGCCCGGGCGGCCCCCGTCACGGCGTGCGTGGGCGCGGTGGGCGAGCGGGAGGTCGCAGGCGATGGTCTCGACGCCGTTGCGCCGGGCCCAGCGCAGGGCGGCGAGTTCCGGGGAGAAGTCGGCGAACGGGTAGAAGGCGAGCCCGTCGGCGCTCCCGGTGGGGCCGGCTGCACCGTCCGGGCCGGCCGGGGCCGCCGCCAGGGCGACCGGGGCCTCGGTGGCCTCGTCCGCCAGGTGGCCGAGCCAGGGCTGGAACTCGGCGGGGAGTTCGACCAGCACCACCTCGGGCCGGGCGGCGTCGAGCAGCGCGGGGACGACCGCACTGAGCGACGGCGCGTGGTGCCGCACGCCGATCAGGTAGGGCCCGGGCCGGTCGGTGCCGGCGGCGGCCAGGCGGGCCGCCACCGCCTCGACGGCCCGCCGCGGGTCGTCGGGGCCGGTGAAGTCGCCGGGGCGGCCGGGGGTTTCGGGCATCACCGCGCTGCTCATCGCCTCACGCCTCCAGTGCCGGACGCAGGTCCCACAGGGTGCGCCAGGTGGCGGCGCCCTGTTCGGCCCGGCGGCGGACCGGGCCGTCCCAGTAGCCGAGCAGGCGGGCGGCGTCGGCCGGGTCGTCCTTGCGGACGACGCCGATCAGCTGGCCGGGCAGGCGCCCGAGCAGGTCGCCGCCGTCGGGCAGGTAGGCGGCGGCGACGCCGAGGGCGGTGGCGACCGAGACGGCCTCGGCGGTGCTCATCACGGTGGACGGGCGCTCGACGTCCCAGCCCTCGGTGGAGCGGCCGGTGCGCAGGTCGCGGAAGGCGGTGACGAGGGCCTCGAGGACGGCGTCGTCCACCGCGTAGGGGGCGCCGGCGCGGGCGACGGCGGCGGTGGACTGGCGGCGGACCAGGTCGACCTCGGCGGCGAGGCTGGTGATCGGGCCGACCGTCTCGAAGTTGAACCGGCGCTTGAGCGCCGCGGACATCTCGCTGACGCCCTTGTCCCGCAGGTTGGCGGTGGCGATCAGGGTGAAGCCGGCGGCGGCGTGCAGCTGCGCGTCCGGGCTGCCCGCCAACTCGGGGACGGCGACGCGCCGTTCGGAGAGCAGCGAGACCAGCGCGTCCTGCACCTCGGGCAGGCAGCGGGTGACCTCCTCGACCCGGGCGACCGCGCCCGTCGTCATCGCGGTGAGCACCGGGGAGGGGACGAGCGCCTCCCGGCTGGGGCCCTTGGCGAGCAGGAGGGCGTAGTTCCAGCCGTACTTGAGCTGCTCCTCGGTGGTGCCGGCGGTGCCCTGGACGGTGAGCGCGCTGGTGCCGCAGACGGCGGCGGCGAGCAGTTCGGAGAGCATCGACTTGGCGGTGCCGGGCTCGCCGACGAGCAGCAGGCCGCGCTCGCCGGCGAGGGTGACGACGCAGCGTTCGACGAGGGCGCGCTCGCCGACGAATTTCTGCTCGATGGCGAGGCTCTTGCGGCCGGCCTTGAGCTTCTCGCCGTCGCTGCCCATGACGAAGGTGACGGCGGCGCGCGGGGTGAGCCGCCAGCCGGGCGGGCGCGGGCCGGAGTCGTACGCGGCCAGGAACTCCAGTTCGGCGGCGTACTTCTCCTCCGGCGGCACGATCTGCCGGGCGGGGGCCTGCCCGGGGGCTGGGCTGGTCACGGTGGGGGCGGTCATCGGCGGGCCTTCCTGCGCTTGCTGGTCTGGAGCTGTTCGTATCCGGGGGCGTCGCCGTCGAGGATCCGCTGCCAGGCCCGGGCGAACAGCTCGGGGACGGGCAGGTGCGGCAGCGCCACCTGGTGGGTGGGCAGGTCGTAGAGGGCGGACTTCCAGGTCTCGGCGGGCAGGGCGGGCGACTTGGCCTCCTGCCAGCCGCAGGGCAGGAAGAGGGTGCGGCCGGCCCGGGACCGCTTGGCCTCCAGCACGAGGTCGGTGGCGGCGAGTTCGGCGCGGGCCCGCTTGAGCCGGGCGGGCTTCCAGCCGGTCCAGCGGGCGACGTTGCGGTCGGTGGGGTCGGGCAGGGCGAGGAGTTGGAGGTAGAGCGCGGCGGCGTCCTCGCCGAGGCCGTGGGTGCGGGCCGCCTCGGCGACCAGGTCGGGGACGGCGAACTGCGGGTTCTGGGCCCAGAACGGACCTCCGTCGGCGGCGTCGAGCGCCACGGGGGCGGTCAGGCGGTCGAGTTCGCCGCCGAGCACGGCCGCGATGGCGCGGCGATCGGCGGAGAACCAGTAGCCGGCGCCGAGCCCGTCGAGCAGTTCGAGCACCGGGTCGTCGGGCCCGGCGAGCCCGGCGGGGCGCAGCCAGACCCGTTCGTGGCCGGAGTTGTCGGGGGCGAGGACGAGGGCCGGACCGCAGCGGACCAGCCCGTCGGGGTCGGCGCCGCCCTCGGCGGGCAGGCCGAAGTGGGCGCGCAGGACGGGTGCCAGCGGCTTGCCCTTGACGGTGTAGACGTGGTTGAAGTCGAGCAGCAGGTCGGGATCGGCGAGCCGGCTCCGGAGCGCGGCGGCGGCCTGCGGCAGCACGGGGCACAGCGGGCTGTCGGCGGGCAGATGGTAGGCGAGCCAGCGCAGGGCGTCGAGGGCGCCGCGCAGGACTCCGGCGTCGGGGACGGCGGACGGGTCGGCCGGGAGCAGCTGGCGGGCCGATCCGTCGGTGGTGAACCGGAAGGCGGTGGTACGGCCGAGCCAGGGGGTGTTGGCGGGGTTGAGGACGGCCTCGATGTGTTGGATGTCGGCGCCGCGGACGGTGGCCTGGGCGTCCTCGGGGAGGGTGACGAGCCGTCCGAAGCGCTCGTTCCAGGCCGCGGCCGCGGCGGCGATGTCGGGTCCGTCGGTCCAGAGGGTCTTGGGGTCGGCGGGCAGCAGGGCGCCCCAGACGGCGGCGAGGCCCGCGTGGTCGCGCCGGCGCAGCCAGTCGCGTGCGGCGGTGGCCTCGGTGGCCTTGAGCCCGTACTCCTGGAGCCGGTCGGCGGGCAGCACCGTGCCGTACCACTGGAGGAGCGTGGGCGGCGGCGTGAGCAGCAGGGCGGAGCGGGTGGTGCCGATGCCGGTGAGGGCGCCGAAGGCGGCGGCGCGGGCCGGGTCGTGGGGGACGGCGCCGCGCAGGGCGAGCACCCGCCAGAACTTGGCGACCCAGGCGGCGCTGATCAGCTCCTCGGTGCCGCGTTCCTCGGCGGTGGTGAAGTGGGCGACGGGGCCGAACTCGCCGCTCGGGTCGTGGTCGACGGCGAGCCAGTGCACCGTGCCGTCCTGGTGGTGGTACCGGTAGCCGAGGATGACGACGGTGCGGTCGCCGTGGCGCAGCACCTCGCCCTGGCGGTGGGTGGTGGGCCGGCCGTTCCTCAGGGGACTGTCGGAGGCCTCGCTGAGGACGATCTCGCGCAGGGTGGCGCCGCGGCCGGCGAGCAGTCCCTTGGTGAGCTCGTCGAGCAGCTGGACGAGCGTGGAGCGCTGGGCGGATTCGGTGAGCGGGGAGGCGGCGGCGTGGGCGAGCACGTGGAGCCGGCCGAGCAGATACAGCCAGGCGTGGTGGGTGTCGCCGCCGTGCAGGCTGACGGTGGTCGGGGTGCTCCAGCCCTCGCCGGTGGGGGCCGGCGGGTCGGCGAGGACGGCGGTGACGGTGCGCAGGTTGTTGAGCACCCGCCAGGTGGCACTGTTGCCCCAGGCGGAGCCGGAGCGGGCCACCTCGGGCACGAACGGACTTACGGCGGCGTGGACTTGGTCGTCGCGGCCATGGTCGGGCCGGTACTCGGCCGCGGTGCTGCCGGGCTTGGGCCGGGCCTCCGCCTCCGGCTGCGGGACGAACCGGGCGACGCGGTCGAGCAGGTCGGCGGCGATCCGGGCGAGCCCGGCGACCCCGGCGAGCAGCCGCAGGTCGGCGATGCCGGGCAGGACCGCGCCGACCGCCTGGACGGGCAGGGTGCGGCGGGCGCCCTGGCGCTGGGCGAGCCTGCGGCGCACGCCCTGGACGGTGATCCAGCGCTGGTCGTCCTCGGGCATGGGTTCGGTGTCGGTGGGCCAGGCGACGTCGATCAGGACGGCGGCCTGCTCGGGGGTGACGGCGCGCAGGATGCAGGAGCCGGCCTCGTCGCGGACGCGCAGCGCGTGCCAGTGGTCGAGCGGCGGGACGAACCCGGTGCCGGCGGCCTGGAGTTCGCCGGGGCGGCAGGGACGCAGGTCGACGGTGCGGTCGGCCTGGGCGGCGAGGTCGGGCAGGGTGAGGGCGAGGGCGCCCACGCCATGTTCTGTGACCACGGGGCCGGCGACGACCTGGCCGGTGGCACCGGGCAGGGTGAGGCGGCCGACCGGGAAGGTGGCGGTGACGCCGCCGTGCAACGGCAGGACGATGGTCCGCCCGTCGGCGGTGCCGGTGGTGACGGCGCGGCCGGGCTCGACCCGGACCCAGCTGCCGAGCACGGTGCCGTCGGTGCCGAGCGGGGTGTGTTCGAGGCCGGGCTGGAGCGGCAGCAGCCGGGTGCGGGTGGGCTCCAGCCGGCCGGCGGCGGCCGTGGCGGCGATCACGGGCGGTTCGGCGGCGCGGCCGAGGGTGCCGGTGGCCGGGTCGAACTCGTGCAGGACGGGCCCGTCGTGGCCGTGGCGCAGGGTCCAGTGGCCGGTGCCGTCGCCGAGCACGCGATGTTCGGCGGGCATCCGGGTGTCGCCGGTGTGCAGCGGACGTTCGCCGGTGGTGCGGCCACCGCCGGGCAGCGGGAGGGAGGGCGCCTCGGGCTGGCGGTCGCCGTAGTAGTACCAGGCGATCGTCTGTCCGCCGAGTTCGAAGATCTCGGCGGGGCGGCCGGACCAGTAGGCCTGCTGCTTGCCGTCCTGCTGCCAGACGACGAGGAGTTCGCCGTCGACGAAGCGCAGCCGGGGCCGGTTCCACTTGTCGAGCTTGGGCAGGCGCAGGGTGTGCTCCAGCACGATGCCCTGCGGGCCGACCACGATCGCCTTGTCGTGGCGGGCGAGGATCAGGTGCGGCCAGGCGTCCTCGACGAGCAGGTCGTTGAGGGTGCGCCGGCCGGGGGCGGCGGCGTCCGGGTGGGCCGCCTGGTCGGCGCCCGGCTTGGGCGGGTCGGCGAGCTTGTCCAGCGCCTCCTCCAGGGCGGGCCAGCCGAGTTCGTCGAGGATGCCGGTGGCGAGCGCGCGGGCGAGCAGCCCGGCGATGTCGAGGCCGGCGATCCGCTCGGCGGCGGCCGGGGCGATCTCGCGGACGGCGGTGCGGTACGGGGAGAGCGAGCGCACCAGGTCGGCCGCGCCGGCCAGGCCGCGGGCGGCGGTCAGCTCGTCGGCGCGCTCCTCGGCCCACTCGCCGTACAGCGTGCGCAGCAGCGGTACGGCAGACACCTGGTGCTCGACGGCAGCCGCCCAGGCCGGGGGCGTGGCGGCGCGCAGCGCGGACCGGAACCGCGGGTCGGCGGCGACGGCGGCCAGGCCGGTGCTGGCCGGGGTGCAGTGGCGGACCCAGTCGGTGAGGTCGAAGGAGTGGCCGCGCGGCGGGTCGGCGACCGGGACGCCCTCGGCGAGCAGCAGGTCCAGGACGTCGAGCAGGGTGTTGCTGCGGCGGATGTCGGTGAACAGGTCGACCGGCACGCCGTCCGCGCGCAGCCGCCCGGCCATCCGGCCCGCCAGGGCCACGGTGGCGGCGTGGGAGGGCCGGGAGCCCCAGCCGCGGCCGTGGTGGTGGCACCAGCGCCGGAGCCAGGCCGCGGCGGGCTCGGTGCCCTCGGCGTCCCCGGCGCCCTCGGGGCGCGGGCCGGTCAGCAGCTGTTCGGCCCCGGTCTCGGCGAGCACGCCGAGCCAGGCGTCGTCGTGGGAGCCGGTGTCTCCGCCGCTGCCGGCGTCGGGCATCAGCTCCAGCAGGCGGACCCGGACCGCCTCGTCCCGCTTGCCGAGCTCGACGAGGGCGCCGTGCCAGGACTTCCAGAACGCGGCGGGCGCCCGGTTGGCCGCGGGCGCGGCCAACAGCTCGGCGAGCAGCGCCTGTTCGTGCTCGGCACGGTCCAGCCCGGCGGCCCTGATCAGCGCGCGGGCGTCCTCCGCGACCCCGGCGTACGGGGCCATGCCGGCGGTGGAGCGCTCGGTGCAGAGCTGGCGGAAGCGCTGCCAGGCCGTCGCCGGGTCGAGCCGGGCGGCGAGCGCCTTCACGTACTGGCGCAGGGACTTGACGGTGAGCGCGCCGGCCAGGGCGAACTCCAGGAAGACCGCGCGCAGCCGCTCCTCGTCCACCGCGAGGCCGTGGGTGCGCTCGGCCTCGCGGGCCTTGCCGAACCAGCTGGCGGCGTAGGTCTGGTTGCCCAGGTCGAGGAAGATCCGGCCGACCTCCTCGCAGAAGGTGGGCAGGAAGTGCGGCACGGCACGGCCGAGGCGCCCGGCGAGCGCGTCGAAGCCGTCCTTGGCGGCGCCGGGCTTGGACTTGGCCTGGCGGGCGAGCCGTTCGATCTCCTTGACCAGGGCGAGCGCGTGGTGCCCGTTGGCCGGGTCGTGGACCAGCGCCCACGCCGGGAAGCCGAGCGCCTCCTGCCGGACCTGGCCGACCTCGGCCGGCTCGGCCGCCGGGGCGAGCCCGAGGAAGTCGACGGCCAGGTCCTCGGCCGCGCCGAGCGCGCCGGGCACCAGCCTGACGATCCGGCGCCCGTCGAGCGCGGGGTGGGCGTAGGCGCGGGCGGTGAGCACGTCCGCGGCGCTGTCGGGCCGGCCGGCGCCGGGCAGGGTGCCCGGCTGGAGGACGGCGCCGGCGTCGAGCAGGCGCTCGTTCCGGTCGAGTTGGGCGTTCTGGCCCGGTGTGGTGCCGTGGTGGGCGTTCTGGCCCGGTGTGGTGTCGTGGCGGGCGTTCTGGCCCGGTGCGGTGACAGTCATGCCGCTTCCTCCCCTTCGATCGTGCGGCCGGCGTGCAGCGCGGCGGCCATCCGCATGCCCTCGGACCAGGCGACCGGACCGACCTGCGCCAGCGGCAGCGCCCGGCCGTCCGGAGCCGCCCAGCTGAGCGGGCCGGTCTCGCACGCGTCGTACTCGTAGTAGTCGCCCACCCAGAGCCGGGCCTCGACGGCGCGGCCGTCCTCGACCACCGGCAGGACGGCACTGCCGCCGCGCACCCGGTAGCCGAGCCGGGCGCAGCGCCCGGTGAGCTCGCGCAGTTCCTTGTAGCGCCCGCCGGTGTAGGTGGTGACCTCGGTACCGCCCGGCGTCTCGTCCGGCCGGTGCCAGACCTCCCGGTAGAGCTGCTGGACCCGCTGGGAGACGCCGAGTTCGACGGCGAACTCGCGCAGCTCGTCCAGCTCCGGGAGGAGGACGGGGTGGGGTATCCGGATCTCGCCGTCGGTGAGGCGCACGGTGTCGCCGTCCAGGTCGACCAGCCCGAGCCCGCGCTCGGCGTCCGCGCCGCGCAGGAAGCCGGCGACCTCGCCGTCCGCCCCGGTGACCACGAGGTCGCGCAGGACGTTCCGCCAGGCCTCGTCGGCCCACACCGCGGTGATCACGGCCGCGGGCACGGGCAGCGAGCGCACCATCCACCGCTCGACGTCCTCCTGGCAGCGCCGCTCGTGCGCGTCCAGCCACTCGGCGAGCTGCCTCAGCTGGGTGACCACCGGGTCGTCACCCAGCTTCGACGGGACGGACTTCAGCTCGCGGCCCGCCGCATTGCGGCACACCACCTTGCCGTCCCCGTCGAGCGCGACGCGGTACCCGCCCGCCCCTGTTTCCACCCATGCCACGGCTGTTCTCCTCCCACCTGCCGGTCAGCGATGGGAGGAACGTAGCGAGGCCCACTGACAAGCCGACACCCAGGGGCCCCGCTCCGCGACCTGCGGAAACCAAACCGCTCGAACGAGTGAACGATGCCGGGGTCGAGGGCTGCGAGAGATCTCGGCGGCGGGGCTACCTCTGGACCGCGAGGCGGAGGATGCGGTCGTCGCCGGGATGGGGGTCGCCGCGGCCGTCGGTGTTGCCGGTGGCGAGCAGGAGGGTGCCGTCGCGGTCGGTGACGACGGTGCGCAGGCGGCCGTAGGTGCCGGTCAGGAAGTCCTGCGGGGCGGCGGCGAGGTGGTCGCCCGAGATCGGGATGCGCCACAGGCGGGTGCCACGCAGAGCGGCCATCCAGAGGGCGCCGTCGGCGTAGGCGAGGCCGCTCGGGGAGGCCTCGGCGGGGCGCCACTCGGCCACCGGGTCGATGTACTCGGGGCGGTTGCCGATGCCCTCGACGACGGCCCAGCCGTAGTTGCCGCCCGGGCGGATCAGGTTGAGCTCGTCCCAGGTGTCCGCGCCGAACTCGGAGGCCCAGAGCCGCCCTTCGCCGTCCCAGGCGATGCCCTCGACGTTCCGGTGGCCGTACGACCAGACCGCCGAGCCGGGGAACGGGTTGCCGGGCGCCGGGGCGCCGTCCGGGGTCAGCCGGAGGATCTTGCCGCCGAGCGAGCCCTTGTCCTGGGAGAGCGCCGAGTTGCTGCTGTCGCCGGTGGTGGCGTACAGGAGTCCGTCCGGGCCGAAGGCGATCCGGCCCCCGTTGTGGCGCGGACCGCGCGGGATGCCCGCCAGGAGCACGGCGGGGTCACCGAGTTGGGCGGATGCGGGCAGGGTGGGGTCGTAGCCGAAGCGGACGATCCGGTTGTCGGCGTCCGTGCTGAGGTAGGCGTACACCAGCCGGTCGGTGGCGAACGCCGGGGACAGCGCGATGCCGAGCAGCCCGCCCTCGCCCCCGGCGGTCACGCCCGGCACGGTGCCCGCCACGGTCTTCCGGCCGCCGGTCGCCGCGACCCGGACGATCCTGGCGGTGTCCCGCTCCGAGACCAGCAGGTCGCCGTCGGGCAGCACGGCCACGCCCCAGGGCACGCCCAGCCCGTCCGCCACGGTGGCCCGGACGACCGGGGCGCCCGCGGGGGCGGTGGTCGCGGCAGGGGTGGTCGCACCGCCTGCGGGTGCGGGCGAGGAGGAGCAGGCGGCGGCCGGGCCGAGCAGCAGGACGAGCAGGGCGGCGGCGAGGCGACGGTGCACCGGGGGCCCTTCCGTGGACGTGACGGGCCTTCAGCTCAGCACATCGGCGCGAAGCGTCCCCGACGACCCGCCGCCCGCCGACGGCCTCGCGCGTTCGCTCAGGATTCGGGTGTGCGGTCCTGAGGTTCCAGGCCGGTGCGGGTGAGCCACGTGGCCGGGGTGGTGAGTTCGCGGCGGGTCGGGATGAGGGTGTGGTCGGTCCAGATGCGGTTCACCGTGGCCGTCCCGCTCGACTCGACGAGGTAGCGGACGAACGTCTCCGCCCGGTCGTGGGTGTCGAGTTCCGCCCGTACGCCGGGCAGGCGTGCGAGCAGTCGGCCGGCCAGGCCCGTCAGCCGCTCCCCCGCCGCGTCCCTGCCCAGCACGCGGCCCGTCGTCCAGCGGGCGTGGCCTTCCCACAGGGCGCCGAGGACGGGGTCGTCCTCCCGGGTTCCGCCACCGGCGCGGTGGACGAGCAGCGCCGCGACCGCGTCGACGCCGGGCATGGGGCCGCCTGCGCGGATCTGGGCCTGGTGGGTCAGCATGTGCGCCAGCGCGGCGCGCAGCGAGCCGGTGGGCAGCTGCGCCGGGGCCAGCAGCACGACGCTGCGGCCGTCGCCGTACTGGATCATCCGGGCGGAAGGTACGCACGAGATCCTGCGGTTGGTGCCCGCCGACACGGCGGCGCCAGTGCGCAGCGCGGCCTCGGCCTTCTGCCGCCGGACCGGGTCCGCGATGGCCGCCAGGGCGTCGCCCGCGAGGACGGCCTCGCGGACGCGGCGCACGTAGGCCTCGTGCTGGAGCGCGAAGTCGTCGGGGTTCACCAGCCGCAGATGCACCTCGGGGCCGAGGTCGAGGCCGGTGATGTCCTGGACGGGCCCGGCGAGTTCCGGGACCAGGCCGCGGGCCTCGTCCGCCATGGCGTCCCAACGCCCGCCCGCCTGCTGTTCGACGACGATCTCGATCATGAGGCCGAACTGTACGTGGCCGGGAAAACTCTGCGCACGCGGTCCGCGCGACCGGCCAGAATCCTCACATGGGAACGGACATCCACGGTTTCGTCGAGTACCGCGGCACCCACGGCCTCCCCGAGGACGAGGACACCGTGTGGGACGTGGCGATCGACCTCGACGCGCTGTACGCGGGGTGGAGCTACGACGATGAGGTGCCGGGCCAGGATGCTGCTGTCAGCGGGGGCGTGCTGTTCGAGAACTGCCACGGCCTCTGCAGTGCGTCCCGCATCGGTCAGGAACTCGGCACTGGACCTGGCTGCATACCAGGTGCCGCCCTCGGCGTGCGCTCGCGCCTGCTCGATTGCTTCCTCGCGCAGGCCGCACGCGACCATCAGCGGGAGCCGCATCCTTTCAAGGTGCGAGCCGGCTTGGCCTTCGGCAACCTGGAATCGCAAGCACTTGTCGATAAAGAGTCAGCCAGCGGTGACCGCGTGGACACGCGCGGTCACCGAACGCGGCCGGGCCGACCCGTTGGAGGCCACGATGGAGAGTGCGGAGCACGTCTGGATCGGCAACCAGATCACCCTGAACCTCGGTGCGGGCAGGGTGTCAGCCCAGAAACTGGGCCTGCGGGTCAGTCCGAGCGCGCCCTGGGACACCATGACCTATGGCCAGGGCATCGCTCTGGGTGGTGACTTCTACGGCGTGGTGGGGGCACCGATCAGCACCGCCGGCGATCCGGAGGCGGCCTTCCGGAGGGCATAGCGCAGTCTCGCTATCTGCTTCTGGCACAGGAGAACTGGGACCACTTCGCCGACTACGCGGTGCGGGCCTACCGCGCAGGACAACGCGGAGCCCTGGGCCACTGAGAACCCCTCGGTGATGTTCCATATGTTCAACTCGGCGGTGTGGCGGCGCGGCAAGCTCTTCGACTACACCTACCGCATTTGGACCAGCGACTGGACGGCTGTGGGCACCCTCAGCGAACTGTCGGGCGGCGGCAGCATATTCCCCTTCGAGCACGTCAAGTGCTACGACCTGGAGAGCGGCAAGTTTCTGGGCTGGCTCGGCTGTACGCCCTATGGCGATCCCTTCGGCCGAAACTACACCTGGATCATTCCGGAGGAGAAGGACGCCCACGGCGTCCGCTGGAGCTTCACGGGCGACGACCTCTATCTACGCAAGGACACCCGGCCGGGCGACCGCTATCTCGGCTTGAGCGACCAAAGCCGCGCGGGTTGGGGGCTCCCGGGCGGCTGGCGCAATCCGGTCCTCTACAACGACGACGGCACCGTCTCGCTCAGGGACGAGCCGCAGCGCAAGCTCTACGTCAACGTGATGGATAACGCGAAGAACTACCTCGCCTGGACGGACGGGACGGCCAACCGCTATATAGTCCGGCTGGACCTGCCCTTCCCCGAACCGACATCCAAGCGTCCGGAGGCAACGGCCGAGGAACTGGGGATGACCGAGGAGACCCAGCAGTAGCTGGAGACCACCGGTCGGCCTGGCCGCGCCGGCGGGGCCCGCTTCGAGCGCCGCTCGGACCCCTGGGTTCCGGCCGCGGCGCCGAGGGCGACGAATGGCAGGTCGGCGACCGGCTGTTCCGGGTGGAACGCATGACCCGGCGCGACGCCGTGCCGCCGGACGGGCCGTGGGCGCCCGTGTGGACAGTGATGCGGACCCTGGCCGGGCTGCACGGCGCCCAGAACGTCCGGCTGACGGCGTGGTTCGACTCGTGAGCCGCCGAACGGGGCTCGTGCTTCCGCGCGGCTCCCGCCGAACTCGGCGATTGGCCCGCCCGCCACGCGCTGCCTGCGCTCATCCTCTGCCCGAGCCAGTGAAGCACCCGGCCGGCGGCCGCCGAAGTGTTCGTGGTCAGTCCTTGTAGGGGACGAGCCTCGACAGATCCAGCTCGAAGCCGAACGGATCGGGGATACGGATCGTCTCGCCGAATTCCCGCTCTGTCTTCGTGTGGTACCGGTCGCGGTTCGGCTCCGAGAACAGCGTCACCGTCTTCTGCCGCGGATCCACGATCAGGTAGAGGGGGAAGCCCATGCGCGGGTAGTCGCGGACCTTCCCGGTCCAGTCGTTCTCAGGATTGGACGGCGAGACAATCTCCACCGCGATCAGGGCCAACTCGGCGGGGATGCCGTGATCGGCCAGGTCGATGACGTTCTCGGGCACGTAGGTGAGGTCGGGGTTCCGGACGGAACCGACCTCGGGCGAGGAGAGATCACTGTTCCCGGTCGGGAAGTACCCGGGAGGACAGTGCGCCTCGAACTGGCGCTGGACGAGCGCAAGGTTCAGTTGGTGGATCGAGGACGGCGACGCCTGCATGACGATGATGTCGCCGGACAACTCGACTTTGTAGCCATCCGGGAGGCTGCGCCGGGCCTCTTCGAGAAGGCGGAAGTGCTCAGGATTCATGAGGTCTCCTCCAGTGCTTCAGCCACCGTACGGCAGTCGGCGCGGAATTCAGGCCCGTACTTCGCAGGTCACGGGTCGCACCGGGGCGGCGTCGGCAGCCGAAGGCGAAAACCGCATGCCGCCGCCCCGCCCAACCGCCTACCGTGGCAGGCATGTGTACGCGATCCCGGACCTCCCGGCGGCATTACGTCTGCGTGCCCTGCCGAGTGTCGGTGAAGCGGCGCGGGGCGCCGGGGCGCGACCTGTGCTCGCGGTGCGGCGGGGAGTTGGTCGACGCCGGCCAGGACCTCGCGGTGCCACCGAAGCGGGACGACGCCGGCTGGCGGGCGCTCACCGCGCTGCTCCGCGCGGGCGTGACGTTCCACTCCGGCTGCTGCGACGGCCCGGGCTGGCGCCCCCGTACGCCGCGCGAGGTGCGCGAGCGCCTGGCGGCGTCACACGGGACGGGGCTGCCGGTGTCCGAGGCGCTGACCACTCGGGACGTCGACGAGCTCGACGCGCGACGCCGGGCACGGCGTCAAGTCCCGCGCAGAGGCCGCGCCGCCGGAACGAACGCCTGACCCACCTTGAAGGGCTCAGCGCCCGCCCCCGGGCGCCGGCGCGAGCCCCGCGCACCCGCGCAGCCCGTCCCGCCGCTTGAGCGCGGCCTCCGCCGCGGCGCCCGTGACCGGCATCGGGACGCCCCGGTCGTCGACGGTCGCCGGGGTGAACGCCTCCCCCGTCACCTTGCCCTCGCGGGTCAGCGTCAGCGTCGTGACGCCGGTCTCGTTCGAGAACGGGTAGTTGGAGGTGCCGTACCAGAGGAAGTTGCCGAAGCCGTACCCGACGTACGTGCTGCCGAGCATGCCGGAACCGACCATCGTGTGCGCGTGCGTACCGACCACCGCGGTCGCTCCGGCGGCCGCGAGCTTCTTCGCGATGGTGGTCTGGGCGGCGGTCGGGCAGGCCTTCCCCTCCTCCCCCCAGTGCAGGTAGACGAGCACGACGGGCGCCTGCCGCTTCGCCGCGTCGACGGCCGCGAGCAGCGCCGGGACATCGAGCGCCGAGGCGATGCCCGGCTTGTCGGCGCCGGCGCGCCACTTTTGGTTGGTGAGGTCCTCGATCTGGCTCGCCGCGACCACGGCGACCTTCACGCCCCGCACGGTGGTGACGTAGGGGGCGTACGCGTCCTTGGCGGTGCGGCCGACGCCGAGCACCGGGATCGGGGCGGAGTCCTTGGCGGCGAGGGTGTCGGTGAGGCCGTCGGCGCCGAAGTCGACGGCGTGGTTGTTGGCCATGGAGACGACGTCGACGCCGGAGTCCTTGAGCGCGCCGAGGGCCTTGGGCGTGGTGCGGAAGGTGTACAGCTTGGGCTCGGGGGCGCCGCGGCCGGTGATCGCGGTTTCGAGGTTGAGCACGGAGAGGTCGGCCTCGGCGAGGGTCCGGGAGATCGGGCCGAGCGCCTGCTCGGGCGGCTGGACGGCGAGGCGGGCCTCGGTGCGGCCCTCGAAGTGGACGTCCCCGGCGAACGCCACCGTGATGCTGCCGTCGGGCCGGGGCGCGGTCGGCTTGGGGGTGGGACTACCAGTGGGGGCGGCGGGCGCCGTCGCCGTCGCGGGCGCAGCGGGCGACGACGCCGGCGCGGCGTTGGTGGCCGCGGCCCCGGGGGCAGGCCCGTCAGGCCCGCAGGCGGCGACGCCCGTCAGCCCGAGCAGCAGTGCGACGGCAGCGGCGACGCGGCGCATGAGTGATTCCCCCCGGAGTCGATGCAAGAGCGGTCAGACTACGTCACTCTCCCGCCCGATTTCCGGATCAGTACAGGCACGGTTCGGACAAGATCGAATTCCTGGCGGAAGCGGAAGCAGACTTGTAAGAGGGCGCTCACGAGCGCCGAAGCACCCGGAAGGTGGTACGTCATGGGCAGCAACCAGCCGGCCACCGGCCGCCCGCGCCGGATCGTGGTCGGGATCGACGGCTCACCACCCTCGAAGGCGGCCCTGCGCTGGGCGGTCGGGCAGGCGGTGCTCACCGGGGCGACGGTGCACGCGGTGGCGGCCTGGGAGTACCCCTCCCTCTACGGCTGGTTCGCGCCGATGGTGGACGACGGCTTCGAGCAGACCGCCCGCCGCACCCTCACCGCCGAGGTGGACGAGGTGGTCGGCCGGGAACGGCCGGTGGAGGTCCGGGAGAGCCTGGTGCTCGGGCACGCCGCCGAGGTGCTGCTGGAGGCGGCGGAGGACGCGGACCTGCTGGTCCTGGGCAGCCGCGGGCGCGGCACCTTCGCCCGGACGCTGCTGGGCTCGGTGAGCACCCGCTGCGCGGTGCACGGGGTCTGCCCGGTGGTGATCGTCCGCGCGGACGGGACGGCCTCGGCGCCGCCACGCCCGGCGGACACCTCCGAGGACACCGTCCGCACAAAGGACTGGCAGCTCAGCCTGCACGTGGTCGAGGACGGCGACACCACCCGGGTGCACGCCGTGCTGGACGCGGACGGCGACGTCCTGCACAGCGACGCGCTCGCCCGCCGCAACCCGCGCGACACCCCGGCGGCGGCCGTCGGCGACGAGTTCGCGGTCGGCCGGGCACTGGTCGACCTCGGGCACCAGCTGCTGCGCGCGGGCGTCCACAGCGCGACCGGCCCCACCGAGGAGTGAGTGCGACGCCGACGCGGTACCCGCGCTGAGGCGCGGTACGCCATGCTGAACGGCGACACCCCTGCCCTGGAGACTCCCCGGGAGCCGCACCTCAGCCATGGACACCATCACCGGCCACACCGACGACGTCACCCCCGACACCCCCGACGACTTCACCCCCGCCGAACGCGCCCGCGGCCGGGCCCTGCGCCGCGCCCAGCTCCCGTGGGCACTGGGCGGACGCCTGACGGGCCTCGCGCTCACCCTCGTACTCGGCCTCACCCCGGCCGGGGCCGGCCTGGTGACCGGCACCGGCGGCTGGTTCGGCGGCTCCCGCACCGCCGAGGTGCTGGCGGGAGCGGCGGCGCTCGTCGTCCTCGGCCAGGCGGCGCAGCTGCCGTTCGGCGCCGGGGTGCGGGTGGTCCGGGCCCGGTACGGCCTGGTGACGCAGGGCTGGGCCGACTGGGCGCTGGACGTGCTGCGCGGCCTGGCGCTGGCCCTCGTCCTCGTCCTGCCGCTCGCCCTCGGCCTGTTCGCGCTCACCGCGTGGTCGCCGGACCGCTGGTGGCTGCCGGCGGCGGGCGCGGCGGCGCTGCTCACGGCGGCGCTGTCGTTCCTCCACCCGCTGCTGATCGAGCCGGTCTTCAACCGCTTCACCCCGATGTCCGACGGCCCGCTGCGCAACTCCCTGCTGGCGCTGGCCGAGCGGGACGCCGTACGGGTGCGGGACGTCCTGGTGGCGGACGCCTCCCGGCGGACCACCGCGCTCAACGCGTACGTGTCCGGGCTGGGCCCGACCCGCCGGATCGTCGCGTACGACACGCTGCTGTCGACGGCCGAGCCGCGCGAGGTGGAGCTGGTGGTCGCGCACGAGCTGGGGCACGTGAAGCACCGGGACGTGCTGACCGGCACCCTGCTGGGCGCGGTGGGCGCGGCCGTGGCGGTGGGCGTGCTGGGCCTGCTGAGCACCTGGCACCCCCTTCTGGCGGCAGCCGGGGCGGCGGACGCGGCCGACCCGCGCGCGCTGCCGCTGCTGGCGGCGTGCGCGGCGCTGCTGGGCACGCTGTCGGGGCCGGCGCAGTGCGCGGTGAGCCGCCGGATCGAGGCCAGGGCGGACCGGCACGCCCTCGAAGTCACGGCGGACGCCGGGCAGTTCATCGCGATGCAGCGCAGACTGGCACTGGTCAACGTGTCCGATGTCGACCCGCCCCGGGTGCTTGAGCTACTGTTCGCCACTCACCCGAGTGCGACCCGCCGGATCGCCGCCGCCCGCGCCTGGCAGGTGGCGGAACAGGCGGCGGAACAGGCAGCGGGCCGAGCTGCGGACGGCCCCACGAACGATCCCGCCTGAACCCGTTGTATAATGCAACAAAATTCCCGAGGAGGTAGGACCGCCGTGCCCGGCCGCCAGTCGTCGATCGACACCATCCAGCGCGAGCTGACCGCCTTCGCCCGCCGCGCCCGGCACAAGGCCTCCCAGCTGCACCCCGACCTCTCCCTGGTCACCTACAGCATCCTCGACCTGATCACCGAGCGAGGCGGCTGCCGGGCCGCCGACGTGGCCGCGCACTTCATGCTCGACAAGTCCACCGTCAGCCGCCAGGTCACCGCCCTGGAGAAGCTCGGCCTGCTGCGCCGCGAGGCCGACCCGGACGACCAGCGCGGCCAGATCCTGCGCGCCACCGACGCCGGGCTCACCCTCCTGCGGGACGCCAACGAGCAGCGCCGGACGGCCTTCACCGCCCGCTTCACCGACTGGTCCGACGAGGACGTCGCCCGCTTCGCCGACTACCTCGCCCGCTACGGCGCCGAGGGCTGAGCCGCACCCCCCTCCACCACACGCGAGGCGCCCCGACACACGGCGCCCCACAAACAAGGCCCCGGAAACAAGGCCCCCGGGGGTGCGCCCCACCACCCCCACGGTGTACAGAGGAGAGGTGCCACTACGGCAGCGAGACCGTGACCCGCGCCCCCGCGCCCGCCGCCGCTCGTGGCGGCCCGACCGCCGCGTCCTGACGGCGCTCTCGCTCGCGCTGATCGTGCTGATCACCGTCGTCGACGTCCTCTCCCCGCCGGAGATCCACCTCGGCCCGCTGCTGATCATCGCCCCCGCCCTCACCGCCTCCTACGCCGGAGCCCGGGCGACCGCCGGCGTCGCCCTGCTGGCACTCGCCGGGCTCACCGTCATCGGCCTGGCCCGGGACGGCCTCACCACCGCCAACCACGAGACCCAGCTCGTCGCCCAGCTCGCCGCGTCGATCCTGATCGTCGGCGTGCGGGTGCTGCGCGACCGGCACGAACGCGAGCTGGCCCGGGTCCGCTCGGTGTCCGAGGCCGCCCAGCAGGTGCTGCTGCGCCCCCTCCCGGACCGGATCGGGTCGCTGCACCTCGCCTCCGTCTACCTGGCCGCCGAGGCCGAGGCGCAGGTCGGCGGGGACCTGTACGCGGCGGCCCGCACCGCCACCGGCACCCGACTGCTGGTCGGCGACGTCCGCGGCAAGGGCCTGGCCTCGCTCGGCGACGCCGCCCTGCTGCTCGGTGCCTTCCGCGCCGCCGCCCACCTGCACGCCGACCTGCCCGGGCTCGCCGCCTACCTGGACGGCAGCGTCTGCTGGGACCTCGCCCAGCTCGTCGACCAGGCCCGCCGCCGACGCCTCCGCGGGGACGGGCCGGGGGACGAGGACGCCGACCCGGACGACCGCGCCGAGTCCTTCATCACGGCCGTCCTGCTCGACATCCCCGACGACGACCCGGTGGTCCGCCTGATCGACTGCGGCCACCCGCCCCCGCTGCTGCTGCACGCCGACGGCCTCAGCCCGCTCATCGCCCGCCACGCGGCACCCCCGCTCGGCCTCGGCGAACTGGCCCCGACCTCGTACGAGGTGGAGACGTTCCCGTTCGAGCCCGGCGACCGGCTGCTGATCTACACCGACGGCGTGATCGAGGCCCGCGACGCCCGCAAGCGCTTCTACCCGCTCACCGAACGCGTCGCCGCCTGGCAGTCCGACCGCCCGTCCGTCCTCCTCCACCGCCTCCGCCGCGACCTCCTGGCCCACGTCGGCGGGCGCCTGGACGACGACGCGGCCATGGTCGTCGTCGAACGGCTCCCGGACTAGAGCCAGGTGGTCAAGACAGCTACGGCCTGTACGGCAGCTGCGGGACGACGAAGCAGGTGGTCGTCATCGACGGCACCTGGGTGACCCAGCCGCCCTTTCCGCCCTGCGCCGAGTCCTGCCGGCGGGCGGCGTCGAGGCAGGCGCCCGGCAGAGCGCCGCGTTGCCGCGCGTTTCCATGGCGTCGAACAGCAGCTGCGAGCCGTCCGCGCGGACACTGCCGACCCGCTACTGCGCCAGATACCCGCCGTCCACCGGGAGAACGGCCCCGGTGATGAAGGACGCCTCGTCGGAGGCCAGGAACAGCACCGCCGCCGCGACCTCCGCAGGGGAGCCGAGCCGCCCCATGGGGTGCAGTTTCTCGATCGCGGCGAGGTACTCGGGGCCGCCGGGTTCGTCGCGCAGGCGGCTGACCCGCTCGGTGCTGATGGTGCCGGGGGCGACCGCGTTGACCCGGATGCCGCGGTCGGCCCATTCGACGGCCAGGTGCTTGGTGAGGCCGGAGGCGACGAACTTGGCGGGCCCGTAGACCGCCTGGCCGCGCTGGCCGGCCTCGCCGGAGATGGAGGAGAGGCAGACGATCGAGCCGCCGGGCCGGTCCTGGGCGGTCATCGCCTGCACCGCGTACTTGCAGGTGAGGAACATGCCGCGGCCGTCGATGCCCATGACATGGTCCCAGTCCTCGGCGGTGGCCTCGGTGATCTCCATGAGCGGGATCACGCCGGCGTTGGCGACCAGGACGTCGATCCGGCCGTGCCGTTCGACGGCGGCGTCGACCATCCGGCGGGCGTCCTCGTCGCGGGCGACGTCGCCGACCACCGTGCCGATGTCGTGGGGCAGTTGGTCGGCCAGTCGGCGCAGCCCGTCGGCGTCGACGTCGGTCGCGACCACCACCGCACCCTCGCGGGCGAAGCGTTCGGCGACGGCCCGGCCGATGCCGCTCGCCGCGCCTGTCACGACGCAGGACTTGCCCGCGAGCCGTCCGTCCCCAGCATCTGTTGCGTTCACAGTCACCATGACGCTCGACTCTACCGACGACACATCAGAACGCCTGGCATGACGCACAGTTGATCACCGCTGGGCGCCGAGGAGCAGCCAGAGCTCGGCCGGACGGCCCGGTCGGCCGCCCGCACCCGGTCAACCCTGGCCAACCACGGCCAACCGATCGGGTGCCCGCATGTCGTCCGGACGGCCGCAGGGCGTGATCACGGGACTTCCGCGCGTCGAATGACGCCGAACGGGCGAGCAGACGGGTGAGCAGGGAACTCACACGGTGAGCACGATCTTCCCGCGCACGTGCCCGTGCTCGCTCAGCCGGTGTGCCTCGGCCGCCTCCGCCAGCGGGAACACCCGGTGCAGCGGCAGCCGCAGCTCGCCCGCCGCGTGCAGCGCGAGCGCCGCCGCGAACGCGCGCCCGTGGTACATCTCGCCGCCCTCGGCACCGGCGGAGAGGCGGATCCCGTGCTCCTCGGCGCCCGCGAAGTCCGCGATCGTCAGCACCCGGTCCGCACTGCCGGTCAGCTCGACCGACAGCGGCAGCACCCCGCCCAGGCCGGCCACGTCCAGCGCCCGGTCCACGCCGCGCGGTGCGGCGGCCCGCACCCGTTCGGCCAGCCCGTCGCCGTACGTGACCGGGATCGCGCCCAGCTCGCGCAGGTACGCGTGGTTGCCCTCGCTCGCGGTGCCGATCACGGTGATGCCGCGCGCCCGGGCGAACTGCAGCACCAGGGTGCCGACCCCGCCCGCCGCGCCGTGCACCAGCAGTGTCTCGCCGGCCTGCACGCCCAGGACGTCCAGCGCCCGTTCGGCGGTCTCGGCCGCCACCGGGATCGCCGCGGCCTCCTCCCAGCTCAGCGTGGCCGGCTTGCGTGCCAGCAGGCCGGCGGGCACCAGCACGTGTTCGGCGTGCGCGCCGCCCATCACGGCGCCGAACACCTCGTCGCCGGGCGCCCACGCGGTCACGTCCGGGCCGACCGCCCGCACCACGCCGGCCAGTTCGAAGCCGGGCACGAACGGGAGGGTGACGGGGAACACCGCGGTCAGCACGCCGGCGCGGAGCTTGTGGTCGAGCGGGTTGACGCCCGCCGCGCGGACCTCGACCAGCACCTGGCCGGGGCCCGGCGCGGGCAGCTCGACGTCGATCGGGCGCAGCACGTCCGCGCCGCCGAACTCGGGGAAGGCGATCGCCTTGGTCATGGAATTCCCTTGCCTTTGCTAGGAGTTCAGCCGATGAGGTCGATGAGGTCATCGGCGGTACGTCTCCAGCCTCGGGCACGGCCGGTCTGGGATCGGCCCGTCTTTCGAACGGTTCCACCTGTCCGAACGGCCAGGCCGGCCGGCACCCGGCGGGGCTAGGCTGGTCGGCATGGACGATCGGCGCACGGACACCCAGCGCAGGGACACTCAGCACACGGACACCCAGCGCAGGGACACTCGGCGCACGGAGACCCGGCGCACGGAGATGGACTGGCAGAGCGCCTGGGGGCGCCCCGAGGACGCGCTCGCCCGGGCCGTCGAGGTGCTGCGCGCCCCCCGGCCGAACATCCTGCCCCGCCTCTCCGAGGCGCTCGCCACGCTCGTCCCGCACGTGGCGATCGCCCAGCTCAGCGGCGTCTGCACGTACTCCCCCGCGCTCGCCTTCGGCCTGCCGGGGCCGGCCGGGGACGTCCCCGGGGAGGTCAGCAGCCTGGAGCTCGCCCGGCTGGCCGAGACCACCGCCGCCGAGACCACCGCCGGTGGGACGGCCGACGGCCGGCCGTGGCAGGGCGAGGCCGAACTCGCGGGCCGGAAGCGGCCCGTGGTGGTCGTCGCGGCGAAGCCGGAGAACAGCAACACGGCGGTGCTGGTGCTCGTCCGGGAGACCGCCGCACCGGTGGCCGACGGCGCGCTCGCTGTCCTCCAGCAGTTTTGGGAGCTGCTCACCACCCACTCGCACCACCGCGCCACCGACGCCGCCCCCAAGCACGCGGCGGCCTCCCGCGCCTCGGCGAACGCCCGGGCCCGCGCGATCGCCGAGTTCACCGGCATGCACAGCGCGGCGCTCTCCGCGATCCTCGCGCCGCTGCGCTCACCGGCCCTGGACGACGCCACCGCGCGCCGCAGCGCCACCGAACTCGCCGTCACCGCGCTCCTGAACCTGCGGGCGGGCGCCGAACTCGACCGGGCGCTGAGCGAGGAACCGGCCGACACCGCGTTCGCCCGGCTCGCCGACGACCTGCGCCCGCTGCTGCGGCACGGCCGGGTCCGGCTCGACCTGGCACCCCCGGCGGAGACCGCGCGGTCCGTCCCCGCCGACACCGCGCACACCGCCCGGGACGCCGTCCGCGCGACCGTCCTCACCATGCTCGACCAGGAGGGCCTGACCAGACTGCACGTCAGCTGGGCCTTCACCGGCGACACGCTGCGGGCGGTGGTCCGGGACGACGGCCCCGGCCTGCTCGCCGCCGACGCGCTCGCCGTCCACCGCACCGCCGACCGGATCGCCGCCCTCGGCGGCCGGGCCACCGTGGAGGCCGTGCCCGGCTGGGGCAGCACGGTGACGGTCGACCTGCCGCTCGTCGCCCCCGAACCGGCCCTCGCCACCGACCCGTTGGACGGCCTCCAGCCGCGCGAACGCGAGGTCCTGGACCAGCTCGCCCACGGCCGCCGCAACCGCGAGATCGCCCAGGCCCTGCACATCAGCGAGTCGACGGTGAAGTTTCACGTCGCGAACATCCTGGCGAAGCTGGGCGTCGCCTCCCGAGGCGAGGCCGCGGCCCTCGCCCACCGGGCCGGGATGCCGGCGGCGCCGGGGCTGTACGTGGCGTCATGACGGACGCCCGGCGATTTGGATGAGCAGGCAGTGCTCAGCAGGCAGTACCCGGTGCCGCGCTCCAGCCGGTGTCGTTGTTGTCGGTGAAAGCGGCGTCAGGACAAGGGAAGGACTCAATCATGGACATCTCCCTGGGCAAGGGGCCGCACAGACCCTGCTGACGATTAGAATCGCCGGCCTCGCCCCAAGACAAGCGAAATTCGCCGGAGAGGTGACGTGACCGAGACAACCTGGGACCCGACCGCCCCCGGCATCCTGCGCCTGCCCTCCGGCCGCCTCCTCCGCGGCCGCGGCCTGAGCCGCCCCCTGCCACCCGGCCCCCTCCCCACCTACGCGCTCTACCTGCTCGGCCGCCGCCCCGCCCCCGTCCCGTGGGAGAGCCGGTGGGTGCGCTGGCCCGACTTCCGCCTCCCCGCCGACCGCGCCGACGCCGAGGCCGCCTTCCGCGAGGCCTGGGAACGCTCCGCCACCGAACGCGTCGAGGTCGCCTGCACCGGCGGCCGCGGCCGCACCGGCACCGCCCTCGCCCGGATCGCCATCCTGGACGGCGTCCCGCCCACCGAGGCCGTCGCCTACGTCCGGGCTCACTACAGCCCGCACGCCGTCGAGACGCCCTGGCAGCGGCGGTACGTCGAACGGCGGCGCTAGCCCCCACGGTCGGGGACGTGCGCGCCACCGCCGAGCTGGGGCTGCGGGCCGTCGGGCCTCACGGGCGTTCGCCTTCGTCCGTACGCCGGAGCGGGACCACGATGTCTTCGTCTGGGACCACGAGACCGACAGCCGCTTCATGGTCGCCGGGCGGCTTCGCCAGTAGGTGGAGCGGAGCCTGCGCGAGGGCGGGGACTGGTACCGCCAGCGGCGCCGGTCCCCGCCGGTCAGGTTTTGCGCAGGTCGGGCGCCGGGGCGCCGATCAGGAGCCGGCGGACCGCATCCCACGCGGCCCGTAGGGCGGCGGCGCAGGCCCGGGTGTCGGAGCCGAGGAGGCGGAGCCAGGCGCCGCTGTCGTCCGGCAGGACGCTCACCCCGTGGAGGAGGCCAAACGCAGAAAGGGCCTCGTGCAGGGTGTCGGCGACCAGCGTCGCGGGGGCCAGCGGGGTGATGGCGTAGAGGCTGGCCATGACGTCGTGGCCGGCCAGCACCGCCGGGCCGGTGACGCCCGCGCCGCCGGGCTCCAGCCGGACGGTGTCGAGGGCGACCAACCGGCCGTCCGGGCGCCGCACTTCGAGGTCGGAGGCGAACACCTGGTAGGCGTTGCGCTCGCCCCGGGCGAGGCGGCCGGCGAGGACGGTCTCGCCGGCCAGCACGGTGGCGGTGGGGTCGACGGTGAGGACGGTGCGCTGGTAGAGGCGCGAGTCGACGAAGGGGATGACCGGCTCGGGCAGGTACTCGACGTAGGCGCGGGGGCCGGCGTCCAGGTTGACCAGCTGCGTCGCGTAGTCGAACTCCATCCGGTAGACCTTGGTGGCTGCCTGGGTAGTGAGGTGGGTCGCGGTGTCGGCCCCGCAGCGCAGGTCGGTCCTGAGCCGGTCGGCCTGGAGGACGCCGCCGCCGGTGGACATCAGGAAGGTGACCGCGAGGTCGGGGCGGGCCGGGTCGAAGTAGAGCGGGCGCATGATCTGCAGCGGCGACTTCTGGTAGTGGCCGGTGAGTTCGGTGCGCTCGCCGATCTTCTCGAAGGCCAGCTCCAGCAGGCCGACCTTGCCGGGGCGCCCGACCGCCAGGGTGTCGGGCGTCCCGGCGTACCGGCGGACCTCGTACGGGACGCGGGCCGGTTCGTAGTGCCGGGGGTCCAGCCGGGGCGGATCGAGAAGCAACGGGTCGACGGTCATGCCGGGACCTTGCGGAAGGTCTCCAGGAAGTTCGCGATCTCGTCCAGCCCGTGCCCGGTAAGGCAGTTGGTGAGCACGACCGGGCCGCCCTCGCGGACGCGGCGGGCATCGGACTCCATGATGCCGAGGTCCGCGCGCACGTACTGGGCGATGTCGATCTTGTTGATGACCAGCAGGTCGGACTCGGTGATGCCCGGGCCGCGCTTGCGGGGCATCTTCTCCCCCTCGGCGGTGTCCAGGACGAAGAGGAAGAGGTCGACCAGGACCGGGCTGAAGGTCAGGGTGAGGTTGTCGCCGCCGGACTCGAACAGCAGGGTGTCGACGTCGGGGAAGCGCTCCAGCATCTCGGCGCCGGCCGCAAGGTTCATCGTCGGGTCGTCCCGGACGGCGGTGTGCGGGCAGGCGCCGGTCTCGACGCCGACGACCCGCTCGGGGTCGAGCACGCCGGCCAGGGTGCGGCGCACGTGCTGCGCGTCCTCCTGGGTGTAGATGTCGTTGGTGATGACCGCCGGGTGGTGGCCGCGCTCGATCAGGACCGGTACGAGGGCCTCGATCAGCGCCGTCTTGCCGGACCCCACGGGCCCGCCGATACCCACGCGGAGCACGCTCTCCGTCATTGCTGTCTCCTCTGGTGCAAGTTGGTGCAGTGTCACGCGTTTCCGACGTCCGAGGGTGCGGCCGAGCGCACCCCCGGACGGTTCAGCTGGCGAACAGCCGGGCCTCGGCCCGCTCGTGGCGTCCGGACATCGCGTCCGCGACCGGCACGCAGCCGCCCAGATCCTCCAACTCCCGGACGAGAGCGGCCCGGACGGTCTCCTCGATCACCGGCGCCAGCGCCCGCAGCACCACCTGCGCCCGGCGGTGATCGGTCAGCCGCAACCGCAGGGCGGCGCCGACGAAGCTGGTGCAGAACGCGAACAGGTCGCTGGTGACGGCCTGTTCGGCCGGCACTCCGGCCGAGGCGTACGCGACCCCGGCCGCCACCGCCTGGCAGCCGGGGGCCCGCTTGTCGGCGACCAGTACGGCGTACTGCTCCAACGGCTCCCCGCCCACCGACTCCCGTGCGATGTCGAGGAGTTGGCGCCCGGTCCGGGTGGCGGCCAGGCGCAGCTCGCGGTTCAGCTTGGTGGCGTGCAGCCGCTGGTCGATCTCAGCCAGCCGCTCCCAGTCACCGTCGCGGGCGGCGCGGTGGGCCAGGGCCAGCGCGGTCGCGTCGGACGGGCCGACGGAGTGGCGCAGCAGGTCGGCGAGCAGCTCGGGCATGGTGTCCGGGGTGACCGCCTTGGCCTGGGCGTAGCCCTCCAGGCCGTGCGAGAGGGTGTAGAAGCCGCTGGGGAAGGCCGAGTCGGTCAGCTGGAGGCAGACCAGCAGAGCGTCGAGGCCTCCCCCGGCCGGCGCGGCGGACGCGGCGGTGCGGACGTCCTCGGTGGTGTCCACGGAGCTGCTCACGCGAGGTAGAACAGGTGGTTGAGCGGGAGTTGGCGGGCGGGCTCGATGGTGGCCGGGTCGCCGTCCAGGGTGACCTTGTAGGTCTCCGGGTCGACCGCGATCTTCGGCAGCGCGTCGTTGCGGACCATGTGCTGCTTGCCGACCGAGCGGCAGTGCCGCACGGGCAGGACGCGGCTGTCCAGGCCGAGTTGGGCCGGCACGCCGAGGTCGACGGCGGCCTGGGACATGAAGGAGACCCGGGTGGCCTGCTTCGCCCGCCCGTACGCGCCGTACATCGGCCGGTAGTAGACCGGCTGCGGGGTGGGCAGCGAGGCGTTCGGGTCCCCCATCAGCGCCCAGTTGATGATGCCGCCCTTGATGACCATCTTGGGCTTGGCGCCGAAGGAGTGGATCGGCCAGAGCACGATGTCGGCGAGCTTGCCGCTCTCCAGCGAGCCGATGTACTCCGAAGTGCCGGAGGCGATGGCCGGGTTGATGGTGAGCTTGGCGAGGTAGCGCAGGACGCGGAAGTTGTCGTTGCGTCCGGTGTCGCCGGCGAGCTTGCCGCGCTGGTCCTTGCAGTGGTGGGCGGTCTGGAAGGCGCGGGTGAAGGACTCCCCGATCCGACCCATCGCCTGCGAGTCCGAGGAGAAGATCGAGATGACCCCCTCGTCGTGCAGGACGGTCTCGGCGGCGATGGTCTCGGCGCGCACCCGGGAGTCGGCGAAGGACACGTCCTCGGGGATGTCGTGGCTGAGGTGGTGGCAGACCATCACCATGTCCAGCAGCTCGTCCACCGAGTTGACGGTGTAGGGCAGCGTGGGGTTGGTGGAGGACGGCAGGACGTTGGCCTCGCCGGCGATCCGCATGATGTCGGGGGCGTGGCCGCCGCCCGCGCCCTCGGTGTGGAAGGTGTGGATGGTGCGGCCGTCGATCGCCGAGAGGGTGTCCTCGAAGAAGCCGGACTCGTTGAGCGTGTCCGTGTGGATCGCCACCTGGACGTCGTACTCGTCGGCGACGCGCAGCGCGCTGTCGATCGCGGCCGGGGTGCTGCCCCAGTCCTCGTGCACCTTGAGGCCGCAGGCGCCGGCCTCGACCTGCTCGCGCAGGGCACCTGGCAGCGAGCCGTTGCCCTTGCCGAGGAGGCCGACGTTGACGGGGAGGTCCTCGACCGCCTGGTACATCCGCCCGATGTTCCACGGCCCGGGCGTACAGGTGGTGCCGTTGGTGCCGTCGGACGGGCCGGTGCCGCCGCCGATGAGGGTGGTGATGCCGTTGCTCAGCGCCTCCTGCACCTGCTGCGGGGCGATGAAGTGGATGTGGGTGTCGACGCCGCCGGCGGTCGCGATCAGGTGCTCGCCGGAGATCACGTCGGTGCCGGGACCGATCACCAGCCTGGGGTGCACGCCGCTCTGGGTGTGCGGGTTGCCGGCCTTGCCGACGGCGGTGATGAAGCCGTCCTTCACGCCGATGTCGCCCTTGACCACGCCGAGGACCGGGTCCATCACCACGACGTTGGTGATCACCAGGTCCAGCGCGCCCTGGACGGAGGTCGCGGCCGGGTCCTGGGCCATGCCGTCGCGGATGCCCTTGCCGCCGCCGTAGACGGCCTCGTCGCCGTAGTGGCCCTGATTGAAGTCCTTCTCGATCTCGACGACGAGGTTGGTGTCGGCGAGGTGGAAGCGGTCGCCGACGGTGGGCCCGAAGAGATCGGTGTACTGCTTGCGGGACAGCATGGCCATCAGCGGTTGCCTTCCTTGTGGTCGAGGTTGGTGCCCTTGAAGCCGAGCGCGATCGCCCGGTCGATCGCGCGGGAGCGGGTGTGGGGCGACTTGATGCCGCCGTCGACGAGGTTGCTGAAGCCGACCAGGCGGCCGTGGCCGCCGAACTCGGCGAGCGTGACGTCCTTGGTGTCGCCTGGCTCGAAGCGGACGGCGGTGCCCGCCGGGATGTCCAGGTGCTTGCCGAAGGCGGCGTTGCGGTCGAAGTCGAGGGCGCGGTTGGCCTCGAAGAAGTGGTAGTGCGAACCGACCTGGATCGCCCGGTCGCCCGTGTTGCTGACCGTGATGGTGACCTGGGCGCGGCCGGCGTTGATCTCCACCGGGTCGTCGCCGTACAGGTACGTGGCGCCACCAGACATGGCTGGCCCTTCCTCTCTCTGTCGGGTCTCTGTCGGTTCAGTGATGTGCGTGAAGGTGCCCGTGGGTGTGCGAGTGCGTGTGGTCCCCGCCGGGCCCGTGGCTGTGGGCGTAGCCGTGCCCGTGCTCGGCGTCGAGGCCGGCCCGGATGCCGTCCTCCCCGTGGCCGAGCAGGTGCAGGGCCGCCGCGGTGCGGGCCGCGACCACCCCGGCGATCGCGGACGGGCGCAGCAGCGGCCCACCGTCGCGCACGCCAGGCACGTCGGTGCGCAGGGCCGGTCCGAACGACGCCGGGACGGCCGTCACCTCACGGGCGCCGAGCAGCCGGCAGCGTTCGGCGCCCTCGGCGAGGTCGGGGTCGCCGCCCGCGAGGGCCACCTCCACCCAGCGGTGGCGCCCGTACTGGCGGACCAGGCGGGCGATCCGGAACAGGTCCGCGTCCTCGAACGGTCCGGCCGCCGGGGCGGTAACCAGCACGGCGCCGTCGGGGTGGGTGGCGGCGGAGGACGCCGCCCGCAGCCAGCCGACGAGGTGCTCCGTGGCGCCGAACGGCGCGGTCAGGGCGAGCCGGTCCCGGCCGTCCCCGGCGGCCAGCCAGCGCAGCGCCCGGGCAGCGTCGGCCACCAGCTTCGGGTCGCGGCCGAGCGTCATCGGCACCACGCACACCGGTCCGTCGGTGGCGGCAAGCGCCGAGCGGACGGCCTCGCCGAGCGGACGGCCGGCGGCGGCCGCGGCGTGGACGGCGGGCTCGCGCTCCACCAGACCGGCCAGGTCCCGGCCGCCGTCGCTCTCGTGCCCGCCGGCCAGCACCACGGTGGCGGCCGGTACCCGGGGGCCGACCGATCCCCGGGGGCCGGCCGGCACGGCCTGGCGTTCCGTCATGGCTCAGGCACCCACCGGGTCGTGGCAGGAGACGAGCTTCGTCCCGTCGAGGAACGCGGCCTCGACCTGGAGCAGCGGCAGCATCTCGCGGACGCCGGGCATGACGTCGTCGCCGCTGACGACCTTCTTGCCGATCTCCATGCACTCGGCGACGGTGCGTCCGTCCCGGGCGCCCTCCATGATGGCCTCGCTGATCAGCGCGCAGGCCTCGCTGTAATTCAGTTTCACGCCGCGGTCGCGGCGCTTGCGGGCCAGATCGGCCACGACGTAGATGTACAGCTTGTCCATCTCACGCGGGGCGAGATTCACGGGAATCACTCTTCCTTTCCGAAGGAATGCGTCGAACGCGTCGAACGCGCTGGACGGACACACTGGGAATCCGACGCCTCGTCAAATGCGGCGCAGCCGGGGAATGGCCGGCACCGCCACCAGGAACAGCATGGTCGTCAGGACGAACGGCCAGGTGAAGGCGTGGCCGCCGAACGGCACGGCGACGGCGGCGAGCGCCGGGGTCAGCACGGTGGCGCCGGCCGCGCCGAGCACGGCGTAGGCCGCGCTCCAGCCGCCGGGGGCGACGAACACCCCGCACAACGCCATCGCGACCAGCACGCCGCTGTAGCCGAGCAGCCCCTGGCCGACGGCCTCGGCGGGCGCGCCGAGCGCCCAGGCCGTGGCCAGCCCGGTGGCGCTGCCCGCGCCGGCCAGTAGGCCCGCGAGGCGGCTGGCCACGAAGATGCCGGCCAGGAACAGCAGGCCGGCGTACCACTGGGGCAGGAAGAAGATCTGGCCGACGTTGGCGAAGAACCCGTGCCACAGCTGCTCCCAGGTCAGCCCGGTCGGACCGGTGGCCGGCCCGGGCAGGGCGGCCGGGGTGCCGGCGTCGCGCCAGAGCCGCCGGAAGCCGGGTGCGGCGACGGTCGTGGCGGTGGCGACCAGGCAGAACGGCGCGGTCAGCGGCGGGAGTTTCCAGGTGTCGAGCACCGCGCCGAGGCCCGCGGCGACCACCACGGAGACGGCGGCGCCGAGGACCGCCACCGTGGCGGGGTGACCGGACCTGAGGAAGACGACGCAACTCAGCGCCACCAGACACCCGTTGTACCCGTGCAGCCCGGCGGCGACGGCGTCGCGCGCCAGCCGCAGTCCGTACGCGACACCGGTGCCGACGGCGCTGCCGAGCAGACCGTAGACGCCGTACTGCCGGCCGCCCGCGAACAATGCGGCCACGAAGAACATCCCGCACACGGCGGACGGCATGAAATCTACCTGTGCCACACCACGCAGCACTTCCATGGCTAACCTGACGGATATCGGGCGGGGGCCCTCGGAGGTCCCTTGTCCATCCTTTTGCTGACCCATACTGCGCACCAATTCCCGCTACGGCTGTTCACGGCATGGCGAATACTCCGCGAGGCTGCCCGACCTGTTGACGGGCACCCTCGCGATTCCTTCGGAACCGTACTCCTGCGGATTGCCGACATGCTCGCATACTTCACGTTACGTGCGAATGACAAAGGGTGATCACCACGCCCCTGAGCTGCAACAATCTGTTGATTCTGCAGGTCAGCGACGGCCCTGAAGAAGGCCATTCTTTAAGAAGTTTTACTGGCGACCGTTGAAGGTCGGACGATGGCCATGTCAATCAATTCGACGCGAAGCTGGCCGGTCGGGGCAATTCGGACACCCGGCGCGGCCGAGCGGGACGGTGATGTGAACAGAAGGTGTACGTTCCGTGATCTCCTGCTCCTGTGATGAGGGGTAAGCGCTTTCGCACCCTCCCGGGCTCTAGGAGGGTGAGGAGGTGCTCATGGGAGAACCGAAGACCGACCGGGACGACGAGTTCCAGGCCTTCATCGTCGGGGCCTGGCCACGGCTGATGCGGACGGCGTACCTGCTGGCAGGCGAGCAGTACGCGGCGGAGGACCTGGTGCAGTCCGCGGCGGAGAAGGCCTGCGCGACCTGGGGCAAGGTGCGGCGCGCCGGCGATCCGTACGCGTACGTGCGGCGGATCCTGGTGAACCAGCACGCCCGCCGTTGGCGCCGCCGCCCGCCGGAGCTGCTGGTGGACGCCGTACCGGACGCGGCCGGCGTGGAGGACGGCTTCGCGCGGTCCGACCAACGCGGGGCGCTGATGGCCGCGTTGGCCACCCTGCCCGCGCGCCAGCGTCAGGCCGTGGTGCTGCGGCACTGGGAGGACCTGAGCGACAGCCAGGCCTCTGCGGCGATGGGCTGCTCGGTGGGAGCCGTGCGCAGCCACGCGGCGAAGGGGATAGCGCGGCTGCGGGAGGTCGCGGCGCTGAAGGAACTCAAGGACATGACCCACATCGGAGGTGCGGTATGAGCGCGGGCGGCAACCACGGCGGGACGGTCGGCATGGGCGGCGCCGCGGACGACGGCGCGGACGTGTGGATCGGGCTGGAACTGGCGGAGGCGGCGGCCGGGGCGAAGGTCGGTCCGGTGCCGGTGCCGGAGATCATGGCGGGCGGCCGCCGGCTGCGGCGCCGCCATCGGACGATGGTCGGCGCGCTCGCGCTGGCCTCGGCGGTGGTGCTGGCGGGCGGGGCGATGACCGGTCTGCGCTCGGCCCCCGGGGAGGGCAACTCGGCACAGGTGGTCGCCCCCGCCGCCGCGCCCAGCACGACCGCCACGGCCACGCCGTCGGCGCCGACCGCGAAGGACCCGCTCACCCCGACCCGGGTAGTGCTCGCGCAGGGCACCGTCGGCGGCAAGGAGTGGAAGGTGTGGGCCGCGCTGTGGCCGCTGGCGCCGAAGGAGCAGGCGTTCCGGCAGGCGCAGGCCGTCGTCCAGGAGCGGCGCGCCGTCGACCCCGAGGTTCCCGAGCCGACGGAGGCGTTCGTCCGGCAGTACTGGCAGCCCCACGACGACATCGTGAACGTCTACTTCACGGTGGACGGCGTCCGCCTCGGCCACGACTCCGAGTTCACCACCCGGGCACCGTCCGAGGCCGCGCCCGCCGGTGGCGAGTCCTTCAGCGGTGTCACACTCGGCGCCCGCGGCAAGGGCGACACCGTGGCCCCGCTGGACGTGGCGGTGATGACCATCGCGCCCGAGGTCGGCAAGATCGTGGTGACGTGGACGGACGGCACGACGACCGAGCCCGAGCCGGTCGCCGTGGCGGACTCCCCGATCCGCTGGATCGCGGTGCCCCGGGCGGAGGGCAAGTCGGCGCAGTCGTGGCAGTTCTATGACCGCAACGGCGCGAAGCTCCCGGGGGATGGACCCGACTTCCTGAGGTGACGGCGGCCGGTTGACCGGTTGACCGGTTCACGCTCCGGGGTAAGTGAGCGGGCATGAATGCGATTTTGGTGGAAGAGAACTTCGCGCATATAGACGGCAGCGACATGAACGTCATCCTCGACGTGCTCGACCAGCTCAACTTCGACGCCGAGCCCACCGCGCCCCGTGGCAACGGCGGGCGGCGGAACTGGGAGCTGACGATGCATTGGCAGTCGGCGGGGCCGATTCCGGAGAGCGCCGAGGCGGCACTGCGCGACGCGGTCGCCAAGATCAGAGATCACTTCGTCACTGCGGGGAAGCAGCCGCCATCGAGGGTCGCCGTGTGCAATCGGGATGGTCTGGTGCTCCGGACCTACCAGTAGCGATGTGTCAGGGAGTGGGGAGTCGGCCGGGCCGACTTCCCACTCCTCTTGTTTCAGCGGGCTGTTGGGGTTGCGGTGGGGTGCGGGTGGTGGTGGCGATCGGGATGGTGGCGGGTGGTGAGGGGGTAGGCCCAGGCGAGGAGCGCGAGGAGGAGGGTGAAGGGGAGGAGGGTGCAGAGCGTGGCGCTGCCGGGGCTATGGCGGGGCTCAGGAGGCATCGGCAAGGTCGAGTTCGGCCCAGATCGTCTTGCCGTTGGGGTGGCGCGGGATCGTGCCCCAACGGTCGGCGAGAGCGTTGACGAGGGTGAGGCCACGCCCGGACTGCGAGTTGGGGTTGAGGCGGGCGGGGAGGACGGGGAGGCGGTCGCCCTTGCAGTCCGAGATCTCGATACGGAGGGTGGTGCCCCGGCGCGCGGTGGTGGTGAGGGAGAGGTGCAACTCGAAGCCGCGCCCCGGAACGCGGCCGTGCGAGATCGCGTTGGCGGCGAGCTCCGCGATGATCAGGAGCGCGGAGTAGTACGGCTCGGTGTGGGTGAAGTTCAGTTCCCAGGCGGTGAGTTGACGTCTGGCGATGCGCCGGCAGATCGCGGCGCCCTTGGGAGTGGCCGCAAGGACGGTGGTGTGGCGGCGAGGGTTGTCGAGGGGGATTTCGGTCGTCATGTGAAAAAGCGTGACGCCCCGGACGTACGCTGACCACGGATCTGGCGAGTACGGAGAGTGCTTGTCCAGGTGCACACAGCTTTTGTTCGTGTGGCCAGAACACAGGGCGGGTGGTCGCGATGGGTGCAGCGCGTAACAGCGAATCGGGCGACGAGGTTCGTACGGAACTGCCGGAGGACTTGGGGGAGGTCTCGGACTTCTTCCGCGCGATCGGCAAGCAGATCAAGCTCCTGCGGGAGCGCGCCGGGCTGACGCAGAAGGAGTTCGGCGAGCGCATCGGCTACGGCGAGGGCTTGATCGGCGCGGTGGAGCGCGGAAAGCGCACCCCGCAGCCGGAGTTGCTGGTGGCGGCGGACAAGCTCCTCGACGCGGGTGGCCTGTTGGCCATCACGAAGGACGATGTGATGCGGGCGCGGGCCAAGGCGCGGGTGCGGCACCCGGCGTGGTTCCGGGGCTACGCAGCCCTGGAGGTCGACTCGATCGAGATGCACGACTTCGCCACGCTCGACATCCCTGGGCTGCTCCAGACCGAGGAGCACGCACGAGCGGTCTACGCGATGAGGCAGCCCCCCTTGTCGGAGGAGGTGATCGAGGTGCGGGTCGCGGCGCGGATGGCACGCCAGGAGGTGCTGACTCGATGGCCTCGGGGGATGTTCAGCTGGGTGATCGACGAGAGCGTGCTGCGAAGGCCCCTGGGTGGGTGGGACGTGCACGCGGCCCAGCTTCGCCGGCTCCTGGAGGTCGGACGCACCCGTGGCATGGTCATCCAGGTACTGCCATTGGACAGAACTGAACACGCCGGAATGGGCGGACCGTTCATTCTGATCACGCCCAAGGGACGGCCTCAGCACGCCTACATCGAGGTGCAGACGAGCAGTAGGCTGATCAATGACCCGGATGAAGTCCGGGTCATGAACGCGCGGTACGGCACCCTCAGGGCGCAGGCCCACGGCCCCGAGGAGTCCCTGGCCTTGATCGAGAAGATCCTGGGAGAACGATGAGCACCGAGCTGGCATGGTTCAAGAGCAGCTACAGCGGCAACGAGGGCGGCGCCTGCGTCGAGGTCGCCGAGGCGCCCGGAGTGATCCACGTGCGTGACTCCAAGGACAAGAGCGGCCCCCAGCTGGCCTTCGAGCCGACCGCGTGGCAGGCGTTCGTGGAGTTCGCCGCCACTGCCGAGGGCTGATTCAGCCTCCTCTCAACGGCCCACCGCCACCGAGCGGCGGGCCGTTGGCGTACCGTCGAACTGGCCGTTCTATCCCACGACTTGGGGGAGCAGCGAGGACGACAAGCGCTTGGGGCGAGTGCTTTGTGCGTCCACGAGGTGGTTCGGTCGAACCACCTCGTGGACGGGTGCGTTTGCCTTGCCCTTCGTCAGTTCGGCCGGTCGTTGCCTCGGTACAGCTGGGAGCCGGCGACGACGACCTGCCGGTCGGGGTCGGGGTGTGCGTCGAGCTCGTCGGCGCTTCTGTAGCCGAGGACCACGCTGGTGCGGGTCGTCGCGCTGGTGTTGGGGCCTACGGTGTGGAAGACCGTGCCGTCGAAGAGCAGGATGCCGCCGGCGGGGACGGGTACGGGGACGGCCTGGTCGATGAGGTCGGCGAGTTCGGGGTGCTCGTCCATCCAGGTGCCGCCTCCGTCGGGCTGCGGGACGCCGACGTAGGGGGCTCGGTGGGAGCCGGGGACGATCCAGGTGCAGCCGGTCTCGATGGCCGCGTCCTCGAAGTACAGGACGGCGGTGAGCAGGCCGCGGGTGGGCTGGAGGATGTCGCGGTGCAGCCGCGGTTCCTGCGCGCCGGGGGCGTTGACGGAGCCCTGGTTGTGCCGGTTGAGGACGTAGACGACATTGGGGCCGAGAAGGGCGGTGAGTGCTCCGGTGAGGGCGGGGTGGGCGACGAGCCGGTGCAGCACGGCCCGGTCGTGCTGGTAGAGCCGGTACACCTTCGCCTGCCTGGCGGGCAGCCGGGCGGCGCGCGCCCGGACCACCCCAGCGACGTCGTCGAGAAGGTCTCGAGGGAGGCCAGGGTCGGGCAGGCGCAGGTAGCCGAGGTCGCGGAAATGGCGGGCCTGCTGCTCGGTCAGCATGGACTGTTTGGTGAGCACGGTGCTGATCTCCTTTCAGGCGGTGCGGCCGAAGGCGGCGAGGCGCTCGGGGGTGCCGAGGTCGGGAGCGGCGGTGCGGATGTTGTAGGCGCCCACGCGGTGGCCGTGGCTGATCGCCCAGGGCATGAACTGCCGGTACAGGTCGGCCTCGGCGGGGCGGGCGAGGCGTTGGGCGTACTCCTCGAAGAGGGTCTGGAACGCGGTGGGGGTGAGGACGACGGCGCCGGTGCTGGTGGCCTGCCGCAAGCTCTGCCGGCTCCCGGCGGGCAGGGTGGCGTCCACGCCTTCCAGGGCGTGGACGATGTAGTGGTCGTCGGGGTCGAGGAACAGCCTGCCCGCGTTCTGCGCGGCCTGGCCGGGTGCGGTGGTGACGGTCCAGGTCACCGCCGCCGCGAGGGAGCAGTGTGCGGCAACGGCGGAGGGCAGTCGGCTGAACGGGAAGAGGGTGTCGGCGGGCAGGATGACGGCTGCCGGGGTGTCGGGCAGGTCGCGCAGGGCCGCGTACGCGGCGCCGGCGGTGCCGAGCGGGTGGTCCTCGCGGTGGATGGTCAGCTCCACCTGCCGCGCCGAGCGGGTGAGGGCGTAGGTCTCGACGGCCTCGGCACCGGCCTGGGGGCAGGTGCTGGTGAGCACGGCAATACGGCGGAACCCGGCGGCGGCGAGAGCGTCGAGGACGTGGCCGAGCATCGGGACGCGGCCGGCGGGGGTGTCGATCGGCACCAGCACCTTCGGCGTGCGGTGCAGCTCGGGGTCGTCCGTGGCGCGCAGGCGGCTGCCCTTGCCGCCGGCCAGGACCAGGGCGACAGCGCGGGCGGGCAGGGAGACGAGGCTGCTGGTGTACCAGGCGGCGGGGCGGGTGGTGTCGGTGGTGCTCCGTTCGGTCACGGGGGGTCCTCCCGGGTGGGCGGGTGAGCTGGGGTACCGGGGCCGGCCCGCTCTCCGTCTCCCGAGGGATTACAGGAGCCGGAGGTAGTCCAGGGCGAGGTAGGCCGCGGCGGTGTCGGTCATCTCGCCCGCGCAGAGCACGCAGGTGCGGAACTCCTGCAGGCCGAGGGTGACGACGTCGATGAACTCGGTTCGTTCGGGGGTCGGTTCGGCGACCTTGGTGCAGTTGGTGGCGACGAAGGCGAACCGGCGGGTGTCGGAGTAGGCGTCGTGCCAGTACGGCCCGACCAGTTGGGCCTCGCCCTGGTAGCCGGTCTCCTCCAGCAGCTCCCGGGCGACTGCATCGGCCGCTTGCTCCCCGGGTTCAATGAAGCCGCCGGGGAGTTCGAACAGCACGCGGCCCGGGCCGGGCCGGTACTGGCGGGCGAGGATGACGCGCTGGTCGGTGGTGAGGGCGAGCACCGCGCCTGCCGGGCGCTCGCTCTTCAAGTAGAACTCCTCCTTCCTGCCGTCGGGCAGTTCGAAGTCGACGCGGTCGACGGACCGGCCGAACTTGCGGAAGACGGTGGTGCGTTCGATCTCGCGCCACGACGCGGTGGTGGTGTCGGTCGTCATGGCCAGGACTGTACGGCCCCCGCCCGGCGCAGGTTGCCCATTGCGCCGCCGGTTCCTGATGGCGGGTGGGGCATGTCCAGGAGACCACCTGATCGGGTGATGGCGGCAGGGCAGATCGGTGGGCAGTTCGTGCCGTGGCCGATACGCTGAATCCTCTCCCTGAACCAAGAGTTAGGGGTGGGGTGTCATAGTGAACGCGCTGTTCAGGCGCGCGCGGCTCTCGGCGGAACTGACGCAGCGCCAGGTCGCCGAGCGGGTGCGCACGCTGGTCGAGGCGGCGACCGGACGGGAATCGTCGTTTGACGCCGGCTACGTCTCACGCATAGAACGGGGCCTCATCACCTGGCCCCACGAGCACTACCGGCAAGCCCTTTGTGCAGTCCTGGAAGCGGGAACGGCGGCCGAGCTGGGCCTGGTCGCCAAGCAGGTTCACCACCACGATCGCCACGATGAGGTGAGTTCGTCGAACCGCCGAGACGTTCTCGCGGCCGCGCTGGCTGCCATACTGCCGCCCGCCCGGCCACTCTCCCGCCTGCGCACGGGCGATGTCACCGCGATCACTGAGCGCACGAGCGCGCTGGAGCACTGGGACCGGCAGTCCGGTGGGCGGGCCGTGCGCGACTTCGCACTGCGCGAGCTGCACGCCGCGGTCGATCTCAGCGAGGCGTCGACCACGCCCGCCGTCCACACCGCGCTGCTCGGCGCGATCGCCCGCCTGGCAAACCTGGCCGCCTGGTCCTCCTTCGACGCCGGCCTGTTCACCGAGGCCCGCCCGCTGTTCCAACTCGGCTTGGCCGCCGGCCGCGAACACGGCGACAGCGGCTTGCTGTGCCACCTGGCCACGAATGCCGCCCGCCAGGAGATCCACCTGCGCCGTCCTGATCAGGCTCTGCTGCTGGCCGGGCAGGTGGACAGGCGCCTGCCTGTGGCGGCGCGGGCGATGCTCGCCGCCGTCCGCGCCCAGGCCCACGCCCTCATGGGAGACGAGCGTCAGGTGGCCCGGCACCTGACGGCCGCCGAGCACACCTACGAGCGCGTCACCGACCCTGCTTCCGGGCCGGCCTGGACGCGGACCATCACGGCGGCCAAGGTCGGCAGCGACACGGGCTTCGCCCTCTACCTGTTGTCCGCCGCCACCGGCCGCCACCACCCCCAGCTCGTCGCCGACCTCCGGCGGGCCGCCGACCCTGGCACCACGCAGGCCCGGGTGCGGGCGATGGCCACCGCCCGCCTCGCCACCGTGCTCTACCGGCAGGGCGACCGCACCGAAGGCGACCATCACGCCGCCCAGGCCACGGCGCTCGCGGCCACCGTCGGCTCCGCCCGTCTCGCCTCCGCCCTCACCGACATGCGCCACGCCGCCGTACGGTGACCGCCCCAGGAACCCGGGGCGCCGGGTGCCCTCAGACGGCCGGGGCCCCAGCGGCCCACCGCTGCACTTGAGCGTAGGTCTCGAAGCCGTAGCGACTGCCTGTCGGGGCGAATCCGGCCTTCATGAGGACGCGGCCCGAGGCAGGGTTGTCCGGGTGGTGCTTGGCATGCAATGCGGGCAGCCCGAGGTGGCCGAAGGCGAGCGCGAGGAGCCTCCGCAGGCCCTCCGTGGCGTAGCCCCGTCCCCAGGCGTCCGCCCGCAGGATGTAGCTGACGGTGGCAACCGGGCGCTCCAGGTGGAGTTTGACGACCCCCAGTAGGTCGCCGTCCACGGCGAGGCCGAGCATGTAGAGCGTGCGCGGTGTCTGTGCTGCGGACGCCACGGCGTTGCCCGCGTAGAACCGCGCCTCGGCCGCATCCATCGGGCCTCGTCCGAGGAACTTGATCGACTCCGGGCTATAGATGCGCTGAAGCGCCTCGGCGTCATCCGGGGCCAGCTCTCGCAGGTCGATCACACGCTCACCGCTGCCACGAGGTCGGCGAGTTCTTCGGCGATGGGCCGGTCAGCGGGCTCGGAGAGCAGGACTCGGCGCAGGACGGCCTGGAGTTCGGGCCAGGGCGTCTCCGCCGAGAGGGGGACGGTTCGGGAGGCGATGGCGTCCCGGAGCGCTGCTGGGCCGGCCGCGCGGTCGAGCCCGGCGGCGGCGTAGTCGAGCGGCCAGTTGCCGGTCGTACATGCCCAGAGGGTGCCTGCGAGGGCGTACACGTCCCCGGGCTGCGTCGTGTTCACCGGCTGCGGGCCGGTGGAGATCCGAGCGGCCAGCTCGGGGGACGTGAGGTGGATCATCGTTCCGTCGAACGCGGTCCACGGTGTGGTCCCGATCCGACGGGACCAGGCAAAGTCGAGGAGCCGAACCCCGTGCTCGGTGTGGACGCCGTGCTGAGGCTGGATGTCGCCGTGCACCCATCCGTCAGCGTGAAGGCAGCCCACCGCGCGGCACAGGTCGACTGCGGCTGCCAGGGCCCGGGACCGGTCGGCTTCGCCCTTCCGGAGCGGCTGGAAGACCTTCCAGGTGGACGGCCCGGCCAGCCACGGAGTGACGTACCAGACGCCGTCGCCGAAGCGGCCGGCAGTCACGGTGTAACCCGGGAGCTGGTCCAGCACGGCGGCCTCGCGGGC
The DNA here is from genome assembly GCF_019192735.1 of Kitasatospora aureofaciens. Classification (GTDB taxonomy): domain Bacteria; phylum Actinomycetota; class Actinomycetes; order Streptomycetales; family Streptomycetaceae; genus Kitasatospora; species Kitasatospora aureofaciens_A. The sequence goes on from NZ_JAHTKP010000006.1 coordinate 199,055, forward strand.
GGTGACCTCGGCAGCGTCGCCAGTTCCGACCTTGATGCTCACTGCGGCGCGCGGGCCGGTGGCCTTCCAGACGGCCGAGCCGCGCCGGTCGCTGATCTCCTCCAGCTCGACCGGTCCGCAGACGGCCTCCGCGGCCTTCAGGGCGTCTGCGGCCTCGGGAGTGAACTCGCCCATTCTCGTACTGCCTTCCATTCGCAAGGGATGTGCTCGAAGACGTTTCGCCCCTCGTCCTTCGCCACGGCCACCGCCGCCGCGAGGTCGGGCGTGTCCATCAGGAACTGCGGGTCCAGGGGCCGGACGGCTGCTCGCACCGGGAGGAACGAGAAGGGCGGCGGCGGGATGCTCCGGCCGCCCCTGTCCGACTCCACAGCACCCAGGGCGAACTTGCCGAACATCACGCCGACAGGCCCGTACAGGTTCTTCAACGCCCAGTGCGGCCAGGCCATCAGTTCACGGTGATCAGCATCGGCGCAGTGCCCGAGGAGCACCACGTTCTCGCACGCCAGTAGACCGTTGGGCCGGGTCATGAGCGGGCGGACCCACTCCGCAGCCTGCACGCCCGCGTAGAACAAAGCTGCTTCGACCTCGTACCGGTGCGCGCCCGGGACGATCTCATAGACGGTCCACCCGGTCATTCCGCGTGCCGTTGACGGTTCGAGGAACGGGCAGTGCTCGTACAACGCGGCGAGGTAGCTGCCCACGTCCGCGCTGATCGGGTTCTCCGACCGGGCCTCGGTGAGGCGGAGCGCCCCGGCGATCAGCCGGGGCGCTCCGCCGGATGGTGCAGTGATCACCGGGCGGTCTTCGCGGGGACCAGGTCGTCTCCGTCCCCCGGGGCGGGCGAGCAGTCCCACTCCGCCCAGACCTCACCCGAGTTGCGGTAGCGGGCCAGGGCCTCGGAGTTGACTGCGCCGTCCGCGTTGGTGAACCAGATCTCGGGCAGCGGGCCGTACGCCTCCTCGTAGGCGCTCACCCAGGAGATGAAGCCGGTGCCCTTGTTCTCGACGTGGGCGAGCTTGCGGCCGGCGCGCGGCGGTGAAGGCGTCGTACGCGTCCGGGTCGGTCGCGAGCTGGTGCCACGCGGAGTCGATGGCGGCGGAGAACATCTCCGGCGCGGCCTGGCCGGCGTCGATCCGACGCGCGGCGATCGTGAAGAACTTGCCCAGCTCGTCCAGCTCGCCGCCGGACTTGATGGCCGTGTTCACGGGCCCCTCCAAACAGGGTTGACGCTGCTCGACCGGACGGCCGAGCAGCGGTGCAGTGGTGCTCCTTCGCCGAGGTGGCGGGTGCGTGATAGACCGTAAGGAGGTGGCTACGGACGGTGCCATAATCTTGCACCGTCTTGCACGGATTCACCCAAGAGAGGCTATGGCCTGCTCAATCAGCGCCCTGGCCTGCGGGCCGTGGACCGCCATGGAGGAGAGGATCTTGAAGGCCTTCGAGTACGCGGCGATCTCGCCGGGCGTTGTGATCTTGAGGACGGCGGTCAACAGCTCGGCGTCCACCTGGCGATCATCGAACATGTAGAAGGCTTCGAGCGGCCACATGGTGCGTGGCGCGTTGAAGGGGATCACCCCGAGACTGACACGGGGCAAGACCATGACGTCGAGCAGGTGGCGCAACTGATCCAGCATGGCTTCAGCGTCGCCGAGGGGGTAACGCAGGACGGCCTCTTCCAGAACGAACGCGAACGTCCGGTTCCCCTGGTAGAGGTAGCGCCCGCGTTGAAGCCGACTGTCCACGGCGTCCTCAACATCGTTGGGCGTGTCCTGGAAAGCCGTGATGGTGCTCATCAACGCACGGGCGTAGTCGCGGCGCTGGACGATCCCGGGCATGACGTTGGAGCAGTACATCCGGATCTGGCGGCTGTTCTCAAACAGCGGCAGGATCGCGTCCTGGGCGTGCTTCATCCCAGTCCTGTGCAGCCGCTTCCACTGGACGTACATCTCGTCGGCCGCGCGGCTTGCGGCGATCAGGTCTGCGGCTTGGTCCTCCGCGCCGCAGGCTGCGCACCATCGGTGAATGTCGTCGGCGGACGGCGGCGTCTTGGCGTGCGCGATGCGCGACACCTTTGATTCGCTGAACCCCGTGCGGAGGGCCAGATCATGCCCTGACAGGCCGGCGTCCTGCCGCAGGTCTCTCAACCTCTTGGCAATGGTCTCGCGGGCACTCTGGGCACTGGACGAAGGCGAAAGGGGCATGATCTGGCAGTCCTGCGTCTGACGGTCAGACGGTGAACTTCTCGTGCTCGACGCCGCGCTCCCACACCGCTTCGAAGGCCGTGGCGCACAGCGCGATCACAGTAGGATCTTCCGAGTACTGCGGTTCCAGCGCGACACCCGGACCGTCGAACAGGTTGAAACGGACGGCCCGGTGGTCCACCAACCAGAAGTCGTTGCCGGGCAAGGCGAGCGTCGAAGCCTCGCTTCGGGGAAGCCAGCGCACCTGCTCGCCGATGGCCAGGTTCACGCTCGTGATGTGGTGCTCGTACCGCACGTACTCCGCCACCGGGACCGAGACGACGCGGGCGCGCTTCACCTCCACCCCCCGGGCGACGGCACGGCGAACCAGGTCGCTCCACCCATGCCAGTACTCGGAGTCGGGGTCCACATCGACGGCTTCACCGCGGCGCCACTTTGCCAGCTCCGTGGCCTCCTCTGCGACGCTGTATTGATCACGCAGTTCCAGGTGGACCGCCGAAACCTGCGCCGAGTCCAGCAGTTCAGCGAAGCTCGGAACGTTCTGCGTCATCGCACGCCTTCCTGAGAATCGGCACCATCCGGGCCGGAATCCGAATCACTGCCTCGTGAGCGGGGATCGTGTTGTCGTGGTCCGGGCCGTGGCCGGCCGCGAGCACGCCGGCGATCGACTCCTCGTCGGCCGTGTAGCTCTGAACCAGCAAGCCCCCGTTCCCCTCATCCACCCACACGGTAGGACTGTTGCCCTGGCCGGTCTCCGGGTCGATACCCACGAACCGTATCTGCATGACCACCCCTCCAGTCACCTCGCTTGCGTGGGCTTGCATGGTCGTTGGTGCCAGAACCAGCATTGCCCGCATGCGGGCGGTCTGTCAGCCGAATCTGCCGCATCGCGGTGGCCGCTGCCGTACAACCGGGTCCTGTACGGGTTACTCCGTCGTGACGGCGGACGCGGTCTGCGCCCGGCCGACGGCGCTGAGGACTGCCTTTACGCCGGCCGTGAGCACCGAACTGTCCCGGCCGACGCCCCAGACCACCTCGCCCCCGACCCTTGCCTCTACATAGGCAACCGCGTCCGGGCCTTTACCGACCGCGTGTTCGCTGAAGTGCAGGATGTCGACCCGCAGCGCGTCGGCGACGGCGTCCAGCGGGCCGACGCCCTCGCCCCGCCGGCCGTTCACCTCGGCCCAGTCGTCCCCCACCGTCCACGTCCACTCCGGCGCCGCGTCCAGGTACTCGGCGCGGAACAGCTCGTACAGCTCCTCGCCCGTCACTTCGCGCCCGCTGTCGTCGGTCGCCTCCTGCACCACCCGCGAGAACTCGATCTGCAGCCGCCGAGGCAGCTCCAGCCCGTGTCCGGCCTGCAGCAGGTACGCGATTCCCCCCTTCCCGGACTGACTGTTGACCCGGATCACCGCCTCGTAGTCCCGCCCCAGATCCGCCGGGTCGATCGGCAGGTACGGCACCGACCACGGCGCCTCCCGCTCCGGGACGCCCAACTCGGCCGCCACCTTGGCATGGTGGGCGAAGCCCTTCTTGATGGCATCCTGGTGGGTGCCGGAGAAGGCGGTGTGGACCAGGTCCCCGACATACGGATGCCGCTCGTGGACCGGCAGGCGGTTGCAGTGCTCCACCGTCCGCCGGATCTCGTCGATGTCCGAGAAGTCGAGCATCGGGTCGACTCCCTGTGTGTGCAGGTTCAGCGCCAGCGTCACCAGGTCCACGTTCCCCGTCCGCTCGCCGTTGCCGAACAGGCAGCCCTCCACCCGCTGCGCGCCGGCCAGCACCGCCAGTTCCGCGCAGGCGACGCCCGTTCCCCGGTCGTTGTGCGGGTGGACGGAGAGGATCACCGACTCCCGCCGCTCCAAATACCGGTGCATGTACTCGATCTGGTCGGCGTAGACGTTGGGGGTCGCGATCTCGACGGTGGCGGGCAGGTTGTGGATCACCGGTCGGTCAGGGCTCGCGTCCCACAGGGCGGTGATGCCGTTGCAGACCTCCAGGACGTAGTCCGGTTCGGTCAGGTTGAACACCTCGGGCGAGAACTCGAACCGCACCCCGGGCCGGCCTTCGGCCCGCCGGGCCATGTGTGCTGCGGCTTCGACGATCAGCGCGCGCATCTCCTCCCGGCTGCGGCCGAGGACGACGTCCCGCCACAGAGGCGCGGTGGCGGTGTAGAGGTGGACGACGACCCGGGGCAGGCCCTCGATCGCTTCGAAGGTGCGGTCGATGAGGTCCGCCCGCGCCGCCGTGAAGACGACGATGGTGACGTCCTCCGGCACCGCGCCGGGCACGGTCGCCAGCTGCCGGACGAAGTCGAAGTCCGTCCGGCTGGCCGACGGGTAGCCGACCTCGATCTCCTTGAAGCCCATGGCCAGAAAGAGGTCGAACATCCGCTGCTTGCGCGCCGGGTCCATCGGCTCGGCGAGCGCCTGGTTGCCGTCCCGCAGGTCGACCGGCACCCAGAGCGGGGCCTTCTCGATCCGCCGGCCGGGCCAGCGCCTCATCAGCGCGGGGACGTGGACGCGCTCGTGGGCGGGGCGGTAGCGGTGGGAGGGCATGGCGCCGCCGCGCTGGGGGTTCCAGGCCGGGGCGCCGGCCGGAACGGGGCCGGCGGGGGTGCGCAGGGTCGGGAATTGCGTGGTCGGGAATCGCATGTGGAGTCCTCGGGCAGGTACCGGTGACCGGCAGGACGGCGCCCCGCAGCGGGGTGCCGGTCCGGTCAGACCCCGCTGCGGCCACCAAGAAGAAGGCCACCCAGAAGGAGACTCTGCGGCTGCATGCCGGGTACAGTAACCGCGAAGCAACTCCTCAGACAACCTGACAGGTGACCGCGATGCCCCCGCTCGGCCCCCTCCGCCCCTCCCCCCTCGCCGAACAGGCCGCCGCGCGGATCGAGGAGCAGATCACGGCCGGGCACTGGCCGGTGGGCGGCAAGCTGCCGGGCGAGGTGGCGCTGGCGAAGGAGCTGGGCGTCGGCCGCTCGACCGTCCGAGAGGCGCTGCGCGCCCTCGCCGGGGCCGGGATGGTGCAGAGCCGGCAGGGCTCGGGGGTGTTCGTGACGGCCGACCGGCCCACCGGGGACTGGGCGACCCGGCTGCGCCGGGCGGAGCTGGCGCACGTCTACGAGGTGCGGACGATGGTCGAGGTGCAGGCGGCCCGGCTGGCAGCGGCCCGCAGGACGGACGCGGACCTCGGCGCCGTCGACGCGGCACTTGCGGCCCGGTTGGCGGCGGGCACGGCGGACGACGCGACCTTCGTCGACGCGGACATCGCGCTGCACACCGCCGTGGTGGCGGCCGCTCACAATCCGGTCCTGGACGACCTTTTCGCACAGTTCGCCCCGGTCCTGAGGGAGCATCTGGTCGCACTGGTGGGACTCCTGGGGCTGCGCAGCGGGGATCCGAACCACGGTTACGACGCGCACGCCGACCTGGTCGAGGCGCTGCGCCGGGGGGACGCGGAGGATGCCGGGCGGGTGCTGGCGGCCGAGTTGGAGGCCACGCGGTCGCGCCTGCTGGACACCTGATGGCATGTCCGCGATTGGCGTCACACAGTCTTCACACTGACACCAGCGCCAGCGACTGACATCCAGTCAACCGGCTCCAACCAGGGATGCTTCGATAGCGAACAGTCAACGTCCAGGTGACATTGTGTCCAGGCCGTGTGCGACCACCGTCCAGGCAGCGAACGGGCTTTCACTCCAATCACACGATATGACTAGTATCGCCTCGTCAAAGCCCGTACCCCGGACGGCCCGGCCCGAGCGGTACCAGCCCGAGCGGTCCGGCCCGAGCGTCCGCCCGCCAGCCCCAAGGAGTCAGCTCTGCGCGCGCGTGCGAATCGGCGGCCCCCGGCGCCGAAGGCCCCCCGCAGGCGTCCGCGCCTGTCACTGCGGACGGCGCTGCTCGTCCTCGCCGTCGTCCCCAGCATCGCCCTGGCCCTGCTCTGGGCGGTCACCAGCGGGGAGACCCTCTTCTCCTTCCAGCGCCAGGCCGCCCAGGGCCTGCTCGCGCAGAAGGCCGGGCAGCCGTCCAACATCGTGTACTACAGCCTCCAGGAGGAGCGCCGCCTCAGCGCCGAGGCGCTCGCCCGGCCCGGCGCCAACACCGACCAGCTGCGCCGCCGGCGGCAGCAGACGGACGACGCGGTGCGCCAGTTCCAGACGCTCTCCGGCGAGACCGCCGACGAGGCGCCCGCCGAGGTGCGCAACGCCGTCGCCGAGGCCCGGCAGGCGATGGGCAAGCTGGCCGAGCAGCGGGCCGCCGTCGACCGCGGCGCCATCGACCAGCAGTCCCTGTACGCGTACTACACCGACCTGATCGCGGTCGACCTGCAGCTGTTCACCGCGCTCAGCCACGTCGACACCGGCGAGGTCACCTGGATCTCCAAGACCCTGGTGAACGCCTTCTGGGCCAAGGAGATGCTGGCCCGCGAGGACGCCATCCTGGCCCGCGGCTGGCCGTCCGGGCGGCTCGGCGTCGCCGACTACCAGCAGGTGCAGGAGGCGATCGGGGCGCAGGACCACCTGTTCGGCGTCCAGGTCGCGCCGTACGTCCCGGCCGGCGAGGCGCAGGCCTGGCACGACCTGATGAACAGTCCGGCCTGGCAGGCGAAGGCGGCCGTCGAGCAGGCGCTCATCAAGCCGACCGCCGCCGAGCCGGGCGGGGCCACCGTCAAGCTGCCGCCGTCCCAGGACCAGTGGCGCCAGGCCGTCGACCAGCTCACCCCACAGCTGGTCAAGGCGATCGAGACCCGCACCGCCGGTGTGGTCGAGGTCGGCAAGGGCACCATCCTCTCCCTGCTCACCACCGTCGTCCTGACCAGCGTCGTCGGTCTGATCACGGTCGTCGCGGTGGTCATCGCGAGCTGGCGGCTGAGCCGCTCGCTGCGCCGCCGGATCAAGGAACTCCAAACCCAGGCCGAGGAGTTGGAGCGCACCCTGCCCGAGGTGGTGGAGCGGCTCGGACGCGGCGAGCAGGTCGACGTGGAGGCCGAGGCCGGGGCCGTCACGACCGGCCCACCGACCCCGAACGGCAGCGGAACCGACGAGCTGGCCCGCCTCGGCCAGGCGCTCAACCTCGCCCGCACCTCCGCCCTGGAGACCGCCGTCCGGCAGGCCGAGCAGCACCGCGGCTTCGAGCGACTGCTCCAGCGCATCGCCCGCCGCACCCAGCTGCTGATCGGCCGCCAGCTGCGCAAGCTGGACGAGCTGGAGCGCAGGCACGAGGACCCGGAGGTGCTGGAGGGCCTGTTCGACCTCGACCACCTCACCGCCCGCCTGCGCCGCTACGAGGAGAACCTGGTCATCATGGCCGGCGGCCAGCCGCAGCGGCGCTGGCGCAAGCCCGTCCCGCTGCTGGACGTGCTGCGCGCCGCGCAGGGCGAGGTGCAGGACTACCGCCGCATCATGGTGGACGTCGAGGGCCACCCCTGGCTCTCCGAGCGGGCGGTCGGGCCGGTCGCGCACGTGCTCGCCGAACTGATGGAGAACGCCACCACCTTCTCCAAGCCGCCGACGCCGGTCGAGGTCCGGGCCGCCATGGTCGGGCGCGGGCTCGCCGTGGAGATCGAGGACCGCGGCCTCGGCATGGACCCCGAGCAGTACGACGCGGCCAACGAGCTGATGAGCCGCCCGCCCGCGCGGATCGACGTGCTGGAGCGCGGGGACGACATCCGCCTCGGCTTCCACGTGGTCTCCCGGCTGGCCGCCAACACCGGGCTGAAGATCGAGTTCCGGCCGTCGGCCTTCGGCGGCACCCGGGTGGTCGTGCTCGTCCCGGCCGAGCTGGTCATCGACGGCGACGCCGGGCTGCCGGACGTCGCCGCCACCGCCGCGGCCGCAACCGCCGAGCCGATCCCGCTGGTGCGGCGCTCACGCAAGGCGCTGCTGACGGCCTCCGACGAGGCGCCCGCGACGGAGCGGCCGGGGCAGCCGGTCGCTCCCGTGGACGCCTTCGGGGCGGCGGCCGTCCGGGCCCGTCCGGAACTCCCGGCCCCTGCCGTGGCGTTCGGACACGTCGAGTACGTCCGCCCGCTCGCCGCCGCCCCACGCGCCGACCAGCCGATCGAGCACAGCTCCCCGGCCCCCGACGCCCCGGTGGACGAGGCGCCCTCGCACGACACCCCCGTCTACCCGGACATCGCCTACGCCCTGGTGACGGACGCGGAGGCCCCGTACGCCGACGAGCAGTACCGCCCGGCCGACCACTACCGGCTCGCCGAGCGGCGGCAGCGCCGCGAGTACACCTCCGCGGTGCCGCTCAGCCCGGCCGAGGGCGAGCAGCCGCCGCTGCCCCAGCGGATCCGCCAGGCCAGCCTGGCGGCCGAGCTGCGCGTCCCGCCGCCGCACCAGCGGGAGCGGCAGCAGGAGCACCACCAGGAGCGGCCCGCCGAGCCGCAGTCCGACGACGGCGACGGCGGCCCGTTCCAGCGCCCGGTGCGCCGCTCCGGCGCCACGATCGGCGCCTTCCAGCGCCAGTCCCGTGCCGCCCGCGCGCAGGGCGGCACCCCGGGCGGTAGCTACGGCAACTCCCAGGACAGCGGCGAGACCCCGCTCCCCCGGGCCGCCACCCCGCCGGCACCCCCCACCGCACCCGCCGGCCCCCCGACACCCGCGCCGGAACCCTCCCCCTGGGCGCCCCCGGCCGCGGACCCCCGAACCACACGAACGGATGACCAGCCATGAACCGAACGATCGCCACCCACCAGGACCTGGACTGGCTGCTGGACGGACTCGTCGACTCGGTGCCCGGGACCAGGAACGCCGTCCTGCTCTCCGACGACGGCCTGGTCGTCAGCCACTCCCGCACCATCGAGCGCGCCGACGCCGAGCGCCTGGCCGCCGTCGCCACCGGTCAGCAGAGCCTGGCCCGGGGCGTCGGCCAGCTCTTCGACGGCGGGCCGGTGCACCAGGTGATCGTCGAGCTCGCCGAGTGCTGGCTGTTCATCATCGCCGCCGCCCAGGGCACCCACCTGGCCGTCGTCGCCTCCCAGGAGGTGGACGCCGAGGTGATGTCGGTGGCCATGCACACACTGGTGCAGCAGGTCGGCCAGAAGCTCGGCACTCCGGCCCGCGGCGACGTCCCGGCCGGGCAGGCCACCCCCGGCTCCTTCGACGCCTTCGACGCCTTCGCCGCCCGCAGGCCCACCGGCAACGGGCAGGGCTGATGCGGGAGGTCCCGCCCCGGAACTCGGTCCAGCACCGGAACCACGTCCCGCACTGGAGTGACCTACCGGACGACGAGGACGGCGGGGACGACGCCGGGACGATGGTGCGCCCGTACACCATCACCCGCGGCCGCACCGCGCCCGAACGCGACGACCTCACCCTGATCACGGTGCTCACCACCGACGGGGACGAGGCCGCCCGGGCCCTGGCGCGGGGCAGCCGCGCCGGTACCCGCGGCCTCCAGCCCGAGCACCGGATGATCCTCGACCGCTGCCGGCGACCGGCCGCGGTCGCCGAGGTGGCGGCCGGCCTGGACCTTCCGGTCTCGGTCACCAAGATCCTGCTGGGCGACCTGGTCGCCCAGGGCCTGCTGCGGGCCCGGGCACCGCTCTCGGTGGCCAGGGCCTCCGGAGGCGTGGACCTCGGCCTGCTCACGGCCGTACGCGAAGGACTCCGGAGACTCTGAACCATGGCAACTCCCCCCAGCAGTGCCCCCGTTGCGCCCATCACGGCCGTCGCGCCTGTCGCGCCTGTCGCGCCCGTCGCCCCCGTCTCGCCCGCGGCCGTCAAGATCCTGATCGCGGGCGGCTTCGGCGTCGGCAAGACCACCCTGGTCGGCTCGGTCAGCGAGGTCACTCCGCTGCGCACCGAGGAGTACCTGACCAAGGCCAGCGTCGGCGTGGACGACCTGGCCGGCGTCGACCAGAAGGACACCACCACCGTCGCGCTGGACTTCGGCCGGATCACCGTCAACCCGGACCTCGTGCTCTACCTGTTCGGCACGCCCGGCCAGGAGCGCTTCTGGTTCATGTGGAACGACCTGGTCAACGGCGCCCTCGGCGGGATCGTCATCGCCGACACCCGGCGGCTGGACACCAGCTTCGCCTCCATCGACTTCTTCGAGAGCCGGCGCATCCCGTTCGTGGTCGCGATCAACTGCTTCCACGGCCACAACACCCGCACCCCCAACGAGATCCGAGCCGCGCTCGACCTCGACCCGCAGGTGCCGATGCTGCTCGGCGACGTCCGCGAGCGCGCCTTCGGCCGGGACCTGCTGCTCGCCCTGGTCGACCACCTGATGGACCTCGCCGCTGATGCCGCCGATGCTGCCGACGCCGCCGTCACCGCCGCCGTCACCGCCCCCGTCGGCTGATCCTTCGATCCTCTGGAGCCCCGTCATGACCCCACCCCTGCGCGTCCTCGTCCACGGCGGCGGCATCGGCGGGCTGACCCTCGCCACCGCCCTGGCCAAGCACGGCCACCACGTCGACGTCGCCGAACTGCGCGACGGGCTGGAGGCGTTGGGCGTCGGCATCATCCAGCCGTCCAACGCGCTGCACGTCATGCGCGAGATCGGCGTCCTGGACGCCTGCCTGGCCGCCGGCTTCGAGTGGGAGGTGCTGACCATCTGCGACCCGGCCGGCACCACCCTCGCCAAGATCCCGCAGCCCCGGATGGACGACGCCCCCTCCAGCAACGGCATCCCGCGTCCCGCCCTCGCCGAGGTGCTGAGCAGCGCCGCCACCGAGGCCGGCGCCACGCTCCGCTTCGGCACGACGATCGCCGAACTCTCCGAGGACGCCTCGGGCGTGGACGTCACTCTCACTGACGGGCACAGCGGCCGCTACGACCTCGTGGTCGGATTCGACGGCATCGGCTCGCCGCTGCGCAAGCGCCTGTACGGGGAGAAGTACGCCCCCGAGTACACCGGCTTCGCCAACTGGCGTGTCACGCTGCCGCGTTCGCCCGAGGTGCAGGGCGTGGTGATGTCCGCCGGAAACCTGAGGGCGAAGGCGCTGCTCACCCCGATCAGCAATGAACTCATGTACCTGGGCTCGGTGTTCGCCGAGGCCGAGGACTTCCGCCCCGACCCGGAGCGCGCCCACGAGCAGCTCGCCGAGCGCCTGGCCGGGTTCGGCGGACCGATCGCCGAGGCTCTCGCCCAGGTCACCGACCCGGCCGCCGTCGTCTACTCGCGCATCTCCCAGGTGACGGTCGAGGAGCCCTGGCACGTCGGCCGCATCGTCCTCGCCGGCGACGCCGCACACGCCGGCACCCCGCACCTCGCCCAGGGCGCCGCCATGGCCGTCGAGGACGCGCTCGTCCTGGCCCGGAGCCTCGACGCCGCCGACTCCGTCCCCGCCGCCCTGACCGCCTGGGAGGAGCGCCGCCGCCCGCGCGCCATGTGGGTGCAGGCGCTGTCCCGCGCGATCCTCAAGCAGGAGACCGGCACCCCCACCACCCCGGAGGAGGACGAACTGCTGAAGGTCGGCATCCCCGGCGCCGCGCACGTCCTCATCAAGCCGTACTGAGCCTCAGCGAGGTGCGATCCCGTGGCGGCGCTGCCACACCGCTGCCGAGATGCGCGCCACCAGGCGGGCGGCCGGGTCTGCGACGTCCTCGCCCGAGGCGAGCAGGCCGCTGTAACAGACGGCGATCAGGTACGGCGGGCAGTCCCCGGGGTGGACGAGCCCCACGCTGTGGCGCGCCCCGGCGACCCAGCCGTTCTTGAACGCGATCCGGGTGCCCGGCGGCAGCCCGGCGGCGAGGTCCACCCGGAACGCGTTCCGTTCCAGGAGCGCCAGCATGTCCCCGTCCAGGGATCGCAGCAGCCGTACCAGGTCCCGCGCGCTCACGAGGTTGTCGACGCCCGCATCGCGCGCCGCGTGGTCCTCGATCCCGCGCGGGCTCGCACTGCGCGTCGCCCCGGCCCGACGCCAGACCTCCGCCACCGCCTCGTGGCCGACGGCGGCGAGGCACAGGTTGGTGGCGAGGTTCGACGAGTGCGTGATCATCCGCTCGGCGAGCGTGCGCAGCGGCGCCGTCCCGCCCAGCAGCTCCCAGGGCAGCGGATCGCCGTCCCCGTCCCGGGAGTTGCCGAACTCCCCGCCCACCGCCGACGCGAACCGGTTGACCACCGGCACCTCGGTGTCCAGGTCCACACCACTCCGGTGCAGCGCCGCCAGCACGGCCACCTTCATCGTGCTCGCCGCATAGTGCAACTCGTCCGGCGCCCGCACGAACACGGGCTCACCACTCCCCCACGGGGCCACCACCACAGACAACATGCCGACCTCCGTTCCCGACCCCGACGACGGGCAAACCCGGGCGGCTACTGCGGAGGGTCGGTGGGCTGCGGGAACGAGAACTTCTTCTCCTCGATCGCGGCGATCCGATAGGTGCCGTCGGACTGCCGCTGCATCCTCAGCCGGCCGAAGAACGATGTGGCCGCCTGGGACCAGCCGTCCGCCGCCCAGTATCCGCAGGTGACCGAGACCTCCAGCCCGACCGCATCCCCGGTGAGATAGCCGGGCCGGTCCTTCGTCCCTTCGAGCGGCGCCGCCGACACCCACTGGGCCACCGACCACCCCTGATGGACCGTCACCTCGGGCGGCCATCCCCCGCCATCCGGGGAGAGCGGGTTCAAACCCCCGCCGCTGTCCGCGAGTTCGCGCGTCAGATACCTGCGCACCCTCGGCAGGACGGCCGCCGGCCCGGTGTCCCCGCCACCGGTGTCGATGCTGCCGGACGTGACCGCCCACGCGATCGCCACGGACTCCGCGTCGCGCTCGTCCACCGTCAGCGGCGGCGTCGCCGCCGTCGGCCGCTTCGCCGGATCGGTCGCCGGTACGGCGGTGAAGGTGAAGCCGGGGGGAGCGCCGCCCACCGCCGTTCTCGGGATCACCTGCTCCTCCTGGTCGTAGCACGGGTTGCACCGCGTCGGCGCGCCGTGGGACGCGGCATAGCTGGTCTCCCACCCCTGGCCCCGGTTCCAGAGCGCGTTGGTGCGCTCGCCGCGCACGCCGGAGATGTGGAACGGGCGGTCGCCGTCCTTGAGCGTCCAGGTGTGGTGCTCGCCGTCGACCGAGCCCTCGACCGTGATCACGTAGTCGTAGCTGTGTCGGGTCGCGAGCACGGAGAGGTTGATCAGCTCGGGCTTCCGGTCCTCCAGGTAGAGGTACTTGTCGGAGAAGTACGGTGCGAACGAGACCGGGCCGGCGCTGCTGATCAGCGCGACCCGGTCGTCGGAGTCCAGGTCGACGCCGAGGTCGATCTTCTCGCCCTCCCCCTGCTCGCTGCAGTTCACGACCGTGCCGGGCAGCGGGTCGCCGGGCGTGCCGACGACGGTGGCCCGCAGCCCCTCGATCGCCACGGTGTGCCCGTTGCCTACCATCTCGACCGTGAGCGCGGACTGTCCCACGTCCGTCCCGCCCTGCGCGTGGAGCCACGTCCGCGTGGCGGGGCAGCCCGTGGCGGGCGGGAGGTCGCTCGGTCGGACGGCCTTGGGGAGGACCACGGTGATGTGGGCATCGCGGTGCCCCGGCTCCTGGCGGGCACTGAGCTTCGGCCCTTCGGCCCCGCCCGTGGCGTGCAGGGCGTAGTAGGTCGTACCGGCGCCCACCAGCGCCATCGCGCTCGCGACGGCCACCAGCATGCGCAGGTGGCCGCGCAGGCTCTCCACCACGGAGACCCTGCCGCCCATGACCACGTTGCCGTGGATGGTCCCGCCGCTGATCGTGTTCCGCGTGTCGTCCCGATCGTTCATCCCCCACCCCGCCCGACGACGCTTCCGGGCACCAACAGTGCAGTCCCCGGCGGGCAAAGGGAAGACCCCCGGTGGAAGGGCTTCCGCCGGGGGTCTTCGTGGACTTGACGATATGTCAGCTGCTTGGGCGCGGGGACGGCAGCGTGGCCGAGCCCGTCAGGAGGGGCCACTCGCGGTGGAAGGGGGGCAGGGGGAGCTTGCCCTCGATGATCGGGGTGCCGAAGATCTTCAGGTGGGCGGTCAGTGCGCCATTGAGGTCGATGCCGCCGACCACGGACCAACTGCCTTGGGCCTGCGGGGCGTTTCCGGGGACGTCCGCCGAGAGGGAGCCTTCGGCCCGGGCGCTCAGGTAGGGGGCGACGGTGGTCTCGACGCCGACGGTGTCGTAGAGGCCGATGCTGGCCTCGGCGCCGAGGGCGGCGCGGACGCCGGCCTTGCCGTTCAGGCGCAGGTGGACCGGGCTGACCTTGGTGTCGGCCGCGTCGGTGAGCGGGCTCCAGCCCTTGCCGCCGGTGTAGTCGGCGCGGACGGACCAGGTGCCGGTGGCCTCCTGCTCGGCTTCCACGTGCACCTGGCCGTCGGCGCTGATCTCCAGGTAGCAGGTCAGGCCGAGGTTGACGACGACGGGCAGGCCCGCGACCGTCAGCACCGGGCTGGCCTGCAGCTTCGCGAAGGGCAGCCGGACGGGCGCCGCGCCGGTGCTGCGGGAAAGGTCGCCGGTGACCTTCCACTGCGCGTGGGCGCCGAGGTCGAAGCCGATGGACGCGGTGCGCGGGCTACCGGCGGCGGCGCCGTGGTAGGCGAAGTGGACGGCCGGGTGGAGCTGGAGGGAGCCGGTGGCGGCCACGCTCGCGCCCTCGGGGAGCGGGATCGGGGCGTTGACGTCGACCTCCAGCGTGCCGGAGGCGTCGGCCTTCACGCCGCCGAGGTCCGCGCCGATGCTCGCCTTGAGGTCCTTGACCAGCGGGGTGACCTTGATGCCGTGCGGGTCGACGGCGACCTTGCCGTCCGCCTCGGTGCCGCCGAGCAGTTCGGCGAGGGTCGCGGGGCGGGTGGCGAGCTTGATGCTGTCGCCGGCGCCCGGCTGGACCGCGGTGACGGCGACGAGCGCGCCCTGCGGTGCGGCGGCGGTGGGCGGGCTGGCGATCAGCGCGCCGGGCTGGACGGCTGCGGCGGCGCTCGCGGTGGCGCTCGGCGTGGCGCTTCCAGTGGCGGACGGCGTTGCGCTCGGCGTCGCGCTCGGCGCCGCCGAGGGAGCCGGGGCGGACGACAGAACCGCCGCCCCGCCCGCCGGGTCGTACGCCGTGAGCTGCAGGTTCTTCGCCGTCGCGGTGACCGCGCCGCCGTCCTTGCCCGGCGTGCCGATGGCGGCCTGCTGGGCCCCGGCCGGGGCGGCCGTGACGGGCGCAGAGGCGGACGGCCGCGCGCTGGGCGCGGCGGCGGGTGTGGTGGTGCGGGGGCGGGGTGCGCCGGAGGGTTGGGCGGCGGTGGCCGGGCCGGTGCCGGTCGCCGCAGCCGCGACCGGGGTGGTGGCCGGCTCGGTGGCCGCCTGCGGGGTACCGGGGGACGTCGGCCCGCACGCGGCGACCCCGGTCAGGACGAGGGTGAGGAGGGCGGGGCGCACGGCCCTGCCTATGGAGCTTTTGAACACGCGGCGTCATGTTACTGACGGGGAATAACTTTGTCGAAGACAGGCCAAGTCGCGCGGGACGACAGGCCAGGTCGCGCGGGAAGGCAGGCCAGGTCGCGCGGGAAGACAAGCCAAGTGAAGACAGGCCACGTCACCCGGAACGACCGGCCCGGGCCAGCCGCGGCGCCGGGAGCCGATCCACCACCAGCGGGCGGACGTCCGCCGGCGCCGCCAGCTCCTCCAGGTACCGCGCCCGCGGCAGCGGCACGGCCCCGAGGCTGCGGATGTGCGGCCCGTCCCACTGCGCGTCGAGGAGCCGCCCCCCGGCCGCCGCGAAGCGCGCCGTGAGGTCGGCGACGGCGACGCGGGCGGCGGTGGAACATCGAGTCGAGGCTCACCCACGCCGACCTCGGCGTCGGCATCGCCATCGACGACTTCGGGACGGGCTACTCGTCGCTCTCCTACCTGCGCGAGTTCCCCATCTCGATCCTGAAAATCGACAAGTCGTTCATCGACGGCCTGGGCGCCTCCCAGCAGCAGTACGCCCTCGTCGACGGCATCGCCCGCATCGCCGACATCCTGGGCGTCCAGGTCATCGCCGAGGGCATCGAACACCCCGAACAACGCGACCTCCTGGCCGCCATGGGCTGCCCCCTCGGCCAGGGCTACCTCTTCGCCCACCCCCTCACCCCGGACCAGGCCCGCACCCTCGTCCGCGACGCCACGTACGAGCCTGCGTGAGCCCTCCGCTGAACCTTCTGAGCGGCGGTCGAGCATCCTCGACCGCCGCTGGTGTCCTTCCGCGTCTGTCCGGCTACTTGACGGGGTGCGGGTGGCCGAGCCCTCCCGGCCACCGCCACCACGCGTCCGGCTCAGGCCACCGAGCGAGAGCCGGGCGAAGAATCGTCGGCCGGGCAGTCGTCATGCGCAGTGAACACGAACTCCGAGGTGTCGCCGTCCAGGTCGATGGTCAGCGACGCGTCCAGCGCCTTGGCCAGGCGTGTGAGCAGTGGCAGCGTGGGCACCGAGTCACCGCCCTCGATGTTCGAGATCTGCGGCTGCGTCATCCCGGCCCGCCGCGCCAGCTCGGCCTGCGACAACCCGAGTTCGGTGCGCCGGTCGTAGACGGCCTGGCCGAGCGCGAACGCATACCCGGCCTCGACGTACGCGGCGGACTCCGCGACCGGCTCTCTCAGGAGCTTCCTGGCCCCTCTGGTCTTCCACTGCGAGTGGTTCACGGCCTCTCCTCCTTGCTCCGGTCGTAGTCGTGCTGCGCGGGGCCGTGGTCGGCTTCTCAGACCTTCTGCGCCTGCCGAGCGCGCTCGATCTCTTCGGTCTCGCGCTGCTTCGTCTTGCGGAACACCGTCAACAGGACGATCCGCCGCAGCGGCGCCAGCCAGTACGTGATGCGTACGGCACTTCCGTCCATGATGAAGCGCAGCTCACGCACCTTTCCGCCGAGGTGCCGCGCGTAGGGCTCACCCAGCGTAGTTGGCTGCGCAGCCAGCATGTCTGCCGCCCGCTCCACCTTGTCGTACTGGGCGTCGGCCAGAAGATCCAACCGCTGGCGGACTTCGGGCTCGATCTCGATCTCGATCTGCCACGGATCGCTCACGGGTTCAGTATATAGATATCTGTATAGCGCGCCCGGCGGGCCACTCTCCCTCGCTCTGGGACGACCGGGACACCGCCGTACGTCGCCACTGCCGCCGTGCGAAGCGGCAGTCAGGAATTCCTGACCGCCGCCTGGCGTCCGGCTACTTGACGGGGTGCGGGTGGCCGAGGTGGGGGAAGGTGGGGAGCAGGTCGGTGTGCGGGGGGATGTGGTCGGAGGTGATCTTGCCGCCGGAGACCATCGTGAGGCGGGCGGAGGTCACATCGTCCACGAGCGTGCGGCCGTTGGGGTAGGCGGCGGGGCGGGAGCGGTCGTAGCGGAGGATGTCGGGGAGGACGAGCTTGAGGGTCTCGGTGGCGGCCACGGTGGTGTAGTCCCCGGTGTGCTGGAGGACGGCCGTCCAGGCTTCGCGGTAGGTGTCCCAGTCGTCGGCGGGCTCGCCGGCGTTGTACGTGTCCTTCACCTCCTCCGCGTTGAAGTACGCGGTGAGGGACGGGTGGGCGCCGCGGTCGACGGAGGTGAGCCGCCCGTTCTCACGGAGACTGACGCGGGCCCAGACGCCGATGGCGGGGTCCGGACCGAGGTCGGCATCGGGCACTTCGAGGGCGATGCCGAAGACGTTGACATCGGCCATGGCGTCCTTGCCGGTCCAGGTGAAGTTGTTGACGATGCCTTCGAGATCGGCGAAGAAGGGGTCGCTGCGGAGGCCGACGGAGAGCTTGCAGCCGTTCTTCTCGATGACGTCCGGCGCGTCACCGAACGCGACCGGCACATCGGCGAAAAGGACCTCCCCGGTCGCATCGTGCTGCTGAGCAGCGGCGCCGGTCGCGCGGTGGACGGTGACGGCCTGGCCACCGGTGTTGGGGTTGGAGAAGGTGAAGGAGTAGGCGACGTCCGCGCGGTTGTCGCCGTCGTTGTCGACGTTGAGCCGGTAGACGGCGTCCGGGTGGAACTCGGCTGCCTGGGTGGGGGCGTACGGGTTCACGTTCATGATGAGGACGGTGCGATGCGGCGCGTCGGACGCCGGAAACGCGAAGACGTCGGTCAGGTCGAGCCGGGCATCGCCCCGCGGAGAGCGGAGGTTGGGGCCGCTGAGGTGGTGGGACATGGCACTGTGGTAGCAGCACGACCCGGCCACCACCCCGACGACACCCGCCCGGAACCGGGCTGTCCGCCGATCGGATCAGAGCCCGGCGGCCGTCGAGCAGCCCTCAGCGCAACACCACCGCCACACCCGCTCCTCGAACCGCACACACTCCCCCGGACCCACCATTCCGCCGAACCCCCACACGCCCTACGCTTGACGCACGCCCACACGCACGTTCCCCGAGGGAACCGTACGATGACCGACCACCGCGACCACATCCAGGCGTCCCGCGCCCTCCTGACGAGAGCGAACCAGAGCCATCTCTCCCCGGAACGGGTCGTCGAAATGGCCGAGGTCGAGGCCTACCCCGCCCTAGCCGCCGCCATCGCAAGCCTCAAGGACTCCCCGGCCCCCGGCCCCACTCCCCCGGCCGACGCCCGATGATCCGCCACCTCATCGGCTGTCCGATCTTCCTCACCGGCCTGGGCCTGCTCGCCTACTCCCGTCACGTACCTGGCGCGAAGATGGCCGCCGGTGGGAGCGACTGGCACTGGGCCCTGCCCGGGGGCGTCATCGCCCTCACCGGCATGGTCATCATCGGCTGAGCGCGGCGAGTTCCACCAACAACGGACGCAACGCCTCCCCGGCCGCCGTCACCCGCTACGACGCCCGTACCGGAAACCCACGCAGGCGCTCGCGCGCCACCAACTCCCGCCCCCCAAGGCACGCAGGCGCTCCGCGAGCGCCTGCGTGCTGATCCCCGGCAGCCGCCCCCGCAACTCCCCGTACGCCGCGGGCCCGTACATCAACTCCCGCAGCACCAGCATCGTCCACCACCCCGCCACGGCCGCCAGCGTCAGCTCCGCTGGGCACCCAGCCTCCGGCCGCGCCGTCCAGCACCAGCTCGGCGTCCCGTTCCCTCCCGCGACTCTCCGCTTGGTGACCCACGCCGCGCCCGCCTTCACCACCCGATGACTCACCCCACCACCCTCACCACCGATCCCGCCAACACCCGGCCGTCTTCGCCGCCGCCTTCAACACCGGCGCACCCGCCCTCCTCGCCCAGGTCTACGAACCGGGCGCCGTCTTCGCCCCCCCGGCACCACCGTCACCGGCCCTATTGGGCGCCATTTCACCGCCGAGACGCCGAAAACACGCCACCCCGGTAACATTGCCTAAATTTCGCTTGACGATGGTCAATTCTTGTATCTGACCCTAGCGTTGGATCGGCGTTCGAAGCGGCTGGTTGGCTGGTCGATCACAGATCACAGGCGCACCGGGCTAGTCACCACACGCTCAAGGCGCCACATAGCCATGCCTCAGCTGCCCCATCGGAAGGAGATCCGATGGGGCAGCTGTCGGGGCCCACCGCCAACGCGCTGGGCTCACATAGCGGCTCTTGCTCGGCCCTAGTCCAGAGACTCGCAATACTGCTCGTATGTAGTTCCGGACATGTCCCGAAGGTCGAACTCCGAGAGAGGACCGAATGTCTTGGCCATCAGCGCCACGCCGCGCCCGACAGCACGCAGGAAGTCGCCACTCTCCTCCACTCTGCCTGCTGCGGCCACGAGCAGTTGCAGAGCTTCCCGCCTGCCCGAAGCAGACAGGCAGTCGGCAGCTGAAATCCGCTCACTTGGCTCTGCGTGCGCATCCAACAACAGTCTTGAGGCGGCTGTGTAGTCCACTGTCGCTAGCACCCCTTCATGACGTCGTTCAGGGAACTGGTGGTGTCGTGAGTGACTGGATTGGGCAACTTTACCGTGTAGTGGTACGGGTTTGTGCCGGTCTTCTCAACCGACATCCCTGCACTCAAGAGATCTTGAACAGTCACCGTTCGATAGTCTCCACTCTTGGCGAACTTCGGAGGCAGCCTTGACATCGTTGAGACACCGAACGGAAAGTCGTTGGAAGCCGCCCTTTCGGCGTCGGCTTGAAGTCGCGCCGTCGTCTCCGGACCGGAACCGAACCGGTAGAGCAGTAGGTTCGGATCTGGAGTCGCTTCACCGTCATTGTGGACCAGGACTGGCGTATTCCTGGCCAGCACATAGTACGTGTGGTAAGCAGCCCCCTGCTTGCTGCGTTTTCGCAGGTGAACAGCAATCTACCGGTCCGCTGGGGTCCGTGGAAGTACGTTGATGTCCGCCCCTGTTGTCAGCGTTGCCGTCAGAGGTCTACACCACTGGGGGTTTGGGGCGGGTGGCAGTGAGGGCGGTGGAGCGCGCTTTGGCCGGTGTCCTACCCGAGTCGGGGTCGGGCATGGCCAGGGGGCCGTACGCTGGCCCGGCGACGGGGCAGGTACCTGCCTGCCCGCCGTTCTGCCCCGTGGCCCTCTGGTCTTGCCCGACGCGGGCCCCGACCTGGGTAGGTGGGTAGGGCACGCTTCGCCGCCCGGCCCGCGCTGAGCACCGAGCCTCGCCATGGAGCGTTGGCCCTGGGCCACCCTGCCTACAGCGAGCCGCTGCCCCTCCCGGTCAGCGCCAATCCGGAGACGCGGCTCGGATGCTGGCCGTTCCCGGCTTCCCCGGCTGGCCCCATCGTTGGCCTGCCACCAGGCGATCACCGGGCCCTGCCCGGCCCTCCTCCGCCTTTGCGCGCGCAGGTGGCCGGGCCGTCGCGCGGTGGGGCGTAGACAGGAATCGCGGGGCGGCCCGCGCAAGCGGGCCGCCTTGAACTCGTAAGGAAAGTTTCGACGCACTCCACCACCGGGGCCGTGTCTTTCTGAACTGCTGAACCTACCTGCCCGCCAAGGCTGTTAACTGGACTGGCTGTGTCCGTGCTGGACTGTGGCACAGCCGATGGCCGAGAGACCCGCTCCCTAGTTCCGAGGCGGCAGCCTTGCGCGAGGGCGGAGGAGCCGGGTTCAGCTATCGGGCGCTCACTTCGCTGGCCACGATGATTCGGCCACCGGCCTTCCTGACGGAGCGGCTGACGCGGGCCTTCTCGTCGGGCAGGACGGAGAGCATCTCGCCGGTGGGGACGATGATGGTGTCGGCGTCGCCGTCGAGGAGCATTTGCAGGGCGTAGGTGAGTCCTCGGCGCTGGTCGGGTTCGGTGGCGCCCTCGTCGTCGTGGATCACACCCGCGAGGTGCAGGCCCGACTCGCGGGCGATCCGCTCGCACATCGCCTGCCGGGTGACGACGGGCTCGTCCTTGGCCGTGCACAGGTAGACGACGGCGGTGGGCTGCGCGGGCTTGGTCATCTCTTCGTCCCATCTCAGTTCGGCTCGGCTCGGGACCGTTGGTGATGCTGTGTCGGTCCGTGCCGTTCGTGCGGTTACTGAGATCGTCGGGCGTCGAGGTCGGGTCGCCCAGGAACGTGCCGGGTCAGTTCGCCCATCCTCCGGAGTGGATCTGGTACGTAGTGTCTCTGCCGGGCTGGTCAGAGCTCGACGGCGAGGAAGTCGGCGAGTTCGACGAGTTGTGGGGACAGGCCGCGCTTGCGTCGGGTGACGAGGGTGGTAGCGATGTCACGGGCGTATCGCTGGTAGCGCAGCCATTCGGGGGCGGCCTGCTTGATGCCGAGCAGGATGTCGGTGGCCGGCGCGTAGTCCCGTTGTTCGGTGTGGGCGGCGGCGAGGTCGAGCAGGTGGCGGTTGCGGTTGTTGGAGGTGGAGCGTGCGGGTGCGGTGACTTGTCCGGAGAGCCGGAGGGCCTTGCCGTACTCGCGCAGGACCATGGCGTTCTCGACCTCCTTCATGGCCACCGTGTTGGGGCCGAAGGTCGTCCAGTACTCGTGGTAGTCGATCACGTCCCGGCCGACCAGGACGGCGGCGGCCTTGGCCTGCCGAATCATCTCGTCCGCCTCCGGAGTGCGGTTGTTGCGCACGGCGGCGGCCGAGCCCCGCAGCAGCAGCCAGCCCCAGGTGCCGAGGTGGCTGGCGGTGGAGTGCCGGAAGGACGGCTCGATGGCGTCCGCCGTGGCGACGGCTACCTCTTCGGCCTCGTCGAAGCGGCGCTGCCGCAGCAGCAGCCAGCACAGCGAGACCACCGCGGACGCCCCGAGAACCTGGTTCCCGCTCCGTTCGGCCAGGTCGATGGCCCGGTTCAGCGCCTGGTAGGCGAGGTCGTCGTGCCGCAGGTGGATCAGCGTGGAGCCCGCCAGTTGGTGAGCCTGCGCCTGCAATTCGAGTGCCGCCAACCGGGCTTCTCCTTCTGCCAGTTCGGCGACCTGGGCGGCCTCGGTCAGAACGCTCGGCAGTGCTCCGAGTGTGGCCGCGTAGTCGTCCCCCTGATAGAGGCGGTTGCCTTCACGCACCGACGCGCGGACCCCGGTGATGGTCGGGGCGTCGTGAGCATCATCAGCATGGGCAACCCGGCCCAGCCCTCTAGCCGGTGTGATCACCCGACGGATCGCCAGAATCCCGGCCGGGTCGACCGCCGGGGCGACCGGAGCTTCGATCGGACCAGTCTGCATCAGATCCGTTGTCTTCACACCCAACGCCTGGGCGAGCTGGCGCAACGTGCCCATGCGGGCGCTCTCGCGGTCGTTGCGCTCCAGCTTCCGGATGGTCGCCACCGACACCCCGGACGCCTCCGCGAGCTGCTCCTGTGTCATGCCCCGGCGTCGGCGCAAGCGCCCGATCCGGTCCCCGATGCTCTCCGCCATGGCCACCCCCGCACCTGCGACTTCGTTCCTCGCCAACGGTACGCCGCCCGCCAAGACCCCGGTGTGAACAGCGGGCGACCGTAACCGACCGGGTGATCCCGCTCGCTGGGCTCAGCCGGGCTTCCGCGCGGTGCTCCTCTTCGGCTTGGCGCTGGCCTCCAGGGCTTCGATGCGCTCACGCATCTCCTCGATCTGCTCCAGCGCATCCTCCAAAACGTCGGCCACTTGCTGCACACGCTGGCGCGTCATCAGCTCCTCCGGAGCCGGGCCGCTGCAGGTCTCCAGCGCGCCCGGGACCGCCGAGAGCTGGCCGACGGCCACGGCCTCCACGACCGTCATGCCGCCCGTCTCGGTCGGGAAGCCGCGCCGGATACGCGTGCCCTGGCCCTCGACCAGCCGGAGGACCAGCGCGTCGTGGGCGGCTTGCTCGTCGATGCCGAGCATGTCGGCGACCTGCTGATCGGTGAGCTCGGTTCCTCGCAGCCACCAGCGGCCACCGCCTCCACCCGCTGTTCGAACTTGCCCTGCACACCGGGCTCCGCAAGGGCGAGCTCCTTGGCCTGCGCTGGGAAGACCTCGACCTGGCCGGCGGAACCGCCAGCATCCGCCGCACCCTTCAGCGCACCAACTCCAGCAGCTTGACCGCCCTGCCGACCAAGACCCAGAGCTCAGAGCGGCGCAGCGCGCCCACGCCGTGCCCGCGCTCCCTCCAGCGGCACCGCGACCAGCAGCGCCAGGAACGCGAAGCGGCGGGAGCGGACTGGCAGCACAGCGGCTACGTCTTCACTCGGCCCAACGGAGCCCCGATCGAGGGAGCCACGCTCACCCGACACTTCAACACCCTGCTTCGCCAGGCCAGGCTCCGCCGCATCCGCTTCCATGATCTTCGGCATTCGGCAGCGACCCTGCTTCTGGAGCACGGCGTCGAACTCGTCGTCATCAAGGAACTTCTCGGCCACGCCCACGTCGGCGTCACGGCCACGGTGTACGCCCACGTCCGACGACGCCTCCAGCGCCAGGCCATCGACACCCTCGGCAACGCCCTTCGCCGGCCCACAGACGACACCGCAGAGCCCGACGACGGCGACGATCCGCCACTTTGTGCAGCACCCGTCCGCCGACGTTGCCGTCAACCGTTGCCGTGAAGGCACCCAAAAGCCCTCCCCAGATTCGTTCTGGCGAGGGCTTCTGACTGGTAAACGGTCGATCCCTTATTCGGATCTTCTTTTAGATCTCCAGCGCCGATCGCAGGTCAAGCCAAATCTGGATGTCCCTGGAGAGCTGCTCGTCAACAATGTGATCAGCAATCCATACAAGAGACGATAAAACCCGCTCGACTTCCTGCAGTAGCCTGACCTCTTCGCTGGGCTGATGGAGGCTTTCAGAGATGTCCTCGCCAGGCACGTAGAACCGATCCTCGCCTTGCTGGAGATCATTGCGGCGACGGGATGCTGCCGCTAGCAACTCCTCCCGCGAAAGAGGAAGACGCCGCAGTGCCAGCCGCGCCGCGCCATCCGGCGTCACAACCTCCGGCAAGCGATCAATGGGGGCTCGGAATCGCAACGCTAGCGCTGCCAGCCGCACCGTCCAGTAAGCGGAGTAGCACGGACTCATTCCCCCTTCGTCGAGGGCGAGTTCCACTAAAGACACCGCAAACTCAAGACCCTCTCGGCGCTGATCATCCGGTAGCTCCCGTACAGGGCTCACACCCGTCTCGGCAGACTCCACCATGGCTAGCCACCATTGAGGCGACGCGCCTTCCGGGAACCGTCCACGCACCCACGACCGCCGCTCATCGTGAGAGAGCTGCCAGAGCTCGCGGTACTCCTGCTCGGTTCGTGTCACGGGGCCCTCCCGCCGTAGTCCTTGATGGCCGACAAGGGTACCCGAATCCCTGCCTGCTCGAATGCACTAACGCCCTGCTGCAAAAATTGCGCCGCGCATTCAGGGCACGGAGTGTAGTGGCCAGTCATGTTGTCAATTGATGAGACAACGCCGCGACTTGTGATTGTGACCTGACCTGCACCGATGACAGAATCCCCACCGGTCATTACCGTGTGATGGATTCCAGGTGCGTCCGGAATTATGTGCAAGGTGCCGTTCCCTCCGACCGCCCACAAGAAGCGGCCGCCACCGCTGGCGGCCTGGGCAAACTCTGGAGTTCCCGCCGTCATGGGAGTTACTCCCGCAAAGTCAGCCTCCATCATCTCAAGGGCCAGATCGCCTGGCTTGTTATTCGCGACCGGCCCGCAAGTGCTGTTATGCACGAGTACCGGCGTGGTCCCGGCGAGTACATAGTACGTGTGCTACGCGACCCCTCTCCACCTGCTTTTTCGCAGGTCAACGGTGGTTTG
The DNA here is from genome assembly GCF_019192735.1 of Kitasatospora aureofaciens. Classification (GTDB taxonomy): domain Bacteria; phylum Actinomycetota; class Actinomycetes; order Streptomycetales; family Streptomycetaceae; genus Kitasatospora; species Kitasatospora aureofaciens_A. Next base: position 224,262 of record NZ_JAHTKP010000006.1, read on the forward strand.
ACGGTCCGTCGGTGTCCGTGGATGTGCGCCGAAGTCCGTGGTTGTTGCCGTCGCTACTGCGTCAGAGGTGTAGACCAGTGCTGCTGTCGTCGGCCGCGCGCGATCCTACTGCCAAGCTCCGGGCTCGGCGCGGACGACGGTGCGCATGGTTTGCTCGTACGACTGGTGACCAGTCTGCGCGCAGTGTCCGGCGATCCAGCGCGTCAGCTCCTCGGGGGTGTGCAGCTCGCCTGACGCGGCAGCGCAGTCCCGTTCTTCGCCGGTGACGCATAGGGCTTCGAAGGTCGGCAGAGCCAAGGGGTCGGTCACGGTGGTCACGTGGTAGCTGCGGAAGCGGTAGCGGCTGGTCTTGCCCATCAGCTTTCCCCGTCCTGCACCTGCGGCGCCGGGATGCGCTGCCCGCGTGAGTCCGCGACCCTGAGCGCATCCGACAGGGCCTCGGTCAGCCGGCAGGCCAGCCACCGATACTCGACGCTCGACGGCACCCGCTCTCCCGGGTCCAAGACACTCCGGGCGTACTCCAACAGTTCCTCGCCCATGCTGAGCTGCATCGTCTCGATGCCGTCGGCGAGCGTCGAGAGGCAGCCCTGACCGTTGGTGCTCAGGTAGCAGAGGCGACCGTCCGAGGCGGTCCACGGAAGCAGCCGCAGCCCGTCGATCGTGCGCTCCGCGTGACTGCCCTTCTGGTTCGTCGGCGCCTGCTCGTGGTCGGTCTTGCGGTGGCTGTCCTGCATCGCCCGCACATCGGCCAGCCGGGACCGGTCACGGCTGCGCACGGCTGCACGCGCCCGCCTGCGGAGCCTGACGCACTCCGCGCATGCGGAGCCGGGGCGCTCCCGCCGCTGTGTCGCCTCCTGGGCCATGCTGTTTTCCCTTCCTTGGCCAGATCTCTTGATCAGGATCCCGTTGGCGTGAACCTTGCGGAGTAGCCAGCGTGTCTGCCTCTGTGTCTGCCAAGCTGACTTGGTGCGGGAGACGGTCGGGGAACTGGTCAGGCGACTGCGTTTGACGCGCGGTTGGAGTCAGCGGCGGCTGGCCGAGGCGCTGGCCGATGCTGCTCCCGGGCGGGTTCCTCCGACGCGAAACGACGTGTCCCGATGGGAGATCGGCACTCGCTCCCCCCGGGAGTGGCTGCCCTTCCTCGCGCGAGTGTTGGAGGTTCCCCGCGAACTGCTGGAGGCTGCGAAGGCTGTCCAGTTCCCGGAGTCCGTGCCGCGTGCGCTGACCGTCGCCGACTTCCTGCCCGAGAGCGACCCGCTGTCCGCGCTGACGGCGCGAACTGGTCGTCGGATCGGTGCCGGGCAGGTTACCGACCTGGTCCACCGGGTGCACGGCCTGCGGCTGGCCGACGATGTGGTGTACGGGAAGGACCTGATCGCCCCGGCCCTGCGGGAACTGCGGGCGGCGGTCACGCTCTACCGCGAGGGCACCCACACCGACCAGGTGGGCCGCGAACTGCTACGGGCGATTGGCGAGTTGGCGCAGATCGCCGGTTGGGTCGCCTCCGACGCGGGCGAGCACGCCGAGGCGGAGCGGATCTACCGGCTCGGGATCAGTGCCGCCCGTGCCGCCGGGGACGGGGTGCTGTCGGGGAACGTGGCGGGTTCGCTGGCCTACCAGTGGAGCAACACCGGACGCCCCCGCGACGCGGTGGACCTGGCTACCGCCGCAGTGGAGGAGGCTGGTCCCGATGCTCCGGCGAAGGCCCGCGCGCTGTACCTGGATCGGGTGGCCTGGGCGCACACTCGCGCCGGCCAGGACCGCCCTGCGATGAATGCCCTTGGGGAAGCCGGCGAGGCCCTGGCCAAGGACTCGGCCGGCGTCGAGTCACCGTCGTACCTGTACTGGATGGACGCCGGGGAACTGCAGGTCATGGAGGCCCGCGTCTACACCGAGCTGCACCGGCCACTGCGTGCCGTACCGCTGCTGACGGACGTCCTGAGTCGTTACGACGCCAGTCACGCGAGGGAGTTGGCACTGTACCTTTCCTGGCTGGCCGTGGCCTACGCCGACGCGAACGAGCCCGAGGCCGCAGCCGGGACCGCTGGCCGGATGCTCTCCCTGGGGCAGAGCGGCAGCGAACGTACCACCGAGCGCGCACGGATCGTGCTGGACCGGTTGCGAGCGTTCCGGGACGTTCCCGAAGTCGCCGAGCTGCTGGTGTCCTGACCGTCCCGATCGGGCGGGGGCGAGTTCGGATCTGCTGCTTGCGGGCGACTCGGCACTCGGCGGGCTTGCGCACGGTCTGCGGGTCGGCGAAGAGCCTGCGCTGCGGAGCCGGGGCGGCGTCGGACACTGCCCACGGCCGGGCCTGGCGGTGGAAACGGAGGGTCGGACCCCTGGCCGACCCTATGCCCGCGATCCGACCGTAGGACGGTCGCAGGCGACAACTTGCTCCGCAAGGCGCAAGGAGTCCTTACCCCATAACTTGCTCCGACCTGGTCGGTGCTGGGGTAAGCAGCGCTTACCGCACAACTTGCTCCCATCGGGCACCGGTCGAACCCGCCCACGATGCGACTGACCGCTGACCTCCGGCATCCGCGAGGGCCTCGGGTGCTGGTCCGGTCTGGGTCGGTCGGCGATGTCGGGCCAGCTCCAACGGGCGGAGCCCGCCTTGAACCTCGTAGAGAAAATCTGGACGCACAGCTCCCTGGCCGTCCAGGGGCCGACGGGTCAGCGGCCTCGCTCGGTGCCGCCCGCTTCCAGAGCTTCGACGCGGGCACGCAGGGCGGTGAGCTGTTCGAGCGTCTCGGCCAGTGCCAGCTCCAATGCCTCGACGCGCGCCGCCGTCCCGCCGACGGGCGCGTTCCCCGCCTCCCCGTCACCTGAGTCACCGTCGGCGTCGGGGTGGGCGACGAAGGCTCCCTTGCCGGGGCGGGAGATCGCGTAGCCGTCCTGCTTCAGCAGTGCCATGGCCTTCTGCACGGACAGGCTGGAGGCCCCGTACTCCGCCATCAACACGGCCTGCGTCGGCAGCGCGTCCCCCGGCTTCAGCCCACCGGAGCGGATCCGCTCCCGCAGGGCCTCGGCGATGACCTCGAACGTCAGCAGCACCGTGCCACCCCCCGGTCCACGCCCCCGCCGCCCCACCGTCACCGCAGGTCACCCCGCCTTCTCTGCGCCACTACCACCGAAACCCGGCCCGTCCAAACCGGAAAACAGGGCCACAGTACCCGCATCCCAACCACCCACCGAAACAGATGAGGAGGGATGCACTTGAATGCGCCCTTGAAGCGATGCTACCTTCACGCACCGCCGGTGATCACCATCGCTGACCAGGTCAGACGCCCCCGGCCCACCACCCACGCGCACGGTTCCCTCGCACGCCGACCACTCGGGTCGCCCCTCAGTCACCTCTCCTCTTCTCTCACCCCCTGCCGGAGGTCTGTCCCCCATGCCCGCGCAGCTCCAACTCCTGGCCCCCGCACCCACGTCCGCTCCCGCAAGCGGGGCATTCGCCGCACCGGCGGACGCGGGGAGCGCCAACGTGTCCGCGAACAGGGACTCGGCGCTGGAACGCCGGGCGCGACTGACCGCCAGGCTGGCCAAGCTCGCCGCCGCCGGACACCTCGCATCCCTGGCCCGGCAGATCGGCTCCCTCGGCGGCTGCGCCCGCCCGATCCGGATGACCGGACACCGCACCCGCCTGGACACTGCCACCGGCCAGATCCTCGACCACCTCGACACCCGCCACCTGCCCGCCGGCGAACTCCTGGTGCGCTGCGGCAACCGCCGCACCACCCGCTGCCCGGCCTGCTCCACCCTCTACCGCTACGACACCTACCAGCTCATCGCCGCCGGACTACGCGGCGGCAAGACCGTCCCGGTCAGCGTCGCCACCCACCCCCGCGTCTTCGCCACCCTCACCGCCCCCGGCTTCGGCCCCGTCCACAACCAACCCGGCACCGCCCCCTGCACCTGCGGCACCCGCCACCCCGACGGCGACCCGCTCCTCGGCACGCCGCTGACCCCGCAGCGGTACGACTACACCGGCGCGGTCCTGTGGAACGCCCACGCTCCCGCCCTGTGGGCTCGCTTCACCACCCACCTGCGCCGAGAGATCGCCAACGCCGCCGGACTGACCCAGCGCACCCTGCGCCACCACGCCACGCTCTCCTACGCCAAGGTCGCCGAGTACCAAAAGCGCGGCCAGATCCACTTCCACACCGTCATCCGCCTCGACGGACCCACCGGCCCCGCCAGCACCCCTCCCGCCTGGGCCACCACCGAACTCCTTGATCACGCCGTCCGCGCCGCTGCCAAGCGCACCCGCGTCCAGCACCAACACCTCTCCGGGGCTGGGGAGGCCGACCGGGCACAGCCGCCGGAGCCCTCGGTGTTCCGGTTCGGGCGGCAGATCGATGTCCGCGCGATCCGCAGTACCGACTTCACCGGCGACGGCCCAGTCACCGACCGGCACGTCGCCGCCTACATCGCCAAGTACGCCACCAAGGGAGCCGAGACCACCACCGGCACCCTCGACCGCCGACTGCGCTTCCTGGCCGAACTCGCCCAGTACGACCTCGCCGACCACGCCCGCCGCATGATCCACACCGCCTGGCACCTCGGCGCACGCCCTGAGCACGCCCACCTCCGCCTGCGCCAGTGGGCCCACATGCTCGGCTTCCGAGGCCACTTCTCCACCCGCACCCGCCGCTACTCCACCACCCTCACCCACCTCCGAGCCGAACGCACCACCTGGCGCACCCGTCAAGACGACGCCTCCTCTGCCTCGACGCCGCTCGACCCGGCCCTGGTCGGCCGACACGCCGGTCAGGAACCGACTGGTGAGGGCCAGCCGGTCACTGACCGGCACAGTGACCGCGATGACCGCGCTGACCTGACCGCCGGTCACACCGACCCCGGTCCCGGTCACCGCGCCGGTCACCGAGCGAAGGACGGGCGATCCGGCGGCGCGGACACGACTCTGGTGATCTCGCGCTGGCAGTACGCGGGAACCGGCCTCCTGCCCGAACTCGCCCACCTCACTGACCTCCTGGCCACCACACCGCGCCCTCGACCCGAGCACCCGAGCCGCCCCCGGCATGCGCGGCGCCCCGGTGACCGAGCCGGTCACTCCACCGGCCCGGTCACCGCCACTGTCCAGGCGGAGGCGGTCGCGTGACCGTCGACGCCGAACTCCTCACCGTTCCCGAGGTCATGGCGCGCCTGAAGATCAGCCGCTCCACCGTCTACGACCTCATCCGCACCCGGCGACTGGCCTCGATCACCATCGGCCGCGCCCGCCGCATCCCCACCCACGCCCTGACCGCCCTCGTCCACCATCAACTCGCAGAGGCAGCCTGATGACCACCACCCCCGACACCAACCCCGCCCCCGCCGGTTCGCGCAGGGTCCGCGCCAATGGCGACGGCACCGTCTACCAGCGCAAGGACGGCCGCTGGGAAGCCGCCGGCTACGTCCTGGCCGTCGGCGACACCCGCAAGCGCGTCCGTGTCTACGGCACCACCCGCAAGGACGCCCTCGCCAAGCTCACCGAGAAGATCGCCACCAGCAACCGCGGAGTCCCCGCCCCCTCTGCACAGGGCAGCGTCGCAGCATTCCTCACCTACTGGCTGGAGACCGTCGCCGTCCATCGCCTCCGCGAGAACACCCACACCCGCTACACCGCCTGCACCCGCCTCTACCTCATCCCCGGCCTCGGCAAGAAGAAGCTCTCCAAGCTCACCGCCAAGGACGTCCGCACCTGGCTCGACCAACTCCGCACCACCTGCCAGTGCTGCGCACGTGGCCTCGACACCGCCCGCGACCAGCCCCAGTGCTGCGCCGCCGGCAAGTGCTGCTCCAAGCGGCTCTCCCCGCTGACCCTCGCCTACGTCCACTCCGTGCTCAAATCCGCGCTGGAGCACGCCGTCCGGGAGGAGGAGATTCCTCGCAACGTCGCCCGCAACGTGCGCATGGGCACACCCCGCCCCCGCCGCTTCGAGCCGCTGACCGTCGACGAGGCCCGCGACCTCCTCACCGCTGTGCGCGGTCACCGGCTTCAGGCCCTCTTCGAGCTCGCCCTGCGCACTGGCCTGCGCAAGGGCGAACTCCTCGGCCTGCGCTGGGAAGACCTCGACCTGATCGGCGGCACCGCCAGCATCCGCCGAACCCTCCAGCGCACCAACAGTGGTGGTCTCACCGCCCTGCCCACCAAGACGCAGAGCTCAGAGCGTCGCATCGCCCTGCCCACCGAATGCCTGCACTCGCTGCGGGACCATCGCGACCGACAGGCCCAGGAGCGCGAAGCGGCAGGCGAAGGCTGGTCGGACAGCTGCTACGTCTTCACCGCCCCGGGCGGCGGCCCGATCGAAGGGGCCACCCTCACCCGGCACTTCAACACCCTGCTCCGCCGGGCAACGCTTCGCCGTATCCGCTTCCACGACCTCAGGCACACGGCGGCGACCCTCCTCCTGGAACAGGGCGTCGAACTCGTCGTGATCAAGGAGCTTCTCGGACACGCCCACATCGGCGTCACCGCCACCGTGTACGCCCACGTCCGGCTCCGCCTCCAACGAGACTCCATCGACCTCCTCGGCCAGGCCCTCCGCGACGCCATCGACCCCGCCACCGAGCGGGACGACGGCGACGAACCGCCAGTTTGTGCAGCACCCGTCCGCTGACGTTGCCGTCAACTACTGCCGTCAGACACCCAGGGGCCCGCCGGGAACAAGCCCGGCGGGCCCTCCGAATTTAAACCCGGCCTCATTACTCTCAGCCTTGCAAGGCAAGCTCCATCAGGACCGCCGGGTATTGCCGGAAGCGTTTGCCTCCCCAGGCCAGCCGGTACGGAGGAAGGTGACTTCGCTACTCACGCGGGCGGCCCACCTCGAGGAATTTCCGATAAACGAGGTGTAGTAGCCATGAGGCCCCGCCGGATGACCATCACCCGGCGGGGCTCTCCATACCCGCTCGCGAATAGAGGCGGCGAGACCCCGGCCGGCCAGGATCTCGCCGTCAATGAAAGCTAGGTTGCCTTGAAGTACGGAAGCCCTCGCTCCGCTCGAGCTGACATCTCCTCGTACGACGCGACCATCAAAGCGACTTGCTCCACCAGCTCACGCATGGGATAGGAGACCTCCTCCGCATCCCCACTCTCGATGGCCCTGGAGAGCTCTTCCACTGTCTCCTGCAGGCACTTCAGAGAATCGCCCTGGATCGACAACGCCGGGTACTTCCTGTCTGGCAGCTGCACGAGAGCGAGGTTTCCAGCGCTTCCCAACAGCTGCGCAGTCTGATCCGCCATAACTCACCCTTAACAAGTCGGATGGAACGTAATGTAAGGCTCCGTGTCAACCAGCGGGCCAGTGAAGATATCCTGCTGACGTCCGAGGCCCACGGTGATGTCAGCCTTCGGCAGTGAACTCGAGACCGAATGTTTGACGCGACTGTTGATCCCAGTAATGACATAGTCCCAGTCAGACGTGGGTCCAGGGGTTCCGGCCGCCCGACTACCCACGACGGAGATCGGTTGGCCGATCCTATTCGCCGCGTTCTGGATCCTACGGATCTCCGATAGCGTCAGGTTGTCCAGACTCGCACCCGGGCCGACCTCCGGGCCAGGCTGATCGCTGTTATGTACAAGGACGGGCGTGTCCCCGGCGAGTACATAGTACGTGTGAAGGTTGGCGACGGTCAGATTGTGGGCAACTCGCGGTGCGGTGGTGTAGGTACGGGTTGCGAGCACCAGGACAACGCCACGCCCAGGGGAATAGAGCCGGTGGCCCACCTGAAGATCCTGAGCGTCAACCCAGGTCCGAGCTGTTTCGTCCCAGTAAGGGTGATGAGCAGTCGAGACCAGCGGGTCCGCTACGCGAGGAGCAACCTTCTCGCCCGGAGTTGCGAGTGTTAGTTCCGTGAACTGGGTGTCACCACGGCCGATTATCTTGGCCATGACCGGTTCTGTTGCCGTCCGGCCCGTGTTCGGGTCAGTCGCCATGACGGAATCGCCGGGTTTTACATCACCGATAGGCTTGGCACTTCCATCAGCCATCAGGACGGGTGTATCCGGCGGGAAGCTGTTGAACTCACATGCTGCAGCTGCCGCTTCTTCCGGCGCCAGCCCTTTCGCTACCCTCCGTGTCGCGATCGCCATGAGGAGCATTCCAACGGCTTCGCCACCTGTGTAAGCGTACTCACCGTTCTGGATTTGGTTGTAGATCTGGTTTCCGGTGTCAACTAGCGCGGCACCGGCCTTGATCGACATCGCGATCGGGTTTGCCGACGTGGCGACCGACTTGCAGGCGTCCCCGCTCCAGTCGATCACGCAGCCCTTGAGGTCACCGAGTGGCTGGAGCGCTCCCTTGACGGTCCCGACGATGCTGTCCTTGAAGCCATCCCAGAATCCGCGCTTCTTGGGCTTCGGGGGTGGCGGAGCAATTGGCCTGATCGGCTTGTAGCCCGGGGCGCTGTCGATCAGCCGATACAGAGCAGAATCCGAAACGTAGTTCGCCGTCGTCTCAGCTGCGTTCTTCATGGTGATCGTTCCGGCCGAGCCGCAGTCGTAGAGCGTGCCGCACTCCTCGGACTTGAGGCCGTTGGGGTCAGAGCGGTTGACCGGGTCGTCGTTGCCGTAGGCGTAGGCGTTCCATTGGAGTGGATCGCCTGCGTCCAGGATCGGGTCGGGGCTGAGGAAGCGGCCCGTGGTGGGCTGGTACTGCCGGGCGCCGAGGTTGGTGAAGCCGGTGGTGTCGTCCTTGAGGCCGTTGACGAAGCCCTTGTCGCCCGACCACGAGCTGGCCAGGGAGCCGGCTCCGCGGGGTGCGCCGAAGGGGTCGAAGGAGCGGCGGGACTCGTTCGTCGTCGTCGAGTCGATGGACAGGGCGTTGCTGCCGTGGCGGTCGGCGAATTGATAGGTGAGCTTGTCCGGGCCCTGGCGGACCAGGGTGACGCCTCCCGGGATGCTGTAGTAGCGAGTGCCGGTGCTGGTCTTGCTGTTGGTGTCGTAGGTGAGTTCGTCGCCGCCGCCGAGGTTGACGGTGGTCTTGCCAGGGTTGCGGCGCACGATCTGGTTGCCGTCGGCGTCGTAGACGTACGTCGTGGTCTGCCCGCCCTGAGTCAGCGAGGCGAGCTTGCCCTCGATGTCCCAGGCCAGTGTTGCGCCGTTCGCGGCGTCCGTCGCGTTCCAGGTGGAACTCGACCACTTCTCCTGCCAGTTCGGTGCGTAGACACTGAACTTGCCGTCGTCCTGGACGACCGCGAAGTAGCCGCTCCCAGCACCGGCCACGGTCTGCGAGGACCACAGCATGGTGCGCTGCGGGTCGTAGACCACGAAGTTGCCGTCGTCCTGCATGGTCGCCCAGGCGCCCGGGTGGTTCTGGGTGTTGGTGGACCAGATGGCCTGGCCGGTGCGCAGGGAGCTGAGCACCAGGTTGCCGTCGGCCTGCATCGCGAGCTGGACGCTGTTGGAGCGCACCGACTCGCCGGAGTTGAGGACCAAGCCGGCGCCCAGCGTCTTGTTACCGCCGGGGTTACTGATCTGCGTGGTGTTGCCGGCCGCGTCGTACTGGTCGGTGCCCTGGTTGTAGGAGCCGCCGGCGAACGTGGACTTGCCGGTGGCCAGCGCGTGCGGGCCTCCGGTTCCGCCGCCCGTGCCGGCCGCGGTGGTCGGCGCATTGCGGGTGCCAGGGGCCGGGAAGGTCTGGTCGACCGTCGCGTCCTTGGTCGGATCCCCCACCAGGCTGTGGTTGACCAGCTTGGTGCGGTTGCCGGCAGTGTCGTAGGTGTAGTCCTGCCAGTAGGCGGCACTGCCGCCGACGGTGGTCTTGGCCGGCGCGGTCGCCCCGCTGGTGGGCGTGGCATTGGCGCAGGCGCCCTGACCGCCGAGCGACGGGGTTGGCTGGTTGAGCTGCCCGGTGTCGCTCCACGCGGTGGTGAGGCGGCCCAGGTAGTCGTAGGTGAAGCACTGCAGGTCGGTGGCGGCCGGGGTGTTGTCGGGAATGGCCCGGATCGCGGTGACCTTGCCGGCCGGGTTGTAGGCGTAGGTCGTGTTCTGGACGGTGCCGGTGGTGGCGGTCTGCTTGTCGACGTATTGGGTCAGCAGGCGTCCGGTCGGCTCGTCGTAGGTGTTGGTCGCGACGATCTGGGTGCCCCACGGGTTCATGGTGGAGCGGATGTTGCGCCCGTAGGCGTCCCAGTCCGCTTGGCGGAGGTAGGTGATGCCCGCGCCGCCCATGTCGCTGAGGAGGCCGTTGGCCTCGTAGTTGTAGGTGATCGATTCCTGGGCGAGATCGCCTGCCGCGGCACGCCCCTCGTTGATGACCGAGCCGGTGACCGGGTTGTAGGCGGCGGAGTACTCGAAAGTCGCCTGCCCGGTCTTGCCGATCTCGCTGCCGGGGATGGAGACGGTGCTCTTGGTCGGCCGGTAGCCCACGTCGTACTCGGTGACCGCCTTGGTGTACGCGGTGCCGCCGGCACCGCCCGCATACCGGGTCGAGCTCGACGCCTGGCCCTTGAGAACGGTGTCGTAGGTGTAACCGGTGAGCTGGTTGCCCGGGCTCACCGTCCCGTTGTAGGTGCCGGTCTTGCGGCCGAGCAGGTCGTAGGTGATCGCCACGGTCTGGTTGCGCGCGTCCGTGGTGGTCGCGAGTCGGCCCGCGCTGTCGTAGGTGCGGGTGGAGACACCGGTGTCGGGGTCATCGGCTCGAACCTGCCGCCCGCGCTGGTCGTAGGCGTAGCTCCAGGTGTTGCCCGCGGCATCGACGCGGGTGGCGGCCTGGCCCGCCGGTGTGTAGGTGTAGGTGGTGACGTCCGCATCCGCCGGGTTCCCGGTCGCTGTCGGCGTCCGGTACTGCCACAGCTGTGCGGTACGACCGCGGGCGTCCGTGACGGTGCTGGTTGCGGTGGCCCCTGCCGGGGGCGTCACGTCGACGCGGTCGGCGCCCGGGTAGGACGTGGTCGTCGTGGTCTGGAGTGTGCCGAGCGCGATGAACTGGCTGCTGACGGGTCGGCCGACACCGTCGAACTGGACCGTCGTCTTGTTCGGGACCTTCGCGGCGTCGGGGATCCAGCGGTTGGTGTTCGGCTGGTTGGTGTCGTCGTAATAGCTGCTGTAGGTGGAGTTGACACGTCCCTGGGAGTCGTAGAACGTGTCCGTGACCATCCGGCCCTTGTAGGCAGAGATCGCCGGGGGACTCTGGGTCTGCACCACTCGGCCCAGGCCGTCAAGGATCTGGGTCGCCGCTCCGTACTTGTAGCCACCTGGCCAGAGGGAGTTGGTGGTGATCGTGGACGGCGCCGAAGTCCCGTTCACGGCGTAGTCGTAGGTGTAGTTGGCGCCCGCGGCCGTGTCGCGACCCGGTATCCAGACCGCCTTGAGGCGCCCGAGCGAGTCGTAGGCCTGGGTGAGCGTACGGGAGTTGAGGTCCGTTGTGGTGATGGGCAGCGAGCGTGCGGGGTTCAGCGTGACCGCGGTCTCGCGCCGGCCGCCCGCGTCGGGTGCGCCGGTCGGCGCCGGGGTGCCGGTGACCGTGCGGTTGGGCAGCTCGCCGGGGTTGGCTGAGCTGTACGCGGTGGTGACCACGGCGCCGTTGGGGTTGGCGCTGTCGCTGACGGTCGGGTCAGTGACGGTGGCGGTGCGGCCGTAGGCGTCGTAGGTGTTGGTGCCGACGGTCACGTAGGTGGGCGCGCCCGAGGCGTCGTAGTTGTCGAGTACCTGGGCGCCGGTGACCTCGCCCTTGGCACCCGCCGTACCGAAGGCCAGGCCGTCGTAGAGCGTGCGCTTGTCGGAGAGGGTGTTGGCCGCCGTCGGCGCCGCGCTGCAGGCGTTGCTGCCGGAGACGGTCAGGACCTCCGACACGAGGCCGGTCATCTGGGGGTTCGCACCTGTGGCGTACGAGGTCCGGGTGCATTCGTCCGGGGTGCCGTCGGCGGTGCTCAGAGCGGTGAGGACGCGATTGCCGTTCGACGGGTCGCTCGTGGTGACCGTCGAGACCGTGCGTGTGCCGGTCGTGGTCGCCGCCGTGCTGACGCCGGTGGTCTTGACGACGGCGTAGCGTGCGACCAGGTCGGGAAGTCCGGTCCGCGTGTGGGTGGCGGTGGTGTCCTTCGGACTCTCGTAGGTGTTCACCGCGTACGCGGCGGGCGAGGCGGCGTTCGCGTCGGCGTAGGTGTCGGTCTCCAGTACTCGGCCGGAGAGCCAGTCCGTGTCCGGTCGGCTTCCGCTCGTAGGCCCGGACACTGATGCCGGCCGCGGGTTGTTGTCCGCCTTGTAGTCGCCGTCCATGCCCTGGTAGTAGCTGGTGGACGTCTTGGACTGCGGACCGTCCTTGCCGGAGCCGGTTACCACGGTGACGCTCGCGTACCCGCGGAACTGGTCCCAGGTGCGGTAGTCGTTGTCGGTGAAGGCACCGTCGTTGCGGTGCCACGCCGCCGGACCGTAGGTGTAGGTGGTCGTCTTCGGCACCGAATCGCTGATGAGCCCGGCGTTCGGGTCGACGGTGACCGACTTGACCGGGTAGCGCAGGAACCAGTCGTCGACCGGCTTCTGTACGCCCGTGTCGAACCACTTGACGTTGTAGCAGCTCATGGCGTTGCTGTCGGGCGAGGCCGGCATCCGGCCCGACACCCGTGAGCACGAGTCCTGGGTGTAGTCCACCAGGATGGAGCCGCCGGTCTCGGTGGTGATGCCCACGAGCCGCGGACGGTTGTAGTGGGCACGTGCCGGGACCAGGCCGTCGACCCGGTTCGGCATCATCAGGCCGGCGAAGGTGACCTCGGGCAGCTCCTTCTCGGTCTGGCCGTTGAAGTTGTCCTCACCGAACCGCTTGACCGACTGGAGCCAGGCGACCGGCGCGTTCTCGGTCGGCTTCGTGGGATTCGTCGGGTCCTGCTGGGCCGCGTTGTTCGGGTCCTTGAAGACGTGCGTCAGGACGTAGCGGTCGACCTGCCGGTAGGTGCCGCCGGATCGGATCGAGGTGGTGATGGTGTTGAGCCACTTCGTCGACCAGAAGCTCGGCCCGTAGTTGGAGCAGCGGCCCTGGTCGAGGCACTGCTTGTCGAGCGGAGCGTCCGGCCAGTTCTCGGGGTGCGAGGTCCGTTGCGACGGGTCGCAGGTGGTCGACGTGCACCGCTCACCGGGCTCGAAGTCGATCCGGGATGCGGGCTGGTAGGTGCCGCCGGCGGTGAGCTGGTCGGACAGCAGCTGGCCGTAGCCGATCGAGGCGAGGGTGCCGGCACGCGTGTACGCGGTGTTCACTGCGGCGGCGGCGCCGTTCTGGCCGCCGCCGCGGGCGTACCAGTTGGTCTCGGGCGCGTAGGTGTAGGTGGTCAGGTTGCCGTGGACGTCGACGATGTAGTCGAGGTTCCAACGCCATGCCGTCTGGCACCACGAGCCCCTGCCCTTGGAACCGTCGTAGCACGGGTCGCCGGGGTTGGGTGAATAGACCGGCACCGTCCAGGCGGACTTACTCTCGGGCCCGACCTTGCTCGGCGTGCCGTCGGCGGCGGGAAGCTGGTTGAGGCCGAAGTAGTAGACCGTGCCAGAGGAGTCGGTGACCTTCAGGTAGGAGCCGTTCCAGGTGCCGTTGGCGGCACCGGTGAGGTACTCGACCTTCGTGCCGTCGTCGTTCTTCAGGCGCCAGGTGCACCTCGACTGCTCGTCGGCGGCGTTGCCCGCGACGCAGGAGGCGTCATGAGGGACGAGCTCTCCGGAGTGGCCTCCGAGCGACAGCGTCAGATTCGCGCCGCCCCAGCATTGGTCCGCCGAACCCGCGATGCCGGCCTTGTCGCACGACTTGTACGAGCGCTCGACGAAGCCGGAGCTCAGGTCCCAACCGTCGCCGATCCAGGAGGCCTGGGCATTGGTGGAGGCCGTCTTGCCGTCCACCGAAGCCGAGTCGTAGCCGAGGGCGAGCGACGGTACCGCCCCACCCAGGGTGGGCGGCGACTGGATCGGGTAGCTGTAGGCGAACGATCCCGAGGAGCTTCCGGCGGACCAGGCCTGGCTGGGCGAGAGGGACGTGGCGCTGAAGGTGCCGGTCCCGCTGGACGGCGTGCCGTCCAGGCCCAGGACGACCGGCGCCGCCACGCCCACGGGCCCGAGGTCGGACGACTTCGCCAGCGCTCGCTGGCGCGCGCTCGTCGACGATGCCGTGGCGGGAAGGTCCACATCGGCCAGCAGGCGATCGGTCTGTTCGTCGTAATGCGAAGGAACCGGTGTACGAGTGAGGCAGCCGGCGGCGTCCGGCGTGGTCAGCGCACACGCCGGGAGCGCGACCAGGTGCGCGCGGTTCTTGTAATCCCCGCCGAACCCCACTGCGCTCAGATCCAGGCCGATCCTGACCTTGGCCGCGTCGGCTTCGGTGGTCCGCGAGAGCGATACCAGTGGACCTTGAACGCCGGCGGCGTCAGCGACAGTCGATGAGGCCACTTGGACGTTCACGGGTGCGGAGCCCGCGTCAGCGCCGGCCGGAGCGGATTCACCGGACGTGGCAATCGGGGCCAGCCATACCGGCAGATCGCCGGCCCGCTGCGATGCCCCTGCAGCGGGTTCCTGAATCTCAGCCCCGTCCGCGCCCTTGCGGGTCGCCGTCGAGCCAGCGGCCGGAGGTGCTGCCAGTGTTGCCACTGCGCTGCCGTGCACCGATCCCGTCGGAGGCTTCGGCGGCACCCAGTCCGGTGAACCGGTCACCCGCGGGGTCGCTTTGGGCGCGTCGTGCCTGCCGGGCACCGATGCCGTCTTGGGCAGCGGCGTGTTCGGCGGTGACCAGATCTTGTCCTTGCCACTGTCCGCCAGCGGTGCGGCAAGTGCCGGCGCCACCGGCGACAGCAGCGCTCCCAGAAGTGCCAGCGAACTGACGAGTGCTACTCGGGACTTCCCCCACGTCGGAGGCGGGTCCACCCGCCCAACCGATCGTCGTAAACGAGCATGAAGAACCAAAGTGACTGCCCCCCAGCAGAATTGGCCGCACCGCGACACGGCGCGGACGAACGACTGGGGCGGAGGGTAGCGTGCAAACCAGCGGGCGGTCGAGCGGATTGTCGACATAGGCCCACAGTGACGGATCTCACACGTTGGGTAAACGGGGAGCCCCGATGGCAAATCGGACATCCAGCCAGTGAAAGGTGGTTGACGAAGCCTTTGCCCCTGCGACAGCTTGCCTTCTGGCCCTGCCGACGTTTACGGGCAGGTTGCTCGCACGCATCGACACGTGCATCTCTCGTGGGGGGACTACACCATGTCTACCGCTCCGCCCGGAGCTTCCTCCGGCATGCGCCGAAACAGGTATCCGTCACGGCGCTCGTCAGCCGCCGCGATCGGTCTGGCTCTCGCGCTGGCCTCGGTCGGGCCGATCGCGCCCAGCGCCTTCGCCGACACCGCGCCACCTTCGACATCCGCTGCCTCGTCCGGCCTCCCGGCAGGCCTGTCCGGCGCGATCACCGCCGGCGACGCCAAGTTCGCAGGCGAGAAGCCCGTCCTGTCCGGCGACAAGGCGATCGCCGAGGCGAAGAAAACCGGAAAGTCCGTCCCGGTTCCGGAGTTGACCGACGAGTCGAGCGAGACCGTCGCCACTCCGGACGGCCACTTCTCCCGGACCATGCACACCGACCCGCAGCGCGTGAAGCAGAACGGGGCGTGGACCGCTCTCGACGGCACACTGATCCCGGACGGCTCGGGCGGCTACCGGCCCAAGGCCGCCGTCTCCGGCGTGCGCCTGTCCGGTGGAGGTGCCGGGCCGCTGGCCACCCTGACCAGCCCGGACGGCGAGTCGCTGAGCATGGATTCCCCGTTCCCGCTCACGAGGCCGGTCCTCGACCCGGGCGGCCAGGCGCTGATCTATCCGGAGGTCGCGCCCGGCGTCGACCTCAAGGTGACCACGTCCAAGCTCGGCAGCCTCAGCACGGTCCTGATCGTCAAGACCGCCGAGGCAGCGAAGAACCCGGCACTGAAGAAGGTCCGCTTCCCCACCACCGCCAAGGGCGTCACGGTCAAGGCCGACGCCGACAACAACCTCACCGCCACCACCACGGACGGGAAGGTCCGCTGGCACGCCTCCGCTCCGCAGATGTGGGACAGCTCCACCGGAACCCCGGCGGCAACCGCACCCGCGAAGCGGGACGCCGCCGGTGCCTCCGATGACGTGACACCAGGCGGGTCCGACCGGACCAGCACCGCCGAAAGCCCCGGCCCCGGCGCCAAGATCGCTACCATGGTCACCACAGCCACCCCTGACGCGGTCGAGCTGACCACCGACGAGACCATCCTCGGCAAGGGCCAGGGTCCCTGGTTCATCGACCCGGGCTGGCTCTACGACAGCCGCTCGGCCAATGCGTGGACCTGGACCCAATCCGCCTATCCGACCACGGCCAACATCGGGAGGACCGTAGCCAACACCAACGACCCGTACGCCATTCCCGGCGTCGGATACCAGGGCTACCGGACCACCAAGGGCGTCGAACGCTCCTACTTCCAGTTCGACACCCGCTGGTACAACGACATCGTCATCAACAACGCGACCTTGTCGGTGTGGGAAACCCAGTCCTCCGACTACTCCTGCACCACCCCGTACGACGTCGACCTCTACCTCACCAACCCGATCGACAACAGCACGACCTGGAACAACTCCCCCGGCATCATCGGAGGCCTGGTCGGCTCGAAGCCCGTACCCGGCGCAAACCACGACGGATGCTCCGTCAACAGGCAGTTCGACTACGACGTCACGTCCGTGTACCAGAACTACGCGCCCACGCGGGACAGTCTCGCCTTCGGTCTCTTCGCCCACGACGAAACGAATAAGATGGCGTTCAAGCGCCTCGACTACAATCCGGTCGTCGTCGTGAAGTACGACCGCGTCCCCAACACCCCGAGCAACCCCTACGCCTCCCCAGCCCCCACCACGAAGGTCCCGGAAACGACCAACCAGGGCTGCGACGGCAACTCCATCGGCTGGATGAACTCCTCCGCCGGCTTCAACGGCACCGTCACCCTCAACGCCACTGTCAGCAGCCGCGCGCAGGACTCGCTGTACTCCTGGACCCACATCTGGGACTACGCCGACCTCAGCGCCGACGCCGACTCGGGCCTTTCTGCCTTGACGCCCAACAATGGCGTGGCTGTCTTCCAGGTCAAGCCGGGTGTCATCAAGGACGGCCACGTCTACGGCTGGGGCGCCATGGCCACCGACGGGTTTGTCAGCATGTCGGCTTCCACCCCCGTCTGCCGGTTCGGCGTCGACCTGACCCCGCCGACCCTCTCGGTCCCGGACATCTACTCCCAGCTCTCCGACGCCGACCTGGCCACCAGGTACCCGCCGTCCGGCAACGGCCAGGTCACCAAGAAGCGCGTGGGGGAGACCGGCCTCGTCCCGTTCACCGCCTCCGACTCGACTCCGGCCGGCGGCGGCAACGCCTCCGGTGTGGCCTGCGCCCGCTGGTCCTGGGACCCGCAGTTCTCCGGCGCCGGCTGGGCCTGCGGCTCGCAGATGCCGCAGGGCGCCATCCCTGTCACGCCCGGCCGTTGGGGGACCAACATCCTCTACATCCAGGTGATGGACAACGCCCGCAACATCTCGCCCGTCGCCCAGTACGCGTTCTACGTGCCGTGGAACCCGGACGGCCCGCCACCGGTGTTCGGTGACGTCACCGGCGACGGCGCGCCCGACATCCTGCTGCCCGACCAGGCCGGCTATCTGCGTACGTACAACGCCCCGGGCAACCCGAACGTCAAGAACCCGTCCGTCACCACCGTCGCCTCCCCCGCAAACGCGCCCGGCGGGCAGGGCTGGAACAACATCCAGCTCGCTCACCGTGGCACTCTGACCGGCGGCAACAACATCGACGACGTCATCGCGCACGCGCCCGGCGATCCCGAGCTCAACCTCTACCCCAACCCCGGGAACACCGGCGCCTACGGCCGAATCGATGGGAGGAAGACACTCGCCAAGCCCGCGTGTGTCCAGACCACCACCGAGAACTGCTCCTGGCTCACGACTTCCGGTTACAACGCCAAGGACTGGTCCAACACGCTCCGGGTCGCCGCGCTCGGCGACCCGGTGAACAGCAACCTCGACCCCAAACTGGGCTTCAAGAACAAGACCGGCCTGCTCACCGTCGAGAGCTTCAACAACGGCACCGACGCAGCCCTCTGGTACTACCCGGCCACCGACACCAACACCCTTGGCAAGCCCGTCCAGCTGGCCGCGTCCGGCTGGAAGGACAAGGAGCTCATCACGCCTGGTGACTGGGCCAAGCAGGGCCACCCGGGCCTTTGGAGCCGCAACCTCGCGCCTTCCGCCGACGCGGCTCAGGGAGACCTGCTCGCCTACACCTTCACCACCGGCACCGTGGTCGGCACCACCAACCAGGGCCAGCCGATCGTGGACAAGAACGGCCAGATCCTGATGGTGCCAACGCTGACTCAGGTCACCACCACCACCAAGATCGGCAACATCCCGATAGACGGCTGGCCGGCTACGGGCTCCGACGGCGACCTCACCGGCAACGGCAACGCGAGCCTGTGGGGCAGGAAACCGGATGGCACGATCAGCATCTGGTGGGGCCAGCCCACCGCCGCCAACAACCCGACCGCCGGTTACACCTGGCAGGCCGGCCCCAACACGATCGCCAACACCGCAGTGAACCCGCTCTGGTGGGCACTCGACGGCCGGAGCAGCGGCGACACCGGGGACAACAACCCGCTCTACCAGAACAGCGTCGCCGACAGCACCTACCCGAAGAAGGCGATGCTCACCACCGACCACACCGGCGCCCCCAACAAGGCGACCGTCATGGACGGAGCCACGACCTACCGCTCTACCAACACCGTCGGCTCGACCGCCACCACCCCAGGCCTCGACACCACGCAGAGCTACAGCGTCGCGGCCTGGGTGAAGCTCAACAGCACCACCAACTACCAGACCGTGGTGTCGCTCACCGGTCAGGAGCGCAGCCCGTTCTATCTCCAGTACTCGGGCGCGTTCGGCAACTGGGCGTTCGTCCTGCCGGGCGACGACCATTACAACACCAACGTCTACTACTCCGCGGTGGACCAGACCGGCCGGACCAAGGCCCAGGCCGGCGTCTGGACCCACCTGGTCGGCACCTACAACGCCGACACGGGCGCCGCCACGCTGTTCGTCAACGGCCGCGCGGTCGGTTCCACCAAGGTGTCGACCGTCTGGAAGACCAACGGCAGCCTGAACGTCGGCAATGACGTCGCCAACCTGTACCCCCCGGGCACCGCGCTGAACGGCGCGATCAGCGACGTCCGGGTCTACCCGTACGCGCTGACCGACCCGCAGGTCAATACGGTCGCCACCACGGATTCGCTGGTCCAGATCCACAGCGCGATCAATCCCGGCAAGTGCGTCGACAACTGGGGCGGCAACGCGGGCGCCCTCGCGGCGATCTACGACTGCTGGAACGGCGACAGCCAGCACCTCCTGCTGACCAGCGACAACAAGATCAAGAACCCGGTCACGGGCACCTGCCTGGGCACGGCGAGCACGCCCGCCGTCAACGGGACGCAGATCGCCGCCCAGCCCTGTGGTGACCCGGCCGCCCAGACATGGATCCGCCAGTACGACGGCTCGATCTACAACCCGGCGTCCGGACGCTGCATCGACGTACACGGCTGGGACACCACCAACGGCAGCGCGCTCGACATATGGGACTGCGTCGGCAGCGCCAACCAGCGCTGGACCTACGAGGCCCAGACGAAGTAGCCACAGATCCACCAGCACCGCTTCGGCCTCTCTCCGAGCCCCGCTCGGGGAGAGGCCGGTTGTTGTCTCCCCGCCGTATGCCTCCTACTGGAAGGCGACGGCTGTGCCCTGGGTGGCGGGGGGCGCGGGGGGTGTGGTGCTGCCGGCGGTGGTGCCGAGGGTGTGTTCGACCTTGGCTACGACAGTGCGGTACTGCATGGAGGCGAGTTGGGAGGACGAGCCCTCGCGCTGGAAGAAGCCGAAGACCATGGCGACGGTGCCGAAGCGTTCGATGCCGATGCAGGCGTTGAGTTGGACGCCGGCCAGGGTGCCGTCGAGGCGGACGGCGGGGGCGTCGGGGCGGTCGCCGAGGGTGATGGGGGTGACGTCGAAGGTCACGGAGTCGCCGGTGTCCGCGGTGAAGGTGATCCGGTGGCAGGTCTTGAGCGCGTCGGTGGCGGTGTTGAAGTCGGTGGTGAGCTTGCCGGGGTCCTCGGCGGTGAGGTTCTCGGTCACCACCGGGTTGCCGTCCTGGCCGTCGAGTTCGACCTCGGCGTGCGGGGTGGCGGGCGTCGGGGAGGCGTTGGCGTGCTGGTTGATGAGCGCGCTGAGGGCGTCGCAGCCGCTGACCGGGGCGGGGTTCTCGCCGGGGCTTGGGCTGGGGCTGCCGGCGGGGGCCTCGGTGTAGCCGGGGCCGAGGTCGTTGACGGTGAGCAGCGCCGCCTTGAGCTGGTCGGCGGAGGGCAGGTCCTGTGCCGGTGCGGCAGTGGCGGCGAGGCCTGCGGTGCCTAAGGTGACCGCTACGGCGACGGCCGCGGCGGTGAGGGCGTGGAGAGGCCTCGGGAGGGACATGCTGGCCCCCGGTCGAAAGGTCGGGCAGGGACAGGTGACCAGTGTCCCACCGGGGTCCGGCCGGGGCGCGGGGAAGGGGAAAGGTGCAGGTCAGTACTCTGGGAGGGCAGAGAGTGTCTCGGTGAGCCACTCCACCCAGAACGTCTCCAGGCCGATGCCCGCCCGCAGCACGGCATGCTGGAGCCGGTTCTCGTCGGCCGCCCGCCCGGGCGGGAAGTCACGCCGCTCGATCTCCAGGTAGTCGTCCAACTTCGCACGGTGAAGCGCGAGATGGCGTTGCAGCTCGGTGTCCAGGCCCGCCGTGCCGACGACCGCGGCGGCGCGCAGCCGCAGCAGCAGGGGTTCGCGGACGGCCCGCGGGTCGGCGCCCTCGGCCGTCCAGCGCTCCAGTTCGGCGCGGCCGGCGGGCAGCACCTCGTACTCCTTCTTCTGGCCGCGGGCCGGGCCGGCCTGCGGGAGGGCCCGGATGTGTCCGGAGGCCTCCAGCCGGCCCAGCTCGCGGTAGATCTGCTGGTGCGTGGCGGACCAGAAGAAGCCGATCGACCTGTCGAACCGCCGGGTCAGCTCCAGCCCCGAGGAGGGCTTCTCCAGCAGGGCGGTGAGGATGGCGTGGGGCAGCGACATACCGTCGATCCTAGACAGCGGGAGGCAGGTCAGAGCGCCGCGGCGAGTTCCGTGCCCTGCTTGATGGCCCGCTTGGCGTCGAGTTCGGCGGCCACGTCGGCGCCACCGATCAGGTGCGGGGTGAGGCCGAGGGCGCGCAGGTCGGTGTCGAGGTCGCGGCGCGGTTCCTGGCCGGTGCAGAGCACGACGGTGTCGACGGGCAGCAGTTGGCGTTCGCCGTCGACGGTGATGTGCAGGCCGGCGTCGTCGATGAGGTCGTACGTCACGCCGGCGACCATGGTGACGCCGCGGTGCTTGAGCTCGGTGCGGTGGATCCAGCCGGTGGTCTTGCCGAGCGCGGCGCCGACCTTTGTGGTCTTGCGCTGGAGCAGGTGGACCTGGCGCGGGGGCTTGGGCGGCTCGGGGCGGCGCAGGCCGCCGCGCTCGCGGTACTCCGGGTCGATGCCCCACTTGGCCTGGAAGACGGGCGGGTTGAGGCTGGCGGCGTCGCCCTGGTCGGTGAGGAACTCGGCGACGTCGAAGCCGATGCCGCCCGCACCGAGGATGGCGACGCGCTCGCCGACGGGCGCGCCGTCGCGCAGCACGTCGAGGTAGCCGAGCACGCTGGGGTGGTCAACGCCGGGGATGTCGGCGGGAGTTCGCGGGCTGACACCGGTGGCGAGGACGAGCTCGTCGAAGCCCTCGGCGGCCAGCTGCTCGGCGGTCACGACGGCGCCGAGGCGCTGGGTGACGGCCAACTCGGCGAGCCGGGTGCGGTAGTAGCGCAGCGTCTCGTCGAACTCCTCCTTGCCGGGGATGCGTCGCGCGATGTTCAGCTGCCCGCCGATGGTCTCTGCAGCGTCGAAGAGCGTGACGTCGTGGCCGCGTTCGGCGGCGGAGACGGCGAAAGCCAGCCCGGCCGGTCCGGCGCCGACGACGCCGACGCGCTTGCGCAACTGCGTGGGCGAGAGCACGAGTTCGGTCTCGTGACAGGCGCGCGGGTTGACCAGGCAGGAGGTGATCAGTCCGCTGAAGGTGTGGTCCAGGCAGGCCTGGTTGCAGCCGATGCAGGTGTTGATGGACGCGGCGCGGTCGTCCTGCGCCTTGGCGACGAAGTCGGCGTCGGCGAGCAGCGGGCGGGCCAGCGAGACCAGGTCGGCGTAGCCGTCGGCGAGCAACTTCTCGGCGATTTCCGGGGTGTTGATGCGGTTGGTGGTGACGAGCGGGATGCCGACCGAGCCCATCACCTTCTTGGTGACCCAGGCGAAGCCGCCGCGCGGCACCGAGGTGGCGATGGTGGGGATGCGGGCCTCGTGCCAGCCGATGCCGGTGTTGATGACGGTCGCGCCGGCCGCCTCGACGGCCTGGGCGAGCCGCACGACCTCGTCGAGGGTGGAGCCGCCGGGCACGAGGTCGAGCATGGAGAGGCGGTAGACGATGATGAAGTCCTCGCCGACGCGCTCGCGGACCCGGCGGACGATCTCGACCGGGAAGCGCATCCGCTGCTCGTACGGCCCGCCCCACTCGTCCTCGCGGTGGTTGGTGGCCGCGGCGATGAACTCGTTGATCAGGTAACCCTCGGAGCCCATGATCTCGACGCCGTCGTAGCCGGCGCGCCGGGCGAGGGCGGCGCAGCGGGCGAAGTCCTCGATGGTCTGCTCGACCTGCTCGGTGGTGAGGGCGTTCGGCACGAACGGGCTGATCGGCGCCTGGAGGGCGCTGGGGGCGACCAGGTCGCGGTGGTAGGCGTAGCGGCCGAAGTGCAGGATCTGCAGGGCGATCTTCCCGCCGGCGGCGTGCACGGCGTCGGTGACCACGCGGTGCCGGTCGGCCTCGGCCTCGGTGGTGAGCATCGCGCCGCCCTCCCAGGGGCGCCCGGCCTCGTTGGGGGCGATGCCGCCGGTGACGATCAGGCCGACGCCGCCGCGGGCGCGCTCGGCGTAGAAGGCGGCCATGCGGTCGAAGCCGCCGGGGGCCTCCTCCAGGCCGACGTGCATCGAGCCCATGATCACGCGGTTGGGGAGCGTGGTGAAGCCGAGGTCGAGCGGGCTGAGCAGGCGGGGGTAGGGGCTGCCGGGCATGGCGCTCATCGACGTCTCCTGGGGGCGGCGGGGCTCTTGGTTACCGCAGGGTAGGGGACGGGGAGGCGGCTATGCAACTAGTTGCATAAAGGCTCGGCCGGCTCGGCCGCGCCCGCTCGACCGAAAGCGTTCCGGCCGCCCGCCCGGTCGGCGTATCGTCCTAGCGACATCATCGTTGCGGGCGACGTCGTTCCTGGCGACGTCGTTGCACAGGGCAGTACATGGGGAGGGGACAGACGTGCGGGGTGGCTCGATCGCCGTGGTCGGCGGCAGTATCGCCGGAAGCGCCTTCGCCCGGGCCGCCGCCCGGCAGGGCGCCGAGCGGGTCGTGGTGCTGGAACGCAGCCCGGGCCGGCTGGAGGACCGCGGCGTCGGCATCTGCATCCACGACGACCGCTTCGCCGAACTCGTCGACGGCGGGCACCTCGACGCGGGCGTCCGTCGCCACCGCCTCACCGTGCGCCGTTGGGCCACCCGGGATACGTCGGGCGGCGGCGATCCGCGCGGACGGCTGCTCTGGGCCCAGCCGATGCCCTTCCACTCCTTCCACTGGGGCGTGCTCTGGCAGGCGCTGCGCGAAGGGATGCCCGGGAACGTCGAGTACCGCCTCGGCACGACGGTCACCGCCGTCGGCACGGACGGAAGCGGCGGCGGAGACGGGAACGGCGCCTGGGTGGCCGACGCAAGCGGCAAGCGCGAACCGTACGACCTGGTGATCGGCGCGGACGGCTACCGCTCGGTGGTCCGCGAGGCGCTCTGCCCGGAGGCCCGGCCCGAGTACGCGGGGTACGTGTGCTGGCGCGGCAGCTTCGACGCCGCGCGGCTGGCCGAACTGCCCGGCGGGGCCGAGGCGTGGCCGGAGGACGAGTGCGCCACCGTCTGCTACCCGGGCGGCCAGGTCGTGCTCTACCGCATCCCGGGCGTCAACCCCGGCAGCACGCAGGTGAATTGGGTCTTCTACGCGCCCACGCCCGCCTGGCTGCGCCTCGACGGCCCGACCAGCATCCCCGCGGGGGCGCTCGACGACGGCCGGGCGGACGAACTCGCGGACCTCGCCGAGCGCGAACTGCCGCCCTACTGGGCCGCCCTGGTCGCCCTGACCCCGCCCGAGCGGACCTTCCTCCAGCCCATCTACGACCTGGCGACCCCGCGCCGTACGGCCGGCCGCCTACTCCTCGCCGGGGACGCGGCCACCGTCGTGCGCCCACACAACACCAGCGGCGCGGTGAAGGCGCTCCAGGACGCGCACGCCTTCGAGGAGGCCTGGCGCGCCGGGCACTCGTGGGCGGGCGCGCTCGCCGCCTACGACCGCGAACGCAGCTTGGCAGGGCGGGAGTTGGTGGACCTGGGCCGACGGCTCGGCCGGGCGCAGGTCGGCGCCGCGCCGGACTGGTCGACGATGGACGAGCCCGGGATGGTCGCCTGGTGGCACCAACAGCTCACCGGCAGCGGGGGTTTCGGCGGCAGCCCGCTCGGTGCGCGGTCGACCGTACGGCCGGACGTATGGCCGGACACGGCCAGGCGCACAGCCGAGCACACGGACGCCGAAACCCCGTAGCGATTCCTCGACCGATCAGACGTTGACGCCGTAGTCGGTCGCGATGCCGCGCAGGCCGGAGGCGTAACCCTGGCCTATGGCACGGAACTTCCACTCGACGCCGTTGCGGTACAGCTCGCCGAAGACCATCGCGGTCTCGGTGGAGGCGTCCTCGGAGAGGTCGTAGCGGGCGATCTCCTGCCCGTTGGCCTGGTTGACGATCCGGATGAACGCGTTGCGGACCTGGCCGAAGTTCTGCATCCGGGCGTCGGCGTCGTAGATCGACACCGGGAAGACCACCTTGGCGACGTCGGCCGGCACCCGGGACAGGTCGACCTTGATCTGCTCGTCGTCGCCGTCGCCGCCACCGGTCAGGTTGTCGCCGCTGTGCTCGACCGAACCCTCGGGGCTGCGCAGGTTGTTGAAGAACACGAAGTGCTGGTCCGAGACCACCTTGCCGAGCGCGTTGCAGAGCAGCGCACTGGCGTCCAGGTCGTAGTCGGCCCCGGTGGTGGTGCGCACGTCCCAGCCGAGCCCCACGATCACGGCGCTCAGACCGGGCGCCTCCTTGCTCAGCGAGACGTTGCCGCCCTTGGCCAGCGAAACTCCCACAATGCCCTCCTCGGATCTCTCCCTGCCGACGCAATCTACAACACTGTAGAGATCGCGAGAATCCACCTGCGGGCGGGCCCTGCCCCGGGGATTTCTCAGGGTGCCCAGCCCTCCGACGACCGCATTCCCGCACATTCCCGCGCATTCCCGCAGGCGCGCCGGGGCCGTGCCGCCGACCTAGACTGGCCGTGCGGGCGGGCCCGATTCGTCCCCGGGCGCCCCCCGCACGGGAGGTCCCCATGCGCCAGCGGTACAGCTTCCACCTCGACCGGGCCGGCCACTCGGTCACCGTCAACGTCCGCTCCGGCTGGATCACCGAGACCGAGCTGCTGGTGGACGGCAAGGAGTGCGCCTTCCACCGCGTGCACGGGCACGGCGTCTACCCGCTGACGCTGGCCGCACAGCTCGCCGTGGAGCCGCCGCTGCCGCTCGCGGTGCGGCTGGAGCGCACGGGAGCGGCGGA
The DNA here is from genome assembly GCF_019192735.1 of Kitasatospora aureofaciens. Taxonomy (GTDB): domain Bacteria; phylum Actinomycetota; class Actinomycetes; order Streptomycetales; family Streptomycetaceae; genus Kitasatospora; species Kitasatospora aureofaciens_A. The sequence goes on from NZ_JAHTKP010000006.1 coordinate 250,053, forward strand.
GCACCCGCTCGCGTGCGTGCTGGAGGTGGACGGGGCTGAGCTGGCGATGCCGGAGCACGCGGCGCGCTGAGGTTCACCGACTGGACGGTTTGCCCGTAAATACTCCGAAACCGTACTATTCGCCGCTGTCCGGCGTGCGGCTAGGCCTTCTGACACTCCGTCAGGATCTCCTCGACGGTTTCGCGCGCCCGGTCCGCGTCCTCCTCGACCAGGCCGATCCTCGTCCGGCGGTGGAGCACGTCCGCCGCGTCCAGCGCGCCCTCATGGGTGACGGCGTAGGCGACCTCGGCCCGCGTCACGTCGATCCCCTCCACAACGGGGACCAGTTCGCCCGCCGCAACCACCTCCTGCGCCGCGCCCCCGTGCCGTGCCAGCAGCGAGCCGGGCACCCCGTCCGCCGGAAGCGGCCGGCTGTCCCGGTGCCCGGGGGCGCCGACCAGCGGCAGCCGGGCCGTCCAGCACGCCCGGGCCGGCAGGCCGCGCAGCCGGACGGCGGCGTCCACCGCGTCCTCGGCCATCCGCCGGTAGGTGGTGAGCTTGCCGCCGACCACGGTGACCACCCCGGACGGCGACTCCAGTACCGCGTGCTCGCGCGAGATGTCGGCGGTGCTGCCGCCCCCGGTGTCGATCAGCGGCCGCAGCCCGGCGTACGCGCCGCGCACGTCCGCCCTGGTCAGCGCGGTGCTCAGGGCGGCGTTGACGGTGTCGAGGAGGAAGGTGATCTCCCCGTCCGTCGGCACCGGCTCGTCCGGGATCGGGCCCGGCGCGTCCTCGTCGGTGAGTCCGATCGCCACCCGGCCGAGCTGCTGCGGCAGCGCGAAGACGAAGCGGCTGGTGGAGCCGGGCACGGGCACGGTGAGCGCGGCGGCCGGGTGCCCGAGTGCGGCGGCGTCCACCAGCACGTGGCTGCCGCGGCTGGGCCGCAACCGGATCGACGGGTCGACCTCGCCCGCCCACACGCCGGTGGCGTTGACGACGGCGCCCGCGGCGACCGTCAGCGACTCGCCGGTCAGCACGTCGGTCAGCCGGGCGGAGTCGCCGGTGACGTCCTCGGCCCGCACCCGGGTCAGCACCGTCGCACCGTACTGCGCGGCAGTCCGGGCCAGCGCCACCACCAGCCGTGCGTCGTCCACGAGTTGGCCGTCGTGCGCGACCAGCGCGCCGCGCAGCCCCGCCGTCCGGACGCCCGGCACCAGCCGACGGGTCCGCTCCGCGTCGATCCGGCGCACCCGGGGCAGCAGTGCGCCCGGCGTGCCGGCGCTCAGCCGCAGCGCGTCGCCCGCGTGGAAGCCCGCGCGGATCAGCGCGCCCTGCCCGGGGCGCAGCAATCCCGGGAGCAGCGGCACGAGTTGGGGCAGGGCGCGGACCAGGTGCGGGGCGGTCCGGGTCATCAGCACCCCGCGCTCGATGGCGCTCTCCCGGGCCACCCCGATCCGTCCGGAGGCGAGATAGCGCAGGCCGCCGTGCACCAGCTTGGAGCTCCAGCGGCTGGTGCCGAACGCGAGGTCGCGGGACTCGACGAGCACCGTGCGCAGCCCGCGCGCGGCGGCGTCCAGGGCCACCCCGGCGCCGGTGACGCCGCCGCCGATCACCAGCAGGTCGACATGCGGCCGACCGGCGAGCGCTTCGAGCTCCAACTGCCGTCTTGCCGCGTTGAGTTGACTCGATCCGGCGAAGGGTCCCGCTATCAGTCCGTAATTCGGTGCGGTCATGGCGCGAGGTATCCGTTCAGCGCTCTGGCCAGTTCGCGACGCCAGGCAGCCTCGGGCAACAGGGAGGCGACCATGCGGTGCGACTGGACGGTGGACTGGGCGATCAGCAGCACCATGGCGGCCAGTTCGACCGGCTCGCCGGCCCGGATCGAGCCGTGCGCCTGGCCCTGCTCGATGCCGGTGCGCAGCGCCTCCAGCAACCCGCGCTGGCTGGTGCCGAGCCGTTCGACGACGTACTCCAGGAGCAGGTCGGAGTCGGCGGAGTGCAGCAGCGCGCCGAGCACCGGGTGGTCGCGCAGCCGGACGGCGACCTCGACGACCCGCTCGACGACGGTCTCGCGGTCGCGGACGTCCAGCGCGACGCCGTCCAGGGTGGCCAGGATCTCCCGGGTGAGCAGCGCCCCGATCACCGCCTTCACGTCCGGCCAGCGCCGGTAGACGGTCGGCCGGCTCACCCCGGCGCGGCGCGCGATCTCCGCCAACTGCGTGCGGCGCACGCCGAGATGGACGATCAGCTCGGCGGCGGCGTCGAGGATCGCGTCATCGGTGCTGCGCGGCGTCTGCATGGCCGAGGACTCGGCGTTACTACTTGACATGATGTGTGAAACTGTAACGCATGGCACCTGAGACGCAAGCGGGACCGGCCGGCGCCGCGCTGCCGCTCCCCCCGATGAAGTGGGACGCCTGGGGCGACCCGGCCCTCGCCAAGGAGCTGTCCGCGGAGATCAAGGGACTGCTCGCCGCCGCCCTCGGCGTCACCGGCGACGCCGCACCCGGCCCCACCGCCGACGAGGTCGTGCTCCGCCCCTCCCGGCTGAGCGACGCCGACCTGAAGGCGCTCGCCGCCGCCGTCGGCGAGGCGCACGTCAGCGCCGCCGACGCCGACCGCCTCCCCCGCGCCGGCGGCAAGTCCACCCCCGACCTGCTGCGCCGCCGCAGCCGCGAACCGCAGGACGCGCCCGACGCCGTCGTCCTGCCCGGCAGCGAGGACGAGATCGCCGCCGTCCTCGCGCTCTGCGCAGAACGCCGCATCGCCGTCGTGCCGTTCGGCGGCGGCACCAGCGTGGTCGGCGGCCTCGACCCCGAGCGCGGCGGGCTCACCGCCGTCATCTCGCTCGACCTGTGCCGCCTCGACCAGCTGCTCGACCTCGACGAGACCTCCGGCGAGGCCCTCCTCGGCGCCGGCCTCACCGGCCCGGCGGCGGAGGCGCTGCTCGCCGACCGCGGCTACGAACTCGGCCACTATCCGCAGAGCTTCCGCTACGCCACCATCGGCGGCTTCGCGGCCACCCGCTCCTCGGGCCAGGACTCGGCCGGCCACGGCCGCTTCGACGAGATGGTGCGCGGCCTGCGCGTCGTCACCCCCGTCGGCGTGCTCGACCTCGGCCGCGCCCCGGCCTCCGCCGCCGGGCCCGACCTGCGCGAGCTCTTCCTCGGCTCCGAGGGCACCCTCGGCGTGATCACCGCCGTCCGGGTCCGCGTCCACGAGCTGCCCGCCGAGAAGGCCTACGAGGCCTGGAGCTTCCCCGACTTCGCCACCGGCAGCGCCGCGCTGCGCGCCGTCGAACAGCAGGGCACCGGCCCGACCGTCATCCGCCTCTCCGACGAGGCCGAGACCATGGTCAACCTGGCCATGACCGAGCAGATCGGCGGCGCCCCCGCCGTCAGCGGCTGCCTCGGCGTCACCGTCTTCGAAGGCACCGCCGCGCAGGTCTCCGCCCGCCACCGGCTCACCCGCGAGGTGCTCCTCGCCGCCGGCGGCACCTCGCTCGGCGAGACGCCGGCCCGGGCCTGGGAGCACGGCCGGTTCAGCGCCCCCTACCTGCGGGACTCGCTGATCCGCGCCGGTGCGCTCTGCGAGACCCTGGAGACGGCGACGAGTTGGAGCCGGCTGCCGCATCTTCGGGTCGCCGTCACCGAGGCGCTCACCACCGCCCTGCCCGGCGCCCTCGTCCTCTGCCACATCTCGCACGTCTACCCGACCGGCGCCTCGCTCTACTTCACCGTCGTCGCCGCCCTCGGCGAGGACCCGCTCACCCGGTGGGCCGCTGCCAAGCACGCGGCGTGCGACGCCATCCTCGCCGCCGGCGGCACCATCACCCACCACCACGCCGTCGGCGCCGACCACCGGCCCTGGATGACCGACGAGATCGGCGAGCTGGGCGTGCGCATCCTGCGCGCCGTCAAGGCCGAACTCGACCCGGCGGGCATCCTCAACCCGGGCAAGCTGATCCCGTGAGCAAGCGGAGCGAGCTCACCATCGAGAGGTGCGCGTGCCGCGAAGCGCCTGCCGAGCGAAGCGAGGCGGGCGCATGAGCGGGGGCCCGAGAATCCGCCGGGTTGCTCTACTCAGCAACCCGGCGGCGGGCGCCGGCCATGCCGCACCCGCCGCCCACCGGGCCGTCGCCCGCCTGCGCGCCCTCGGCGTCGACGTCGACCTGCGCGAGGGCCGCGACCCCGAGGACGCCGTCCGCCTCGCCCGCGAGGCCGTCGCGGACGGCGTCGACGCGGTGGTCGTCGTCGGCGGCGACGGCATGATCAACCTCGCCCTCCAGGCCGTCGCCGGCACCGCCGTCCCGCTCGGCGTCATCCCCGCCGGCACCGGCAACGACCACGCCCGCGAGTACGGCCTCCCCCGCGACACCCCCGAAGCCGCCGCCGACGTCATCGCCGCCGGGCGGACGAGGACGGTCGACCTCGGCCGGATCACCGCCCCCGACGGCACCACCCGCTGGTTCGGCTCCGTCCTCGCCACCGGCTTCGACTCCCTGGTCAGCGACCGCGCCAACCGCCTGCGCTGGCCCCGCGGCCGGATGCGCTACAACCTCGCCATCCTCGCCGAGTTCGCCAACCTCCGCCCCCTCCCCTTCCGCATCACCCTCGCCGACGGCACCGTCATCGAACGCGACCTCACCCTCGCCGCCGTCGGCAACACCCGCAGCTACGGCGGCGGCATGCTCATCTGCCCCGGCGCACTCCCCGACGACGGCCTGCTCGACCTCACCGTCGTGGCCGCCATGCCCCGGCTGCGCATCGCCCGCTTCTTCCCGACGATCTTCAAGGGCACGCACATCCAGCACCCCGAGGTCGAGACCCACCGCACACCGTCGCTGCGCATCGACTCCCCCGGCATCACGTCCTACGCCGACGGCGAGTTCATCGCTCCCCTGCCCATCGACGTGTCGGTGGACCGGGGCGCCCTGCGGTTGCTCGTCCCGTAGCGCGCGCCGGCCGGGTCACCCCGGCCGGTTGCCCGCATCAGAGTTGCCTGCACCAGAGGTGCCTGCACCAGAGGTGCGCCCGGATCTGCTCGGCACCGTCGTCGTCGCCGAGCAGTTCGGCCACCAGCGCGACGGCCCGTTCGGCCGCAGCCGGTGCCGGCTGCCAGGACGGGTCGGTCGGGATCACCGACAGCACGTCGTCGCTCATCGGTCAGCCCACCAGGCGCCTGCGCCAGGTCAGGGGGCGTATCTCGACGGCGTGCGACGGCTCGCCGTTCCACACCGCCGGGAGGCCGGCCTCCGTCAGGGCGGCCACCACCTCGTGGCCGACGGCGGTGGTCGTCAGCGGGGAGCCGTCGAAGCCGCCGTAGAGGAGGGAGAGGCCCCGGCCCTCGGCGGCGGACTCGGTGCACTGGGAGTGGAAGTAGACGAAGCCGCGCGCCTCGGGCTCGCCGGCCGCGCCGATCTCGGTCTCGCCGCAGGAGCGGCAGCAGGTGAAGTGCTCCCGGGCGGTGATGCCCGCCTCCTCCAGGGCGGCAAACGCGCGGGCGAGCCGCTCCGGGTCGGTCTCGCCCACCCAGGCGGTCTGCTCGCCGACCCGCTCCAGCCACAGGCGGTCGGCCAGCTGCTCGGCCTGCTCGCGCGAGACGGGACGGCGGTCCGCGGAGACCAGGTACTCCTCGGCCTCTTCGGCGAGTTCGGCCCGGGTGGTGTAGCCGCAGGCCAGGGTGAGGCGCAGGCGCTCCTCCAGCGTGCGCCGCTCGTCCGCAGGCAGGTCGAGCGGCGGGACTGGTTCGGGTGCCGGCCCCATGTCGAGCGCCTTCCAGTCCAGCCCGTCACTCCAGCCGGGCTCGCGCCGCGCCCAGCCGACCATGGCGGCGATCACCGCGTCCGGCCCGTCGAGCTTGACCTCGAAGTGCCGGTCGGCGGCCCCGTCCCGGTACTCCAGGGAGTAGTCACCGCCGTCGGCGTGCCAGACCTGGATGTAGATGTCGGGCAGGTCGGGTATCCGCTGCACGACCAGGAAGCGGTCGTCCGGCGCCCCGATCCGCCGGACCAGCCCAGCCAGATCCTCCGCGTGCACCCAGGGGCGCCGCGTCCCGTCGTTGTCCTGCACCATGATCGCCAGCATGGGGCACACGATGGCACACCCCACTGACAACAGCCGTCACAGCGTCACTCGGCCCGGTACGCGCCCGGCTCAGTCCCGGGGCAGCTCGGGGCGGATGCGGAACACCACGTTGTGGCGCAGCAGGCCCTCAGGGGCGGCGAGGTCCTCGAAGTCTGCGGTCGGGTCGTAGGTCATGCCGGGCAACCCCAATTCACACGACAGCGGCCCGGCGCGAGTCGACCGGGTCATACCCTGCCGGGAATTGTCGGCCCGCGCACCGCCTCGCAGGATGAGGAGCATTCCACATCACCGCAAGGAGAGCACCATGACCACTGCACAGCAACTCGCCGACCGTTATGCCGCGTTGTGGATGGAGGCCGACCCGGGACGGCGACGGAAGGCCATCGAGGAACTGTGGGGCGAGGATGCCGTGCACGTGCTGCACCCGCCCGTGGAGATTCGCGAGGTCGCCGCGCGAGTGGGGTTCGACGAGAGCACGCTCGAAGCGCGCGGGTACCACGCGCTGGAGGTCCGGGTCAGCCGCGCCCACGAGGAGTTCGTGGCGCCCGGGGAGTTCACCTTTCGGGCCCGGCAGGATGCGGTGCGGCTGAAGAACGTCGTGAAGTTCACCTGGGAGATGGTGCCCACCTCCGGGGGCGAACCCGTCGGCGGCGGGCTGGAGTTCGTCGTGCTCGGCATCGACGGACGGATCACCGCGGACCACCAGTTCCCCGGGCTCTGAGCAGCACCTCCGCCGTCTCGGCATCGGCCGGCAGGAACGCCTCCAGTTTCAGCTCGGCGAGCGTGACGTCGACGGCGGTGGCGAAGGTGGTCACCGTCGTCATCAGGTGCAGCTCGCCGAGCGCCGTACGCAGGTGCAGTGGTACGGCGAAGCCCAAGTGGTGCTCGGACACCTCCACTTCGGGCACGTACGAGCACAACTCCTCGTGCAGCTCGCCGAGATGCCCTGTCCGCTCCAGGATGTGCCGCGCCCACGCCGCAAAGTTGAGGATGCGCGGCGCGAGGCCGTCCGGGTGGAGGGCAAGCCGGTACGCGTTGGTGCCCGGGCCGACGAGGCTCGGGTCGGCGCCCTCCGTGATCAGCTCCAGCGCGTCGTTCGCCGCGATCACGCCCCCGCGCCGGTCCACCACGAGGGCGGGGTACGGGAGATGGCCGGCCAGGATGTGGTCGATCGCCGCCCGGACGGGGGCCAGCGCCGGCCCGTCGAGCGGCGTCTCGGGGTAGACGGGGGCGTAACCGGCCGCCAGCAGCAGCTCGTTGCGCTCCCGCAACGACAGGTCGAGCGATTCGGCGAGCCGGACGACCATGCCCCGCCCGGGGGCGGAGCGGCCGGACTCGATGAAGCTCAGGTGGCGCTGGGTCGTGCCGGCGCGGGTGGCGAGGTCGAGCTGGCTGAGGCGGCGGCCGGTCCGGCGCTCGCGTAGTGCCTGGGGGAAGTCCACACCACCAGTTCTAACCCTGCGGCATCTCTCCCGCCATTCCCCGACGGGAATTGAGACCGTTCACCGGAACGAACAGGATCGACGGCATGGACATCGGCGTCTTCCTCCCTACCGGCCAGGCCCAGTGGGCGCCCGCCGGCGACCCTCGCGACCTGATCGGATTCGCCCGCCGGGCCGAGGAGTTGGGCTTCTCCTCGCTCTTCGTCAACGACTCCCTCCTCAGCCCACGGATCGAACCGCTCACCATGCTGGCCGCAGTCGCCCCGGTGACGGACCGCATCCGCCTGGGCACCGGCGCGCTGCTGCCGGTCCTGCGCCGCCCGGTGCAGGCCGCGCAGGCGCTGGCCTCGGTGGACCTGCTCTCCGGCGGCCGGCTGACGGTCGCGGTGGGCGCCGGCTTCCCGGGGCGCTTCGGGAAGCCCCTGCACGAACTGTCCCAGGTGCCGTGGGAGCGCCGGTTCGCCCGGCTGGACGAGACGGTCGCCCTCTGGCGGGCGCTCTGGGCCGGGGCGACGGCCTTCCACGGCGAGTTCCACTCCTTCGACGCCATCCCGCCCGCCACCGCGCCCTTCCAGCCCGGCGGGCCGCCGATCTGGCTCGGCGGCGCGACCCCGGCGGCACTGGCCCGCACCGGGCGGCACTACGACGGCTGGCTGCCGTACCCGCCCGATCCGGCCGACTACGCCAGCGGCCTCGAAGCCGTCCGGGCCACGGCACAGCAGGCCGGACGCGACCCGGAGGCCCTCACCCCCGCCCTCTTCGTCAATGTCCGCATCGACCGCGACGTCGAGAGTGCCCGCCGGGTCATGGACGCCTACACACTGGCCAACTACGGCCTGCCGCTGGACGAGGCGGAGCAGATCCAGGCCTTCGCCCTCGGCACGCCCGAGGACGTCACCGCCACCCTCCACCGCTACACCGCAGCCGGCGCCCGACACGTCGTAGCCCGCTTGGGGGCTCTCGAACTAACCGACCAGCGCGAGCAGTTGGAGCTCCTCGCGGCCCTCACACTCCCCGTGTCGCCTTGATCCGCCCGGCGTCGATCGCCGCGAGCAGCTCCGCATGGTCGAGCACCGTCCGGTCCGCGTACTGCATCGCGAAGTCGGCGATCGCCTCGGCGAACGTGTCGGCCGTCCCGAGGTACCCCGCGATGGCGAGCCGGTCGCCGGTGCGGGCGTGGGCGCGGGCCAGGGTGCGTCCGCACAGCTCGGCGTAGGCGCGCAGGCTGGACGGCGTCATGTCGGCGACCTCCACCGAGCCCTTCATGTCGCGCAGCTGCCGCCCGTAGAAGTGGCGGCCCGCCGGGCCGGTGGTCCAGCCGAGGAAGATGTCGCTGGCGGCCTGCATCAGGTGCTGGCCGGTGACGACGCGCCGGCCGCCGTGGTGGGCGGCGACCTCGGCGTCCACCCGGGTGGCCGGGAGGTGGTCCTCCAGGACGGACCGGCCGGCCTCCTTGAGCTGCAGGAAGAGCGGGTCGCGTCCGTCCCGGCCCTCCAGCAGGACGATGTGGCAGCGGGTGCCGACGCTGCCGACGCCGACCACCTTCGTCGCCGCGTCGACGAACCGGTAGCGGTCGAGGAGCACCCGGCGGTCCTCGGCGAGGGTGGCCCGGTAGTCGCTGAACACCTTGCCGATACCGCGCAGTTCGGTCTTCGTCAGCGGTTCGATCAGCGGCGGTTCGCTGATGATCCGGCGCTGCCCGTCCCGTTCCTCGGTGAGCTTGCCGAAGGCCTGCAGGCTGGTGCGGCGGCGAGCGCCGGCGAGGTCGGCCTCGACGCGCTTGCGCTGCTTGGGCTTGCGCACCAGCGGGAGCAGTTCGTCGGGGTCGATCCGGGCGTACCAGACGTCGAGTTCGCCCATCCCGGCCAGCCGGCGCAGCGCGGTGGCGTAGCCGTGGGCGGCGGCGAGCGCGGCGCGGCGGGCGCGGTCGTCGTCGTGCCCGTTGTCGCGGGCGGCGACGGCGACGCTGGCGGCGAGGCGTTTGACGTCCCACTCGAAGGGTCCGGGGTAGGTCTCGTCGAAGTCGTTGACGTCGAAGAGCAGGGCGCGCTCCGGCGAGGCGTACACGCCGAAGTTCAACAGGTGGGCGTCTCCGCAGAGTTGGACGGTGAGGCCGGTGTCGGGACCGGCCGCGAGATCGGCGGCCATGACGGCCGCGGCGCCGCGCAGGAAGGTGAAGGGGGTGTCGGCCATCCGGCCGTAGCGGATCGGCAGCAGCCGGGCGACCCGGTCCTCGCCCTGCCGTTCCAGCACCGCGACCGGGTCGGGCCGGTCGGCGGCGGGGATCCACCGCCCGTGGGCGGAGCGGGAGACGCGCTCACGGGCGGCCCGGCCGCGCCGGCGGCGTTCGGCGAGGGTGGTCATACGCGCCTCCTCGGTCGGACGGGAACCTACTGACGAAGGACACCTTCTGGCGACGCTGGGCCACCGGCGCCGGAGGACGCACCGGCGCGCCCTCCGGCACTCCGCCGAACGGATGATCCCCCCTCCCGCGGGACATCACTCCACGACGAAGTCCGCCATCATCGCCATGTCCTCGTGCTCCAGGTTGTGGCAGTGCAGCATGTACGTCCCCGCGTAGTCGGTGAACCGCACCAGCACCTCCACCACCTCCGCCGGCCGCAGGTCGACGGTGTCCTTCCACCCCGCGTCGTACGGGCCGGGGGCCCTGCCGTCGCGCGTCAGCACCTGGAACTGGTTGAGGTGCACGTGGACCGGGTGGTGCAGGTCGCTGGAGAAGCGCCAGAGCTCGGTCCTGCCGAGCGCGGGCCGGGCGATGTCGTGGCCGGGCTCGTACGGCCGCCCGTTGATGGTCCAGCCGTCGCCGCGGCTGCGCCGGAAGGCGAACTGGCGGGTGGTGACGGCGGCGTCGGGGTCGAGGCGCTCGATGGTGGACAGTTCCTCGGGCACCGTGGCGTCGTCGGTGACCCGGCGGGAGGAGACGTCGAAGCGCATCACCTCGGCCGTCCGGTCGCTGCCGAAGCGGTTCAGCAGGCGGACCGAGGTGCCCGGCTCGTAGCGGGAGAAGTCGACGACGACGTCGAAGCGTTCGGCGGGGGCGATCTCCAGCGCGTCGTGGGTGACGGGGGCCTCCAGCAGGCCGCCGTCGGAGCCGATCTGGACGAGGGCGTCGCCGCCGGAGGGCTGGGGGTCGAGTTCGAGGCGGTAGGCGCGGGCGTTGGAGGCGTTGAGCAGGCGCAGCCGGTAGCGGGCCCAGTCGACGTCGAGGCGGGGCCAGGGGGCGCCGTTGACGAGGATGACGTCGCCGAGGACGCCGTTCGCGTAGTCGTCGGTGACGCCGGGCGCGGCGAGGGTGGGGTCGGTGGCGGGGTAGCGGAAGGAGCCGTCGGCGGCGAAGGACCTGTCGGCGAGCATCAGCGGGAGGTCCCGGTCGCCGTACGGGAGCGGCAGGGCGGCCTCCTCGTCGTCGTGGACGAGGTGGAAGCCGGCCAGGCCGCGCCAGACGCCGGGGCCGGTGAAGCCCATCCGGTGGTCGTGGTACCAGAGAGTGGCGGCGCGCTGGCGGCCCGGGTAGGTGTGGGTGCGCTCGCCGGTGACGGACCTCCCGGCCGCGCGGTGGGCCATGCCGGGCATCCCGGGCATGCCGGCCATGTCCCCGCCGCCGGTCGACCCCACCGGCAGCAGCAGGTCCACCGGGTACCCGTCGCTGTCGGCCGGGGTGTGGCCGCCGTGCAGGTGCACCACGGTCGGCACCGGCAGCAGGTTGCGGTGCTTGACCACCGCCGCCCGCCCCGAGCGGGCGACCACCGTCGGCCCGGGATAGCTCCCGCCGTACGTCCAGGCCTCGGTCCTGACGCCCGGAAGGATCTCCAACTTCGCGACCTGCTCGACGATTTCGTAGTAGTCGGCGGTCTCGTCGCTGCTGTACGGCTCGAGCACCGGCGGCACCGGCAGCGGCACCTGGAACGCCGGCGGCAGGTCGAGCTCGCTGCTCAGCAACCGGCCGGGGCGGCCCTCGGCGAGCAGCCGGGCGGCCGAGGGGACTGCGACAGCGGCCAGCGCGCCCGCGCCGAACACGGAGGCGCCGAGGCCGAGAAACCGGCGGCGGTTCACTGGGCCACCTCCACGGGCCTGCCCGGCCGGGGCAGCCGCCCGGCACTGTCCGGTCCGGCCTCGGTGTCCGCCCGGACGGGCAGCGGCACCCGCCAGGTGTCGACCAGCCCGAACAGGACGCCGCTGACCAGCAGCACCCCGAGCATGACGTGCAGGCCGAGCGCCCGCGCGTAGCCGGCGCCGATCTGGCCGGTGGCCGCGACCGCCAGCACGGCCGTGGTCCACAGCGGCCAGAGCGGGCCGCGCCCGGGCCACCGGACCAGGACGGCCGCCGCGAGCTGGAGCAGGACGACGGCGGCCAGGATCGTCGCGTTGTCCGCGTGCTCCTTGAGGGACTCGTACGTGCCGTTGAGGAAGCTCGCGGCCAGCAGGGTCTGGAGCAGGGCCACGACGGCCAGCGTGGTCGCGGTGCTGCGCAGCAGGATCAGCGGCCACCGGGGCGCGGGGGCCGTGGGAGGACTGCTCATGTCGGGCTACTTTCTGCTCGGCGGGTCGGGATGGGCGGGCGTGAGCGTAGCTGATCTGACGTCACAATCGGTTTAAATGAGGCGAGTTGGGGATAACGCGCATCCCTTTGCGCCCGTTCGGCCCTGGTGGCGTCACCCGCAGGAGCGACACGAGGCGGGTGACGGCCCCCGAATACCAGGGGCCGTCACCCGGCTCCACTACTGCCGTCCGCCGCCACCGGGCGGCTTCGCAGCAGCGCCCGCGCGGGCAGACCGGTCGCGCCGAGGCAGAGCAGCACGGCTCCGGCGGCCAGCGGCAGCGCCAGGCCCGGCGGGACGTACGGCGAGGTGCCCGCGACGCCCCTGGCGATCGGGACGAGGGCGATCCAGGCGATCACCCCGCCGACCGCCAGGCCGCGGGGTGATCGCGGAGGCCAGCCGGCGGGCGTTGGCGCGGGTGTTGTCGACGGTCAGCGAGCCGGGCGCGCCGCCGGCCCGCAGCGGGGCGCCGAGCACGGCGGCGGCCAGCCGGGCCACCCATGGGCCGAGCAGGGCGACGGCCATCATGAAGCACATGACCACGCCGAGCACGGTGTTGGCGGCCTTCATCCCGTCCAGGGCGGCGGGGGAACTTCAGCGCCGCCATCCCCCACGCCGCCAACATCGAGGAACTGTTCGCCTACCTCCAGGCCGACGGCATCGAGGTCAAGCGCCGCAGCCTGCCCTCCGACGACCTGGCGGGCTACTCCGCCGCCTGCCCCGGCGTTTTGAAGAAAAACGGACAGCCGAACTACATCCCCGGCAGCAAGATCGCCCCCGACTTGTCCTTTCCCCAGCTGAAGGCACTCCTCGAAGAAGACCAGCCCGAGGAGCACCCCACCGCCCGCCGCAACCGGCCCGGCACCCCCGTGGACACGCGCCACCGATGCCCTCGGCGCTCTCCACACCAACCTCGCCGACAGCGACCCGAGCGGCGACGGTGACGGCGCTCTCGCGCAGGCCCAGATCACCGCGCTGGGCGAACTGATCGAGGCCACCTCCCAGACCGTGCCCGCCGAGCTGCGTGCCGAACTACGAGCCACCACCAAGACGTTCGCCCGCGCCCAGCGCTCGCAGATCCGCGCCGAACACCGCTCCGCAGCCGGCCTGCGCCACGCCGCCCGCGACATCATCCACGCCGCAGACGGCAAGGACGGCAGCACCCTCGCAGTCCTGCTCGCCACCCTCGTCTGGGCAGCGATCCTCGCCGGACGCTGGCACCAGACCCGAGGCCACCAGCAGGCCGAAGCCGCCCGCCAGGCCGTCAAACACCTGCAGACCGCCTACGACAACGCCGCAGCACCGCAACTCGCCGCCCTCGCCCACCGCCAGCCCAAGGAAGAAGTCCGCAACACCCTCGCGAACGACGTCCGCTCCGCCGTGCCCGAGCCTGCCGACAGGATCCTCACCGACCCCAACTGGCCCGCCCTGGCAACCGTCCTCGCCGACGCCGAAGCCGGCGGCCACCAGCCTCACCGCCTTCTCGCCGACGCCGCCGCCCGGCGTGAACTGACCACCGCCCGCCTACCCGCCAAGGTCCTCATCAGCCGCATCCAGCACACCAGCCGCAACCCCGCACCCAACCGCACCGCCGAAGCCGCCCGCCGCCGCACCCCGGCCAGCCCGTCATCCGAGCCGTCCCCCACCCCGACGAGCTCAACCCGAGCGGCATCACCATCACCTGCGACCAATGCGGAGCCCGCCGCGACTGGCTGCTCCTGAACGTCCGCGCCCAAGTCTTCATACACTGCCGATGCGCCCACGAGTGGCACGAACCCGACCTCACCCGAGCCGACTTCGACCAGCACTTCACCGAGCCCTACCAGGAGTGGGACAACTTCGACGACGCCATGACCAGCCTCGCCTTCGACGGCCTTCTCGCGGGGGCCTACTGGTAGCCCGCATGGTCCGCTGCTGCCGTCTGCATCAGAGCCGCTCCAGGCGCTGGCGCAGACGCGGACGTGGATCACCACCACGCCAAATCACCGACCTCACCCTGGCCGCGCCGGTAGGCTTTCTGCATGGTGACTGCTGATTCAAAGGTGTCCCTCACCGGTATCAAGCCCACTGGAGAGCCGCATCTCGGCAACTTCATCGGAGCCATCAAGCCGGCGCTGGAGCTGGCTGACGGAGCCGAGTCGATCTACTTCATCGCGGACTACCACGCGCTGACGTCGGTGCGCGATCCGGAGTTGCTCGGTCGATGGACCCGGTCGGTCGCGGCCACCTGGCTAGCGGCAGGGCTCGATCCGGAGCACACGATCTTCTACCGCCAGTCGGACGTGCCGGAGATCTTCGAACTGCACTGGATTCTCTCGTGCTTCAGCGCCAAGGGCCTGATGAACCGAGCCCACGCATACAAGGCCGCGCGGGACCGGAACCGTGAGGCCGGCGTGGAGGACCTGGACTCCGGGGTCAACATGGGCCTGTTCAACTACCCGGTCCTGATGGCAGTTGACATCCTGATCATGGAGGCCGACCTCGTCCCGGTCGGCAAGGACCAGCTGCAGCACGTCGAGTACGCGGCCGACATCGCTGGAGCCTTCAACGCCGTATACGGCGACAGCTTCCGGCTGAAGATCCCCAAGGCCGTTGTCCCCACCGAGGACAGCGGTCGCACGCTGCCGGGGACCGATGGGCGGAAGATGAGCAAGTCGTACGGCAACACGATCCCGCTGTTCGCTCCCGAGGCGGAGATCCGAAAGATCGTTCGCCGGATTCCCACCGACAGCACCCCGGCGGAGGCGCCGAAGGATCCCGACGCCTCCCCGGTGTTCCAGTTGCTCACCCACTTCGCCAGCCCCGAGAAGACGGCCGAGGTCCGTGCACGGCTGGAGGCCGGCGGCATGGGCTGGGGTGATCTCAAGAACGAGCTCTTCGTTGTTCTGAACGAGCGCTTGGGCCCGCTGCGGGAGCGTTACGACGCGCTGATGCAGCCGGGAAGTGAGCTTGAGGAGCTGCTGGCCATCGGCGCGGCCAAGGCCCGCAAGCGGGCTCAGCCTGTGCTTGAGCAGGTGCGCAAAGCCATCGGAATCGGCTGATCTGACTGCTGGTCAGATTCTCGCGGCGACCGCCTGAGCCACCTGGTCGGCTGCATGCCAGGCAGTGGTCCACTTGCCTGGCAGGCAGACGATCAGGTTGGCCACCTGGCCCCAACCGGGCGGAGGGCTGCTGAGGTCGACCACAAGGGCCGACGGGTCAGGTTGGACGCCCGCCGGCTCGGCAACCTGCCCCCACCTGAGACGGAGCTTCTCGGCCGGGAGTGCCGGCCAGCGTTCGGCGAGCGAGGCCGCGAGACGGTAGTGCTCCTTGCTCTCGTCTATGGGATCCGCGGGGCGGCCGGGCAGAGCTACGTGGAGCCCGTTCGGCTGCGGGCTGAGCGCGAGCATGTCGCCGTCGAGCCAGTAGGTGAGCGGGTGCTGCTGGTTCGATCCTTCCAACACCCCGTACGGCAGGCGGTTGATGGTGAGCGGGTGTTGGATGCCGAGCAGGTCGAGCAGATGGACCGTGCGGTGCCCTGCGGCGAGGACCAGAGTGCCGGGCCGGTAGTACCCGAGGGACGGTCCCCACAGGATGACCTCGTTGCCGGACAGCACGGGAGCGCACGACTCGGGCGGAGCAAAGGGGACACCCAGGTTCGCCGCATGTGCCTGGGTCCTGGCGCGCAGGGCCGTCACGTCCACCGAGATGTCGGGAAGGGCAAAGGCTGTCTCCGGGGCGGGCCACGGGCGAACTCCGACGCTGTCCAGCTCACGAGTGGACAACGGACGTACGGGGATATCGAAGTTCGACCACGCCTGCGTGTACCGCTCGACCTCGGTGTGGCTGGAGAACAGCGCCAGACCGTGCGAGCGCGAGACCTCCGAGCCGAGCAGGCCGAACCACCGAGTCCGGTGCTGCCAGCAGGCGGCGGCCACCTCAGGGAGCACGGGGGCGTAGACGGCGCCGGAGTGGAGCTGGCCGAAGTTCTGCTGTGAGGCCCCGATCGCACTGTCGCCGTGGCAGCGCAGGCGGTGGCCGTCCTCGGCCAGCCGCACCGCCGCGGTGAGGCCGGCGAAGCCTGTGCCGAGGACCACGGTCTCAGGGGCGGTGCGCAAGGTCTTCCTCCAGGTGATCGGGGGCGGGCGGGCTGCCCGCGATGACGGTTCGGGCGGGTGGCATGTGCAGGCGCCTCTCGAACGGGCGAAGTAGCTGCTCGGGAGCGCCGTGGTGGTCGACGCGGCCCCGGATGTGGTTCGGTAGGAGAGCCAGGCGCTCACGGCTGGCCTGGCGGTGCGCGGTGGGGCTGTCCCTACCGGTGGTTCGCGAGGCGATCAGGGCGCCGACGGCGCTGGGAAGGCCGGCGAGACCGCGCGGGGACGGTCGGTACGGGACGCTGCCGCGGACGACCCACAGAGTTCGCCGGGCCGGTTGGATGCTGACGGCGCGCAGTGCTCCGGCCGCCGCCTCATAGGAACAGATCCCGCCGCTGGTCGCGCCGCCGTCTGATGGGCTGGCCGCCTGGTCGACAGCAACCAGCTGCGGCAGGAGAACCAGGTCGATGCAGTCCAACCGCGAGTAGATGAGAGCCTGTTCGCGTTTGGCCACTCCGTAGGGGGTCTGCAGGCCGCGCGGTGCCAGCGCGGCCGTGGTACTGGCGGCGAGGACCCTCACCGCGAGTCCCTCGGCAGCGAGCATCTGGCACGTCCGGACGATGAACCGGGTTGCGGCAGCGATCGAATGGCGCATGGCGGTGACGCTGCCCCGGTCGAGCAGGAGGTCCGCGATCACCACCTCCTCCTGGCCATCGAGCAGCGTGCGAAGCGCTTCCTGCACGTGCGGCCACCGGGCGGTCTCGGTGAGGTCGGCGCGTACCCAGTCCGCATACCGCTCTGCGGGCTCGCTGGGCCGGGCGCGGGAGATGCCGATGACGCGGCAGCCCTGCGCACGAACCTTCGGGAGGAGGTGCCGGCCGAGTCGGCCGGCACCTCCGAGCACGATGTACGCCGGTTCGGCAGTCACCGGCCGCACTCTCGCCAGATCTTGGCGTAGGTGGTGAACGTCTCGGCGAACCGCTGCTTGCTCAGCGTCCAGCCGGCGGGCTCCTGTCGCCTGCGCTGGTACGTCGCGCGGGCGTGGTCGATCTCCACCATGGTCCACCCGCTGCTCAGCTCGATCGCCGAGAGCAGAGGCCGTTGGCCGGCCTCGTCGTCGGCGAGGATGCGTCCGGCGATCTCGTCGTCGGGCATCCCCAGGTGGATGCCCGAGGCGGGGATGCTCTTCGACATCTTGGGGTAGCCGCCGAGCCCCTCCAGGACCCTGAAGTACAGCGCGCCGAGGTCCAACTGCCAGCCCAGACTGAGGTCGCCGGCTTCACGCTGCCGCTGGAGGACGAGGCGGGAGAGCTCGGTGAAGTAGCTCTCTTCCAGTCCGGAGAGCATCAGCACCCGTGCGGCGCCCTGCTCGGCCGGGCCGAGGATGTCGGCCACGGTGTAGAGCGCGTCAATGGTGAGGCCGACCTCGCTGCCAAGCAGGCCGTGGTCCTGGTAGAGGTCGACCAGGTCCTCGTGGTGGTCAAGGAAGTCCTGGCGGCTGAGGAAGCGGGCGATGCGCCCGCAGCGCACGAGGTTGGCCTGGTCGATGTGCGAACGCAGTTGCACCGGGGCGATCCCGGCCTGGGAGTCGAGGCCGATCACCCGCATGAAGGCGAGCATCTGGTCGCGGACGTCGGTGAGCTGGCTCCACGACACATTCCGGGAGTTCCAGGCGCCCAGCTCGGAGACGATGACGGTCATCGGCACTCGGAGGTAGCGCTGCACCTCGATGACCCCGAGCATCACGGACAGCGTGCCTGCCGTAGGGGCGTTGGTGGGGCCGAAGCCGGTGACGACCGCCAGCGGCCGGTCGGCGTCGAGCGGGAGGACGTCCTGGAGTTGGTCGTGGTGGGTGAACCGGCGAGTCAGCGGGCCGAGCGACTTGGCGACCCAGTCCTCGGTGACAGGCAGGGGCTGAGGAGTCATCGGATTCCCTTCGAGGTGGCGGTGCGAAGGCGGGAGAGGAGGCGCTGAGCCCGGCCGTCGAGACGGGCCTCGCGAACCAGCTGCAGGGCGTCGTCCTCGCTGACCCCCAGGTGTGCGGTGGCGAGGATGGCTGCGGCGTTGCGCTCGACGAGGTCGGTGGCGGCCGGGTCACCGTCGGGGCGGAGCGATTCGACCAGGGCCGCAGCGTTCGAGGCGTGATCGGCGCGATGGCGCACCGCTCGCTGCCACGGGCCGGCCGCGCCATCCTGGTGGTGCTTCAGGAGCTGCACGCCGCCGTGCCGCAGCACAGCGCTGGTGCTGGTCCCGAAGGACGCGAGCTCGTCGATCCGCTGGCCCGGTCCGATCCAGGTCGTGACGACTCGACCACGGGCGATGTCGGGGCGTGCGGCGTGGATCCCGAGTGCGGCAGTTTCCACGTCGTCGTGGGCGAGTCCGTGCAGGAAGGCATCGGCCGAGACGACCAGGGTCGCCGCCGGCATGAAGAAGCTCATCGGGCTGAGAAAGTCGAACCGGCCGTCGTAGCGGGCCGCGTAACGCGGACAGAAGGAGGCGTAGTTGACGAAGGCGATGCCGTACGTGGCGACGAACTCCGGGATTCGGCTGGGCTCGGTCAGTGTCGGGATGCCGAGCGCCGCCAGGACGTCGGACGAGCCGGAGACGGCCGAGACCGACGACGAGGTGCCCTTCACGACGTTCACCCCGCTGGCGGTGGCCAGCAGGGCAGCGGCCGTCGACACATTGAAGGTCTTGAACGTCTCCTTGCCGCTGCCCGAGACGACCACCGTGCGGTCCGGGACCGGCACCGGGCTGGCCAGGAACGCCGCGAGCGTCTCATCGAACGCGACGACCTCCGCCCAGACGCTCGCGAGAAGCTCCGGCCGGAGGCCGTCACTGTTGAGCAGCCGACGCGCACAGGAGCGCCAACAGTCGTCGGCGTCGTCTCCGCCACCGTGAAGGGCCTCGGCGAACTGCTGCATGTCGACGGAGTACAAGCCATCAGCAGCACCCGGGGAGGGGGAGACCCTACGGATCTGCCGGGGCACCAGAGCACCTGACTGAATCTCAGAGCGTGATGTGGGACGGAACATGGTGCATCCTCCAGTTCGTTCGTACCGGTGGGCGCTGTTGCCAGGAACATCACAGCGGACATAGCGTGATCGCCGTATCACTCCGAGTTGCCAAGGTTGCTCGCCGTCCCGTTCAGCGGGTTTTCAACATCCGCTTACACACGCGATCGACGGCCTCGCCCCTACGCTCGGGATCGTGCTGACGAACAGTGAGCTGGTGGCGGACTTGAGCAAGGACCGATCGGGCTGGCGCCCTGAGAAGTTGCGAGAGATGCGAGAAGCCCACGGCCTCACGCTGGAGGCAGCCGGCGAGCGGCTCCGCGACACAGCCCGCCGCGCGGGGCTCTCGGCCCCGGCCGCCAACTTCCAGACCCTGTGGCAACACGAGCAGGGCGAGGTCTATCCGGGCCCTCACTACCGCCGCGCCTACTGCCTGCTGTACCAGGCGACCGAGCCCGAGCTGGGCTTCCGAAAGGCTCTGCCCGGCGAGGAAGTTGAACACCAGCTCACCGAGTTTCGCGATCACGTGGACACCACCCGCGTGCAAGCCGTGGTGAAGGCACTGCAGCAGCTTCTGCCTGAGCCGACCGCTGAGCGCCCCCAGGGCGTCCACCAGCGGATACTGGACGCCTGGCGCCGACGGCACACCGGCGGTGACCCGAACAGACCCTCCCTCGTCCTGGTCGGCGGCTACGCCGGAAGCGGGAAGTCGGAGTTCGCCAAGTTCATCTCCCAGCTGACCGGCTGGCCACTGCTGGACAAGGACCCGCTCACCCGACCGCTGGTGGAGCGACTGCTCAGCGAACTCGGCTGCGACCCCAACGACCGCCACTCCGAGACCTACCGCACCCAGGTACGGCCGCTGGAGTACCAGTGCCTCATGGAGTCGATCCTCGTCAACGTCGAGTGCGGCATCTCCACGGTGGCCACCGCGCCGTTCATCAGTGAGATGACCGACCCCGCATGGATGCGGCGACTGACCAACCGATGCGCCGCCTACCAGGTCGACGTCACCCCGATCTGGCTCACCTGCGACGAGGACTCGATGCGCGAGTACATCGCCTTCCGCTCCGCCGCCCGCGACGCCTGGAAACTCAGCAACTGGGGCCAGTACCTCGAAGGGCTCGACCTCGGCCTGCGCCCGTCAGTCCCGCACCTCGTCGTGGACAACCGCTACGGCTCCGCCATCGCGCTCGCCGACCAAGCCCGATTCGCCCTGGGGGTGGCACACGCATGAAGACCGGGATCATCCTGTACGGACCACCCGCCAGCGGCAAGGACACCGTCACGGCAGCCCTCGTCGAGCAGGACCCGCAACTCGTCCAGTTCGCCAGGCTCAAGATCGGCGAAGGCCGCAGCCAGGGCTACCGGATGGGCACCATCGAGCAGTTCCACCAGCTCGAAGCCGCCGGAGACGTCATCTACCGCAACGACCGCTACAACAGCATCTACCTGGTCGACCGCCCCGGCCTCGATGCCGTGTTCGCCGCCGGTCACACACCGATCGTGCACCTGGGCCAGATCGCCGGCATCAACGCCCTCGTGGCGGGCTACCCAGCAGCCTGGCTCACCGTCCACCTGGACTGCCCACGCGAGGTGACCGAGCAGCGCTCCGTACTGCGCGGCGACACGGACACCCTGGCCCGGCTGGCGGCCTGGGACGCCACCGCAGCCGATCTCCAGGCCAATCCGGACGTCGAGTGGGCCCTGCACCTGCAAACCGAGCAGCAGCCGGCGGTGGAGTCAGCCCAAGCCATCATCAAGACGCTGGGTCAAGTCGGCTAACGCGAGCGGTGAAGCCGAGCCAGGGCCTCCGCCAGACCCAGCTCGGCATCTCGCTCGCCCTCCCACCTGGCGAGCGCCTCGGCAGCTCCGCGCATCGGCTCACCCGGCAGCCCGCACTCCTCCAGCAACTCGGCCGCCTCGATCAACTCGGGCGCCCAACGCCACGCTCGAGCAGCGGTCTTGGCGATGTACCCGGTCTCCAGCAGATAGCTCCCTGAACGGCCAGCGGCCACCTCCAGAAGCTCGTCCTCGACGCCGTGATCGGCAGCCAGCGCGTACGACAGTGCCGCGAGCACCCGCGATGCCTTCTGGTAGCTCGTGTAGGCGAGTTTGAGGGCGCTGGCCTGGCCAAGCTCGGTGCCAAGCACCCGTGCCTGAACGTCCGTGCCGGCGAACAGCTTCACCACCTGGTCGGCCGCGTCCCTTGGCCCGGACAGGAACAGCCGCGGCCGCTTCCCGCCACGCGGAGGCGAGCCGATCACTGAGCCATCCACCACCGTGGCATCGGCCAGCGCCGCCGCGATCCTGGCCACCCGCTCGGGAGTGATGGCGTTGGCCTCGACGAACACGCCATCCTTGAAGCCGTGAGCCGCAACCTCGTTGGCCACGGACTCGGCAGCGGCCGGCGGGCAGAGCGACAGCAGGATCTGGCTTCGCCTCACCAGCTCCCCGAGGCTGGAGACCTCGGTCAGCCCGGCCTCAGCCGCCCGCTGCCGAGTAGCCACACCACGGCCCGCTGGACACCACAGCACCATCGCCCCGGTGTCACGGACCTGGGCTGCGACCGCCGCCCCCATGCTGCCGGGGTGAAGAATCCCCACCACGGCCTGACTGCTGGTCATGCACGAGCCCCTTCCAGGCCGAGCAGCAGATCGATGGCCCCCGCCGCGTCGGAAACGACGTGATCGGCCTCAACGCCGTCGCTGCCGTCCGACACCCAGATCGTCCGCAGGCCGGCGGCCCGGCCACCAACGACATCGTTCTGCGCGCTGTCACCGACCATCCAGCCACCCCACAGGCCATCGGCCCCCATCAGGCGGGCCGCCTCGCGGAAGATACCCACCTCGGGCTTACGGATCCCGACCTCCTCCGAGATACAGACAGCGTCGACCCGCACGTCGATTCCCGTCCGCGCGAGCTTCGCGCGTTGGATATCGCCAGCACCGTTGGTCACCACGACGACTGACCACCCGGCCGAACGAAGTCGTTCAAGCCCGGACAGCACAGCTGGGGTACAGGTCACGGCATCGGCCATTCCGCCGCAGTACCGCTGCCACAGTTCCTCGACTGGAGCTGAGACGGCGAACCGCTCCCGCAGCCTCTCGAAGTCGCTGCGGTAAGCACGCTCATACATCACCTTCAGCAGCCACTGCTCAACGTCCTCAGCGAAGCCAAGATCAGAGCAGAAGCTGCGGATGCACGTCCGGAAGCCCAGAGTGCGATCAGCGAGAGTGTCGTCCAGGTCGAAGAATGCCAGTCGCTGCACACCGAGACTCTACTGCTGGGCTGGGGAGTTCGAACTGCGTCTCGGTGACACAGCAAAGTCATATAGTCGCGGAATGCGAGTCACCGACATCACCATGCCGTCCGGCATCGCCACCCGCCCGCGCGACGGCCGTGGGTACCCCGTTCCAGCGATCACACCCTGGGAAGGCGGAGCCCCGCAGTTCGCCGAAACCAGCATGCGCCGGGTGTTCCTCTGCGTCGAGGAGCGTCGATGCACGGTCTGCGGCCGAGAGATGTCCCCTGGGCCGGTTTGGAGGGTCGTCGACGGCGATGAAGCGGGGATGATCGATGCCGTCCTTGGCATAGGTAAGGAGTTCCTCAACCCGGCCCCAACCGGTGAGGCTCCGGGCCACCGCACATGCATGATCTACGCGGCCATGGTCTGTCCGTTCCTGAGTAGCCCGGAGGGCCGCAGAGGCCAAGCCTCGAACATGTACGGGGCCAACCTACCCAAGGGCGATGCCCGAGGTGCCGGAGGCGCGATCGTTGCTTACCAGGACTACGAGTTCAAGCAGACCCCTGCCGGGCCTGGAGTCGTCTATGGCAAGCCCATCGAGATCATCACCTACGACCGGGCCGAAGATCTGCAGGACGAGCTCGCTGCCGCCCTCAGCAACGACGAGACGGTTACGGGGAAGAGCCCGGCCTGGCTCGGGGAAGACGAGCAGCTACTGGAGTCCGCCTTCCGTCAGGCCATGCTCAGCCCGGTGGAGAGGCAAGCGCTGGCGGCACAGAAGCGGGCGGCGCAGAGCAAGAAGCGGCAGCAGAAGCAGGCAAGGGCATCGCGCAAGAAGAACCGGTAGCCGACACTACCCAGGAGTCTGTGAGCCTTCCTTGAGCGACCTTGCAGCCAGCAGCTCAGGGCGAAAGTACAGCAGCAAAGTACAGCAACCAGGCCGTCCGGCAGTGACCGCTAGCACCCCTGACACCGCCTCTGACCTGACCATATGGGGGCCGGGTCCCCTTCCCTGCTCAGCCGGGCGATGCCTATCGTCCGGGTATGCACACGGGCTCGGGAAGGAGGCCCTCAATGTCTGTCTACGTCGGTATCGACGTGCACCGCAAAAGGTCCCAGATCGCCGTGATCGACAAGGACGGCGCGGTGCGGGTCAACCGCAACGTCCCCAACGGCGTGGAGACGGTCCTCGGGGTGATCGGGGACCTGCCGATCGGCACCCCGGTCGCGTTCGAGGCCGCCTACGGCTGGGGCCGGCTGGTCGAACTCCTGGAGGACTACGGCTACGAGTCCCACCTGGTCCACCCGCTGCGGTGCAAGGCGATCGCCTCGGCCAGGCTGAAGAACGACAAGGTCGACACCGCGATCCTGGGCCAGTTGCTGCGGGCCGATCTCCTCCCGGAGGCATGGATCGCCCCACTGGACGTACGCCAGCAACGCGCCCTGCTCCGCCACCGCTTCCAGCTGGTGCGGTTGCGCACACTCCTGCGCAACCGGGTCCACGCGGTCCTGGCCGACCTCGGCCAGGACCGGCCCGGCGGCTGTTTCACCGGTCCCGGCCGCAACTGGCTCGCGTCATTGGAACTCCCGGACGCCTCCCGTCGCGTGGTGGACGACCTGTTGCAGGTCATGGACGCACTGCAGGTCCCGATCGACGCCCTGGACAAGCAGCTCGCCGCGCACGCCCGGGGCGATCCGCGGGTGAAGGGCCTCATGGAGCTGCCCGGCGTCGGCACGCTCACCGCGCTCGTGATCCTCGCCGAGGTCGGCGACGTCACCCGGTTCCCCTCCGCGCGCAAGCTCGCCGCCTGGGCCGGCCTGACCCCCACCGTCCGGGCCTCGGACCTCACCGTCCACCAGGGGCACATCTCCAAGCAGGGCTCCGCCTGGCTGCGGTGGATCCTGTGTGAGGCCGCCCAGCCCGCCAAGGCGGCGTGCCATGGTGGGCCTTCCCTCGGGGATCGTCGCTGGTCGTCGACGAGTTCCACGCCAGGAAGTCGGAGGCGCGCGAACTATGGAGGCCGCTGGCGGACTTGGGGTGGGGTCATCCCCACCGTCCGCTCACACCCGGTCGGCCGGCACCCCCGCGTAGGCGGCGCGCAGCTCGGCGAGGACGGGATGGGCGGGGTCGAAGCGGACGTCGTCGATCGCTGCCACCGGGCGGACGCCGACCCCCGCGTTCACCGCGAACGCGGCCTCGAAGCGCCCCACCCCGGCGGCGCCCACCGGCTCGCGGCCCTGGGGCCCGCCGTAGGCGCCGGCGAGCAGCGCGGCGGTGACGCCCGGCAGGCTCGGGCCTTCCGGCCAGACCAGGCGTCGGCCGTCGAAGAAGCCGATGTTCCAGGTCGCGCCCTCGGTCACCCGCCCCACCCGGTCCACGAGCAACGCGTCGTCGTAGCCGTCCAGTTGGGCACTCCGACGGTGGCAGATCAGGCCGAACAGCCCGACGTGCTTCACCTCGGGCAGCTCCCGGACGTACGCCACCGTCCGCACCCGCAGCGGGCCGGGCGCGGTGGCCGGGGCCGGGCGGGTGGTGACGAGCACGCGCGGAACGGCCGGGCCGGACGGTCGCTCCAGGCCGAGCTCCGGGTCGTACACGGTCACCCGGACGATCGCCGTTCCGTTGTCCGGCAGCACCGCGCGGATCCGCTCGCGGACCCGCGCCGGGTCCAGCTCGGCGGCGAACAGCACCCGGCAGTCCCGGACCAGCCGTTCCAGGTGCAGCGCCAGGCCGCGGACCCGGCCCGCCTCGACGCGCAGGGTGGTGAAGTGCCCGTAGTTCAGCAGCCCCAGCGCCGCCACCCGCGCCGCGTCGGCGGGCTCGCCGTCGATCTCGATCTCAGCCATGGCGCGAGTCTGCCAGCCTGCCGCCAAGGGCTTCCCCAGAGGCGCACCGGTCCAGGAGCTCGCCGGCCTAGGGCGCGTATTCGGTCGTGATCAGTGGGTCCGGGTGAGGTCCTTGATCCAGATCATCGCGCCACGGAGGTGGAGGCCGGCGAGGTAGCTTTCCGGGGTCTTGTCATACCGGGTGGCGATGCCT
>NZ_JAHTKP010000070.1 GCF_019192735.1 Kitasatospora aureofaciens
CGCCGGGGCCGCCGGCCCGCGCGGGTTGAGCGCGGACGGCAGCGGCGGCTCGGCCGACGTGCCGCCTCCGCCGCGCCCGTACGCGCCGCCGCCACCGCTCGGGCTGCCGCCGCCGTACGGGTTTCCGCCGCCGCTCGGGCGGCCCTCCTGCCACGTGTTCATGTCGTCGAGGATGCCCGACCCCGGCCGCGCTGACTCCCCCCGGGGCGCCCCGCCAGGCTTCTTGTAGCAGTTTTGATGCACGGGTCGGATCGTTCCGGCGCAACTTCCGCGCGGCCGCACCACGGTGAGGCGCGGGACCGCCCGGCGTGATCCGGCTCACGGTGGTGCAGGCCTTCGCGACGGTCGTCGAGCGACTGGCCGCACCGGCCGCCACGCCCGTCCTGACCGGCTGAGGAGCCCGGCCCGGGGCCCGTACGGGGCGACCCCGAGAAGCGCGGCGGCGACCCCTAGGGGGAGCGGCGCCGCGCCCCGTACAACTCCCGTTGGTGGGCTTCATCCCGGCGGAGGACGAGCGAACCGCCGTCCGCTCCTAACGTGGTTCACACATCCCCACCCGTCCGAAAGCGGTCCGGTTCTGTCGGGCCGGCAGCCCGGTCCGCCGGGAGGGTGGGGGTAACTCCCGGTCGAGAACTACGGCCTCCACCATGTCGCGGGACAGGTGGCGCCGACGAGGCTGGGGGGCCAACGGGTGGGCCCACTTCTTAGGAGACTCCAGTGACGACGGCAACTGCCGTGTACGACCCCCAGCTTCCCGGCGGAGAGTCCGCCGTCGCCGCTTCGGCCCGCCGGCTCACCAAGGCGTACGGCGCCGGCGAGACCAAGGTCACCGCGCTCGACGCGGTCGACGTCGACATCCAGCGCGGCCGGTTCACCGCGATCATGGGCCCCTCGGGCTCCGGCAAGTCGACCCTGATGCACTGCCTGGCCGGCCTGGACACCGTGAGCAGCGGCCGGATCTGGATCGGCGGCACCGAGATCACCGGCCTCAAGGACAAGCAGCTGACCAGACTGCGCCGGGACAAGATCGGCTTCATCTTCCAGGCGTTCAACCTGCTGCCGACCCTGAACGCGCTGGAGAACATCACGCTCCCGATGGACATCGCCGGCCGCAAGCCCGACCAGGCCTGGCTGGACCAGGTGGTGGAGACCGTCGGCCTGGCCGGCCGGCTCAAGCACCGCCCGACCCAGCTCTCCGGCGGCCAGCAGCAGCGCGTCGCGGTGGCCCGGGCGCTGGCCGCCCGCCCCGAGATCATCTTCGGCGACGAGCCCACCGGGAACCTCGACTCCCGGGCCGGCGCGGAGGTGCTGACCTTCCTGCGCCGCTCGGTGGACGAGCTCGGCCAGACCATCGTCATGGTCACCCACGACCCGGTCGCCGCCGGCTACGCGGACCGCGTGCTCTTCCTCGCCGACGGCGTGATCGTCGACGAGATGCACGCGCCCACCGCCGACTCCGTCCTTGAACGCATGCGCCGTTTCGACGGCAAGCGCACCAGCTGACCGGGCGGGACGACTCATCATGATGCTCAAGACCTCACTGCGGAGCTTCTTCGCCCACAAGGGCCGGATGGCGCTCTCCCTGATAGCCGTCGTGCTGTCGGTCGCCTTCGTGTCCGGCACGCTGGTCTTCTCCAACACCGCGACCAGCACCTTCGACAAGCTCTTCGCCGCGACCGCCTCGGACGTCTCGGTCCAGCCGCCGAAGCCCGCCGAGGACGACGACCCGCAGCTCGGCGACAAGGTGCCGACCGTCCCGGTCGCGCTCGCCCAGCAGCTCGCCGCGGTGCCCGGGGTGAAGACGGCCGTCGGCCAGGTCATGGTCGGCGACGCGACGCTGGTCAACCCGGCCACCAACAAGCTGGTCGGCCCGACCAGCGGCGCGCCGACCCTGGTCGGCAACTGGACCGACACCCCGCGCAACGCGCTGCACATCACCTCCGGCCATGTACCGCAGAACGCGGGCGAGTTGGTGCTGGACGCCGACACCGCGAAGAAGGCCAAGCTCGGCCTCGGCGACAAGCTGCGGGTCGACAACGCCGGCGGCAAGCACGAGTTCACGATCGCGGGCATCGCCTCCTTCACCACCACCAACCCGGGCGCGGCGCTCGCCTTCCTGGACACCGCGACCGCGCAGCAGGTGCTGCTCGGCGAGCAGGCGTACACCTCCGTCGAGGCGTTCGGCGACGGCAGCCGCAGCAACGACCGGCTCAAGGCCGACGCCCTGGCCAAGGTCGGCGGCGGTTACCAGGTCAAGACCGCGGCCGAGCAGAAGGCCGAGAACAACAAGAGCGTCGGCAGCGGCCTCGACTTCATGAAGTACGCGATGCTCGGCTTCGCCGGCGTCTCGCTGATCGTCGGCGGCTTCCTGATCATCAACACCTTCTCGATGCTGGTCGCCCAGCGCACCCGGGAGATCGGCCTGCTGCGCGCCATCGGCGGCAGCCGCCGGCAGGTGAACGGCTCGGTGCTGGCCGAGGCGCTGATCCTGGGCGTGCTCGGCTCGACCCTCGGGATCGGGGTCGGCCTCGGCATCGCGGTCGGCCTGATCAAGCTGATGAACGCGATCGGCATGGACCTCAAGGCGAGCGACCTGCAGATCGGGCCCGACGTGTTCGTGGCCGGCTACGCGGTGGGCATCGTGATCACCGTGGTGGCGGCCTGGATCCCGGCCCGCCGGGCCAGCAAGATCGCGCCGATGGCCGCCCTGCGCGACCACGGCACCCCGGCCGAGGCTCGTTCCAACATTGTCCGAACGATCATCGGCCTCCTCCTGACGGCGGGCGGCGCCGGTCTGCTGGTGCTCGCCGCGCAGGCGGAGAAGGCGGCCACCGGCGGCCAGTACCTGGGCCTCGGCGTGCTGCTCAGCCTGATCGGCTTCGTGGTGCTCGGCCCGCTGCTGGCCACCGCCGTCATCAAGGTGCTCGGCGCCCTGCTGCCGGCCCTGTTCGGCCCGTCCGGCAAGCTCGCCCAGCGCAACGCGACGCGCAACCCGCGCCGGACCGGCGCCACCGCCGCCGCGCTGATGATCGGGCTGGCGCTGGTGATCGGCGCGTCGGTCTTCAGCTCCTCGGCAGTCAGCTCGACCAGCGCGCAGATCGACAAGTCGGTGGGCGTGGACTACATCATCGGCGGCGGCCGTACCCCGGTCACCCCCGAGATGATGGACGCGGTCCGGAAGACCCCGGGGGTGGACCACATCACCACCGAGAAGGACTTCGACGCCAAGTTCCAGCTGCCGGACGGCCAGACCAAGCGGACCGGCCTGGCCGCGGTGTCGCCGACCTTCTTCAGCACGGACTTCCGGCTCCCGGTCACGTCCGGTGCGGTCGAGTCGATCGGGCGGGGCTCGCTGGGCATCGGCGAGAGCTTCGCGAAGGACCACAACCTCAAGGTCGGTGACAGCGTCACAGTCACCTACGCCAAGGGCCACACCCAGGTGCTGCCGGTCGGGGTCGTGTTCGCGAAGAGCTCGCTCTACGGGGACGCCTCCTTCGTCGACGCCGCCACCATGGCCAAGGCCGTACCGGCCGCCGACCAGCCCGCCGACCGGACGTTCTACGCCAAGGCCTCGGCCGGCGCCGACGTTGCCAGGACGCTGACCGCCCTGGAGGGCGCGCTCAAGGAGTACCCGCAGCTGACCATCAAGGACCAGGCCGGCTACAAGGAACTCGTCCAGTCCCAGGTCAACACCCTGCTCTACCTGATCTACGGGCTGGTCGGCCTCTCGATCACGGTCGCCGTGCTCGGTGTGGTCAACACCCTGGCGCTGTCGGTGGTCGAGCGGACCCGCGAGATCGGCCTGCTGCGGGCGATCGGGCTCTCCCGCCGCCAGCTGCGCCGGATGATCCGGCTGGAGTCCGTGGTGATCGCGGTGTTCGGTGCCGTCCTCGGCACCGTCCTCGGCCTGGCCTGGGGCGTCACCGCCCAGCGGGTGCTGCGGGACCAGGGTCTGGGCACGCTGTCCGTCCCGACCACCACGATCGTCGTGACGCTGGTCGCCTCCGTGGTGATCGGTCTGCTCGCGGCCCTCTTCCCGGCCTTCCGGGCCGGACGGATGAACGTCCTCGCGGCCATCGCGACGGACTGACCGGGCGGTGGGGGACGCTCCCCCAGCCCGGCGGCCGGGAGGTACCCCCAGGTCAAGGGGGGAGCCACGGGGGGAACGGGGGCGCAGGGGCCGGGTGCGAGCAAGCACCCGGCCCCTGCGGCGCATTCCGGTCATCACCGGCTGAGATGATCGTCCGATGGTCGCCCCGGACGCCCCGCCCCTGCCCAGTGCCGCACCCCTCACCGCGGCCGCCGCCGACCGCTGGCGTGCCGCCCGCAGTGCGTGGCGCCTGGACAGCCGCTGGCTGGCGCTGCTCCCGCTCGCCTTCGTCGGCTTCGCCACCGCCGTCGAACCGACCGGCACCCACTGCAACGCCTACGGCATCTGCCAGGACACCTGGGGCGACGAGCTGGCCGCCTGGTCGGTGCTGGCCGAGGCGATCCTGCTCGCCGCCAGGGTCCGTGCCCGGGCGCTGGTCCCGCCGGCCGTCCTGGCGGTGCTCTGGTACGCGCCGGGCGGCCTGGTCACCACGGCCGGCCGCTGGACGGCCGTCCTGGTGCACGTCCTGCTGTCCGCCGTCCTGATCGGCGCCGAACTCGGCCGCCGCCGCGCCCGCCAGCAGCTCGACGAGCTGATGGCCCCGCCCGTTTCGTTCCCGTGGACGGCCGCCGGGGAGCCCTCGCCCGTCGACCCGGGCCACCCGCCCATGGTGCGCCGCGTGCTCGGCGGCCTGCTGCTCGCCGTCGCCCTGGCGATCCCGCTG
The DNA here is from genome assembly GCF_019192735.1 of Kitasatospora aureofaciens. GTDB lineage: Bacteria > Actinomycetota > Actinomycetes > Streptomycetales > Streptomycetaceae > Kitasatospora > Kitasatospora aureofaciens_A. Next base: position 4,815 of record NZ_JAHTKP010000070.1, read on the forward strand.
TACGGGCTCTGGACCGAGGCCGGCGAAGCCGACCACCGGGCCCGGGCGACCACCGTGACCGGCACCGCGGGCGCGACCGACCAGGACGGTGTGCTGACCGTCCGCTACCGCCCGCCCGGCGGCGGCCCCGAGCGCACCGTCGACCTGGACCTCACCTGGGCCCGGCAGCCGCAGCCCGGCGAGGGCGTTCCGCTGCTGGTGGACGGCGACTGGGCACGCGCCGCCGGCGTCGAGTACAGCGTGGTGGACGACGTCTTCGGCGCCGGCCTGTTCGCCCTGTTCGGCCTGCTCCTGCTCGCCTCCGCCGCCAACGCCTCCGCGCGCCTGCGCAGGCCCGCCTTTGCCGGCTCCGCGCCCGCCCTCGCCGTCCGGGTCCGGGCCGACGCCAAGGGCGACCTGCTGGTCCAGCCGCTGGACGGCCCACCGGACGGGCCCGCGCTCTGGCGGCTGGTCGAGCGCGACCGCTTCCGCTGGGCCCGGTACGGCGCCCCGGACGGCGACGGCCCGGGCTGGGTGTACGAGCGGATGGAGACCGGCGAGGATGACGCGGGCGACTTCCTCTACCCCGAAATCGCGCTCGACGACCATGATCACGACGACCACGACCACGACCACGACCACGACGAGCACGAGGACGAGCACGAGCACGAGCACGAGCACGAGGACGAGCACGAGCACGAGCACGAGGAGGCCCTCCCGCCCGCCGAGGCCGCCGCCCGGTTCGCCCTCGCCGGGCAGACCGTCGACGCGATCCTCTACTGCGGCCCCGACGGCCCCGAGCAGCAACTCCTCGTCCGCCCCGGCCTGATGGAGCACGACCCGCGCTGGCTCGCCGCCGTCGTCGCCCCCGCCGCCCGCGCCCCGCGCCCCGGCCGGGAGGGGCGGCGCTACCGCGACCGGGAGCTCGCGGTGGCCGCGCTCACCGCGGAGACCGTCGCCGCCGCGCCCGAGGCCGGACCGGACACCCGCCCGGTGCCCGCCGGCCGCTGGGAGATGCCACTCGCCCTGCGGGCCGTGGCCGGCCCGGTCCCCGCCGTCCTGCTCGCCGCGGCCGTCGTCCTCCTCGGCCAGGACGGCTGGTGGAACGGGCTGCTGCGCCCGCTCTGGATCGGCTCCGTCGTGATCCTCGCCTGCGGCCGGACGCTGTCCTGGCAGATGGTCGCCGACCGGGACGGCCTCCGGGTCGCCACCGCGCTGCACAGCCGCTGCTACCGGTGGCATGAGATCAACGCCGCCGCCGTGCACCGGAACCTGCTCACCATCCAGCTGCGCTCCGGCGAGGAGATCACCGTCGGCAGCCGCCCGGCCGCCTGGCTGGCCGGCCACTTCGGCGGCCGCTACGACCCGGCCGAGCTGGCCCGGACCGTGGCCACCGCCGCCCACCGCCCCGACCTGCGGCCCCGCTTCGCGCTGCCGGGCCGGCTGGGCAGCCCGCAGCACGCCCTGAACCTGGTCTCGCTGGCCGGCTTCGCGGCCTTCACAGTCGTCCACCACCTCCTCTGACCGGTACGGTTGGCGTCGATGAACACCAAGGCTACTGAGGAGCTGCCGGCGGTCTCCGTGATCATGCCGGTGCTCAACGAGGAACGACACCTGCGCACGGCCGTCCGGCACATCCTGGAACAGGACTACGCCGGACCGATGGAGGTGGTGATCGCCCTCGGTCCTTCGACCGACCGCACTGCCGAGATCGCCGCCGAACTGACCGCCGAGGACCCGCGGGTCCGGACCGTGGAGAACCCCACCGGCCGCACCCCCGCCGGACTGAACGCGGCGATCCGCGGCTCCCGCCACCCGATAGTGGTGCGCGTCGACGGTCACGGCCTGCTGACCTCCGGCTACGTCGCCACCGCCGTCCGGCTGCTGGACGAGATGGAGGCGGCCAACGTCGGCGGCATCATGCACGCCGAGGGCGAGACCGAGTGGGAGAACGCGGTCGCCGCCGCGATGACCTCCAAGATCGGCGTCGGCAACGCCGCCTTCCACACTGGCGGCCTGGCCGGCCCGGCGGACACCGTCTACCTCGGCGTGTTCCGGCGCGAGGTGCTGGAGAAGCTCGGCGGCTACAACGAGGAGTTCATCCGCGCCCAGGACTGGGAGCTCAACTACCGCATCCGCCAGGACGGCGGGCTGATCTGGTTCACCCCGCAGCTCAAGGTCACCTACCGGCCCCGGCCGTCCGTCAAGGCGCTGGCCAAGCAGTACAAGGACTACGGCCGCTGGCGCCGCGTGGTCACCCGCTACCACCGCGGCTCGGTCAACCTCCGCTACCTGGCCCCGCCGGCCGCCTTCCTGGGCGTCACGCTCGGCCTGGTGCTCGGCGCCGCCGTCCACCCGGTCTTCCTCGCCGCGCCCGGCGCGTACCTGCTCGGCATCCTCGGCGGCTCGGTGGTCGAGGGCCGCGGCCTGTCCGCCAAGGCGAAGGCGATGCTCCCGGTGGCCCTCGCCACCATGCACCTCAGCTGGGGCTTCGGCTTCCTCGCCTCGCCGCGCTCGCTGGCCCGCAAGGTGATCGGCAGCACCGCCCCCACTCCCTCCAACGTCCTCTCCGAGGCCCGCTGAACGGGACCCCCCCGGACCCGCCCTCCTGCCCCGCCCTCCTGCCCCGCCGTCCGGCGCTATCGTCGGTGCGCATGGCGACAGTTGAGGGCGGGTCCGCGGCCGGCGCCCGGATCGAGCCGAGCGCGGACGTCGACGACCGGGCCGTCATCGGCGCCGGGACGACGGTCTGGCACCTGGCCCAGGTGCGCGAGCACGCGGTGATCGGCGTCGACTGCATCATCGGCCGCGGCGCCTACGTCGGCCCGGGCGTGCGGATCGGCGACCGGGTCAAGCTGCAGAACCATGCGCTGGTGTACGAGCCGGCCGTCATCGAGGACGGGGTGTTCGTCGGCCCGGCCGCCGTCCTCACCAACGACCGCTACCCCCGCGCGGTCGACCCCGAAGGCCGCCTGAAGCGCCAAGACGACTGGCAGCCGGAAGGGGTGACGCTTCGTCAGGGCTGCTCGATCGGCGGCCGGGCCGTCCTGGTCGCCGGCGTGACGGTCGGCCGCTGGGCCCTGGTCGCCGCGGGTGCGGTGGTCCACCGCGACGTCCCCGACCACGCCCTGGTCGCCGGCGTCCCCGCCCACCGCATCAAGTGGGTGGGCCGCACCGGCCACCCCCTCGAACCCGACGGCGACACCCACTGGCACTGCCCCCACACCGGCGACCGCTACCGCGAGGTGAACGGCACGCTCACCCTGGTCTGAACCCCCGCACAGCCCTCCCTACTTCGCGCATGCGTCCGTATCGTCCGCCTGCACCCGCTGGAGGTCCTTCGGCGCCTCGGTCGGCATCGCGGACGCCGCCGGGGCGGCGAGGACGTCCTTGCCGAGCACCAGCACCAGCGGCCCCTTCGGGTCGGCCTTCGGGTCCGGCCGGACGGCGTCGCCCGGGAGGCCGAGGGCTGCGGCCAGAGCGCCGGCCTCCGCCTCCTGACCGGCCGGGTAGGAGACCGAACTGATCGCCGCAGCAGGCGCGTTGGGCCCCGTCGCGGCCTTGGCGAAGCCCTTCGCCCGCAGCTTGTCCACGGCCGGCTGCGCCTGCCCTGCCGTCCCGCTGCCGTTGCGGACCGTCACCCGGACGCCCTTGGGATCCACCGCCGGGGCAGCAGGCGTACTGGTGGCACTGGTCGCCTCGGGCGTGGCAGGGGCCGGGGCAGCGGCCGCCTCGGTCAGCGAGCGGTCGCCCGCGATCATCGAGAACAGCTGCCCGGCGTCCGGCTGCTTGAGCACCAGCCGGTTCTCGTCCTTCGGATCGTCCAGCACCGGCACGGTGGCGAAGGTGATGTTCCTGGTGTCGACCTTGCTGATGTCCAGCGCGAGGTCCTTCAGCTTGTCGACGCTGCCGATGCCGGAGTCGACGGTGAGCGCCTTGGTGGCGGCGTCGGCGAGCTTGTAGAGCTTGCTCGGGCTGGTCAGGGTGTCGTCGCTCTTGATCTTGCGGATCATCGAGCTGATGAACTGCTGCTGGAGCGGGATCCGGGTGAGGTCGCCGCCGAGCCCGACCGCGTGCCGGGTGCGGACGAAGGCCAGCGCGTCGTCGCCCTGGACGACGTGCCGGCCCTTGCTCATCCTCAGGTGCGAGCCCGAGTCGTTGATGTCCTTGGCCGCGCACACCTCGACCCCGCCGACGGCGGTGGAAAGCGCCTTCACGGCCTCGAAGTTGACCTGCACGAAGTGGTCGACCCGGATCCCGGTGACCTTCTCGACGGTCTTCCAGGTGCAGCCCGGGTCGCGTCCTTCCTGGCCGAGGCTGTTGTTGAACATGTCCCGCGCCGCGCCGGCGATCTTCTTCCCGTCGGCGGTCCGGCATTCCGGGATCGGCACCATCAGGTCGCGCGGGATGCTGATGACGGTCGCGTTGGAGCGGTCCTTGGCGATGTGGAACAGCAGCGTGGTGTCGGCGTGCCCGGTGCTGCCCTCGTCGCCGTACTCGCGCCCGAGGCCCTGCCGGCTGTCGGTGCCGAGCACCAGGATGTTGAGCGCGTCCCCGGCCGCCTTGGGCCGTTCCGCCTCGTCGCCCAGCTGCACCTTGACGGAGGTCAGGTTGTTGTTGAAGTGCTGGTACAGGTAGTACGCCCCGCCGCAGCCGGCGACCATGACCAGCGCGCCCGCCCCGGCCGTCCACTTGAGCACCCGCCGGCGCCGCGTCCGCCTGGCGGCCGCCGCCCGCCGTTGGGCCGCCCGTCGGCCCTCCCCGGCGGGCTCTCGCGCAGTGGCCCGGTCCGATCGCTGTGCCGTCCCGGACGCCTCCGGGGCGGCGGCCCGGCGGCGCGCTCCGGGAATTCCGGCGCTCGGGTCGAGCCGGTACTGGCCGGTTTCCGGATCGCGTATCCACTGCTCCGCCGGGTCGACCTCCGGGTTGTCCTGCTGCACGGCGGTTCCCTACCTCCGACCGGTGACGGGCCCGGCTCACCCGAACGGCGGGCCGGTCCGGACACACTAGACGAGCGGCAGGAAGGAATTGTTCCTGGTGTGATCTCCGTCATGTTCCGGTAATCAGGCAGTAAAGCAGTGGCCGATCGCGCATTTCCCGCTGAACCCGCGCCGACCCGCGGCGGAACACGGAGTCAGTGCGCCGCGCACGCGTCCACGTCGGCGGTCCGCCCCTCGAAGACGGGCGAGGCCCCCGCCGACGGCGCGGCGGTGGCGCCCGCGGCCTCGTCCGCCCCGGGCGCCGGGCTCGGGCTCGCCCCGGCCGTCGGCGACGGCGCCGAGCCGGGCGGGCGGACGGTGATCCGCTGGTCGTCGCGCAGCGCGGTGAACAGCTGGGTGGTCTGCGGCTGCACGAACTCGTCCCGGTCCGAGTCGTACCGGTACGGGCGGCGCGGCGCGGTCAGGAACACCACGTCAGGCGAGGGGATGCCGCGCAGGTCCTGGGTGAGGTCGTAGAGCGCGCCGAGCGAGGACAGGCCGCCGTCCGCCTTGACGGAGGATGTCGCCGCATCGAGCACCGGCCACAGCTTCGCCGGGTTCAGCAGCACGCCCTGCGACTGCGCCTTGCGGATCAGCGAGGCCAGGAACTGCTGCTGACGGCCCATCCGCTGGGTGTCGCTGCCGTCGCCCAGGCTCTCCCGGGCGCGGACGTAGCCGAGCGCCTGCTCGCCGTGGAGGGTCTGCCGCCCGGCCGACAGGTCGAGCTTGGCGTCCTTGTCGTGGATCGGCTCCGGGACGCACACCTCGACCCCGCCGATCGCGTCCACCATGGACTTGAAGCCGGTGAAGTCGAGGATCACGTAGTGGTCGATCCGGATGCCGCTCAGCTGTTCGACCGTCCGGATGGAGCAGGCCGGGCCGCCGAGTTCGAACGCCCAGTTGAACTGCATCAGCCCGGGCTTGCTCCGGGTGCCGTCCGGCTTCTCGCAGGCGGGGACGGTGACCATGACGTCGCGTGGGACGGAGACCGCCGTCGCGTGCTTCCGGTCCGCCGCCAGGTGCAGCAGGATCGTGCTGTCCGAGCGCTGGGTGCCCGGCTCGCCGCCGTACGCGCCGTTCGCGCCGGACCGGTCGTCGCTGCCGATCAGCAGGATGTTCTCGGCGCCCTTGGCCCCGGCCGTCCGGCTCGGCCGCTCGGACTCCAGCTGGGCGAGCAGCCGGTCGGTGGCGGTGTCGGTGTGGATGTTGCCGTCGAGCTTCCGATACGCGAACCAGAACAGCGCCCCGGTCCCGACGAGCAGGAACGCGACGACGCCGGCGGTGACCATCAGCCACCGCCGGCGTCCGCGGGGGCGTCCGGGTGCGGTCGGGGGAGTGCCGGTCGGGGGGTGCGCGGTGTCGTCCTCGGCCATGGCAGGGATCCCTACCCGCCGGGCCGGGGGCGGGGGTTACCCGAGGCGCAGTGTCACCCGTTCGGATTCGGCCCGCTTCTCCCACTGCTCGGCGCTCAGGCCCTGCGAGTTGCGGCACAGCACCACGGAGGCCCCGGCCGCCAGCGGCGCCAGCAGACCGGCCTCCAGGCCCGCCCAGTTGTCGTACGACAGCGTGGACATCACCCGGTCGCCGGGCTTCAGCCCGAGCCGGGCGGCTCCTTCCCGGGCGAGGGCGACGGTCTGCTCGCCGGTCAGCTTCAGCGGCAGCCCGTCCACGCCGGTCTCCAGGGCCGGCGCGTCCGGGGTGACGGGGGAGTACGGCGCGAAGCGGTCGCCCTGGCCGGGCACCTCGGCGGCGTAGTCGAGGAAGCCTTCCGGGCGCTGCGGGAACCGCCCGCCCAGCGGGCGCAGGGCGAGCGCCACCCGCTCGCCCTCGCAGGCCTGGGCGGCCTCCAGCCCGTCCGGGCCGCTGACCACCAGGTCGGTGGCGGTCGGGTCGCCGCCCGGCACCGCCGTCACCCCGACGGACCAGCAGGCCAGCAGCCAGACGGCGCTCTGCCAGTGGGCGGGCAGGAGGAGGGCGGCGCGGTCGCCCGGACCGGCGTTCAGCTCGTCCTGGAGGAGGTTGGCGGTCTTGGCCACCCAGTTGTCGAAGGTCCGGGCGGACAGCTCCACCCGTTCGCCGGTGGCGTCGTCGTAGAAGGTCACCAGAGGGGCCGCGGGATCGACCGAAGGGGTGCCACCTCGCAGGTATGCGTGCAGCAGCTCGACGGGGGTGCGGGCATCGGCAGCGAAAGGCGCAGTCATGGTGCGCCCCAGCCTACGGCCTTCGGGTGGGGCGCCGGGAGGGGTGCCGGACCCGGCGCGGGGCGGCGTGGCGAACGCCGGGGTTTGCGGCCACCATCCGGTTTATGCGCCTCTCACTCCCGGTTTCGTTCCCGGCCGCCGCCGTCGCCGGTTGCACCGCCGCCCTGCTGCTCCAGCCAGCCGCCACCGCCTCGTCCGCCGGCCCGGCCGACCCTGCGCCGCACCGCCGGGCCTCCGCCGGGGGCGGCTCGGTCACCTCGCTGCCGCTCCTCACGGGGAGCGGGCTCGCTCCGCGCACCACCCGGCCGTTCGAACTCCTCGGCGTCGGCTGGGACGGCCCCCCGGAGGCGCTCGCCGGCGGCACCGTCCGGGTCCGCACCCGCGACGCCGCCACCGGCCGGTGGGGCGACTGGCACGAGCTGGAGGCGGACGCCGAGGACGGCCCGGACGTTCCCGCCGGCACCCGGCACGGCGCGACCGCGCCGCTGTGGACCGGCCGCAGTGACGGCATCGCCGTCGAGGTCCGCCCCGGCCCGGCCGGACCGCCGCCCGGCCTGCGCCTCGAACTGGTCGACCCCGGCGCGGGCGCCCCCGCCGCCGGCACCCGGACCCTGCCCGTGGCGCCCGCCGACGGCCGCCACGCCCCGCGTCCCGGGATCGTCACCCGGGCCGGCTGGGGCGCCGACGAATCCCTGCGCGACCCGACCTTCGAGTACACCGGCCCGGTCCGCGTGGTGTTCGTCCACCACACCGCCACCGCCACCGACTACGCCTGCAGTGACGCCCCGCGGGTGATCCGGGGGATCTACCAGTACCACGTGCAGAGCAACGGCTGGCGGGACATCGGCTACAACTTCCTGGTGGACCGCTGCGGCACCGTCTACGAGGGCCGCGCGGGCGGCGTCGACCAACCCGTCCACGGCGCCCACACCCTCGGCTTCAACACCGACTCGTCCGGCATCGCCGCCATCGGCACCTACCTCGGCGACGCCCCGCCCCGGCCCCTCCTCGACGGCCTCGCCGCCATCTCCGCCTGGAAGCTCGGCCTCACCTCCCGCCCCGCCGACGGCCGCACCCAACTCACCTCCGCCTCCGACGCCAGCCGCTTCCCCAAGGGCACCGTCGTCGACTTCGACGCCATCTCCGGCCACCGCGACGCCTTCAAGACCGAATGCCCCGGCGGTGCCCTCTTCGCCGAACTCCCGCCCCTGCGAACGGCAGCAGCCCACCTGCAGTCGCCCTGACGCGCCAACTCCCGCCCCGCGCGCCCCAATTGCCGGACCGTGGCCACGTACTCCGGCGTCACGTGGTCGGCGAAGATCCGCCCGAGTTCGGCGGCGATCGCCGACCGCCCGCGGTGCCGCGTCCCGTCGAAGCCGATCACCTCGCCGTCCTCGGCGAAGGGCCCGGCGAAGGCCGAGCCGTCCCGCTGGTCCCAGCCGTCCAGCGCCCGGTGGTAGAGCGCCCGCACCGTGCTCTCGTCCCGGGGGGACAGCTCCGGCAGCCGCGTATCGTTCATATCCCCATGGTCGACGAAGGCGGTGGAGGCGGACGGCGGAGGAGGCGCGCGGCGGTGACGGACGAGGCGGTGCGGCGCTGGCGGCCGGGCTTTCCGCTGGACGCGGCCCGCACGCTGCTGCCGCTGCGCCGAGGACCGGCCGATCCGTCGTACCGGACCACCGGCGACGGCGCGATCTGGCGGGCGTCCCGGACGCCGGCCGGCATCGGCACGCTGCGGGTGCTGTCCCGCCCGGGGGCCGGCGAGGTGGAGGCCCGGGCGTGGGGCCCGGGCGCGGACTGGCTGCTGGACCGGCTGCCCGCACTGCTGGGCGCGGAGGACGACCCGGAGGGCCTGGTGCTGCCGCCGGGGCCGCTGCGGGACGCCCAGCGCCGGACGGCGGGGGTGCGGCTGACCCGGACCGGCCTGGTGCTGGAGTCCCTCGTCCCGGCGATCCTGGAGCAGAAGGTGACGACCGACGAGGCGTACCGCGCCTGGCGCACGTTGCTGCGGGACTTCGGTGCACCGGCGCCGGGCCCGGCGGAGGGCCTGCGGGTGGCGCCGTCGGCCCGGGAGTGGGCGCTGGTGCCGAGCTGGGAGTGGCACCGGGCGGGCGTCGACCCGAAGCGCTCGGCGACGATCATGCGCGCGGTCCGGCTGGCCCCTCGCCTGGAGGAGGCGTCCACGATGGACCACACCGAGGCCTTCACCCGCCTGACGGCCGTGCCGGGCATCGGGATCTGGACGGCCGCCGAGACCCTGCAGCGCAGCAACGGCGACCCGGACGCGGTCTCGGTCGGCGACTTCCACCTGCCGAACCTGGTCGGCTGGGCCCTGGCCGGCCGCCCCCGCAGCGACGACGCCCAGATGCTCGCCCTCCTGGAGCCCTACCGCCCCCACCGCTACCGCATCTGCCGCCTCCTCCTGGCCACCGGCACCCGCGCCCCCCGCTACGGCCCCCGCCTGACCCCCAACGACCACCGCCGCCGCTGAGCGCGCCTACCGGACCTCGATGAAGGCGTCGGCGGCGCGTTCCGGCCGTTCGCGCGGCGGCTCGGCGGGGCGGCCCACGGCGATGGCGCCCATCGGGTCCCAGGTCTCCGGGAGGTCCAGCGCCGAGCGGACGGTGTCGCGGCAGAACATGGTGGACGAGACCCAGGCGGAGCCGTAGCCCTCGCCGGTGAGGGCGATCAGCAGGTTCTGCACGGCGGCGCCGGCGGCGACGGTGAACATCTCCCGTTCGGCGGTGGCGCGCCGCGGGTCGGGGTAGTCGTGCGAGCCGTCCATCACCAGGCAGGGCACCACCAGGTAGGGCGCGTCGCGCAGGACGTTGCCGCGGGCGGTGCGGCGGGCGATCCGGGCCTCGTCCCAGCCGTCGAGTTCGCGCAGGTCGCGCTGCCAGGCGGCGAGCATCGCGTCGAGCAGCCGGGTGCGGGTGCCGGCGGATTCGAGGAGGACGAACCGCCACGGCGTGGTGTGGTGCGGGGCGGGCGCGGTGACCGCGGCGGCGACGGCGCGGCGGACGGCGCCGGGGTCGACGGGTTCGCCGGTGAACGAGCGGACGGTGCGCCGCAGGGTGACGGCCTGCCGGAGGGCTTCGGAGGTGCCGAGCCGGAACATGTCGTCGGCGGCGGGGCGGACCAGCGGCCGAGTGCCCTCACCGTCCTCGGTGGTGACGAGGTGGCCGAGGCCGCGCACGACGGCGACCGGCACCCCGGTGGCCTTGCCCTTCACCAGGTCGGCGGCGGCGGCGAGTTCGTCGGCGGTGGCGGTGACGGTCAGCGCCAGCTCGTTGCCGTGGCTGTCGGTGCGCCCCCGGTGGTCCTCCAGCACGGGCAGCCCGGCGGCGCCGATGGCGACGTCGGTGAGCCCGTTGCGCCAGGGCCGCCCGAAGGTGTCGGTGACGACGACGGCGAGCCGCCGTCCGGTGAGCCGCTGGAGCCGCGCGCGCAGGGCGCGGGCGGAGGCGTCGGGGTCCTCGGGCAGGAGGAGGACGGTGCCGGGGGCGGTGTTGGAGGCGTCGACGCCGGCGGCGGCCATGACGAAGCCGTTGCGGTTCTCGACGATCCGCGCGGGGCCGCGCCGGGCGACGACCCGGACGGTCTCGGCGTCGATCGCGGCCTCGCGGTCGGCGGCGTGCAGCAGCCGCCCCTCGGCCTTGCTGACGATCTTGGAGGTGACGAGCAGGATGTCGCCGTCCTCGTACGTCCCCGCCTTGGCGAGCAGCGCACCGAGGTCGGCCCCGGCTTCGACCTCGGGCAACCCCGCCACCGGAAAGATCTCAACGCTCATGCGCCCACCTCGCTCCGCTCGGCGGTCGCTTCGCGAAACGCGCACCTCTCGATGGTTCTCCCCCAGCCTTCGGCCGGGGGGACCCCCATGCTCCGCTCGCTCATGCGCCCACCTCGTTCCGCTCGGCGGTCGCTTCGCGAAACGCGCACCTCTCGATGGTTCTCCCCCAGCCTTCGGCCGGGGGGACCCCCATGCTCCGCTCGCTCACGCGCGAACCTGCTCCGCCAGCGCCAGCGCGGCCCGCGCCATCTCGGCGGTGGTCTCGACGTCGGTCATCAGCAGCGGGACGGCCCGGCAGGCGATCCCGGCGGCCTCGACGACGGCGACGGCGGCCTCGTCGGCGCTGTCGACGAGCCATCCGTCGATCAGCTCCGAGCCGTAGTTGAGCGCGACCGCCTCCGCCGTGGCCTCGACGCCGACCGCGGCGAGCACCTTGTCGGCCATGCCCCGCACCGGCGCCCCGCCGATGATGGGGGAGAGCCCGACGACCGGCGCGGGGGCGGCGGCGACGGCCTCCCGGATGCCGGGCACGGCGAGGATGGTGCCGATCGAGACGACCGGGTTGGACGGCGGGAAGAGGATGACGTCGGCCTCGGCGATGGCCTCCAGCACGCCGGGCGCGGGCTTCGCGGTGTCCGCGCCGACCGGGATGATCGCCTCGGCGTCGACGGCGGCGTGCAGCCTGACCCAGTACTCCTGGAAGTGGACGGCCCGGGTGCCCTGTTCGTCGGTGATCCGCACGTGCGTCTCGACCCGGTCGTCGCTCATCGGCAGCAGCCGCACGCCGGGCTTCCAGCGCACGCACAGCGCCTCGGTGACCTGGCTGAGGCTGTAGCCGGCGGTGAGCATCTGGCTGCGGACGAGGTGGGTGGCGAAGTCGCGGTCGCCGAGTCCGAACCACTCGGGGCCGACGCCGTACTCCTTCATCTCGGCCTTGATCGACCAGGTCTCGTCGGCCCGGCCCCAGCCCTGTTCCTCGTGGATGCCGCCGCCGAGGGTGTACATCACGGTGTCGAGGTCGGGGCAGACCTTCAGGCCGTAGAGGTGGATGTCGTCGCCGGTGTTGCCGATGACGGTGATCTCGTCCTGCGGGCCGACCGCCGCGAGGAGTCCGCGCAGGAAGCGCGCCCCGCCGATTCCGCCTGCCAGTGCCACGATGCGCATGCGCCCATCCTGCCACGGCCCGACTGCCCGTCAGCCCGGCTTCCGAACGGCACGACGGCCGGGCCGACGGGCCCGGGCTCAGCGCGTCTCGGCCCGGTCCTGCGGGTGCTGCTCGGGGACGGTGGTGGCGCCGCCGTACTGGTTCATCTCGGTGAGGCCCGGCGTGTAGAGGTGGATGGAGACGGCCGGTTCCAGCGTGCCGTTGACCACCTCGTGCAGGTAGCCGGACGAGAACACCCGCTGCCCGCCGGGCCGCAGGGTGCGGGTGCCTTCGCCCGCGTGCGTGAGGGAGCGCTCGACGAGTTCGCCCCGGACGACGGTCAGCACGCCGGAGGACGCGCCGTGGTCGTGGAAGCCGCTGCTCTGGCCGGGCAGCCAGCTGAGCAGCCAGACCTCGTAGCCGGGGCCGGTCTCCAGCCGGGCGTACCAGCGGGTGAGCGCGTCGTACCGGACGAGCGGCTCCCAGCGGGCGCGGTCGGCGGCGATCTCCCGGACCAGCCGGGCGTAGCCGGCGATGGTGGTGGGGTGGCTGGGCAGGTCGGTGCGGGCGAGGTGCGGGAAGGCGAGCGGGTCGCCGGCGATGGAGACGTCGCTGAGGCCGTCGCTCCAGCGGCCGGAACGGGCGGCGGCGGGCGTGAGCCCTCGGCGGGCGAGCTTGTTGCGGTCGCGGTTCCGCTTGCGGATGCGGGTCATGCGCACGGGAGTCGTCCTCGGAGTGGCGGCTGGTTCGTCAAGGGGATCAGCCGGATCCGGGATGTCCTGGGGCAGGAGTCGCGGGCGGCCTCTGTGCTTCCTGGGGCGGCGCGCGGTGGGACGCGGGCGCCTAGATACAGCAGGAACAGAGGCGACAACAAGAGTTCACGGCACGGCGGAGCGCGGAACCGCTCCGGGGGCTGGCGAACTCTGACATGGGGGAAAGGAGACCGTATCCACGGGGCCGGTGTCAAACCCGGAGATGCGGCATTCGGGTGGATTCGGTCCGGAAGTACCGGATGGGGTGATAAATCACCGTCTATGTTTCGATGGGAAGATCGCCGGGAAGGCAGGGCGATGACCGGCCTGTCATGGTGACCGAGCGTCACTCGGCGGATGGTTGCGGATGGTTCGACGCCCTCCGGGGCATTCGGGCGGAAAGTCCGATGTGTCCGGATATGTACACTATTCGTAACGGCTTGGTGCCGAGGAGTGAATCCTGGCCCCAATACCAGAGCTCGGCTTGACTGAGCCAGAGTGACGCAACTGTAATTTCACTCGTGTCGTCGGCCGCACGAGGCAACGGCAACCACGGGGACGCCAAGTAGGGGCAGAGGAGGCGCGCCACATGAGCGAGCTCTTTGAGCTGTTGATCGGTGACGGCATCGCGGAGGACGAGGAGGAACTCGGTTGGCAGGAGCGCGCGTTGTGTGCCCAGACCGACCCCGAGTCCTTCTTCCCCGAGAAGGGCGGCTCAACCCGCGAGGCCAAGAAGGTCTGCCTCGCCTGCGAGGTCCGCTCCGAGTGCCTGGAGTACGCCCTCGCCAACGACGAGCGCTTCGGGATCTGGGGCGGCCTCTCGGAGCGTGAGCGCCGCCGGCTCAAGAAGAGCGCGGTCTGACCGGGTGGCTCCTGACCCCCGCTGATCGGACGACAACCACACAGCTGTACAGGCGCCTCACCGCGGTGGTGGGGCGCTTTCTTGTGGCCGCACTTGTGGTTCTTGTGGCCGCTCCTGGGGCCGCTTCCCGTTCCCGCCCCCTCTTCACCGGTTCTGCACGGATTCACCGGCCCCGCGCGGACACCGCGGACGAAGGCGCTACCCGGAGCCGTTAGTGTGGTGCGCCATCCGGTTGCCGTTCACCGGCTGTGTCCACCGAGAACTGGGGCCCGCGCACTCGATGACCGTCTACAGCCACCAGAGCGGCTTCACCGCTGCCAGGCCGCCCGCCTACCCGCGCCACCTGGTCACCGCCGTGATCGTCTCGCACGACGGCGCCCGCTGGCTGCCGCAGGCCCTGGCCGGCCTGCTCGGCCAGGACCGCCAGGTCCAGCGGGTGCTCGCCGTCGACACCGGATCCACCGACAACTCCCCGCAGCTGCTCGCGGACACCCTCGCCGACTGGCTGCCCGAGAGCGGCCCGCTGATCCTCGGCCGTCGGGCGGGCTTCGGCACCGCCGTCGCCGAGGCCGTGTTCAACAGCCCGCCGCTTCGCCCCGAGGACCTCCCGTACCGGCTCGACCCCTCCGGCTACGACCCGGTCACCGGCGGCTGGGACGACTTCGGCGACCCGCTCGCCCAGGAGGACGACCTCGGCCGCGGCGGCCCGCGCGAGACCCAGCCGGTCGAGTGGCTCTGGCTGCTGCACGACGACTGCGAGCCGCAGACCGACGCGCTGCGCCGGCTGCTCCAGGTCGCCGACTCCACCCCCAGCGCCGCCGTGGTCGGCCCCAAGCTGCGCAGCTGGTACGACCGCCGCCAGCTGCTGGAGGTCGGCGTCACCATCGCCCGCTCCGGCCGCCGCTGGACCGGGCTCGACCGCCGCGAGCAGGACCAGGGCCAGCACGACCAGGTCCGCCCGGTGCTCGCCGTCTCCTCCGCGGGCATGCTGGTGCGCCGGGACGTCTTCGAGGAGCTCGGCGGCTTCGACAAGGCGCTGCCGCTGATGCGCGACGACGCCGACTTCTGCTGGCGGGTCAACGCCGCCGGCCATCGCGTGGTGGTCGCCCCCGACGCCGTGCTCCGGCACGCCGAGGCGGCCAGCCGCGAGCGCCGCGCCATCGACTGCGGCTCCTCCCACCCGCACCGGGTGGACAAGGCCGGTGCCGTCTACACCCTGCTCACCAACTGCAAGGGCGTGCTCTTTCCGTACGTCCTGCTGCGCCTGGTGCTCGGCACGCTGCTGCGGGCCGTCACCAACCTGCTGGGCAAGGACCCGAAGCAGGCCTTCGACGAACTCGCCGGGCTCGGCCACGAACTCGTCCGCTTCCCGCGGCTGCTGGTCGCGCGCAAACGCCGCGCCCGTACCCGGGCGGCCGACGCCCTGGACGATCGCACGCTCTTCCCGGCGCCCGGTGCCACGACTCGGCTCGCCGTCGAGGGCGTCATCAGCTCGCTGGGGATAGGGGGTGCGGACGACTCCGGCGGCCGGCACGGCTCGGCCGAGGCCGGTGGCGACGACGACGCCGAGGACCTGGTCGTCGAGCAGTTCGCGCTGATCAAGAAGCTGGCGCGGCGCCCGGCTCCCGTCCTGTTCGCGGGCCTGCTGGTGTTCGCGCTGGTCGCCTGTCGCAGCCTGCTCGGCAGCGGTGACCTGTTCGGCGGCGCCCTGCTGCCGGCCACCGACGGCGCCGGCGGCCTCTGGTCGATGTACGCCGACGCCTGGCACCCCGTCGGCACAGGATCGACCGCCGCCGCACCGCCGTACCTCGGCGTGCTCGCGGTGCTGTCCTGGATGCTGTTCGGCCACGCCGACCTCGCGATCACCCTGCTGCTCGTGCTGACGGTGCCGCTGGCCGCGGTCAGTGCCTACCTGGTCTCCCGTCCGCTGCTGGACTCCAAGCTGGTCCGCGCCTGGGCCAGCGCCACCTACGCGCTGCTGCCCGCCGCGACCGGCGCGCTCGCCCAGGGCCGGATCGGCACCGCCGTCCTCGCCGTCCTGCTGCCGCCGCTGGCCCGCGCCGCCGCGATCACCGCCGGTCTCGGCATCCGCGACGAGAGCGCCGCCAAGGGCGCCCGGCCCGGCTGGCGGCCGGTCTGGATGACCGTCCTGCTGCTCACCCTGGCCACCGCCTTCGTCCCGCTGACCTGGGCGCTCGCGGTGCCGCTCTGCCTGGCCACGCTGGCCGTGGCGGTCGTCCGCGGCGGGGCCTTCGGCTCCGGCGGGGCGGCGCTGCGGCTGCTCGGCCTGCGCATCCTGGTCGTGCTCGCGGTGCCGGTGGCCGTGCTCGCGCCGTGGTCGCTGAAGGTGCTGTCGCACCCGCAGTCGCTGCTGCTGGAGGCCGGTCTGCCGGGCCTGCACGGCAGCGGCGCGAGCGCGCTCGGCCTGGTGCTGGTCAACCCCGGCGGCGCCGGGGTGCCGCCGACGTGGCTGTCGGCCGGTGTGGTGCTGGCCGCGCTCGCCGCGCTGCTGCGCGCCGACCGCCGTCGCGCGGTGCTCGCCGCCTGGGGCGCGGCCGGCGCGGGCATGGTCTTCGCCGTCGCCGTGGCCGGCACCTCCGTGACCCCCGCCTCGGGCGGTCCGGCCGTGCCCGCCTGGGCCGGTCCGGCCACCCTGATCGCCGGGATCGCCCTGCTGGCCGCCGCCGCGATCGGCGCCGACGGCGCCAACGCCCGTGTGGCCGGCATCGCCTTCGGCTGGCGCCAGCCGGTCGCCGCCCTGGTGGTGGCCGCCGCGGCGCTCGCCCCGCTGGGCGCCGGCCTCTGGTGGGCCGTCACCGGCGCGGACGGTCCGCTGCACCGCGCCCAGGCGGGCCAGGTGCCCGCGTTCGTCGCCGAGGAGGCCGGGACCACCGACCGGGCCCGCACCCTGGTCGTCACCGGGGAGAAGAGCGGCGGCTCGGTCCGCTACACCGTGGTCCGCGGCGCCGGTCTGACGCTCGGCCAGGCCGAGTCCACCGTCGACCCGGCGACCGGCACCCTGGACGGCCTGAACAAGGTGGTCGGCAGCCTGCTGGCCGGCTCGGGCGCGGACCAGGCCGGCGCACTGTCCGGCTACGGCATCGCCTACGTGGTGGTCGAGCAGCCGGTGATCGGCGCGTTCAAGGACGTCCTGGACGCCACCCCCGGCCTGGTCAAGGCCAACCAGGACGGCGAGGCCGCGCTCTGGCAGGTCAACGGCACCCCCGCGGTCCGCGCGGTGATCACCGCCCAGGGCGCGAACCCGGTGGTGGTCCCGGCGGGCGTCCGCGACCTCAACACCACCGTCCCGGCCGGGGCCGACGGCCGGGTGCTGCGGCTCGCCGAGTCCGCCGCCCCCGAGTGGAAGGCCACCCTGGACGGCACTGCCCTGGAGCCGACCACGGTCGATGGCTGGGCGCAGGGCTTCAAGCTCCCGGCGAGCGGCGGCAAGCTGGTCGTCACCCGCGAGAGCAGCCTGCTGCACACCGGCTGGATCTGGGGGCAGGTGCTCGTCGGCCTGACCATCCTGGTGCTCGCCCTGCCCGGCCGCCGCAGCCACAAGGACGACGACCTGCCCGAGGAGGTGGTGGCCGCCGCCGCGCTGGCCGCCGCCGCCCAGGCGCAGGCCCCCGCCCCCGGCAGCCGCCGGGCCCGCCGGATGGCCGAGCGCGGCGAGGGCGGCGAGCCGGGCGCCGAGGACGCCGGGGTGTACGAGGGCCGGCCGGGCGCGATCCCGGCGCAGCCCTCCGGTGAGCCGGTGACCGAGGCCGTCCAGGCGGCGGCCGCCGTCCAGGAGGCCGAGCCGTACGCCGACCCGTACCAGACGTACCAGCAGGCCGACCCGTACAGCTACGACCCCTACACCGCGCAGCAGCCGGTGGCCGCGCCGTACGGCGGCCAGGGCTACGACGGTTACCAGCAGGCGTACCCCCAGCAGGACTACGAGCAGCAGGGTCAGCAGGGTTACGAACAGCAGGGCTACGAGCAGCAGTACTCGCAGGACCCGCAGTACGGCTACGACCCCTATCAGCAGACGGAGCACCAGCAGCCGTGGGTGCCGGGGCAGCCGCAGGCCGAGCCCTACTACGACCCGAACGACCCCAACGGGACGGGCCGGTACCCGCACCACCACGGATCGGGGAGCTGACCCGCGATGAAGAAGCCCGCCTTCAGGAAGAAGTCCGCGCCGGAGGCCGTCGAGGCCGAGTACGCCGCAGCCGAACCGGCCGAGGCCGCCGCCCCCGTGGCCGGGCCCGCCGGGCGCTCCGGCGGCAGCCGGACCACGCAGTCCCTGCTGGCCGCCGCCGCCGTGCTCGCGGTGGTGTTCGGGATCGCCGAGGCCCGTCCGCCGGCCGCCCCGGCCACCGGCGACCAGGGCGCCGCGGCGACCACCGCACAGGTCGAGCGGACGGCGGCGGTCTGCCCGCAGCCGCTCCAGGGCCTGACCGGCTCGACCAGCCTCACCGCCTACACCCCGCCCGGCACCGGCGGCGCCACCGGCGGGGCCGGCTGGCTCTCCGACGCTGTCGCGCCCGCGACGCCCCCGACCGCCGCACCCTCGGCCTCGGCCACCCCGACTCCGACGGCGCCCGCCACCCCGGCGCCGACCGGCTCGGCCGCTCCGGCCGCCCCGGACAAGGGCGGCGCGCCCGCCGACGCCCGGCTGACCCTGACCAAGCCCGGCACCCCGGCGACCGCCCCCGCCGCCAACGGCGACACCGCGCCCGGCGCCGGGGCCACCGCCACCGGCGCCCTAGCCCCCGGCTTCACGGTCACCCAGACCACCGTCGTCACCGAGCAGCGCGGCCTGGGCCTGTCCGGCCTCACCTGCACCCCGGCCGGCACCAGCTTCTGGTTCGCCGGGGCCAGCACGGCCGGCGACCGGGTCGACTACCTCAGCCTGGTGAACACCGAGTCCTCCGCCGCCGTGGTCGACATCAAGCTGTACGGCGACAAGGGCCTGATCGACAACGACGCCGCCAACGGCATCACCGTCGCCCCCGGCAGCTCCCAGTCCGTCCTGCTGTCCACCCTCACCAAGGGCGCGGTCACCGACCTCGCCGTGCACGTGGTGGCCCGCAGCGGGCGGGTCGGCGCCGCCCTGCACGCCGCCGACGGCAACAAGGGCGCGGACTGGGTCCCGGCCTCCATCGAGCCCGCCCCCACCCAGGTTTTGCCCGGCCTGCCCGCCGACACCTCCTCCGCCCGGCTGGTGGTGTGGGCGCCGCCGGAGGACGACGCCGACCTGAAGATCCAGCTCTCCGGCAAGAACGGCTGGTTCACCCCGGCCGGCAACGAGTCCATCCACGTCAAGGCGGGCATGGTGGCCGCCGTCGACCTCGGCAAGGTCACCCGCGACGAGGTGGCCGGGCTGCGGCTGTCGCCCAGCGACGACAAGCACGCCACCGCGATCGTGGCCGGGCTGCGGGTCGACCGGGCCGGGCCGAACGGCAAGACCGACGCGGCCTGGCTCACCGGCAGCGCGCCGGTCGGCGCCCGCGCCACGGTGGCCGACAACCGGGCCGGCGCGTCCACGCTGTTCCTGACCTCCACCGGTGACGCCGCCTCCGTCCGGGTCACCGCCTCGGCGGGCGCCGGCGGCGGCACCCCGGTGAGCAAGGACGTCCAGGTGCCGGCCGGCGGCACCGTCTCCCTCCCCGCGCCCGAGCCCGGCGGGCTGAACGGCAGCTTCGCGCTCACCGTGGAGACCGTCTCCGGCGGCCCGGTGGTGGCCGCCCGGATGCTGGCGATCCCCACCAAGGACGTGCCGATGTTCACCGTCCAGGCGCTGCGCGACGACCACAGCAGCGTCAAGGTGCCGCAGGCCGCCCAGGATCCGGGCGTCGTGCAGCGCTGACCGGACGTGAGAAGGCGGTACCCGGGGCTCCGGGTACCGCCTTTCGGTCTGGCGTCCTGGCGTCAGTCCTCGTCGTAGCGCGGGTCGATGGCGTCCGGCGACAGCCCCAGCAGCTCCGCCACCTGCTCGATCAGGATCTCGTGTACCAGCGCCGCCCGGTCCTCCCGGGTCTTCGCCCGGATCTCCACCGGCCGCCGGTACACCACGATCTGGCTCTTGTGTCCCTGCCGGCCCGGCGACACCCGGCCCAGCGGCACCCCGTCCTCGGTGTCCGCGCCGTCCGCCTCGGGCAGCGGCACCTCCTGGACGGCGAACTCCACCTCGATCAGCTGCGGCCAACGCCGCTCAAGACGCTCCACCGACTCGCGCACGTAGTCGTCGAACAATTCGGAGCGGGTGAGCGAGATCGGCACCTGGGGCGGCGCCAGCGGGCCGCGCAGCCCCCTGCCGTGCCGGTCGCGGTGCCGGGGACGGCGCGAGGGTCCCGTCGATGACTGCGGTGCAGAGCTGTCCATATCACTGCCGAGGGTAGTCCTTGGACGGTCGGAAGTGGACCACTCCGGCGGGGAAACGCCCGGGGTGGCGGGCGCACACCTGAGCGAGCGGAGCGAGCGAGGCATTGGAGGGGCGCGCTCCGCTCTCGCTCCGCCGAGCGGAGCGAAGGGGGGTGTCCGAGGCGCATGGACGGCGACACGGGCACCTACCGGGCAGGCGGTCTTCGCTCCCCGGCGAGGAGTGCGGTACCGTCCACCCTCGTGAGCTCTGTACGTCGTTGTTCGCGGACCGCGTGCGGCCGGCCGGCCGTCGCAACGCTGACGTACGTCTACGCGGACTCCACCGCCGTGCTGGGCCCGCTCGCCACCTACGCCGAGCCGCACTGCTACGACCTGTGCGCCGAGCACGCCGAGCGCCTCACCGCGCCGCGCGGCTGGGAGGTCGTCCGGCTCGCCGCCGAGGCCGGACCGCTGCGCCGCAGCAGCGACGATCTGGAAGCCCTCGCCAACGCCGTCCGCGAGGCCGCCCGCCCGCAGACCCCCCGTCAGGGCCGCGCGCCCGAGGGCGAGTCCACCGAGGGCGGCCGCCGCGGCCACCTCCGGGTCCTCCGCTCGCCCGACAACTGACGCCTCACCCGGCACGGGACGTTCGTCCGGCCCGGGTACGCTGCCCGTCTACCGCCGACCGTCGACCGACGGCGCGGTGCCCCGACGTATCGTGACCGGGGGCGGTCAGCCGCCGATCACAGCACACCGATCAGTACAGAGACCAGGGTGGAGCCGCAGTGCGCGACCTCAAGCAGCTCGTGAAGGCGTACGACGTCCGAGGCGTCGTTCCGGACCAGTGGGACGAGAGCCTGTCCCGGGCCTTCGGCGCCGCGTTCGTGCAGGTCACCAGCGCGTCCGCGATCGTCGTCGGCCACGACATGCGGCCCTCCTCGCCGTCGCTCACCCGGGCCTTCGCCGAGGGCGCCGCGGCCTACGGCGCCGACGTGGTCCAGATCGGGCTCTGCTCGACCGACCAGCTCTACTACGCCAGCGGCAGCCTCGACCTGCCCGGCGCGATGTTCACCGCCAGCCACAACCCGGCCCAGTACAACGGCATCAAGCTGTGCCGGGCCGGCGCCGCCCCGGTCGGCCAGGACACCGGCCTCGCCGAGATCCGCGAGCTGGTCGAGTCCTGGACCGCCGAGGACGACACCGTCACGATCCCGGCCAAGGACGTGAAGCCCGGCGCGCTGTCCGAGCAGGACACCCTGCGCGGCTATGCCGACCACCTGCTGGGCCTGGTCGACCTCGGCGCGATCCGCCCGCTCAAGGTCGCCGTCGACGCCGGCAACGGCATGGGCGGCCACACCGTGCCGACCGTCTTCGACGGCCTGCCGATCGAGCTCGTCCCGATGTACTTCGAGCTGGACGGCACCTTCCCCAACCACGAGGCCAACCCGCTCGACCCGAAGAACATCGTCGACCTGCAGGCCAAGGTCCGCGAGGTCGGCGCCGACCTCGGCCTCGCCTTCGACGGCGACGCCGACCGCTGCTTCGTCGTCGACGAGCGCGGCGAGCCGGTCTCGCCGTCCGCCATCACCGCCCTGGTCGCCGCCCGCGAGATCGCCCGCGCCCGGGCCGCCGGCGAGGACGAGCCGACGATCATCCACAACCTGATCACCTCCTGGACCGTCCCCGAGGTGGTCCGCGAGCTCGGCGGCACCCCGGTCCGCACCCGGGTCGGCCACTCCTTCATCAAGCAGGAGATGGCCGTCACCGACGCCGTCTTCGGCGGTGAGCACTCCGCCCACTACTACTTCCGCGACTTCTGGCGCGCCGACACCGGCATGCTGGCCGCCCTGCACGTGCTGGCCGCCCTCGGCGGGCAGCCGGGCACGCTGTCCGCGCTCACCGCCGAGTACGACCGGTACGCCGCCTCCGGCGAGATCAACAGCACCGTCGCCGACCAGGCCGACCGCTCGGCCGCCGTCCGCGCCGCCTACGCCGGCCTGGAGGGCACCACCGTCGACGAGCTGGACGGCCTCACCGTGGCCGGCCCGGACTGGTGGTTCAACCTGCGCGCCTCCAACACCGAGCCGCTGCTGCGTCTCAACGTCGAGGCCAAGGACCCGGCGAAGATGGCCGAGCTGCGCGACGGCGTCCTGGCGATCGTCCGCGCCTGAGCCGAAGGCTTGGGGCCCGTGCCCCGGCCGGTAGGGTTGCCTATCGGCCGGGGCACCGCCGTGCCGCACCCGATGTCTGGAGTCCCTCACATGAAGCTCGAATCCTTCCTGCTGGAGATCCTGGTCTGCCCGCAGTGCCGGGCCGCGCTCACCGAGGGCGGCACCGAGGAGCAGCCCGAGCTGGTCTGCACCGGCACGGACTGCGGCCTCGCGTACCCGGTCCGCGACGGCATTCCGGTCCTCCTGGTGGACGAGGCCCGCCGCCCGGCCTGATCCTTGGGGGCGACGCCCCACCCCGCCAGCCCAGCGCTCCCAGGACAGCAGCCGGAGGCCAGCCGCATGCTCGACGACACCCTGCTCGACGACCCGGCCGCCCTTCAGCGCGCCGACCGCGACCGCGCGCTGCTCGCCCTGGCCGGCTCCGGGGCCCGGGTCCGCACCGCGCTGCGGCTCGCCGACGCGGCCGGCCTCGACCGGCTGCGGCCCGACGGCCGCCCGCGCGTCGTCCTGGTCGCCGGCCACGGCAGCGCCCTGACGGCGGGCGGGATCCTGGCCGCGCTTGCCGGGACGAGCACGCTGGTCACCCCGCTGCCGCCCACCGACGCCGCCGCCCCGCGCGCCGACCGGGCCGGCGCGCCGCCCGCCTTCACCGCCGGGCTCGGCTGGCAGCTGCCCGGCTGGGCCGGCCCGCTCGACCTGCTGGTGGTCAGCTCCGCCGACGGCGGCGAGCAGGGCCTGATCGGCCTCGCCGAACAGGCTTACGCGCGCGGCTGCGCGATCGTCGTCATCGCACCGGTGGGCAGCCCGCTCGCCGAGGCAGCCCTCCAGGTGCGGGCGCTGCCGCTGCCGTTCGTGCCGACCGCCCTGCCGGAGGACGAGGCGCCGACCGCCCCCGCTGCCGAGCCCGACCTCCCCGCCGAGGACCCGGCCGCGCTCTGGTCCCACCTCACCCCGCTGCTGGCGCTGGCCCAGAAGCTCGGCCTCACCCAGCTGCCGTACGACGCGCTGCCGGCCACCGCCGACCTTCTGGACGCGGCCGCCGTCCGCTGCCGCCCCGACGCCGCCGCGTACACCAACCCGGCCAAGAGCCTCGCCGCCCGGATGGCCGGGACCGTCCCGCTGCTGTGGGCCGAGGGCCCGGTGGCCGGGGCCGTCGTCGCCCGCTTCGCCGCCCAGCTGGCCGACCGGGCGGGCCGCCCGGCGCTGGCCGGGCTGCTGCCGCAGGCGCTCACCGAGCACCGAGGCATGTTCATCGGCCAGCTCGGTGCGGGGGCGGACCCGGACGACTTCTTCCGCGACCGGGTCGAGGAGCCGGACCCGCTGCACCTCCAGGTCCTGCTGCTGCGGCACACCCCGGGCACCGCCGGCGGCCCGTTCGACGAGGACCACGGCCCGGCCGAGGTGCCGGAGGACGACGAGGGCCCGCGCAGCTTCGGCGTCACCCGGGCGCACCGGCTCGCCGCCGCGCACGACGTCCGGCTCACCGAGTACGCCAGCACCCGGCCCGACCCGCTGCACGCGCTGGCCGACCTGGTCGCACTGACCGACTTCGCCGCCGTCTACCTGGGGCTCGCCGCCGCGCAGTCCTGAGCGCGCCCCCGTTACGGTGAGCGTATGAGTGAGCGGAGCGAGCTCATCATCAAGAGACGCGCATGGGCGAATGCCCCTGCCGAGCGCAGCGAGGCGGGCGCATGAGTACGGAAGGCGGTACCAAGGCCCTGGTCGCGGCGCTGTCCGCGAACCTGGCCATCGCGGCGGCCAAGTTCACCGCCTTCGGCCTCACCGGGTCCCCGTCGATGCTGGCCGAGGGTGTGCACTCCGTCGCCGACTCCGGCAACCAGGTGCTGCTGCTCGTCGGCGGCAAGCGGGCGCGCCGGGCGGCGGACGAGGAGCACCCGTTCGGGTACGGCCGTGAGCGCTACGTCTACGGCTTTCTGGTGGCCATCGTGCTGTTCAGCGTCGGCGGCCTGTTCGCGATCTATGAGGGCTGGCACAAGGTCGGCCACCCGGAGCAGCTGGACTCCTGGTACTGGGCGGTCGGCGTGCTGGTGTTCGCGATCGCGATGGAGGGCTGGTCCTTCCGCACCGCGATGCGCGAGTCGGCGAAGGCCAAGGGCAGCCAGGGCTGGGTGCAGTTCATCCGCACCGCGAAGGCGCCCGAACTCCCGGTGGTGCTGCTGGAGGACACCGGCGCGCTGATCGGCCTGGTGTTCGCGCTGCTCGGCGTCTCGCTCACCGTGATCACCGGGAACGGCGTCTGGGACGGCGTCGGCACCCTGTGCATCGGCGTCCTGCTGGTGGTGATCGCCGTGGTGCTCGCGCTGGAGACCAAGTCGCTGCTGCTCGGCGAGTCCGCCGACCGGGAGTCGGTGCGGCGGATCCGCGCGGCACTGGTCGACGGGGACGCGGTCACCGGCGTGATCCACATGCGTACCCTCCACCTGGGCCCGGAGGAACTGCTGGTCGCCGCCAAGATCGCCGTCAACGCGGAGGACAGCGCCGCCCGGGTGGCGGCGGCGATCGACGCGGCCGAGGAACGGGTGCGGGCGGCCGTCCCGATCGCCCGGGCGATCTACCTGGAACCGGACGTCTACAGCGCCGAGAAGGCGGCGGCCGGCGAGGACCCCGCGGCCACCCCGGGCGGGCCCGGGCCGGAAATCCTTCATCCGGGGACTGCGGGCGGGACCGCCGGTGTAGATTCGTCACCAGAGCCAGAACGTCGCTGCTGATGGCGGTCGATCGGCGGTCCGCCCCCGTAGGGTGTGCCCCGGTCGAGGGAGAGAGGTCCTCCGACGGTTTGTGCCGAGCACAGGGAGCCGGTCCGGCAAGTCACGGGCCCGGCGGCCCCGGTGTGGCCGTGCACCCGTACGGCACCGCCGCGTTGCGACGCACACCCAGGACCTTTTGGCCGTGCCCCACCCCATCAGCGAGGAGCAGACGTATGTCGACCGACATCACCGGTGACTTCAAGGTCGCCGACCTTTCCCTGGCGCCGTTCGGCCGCAAGGAGATCCAGCTGGCCGAGCACGAGATGCCCGGCCTGATGGCGATCCGCGCCGAGTACGCGGAGTCGCAGCCGCTGGCCGGCGCCCGCATCACCGGCTCGCTGCACATGACCATCCAGACCGCCGTGCTGATCGAGACCCTGACGGCGCTGGGTGCCGAGGTCCGCTGGTGCTCGTGCAACATCTTCTCCACCCAGGACCACGCCGCGGCCGCCATCGCGGTCGGCCCGGCGGGCACCCCGGAGAACCCGCAGGGTGTGCCGGTGTTCGCCTGGAAGGGCGAGACGCTGGAGGAGTACTGGTGGTGCACCGAGCAGGCGCTGACCTGGCCGGACGGCAAGACCCCGAACATGATCCTGGACGACGGCGGTGACGCCACCCTGCTGATCCACAAGGGCGTCGAGTTCGAGAAGGCCGGCGCCGCGCCGGACCCGTCGACCGCGGACAACGACGAGTTCCGGATCATCCTGGAGCTGCTGAACCGCACCCTGAAGGACACCCCGAACAAGTGGACCGAGGTCGCCGCCACCATCAAGGGCGTGACCGAGGAGACCACCACCGGTGTCCACCGCCTGTACGAGATGCACCGTGACGGCAAGCTGCTGTTCCCGGCCATCAACGTGAACGACTCGGTGACGAAGTCGAAGTTCGACAACAAGTACGGCTGCCGGCACTCGCTGATCGACGGCATCAACCGCGCCACGGACGTGCTGATCGGCGGCAAGGTCGCGGTCGTCTGCGGCTACGGCGACGTGGGCAAGGGCTGCGCGGAGTCGCTGCGCGGCCAGGGCGCGCGCGTCATCGTCACCGAGATCGACCCGATCTGCGCGCTGCAGGCGGCGATGGACGGCTACCAGGTCGCGACGCTGGACGACGTCGTCGAGACCGCCGACATCTTCATCACCACGACCGGCAACAAGGACATCATCCTGGCTTCGCACATGGAGCGGATGAAGCACCAGGCGATCGTGGGCAACATCGGCCACTTCGACAACGAGATCGACATGGCCGGTCTGGCGAAGCTCCCGGGTGTGGTGAAGACCGAGGTCAAGCCGCAGGTGCACGAGTGGCGCAAGGCGGACGGCCGCACGATCATCGTGCTGTCCGAGGGCCGTCTGCTGAACCTGGGCAACGCGACCGGCCACCCGTCGTTCGTGATGTCGAACTCGTTCGCGAACCAGACGATCGCGCAGATCGAGCTGTTCGCGAAGACCGAGCAGTACCCGGTCGGTGTGTACGTGCTGCCGAAGCACCTGGACGAGAAGGTGGCCCGTCTGCACCTGGACGCGCTGGGCGTGAAGCTGACCACGCTGACGCAGGATCAGGCCGACTACATCGGCGTCCCGGTCGAGGGTCCGTACAAGCCGGAGCAGTACCGCTACTGATGCGGTGACACGTACGCCGGTGGCCGGCACACCCCCGCGGGTGCCGGCCACCGGTGTCTTCGGGTGCGGTCAGCGGATCACGTCGGTGGTCCAGGTGGACGGGTCGACGCCGGTGACGTGCACCAGCTCGGTCAAGGCCGCCAGGCCCCCGTAGCGTTGGGCCAGTGGCAGGCTCTCGGACTCCACCGTCGCGCAGATCTTGAGGCCCTGCTCCGAACGGCAGCTCGTGTTGGACTTCCCGTACCGCTGTTCGCCGTCCGGGGCCACGATGAGTCCGATGGACATGTCGTCGAGCGTGAGGCCGACAGTTGCGGTCCAGGGCTGCCCGACCGCGGGACGAGTCAGGAGGGCCTCCGTCGGCCGGAGGCCCGCCGGCAGCCCGGACAGCCAGAACGGCAGCGGGACGGCCCGCTCGCCGACCTGGACGTCGGCCGCGACGCGGAGCAGCACGTCGTCGGGGATCTCGGTGCCGCGCGGGCGGTTCGAGATCAGCTGCGCCCAGCGGCCGGAGGTGGTCTGCCAGCGCAGGACTCGCCTTCCGCTGTCGTACGTCGGGTGCGTCGGATTGGTCACCCAGTACGCGGTCCGGCCGTTGACGGCGAGAGCGGGTTCCTTCTCCTCCTTCTGCGTCGGCGAGTCGATCAGCGCGGGCTCGGGTCCGGCGGGGTGGACGAGGAGGCTGAGACTCCGCCCCGACGGGCCCCCCAGACCCGCGATGGTGACGACGGCATCCTGGCTCGCCTGGTAACCGACGTTGCGTTCGTGGTCCAGCCAGTCGGGGAGCCAGCCGAACGTGCCGCCGGCGACCAGCGGGTCGGTGGGCGTGCCGATCGGCGTCGCGGGGGCGACGATCGGATGGTCCGTGCGCGGGGCCGCCGGCAGGAGGCGCGTGGTCGGTATGCCGCCGCCGGGTGCCAGCAGCAGGACGGCCGTGACCGCGGCAGCCGTCGCGGCGGCCACCGCGCCGACCTGCGCCCGCCGCCGGTGGCGGAGGCGGGCCCGCCCCCGCACGATGGACGTGGCGATGTCGAAGGCCGCCGGTGGTGCCGGTTCGTCGGCCAGGGCTGCCAGGCGGGCGGCCAGGTCGCTGTGCTCGGTGGTGGTCATGACGTCCTCTCTGCGACGGCGGGGCGGGGGGCGAGAGTGCTGCGGAGCGCGACCAGCGCGCGTGAGCTCTGGCTCTTCACGTTGCCGGACGAACAGCCCAGTGCCTCAGCCGTCTGATCAATCGTCAGATCGCAGTAGTACCGGAGCACCACGGTGACCCGCTGGCGGGGCGGCAGCGCGGCCAGGGCGCGGCGCAGGTCGATCGAGACGTCCAGATCGGCGCTCGCGGCGGCGATGTCCGGCTCGGTGTCGGTGCGGGTCGTGCGGCGCCACCAGGGGGAGCGTTGCTCGCTCAGGAACGTGTTGATCAGCACCCTGCGGGCGTAACCGTCCACGTTCTCCATGCGCTTGGCCTTCGACCAGTTCACGTACAGCTTGGTGATGGTCTCCTGGGCCAGATCGTCGGCCCGGTGCCACTCCCCGCACAGCAGATAGGCGACCTTCCGCAGCCAGCCGCCCCTGGAAGCCACGTACTCGGTGAACTCCACGTCGTGTGCCTGCCTCGCCATCTGCACCCCCCGTTCCTCGTAGCGATGGCGCTCAGCCGCGCCGCTCACCCCCCTAATGCGAACACCTGCCCGGAACGTTGCATGTCGGGGGCGGAGATCGTCCCCGTAGGCTTCGGGCATGCCCAACGGCCGGTACTCGCTCCACACAGCTCTGACTCCTCTTGGCCACGACCGCGTGCTGCTCGGCGAGGAGCGCTTCAGCTGCGCGCCGGGCCCGGCCGGCTGGAGGTACGTCTCCAAGACCTACGGGCCCGGGGGCCAGGTGCTCGGCACCGTCGACCTCACCCTGGACTCGCGCGCCCGCCCGCTGCGGATGGAGCTGAAGGCCGGTGGCTGGCAGGTCCGCGGCGGGGCGGTGGACGGTGTGGCCTGGGTGCGGACCGATGCGGCCGACCCGGGCGGCGAGCACGCGGTGGAGGGGCACGACCGCGCCCACGGGTTCACCGGCCGTTCGCCGGCCTTCCTGGTCGCCACCGCCCGGCTGCTGCGGCTGCGGGAGGGGGCGAGTGCGCGGGTGCGGCTGGTCGCGTTCACCGAGCCGGTGCTGGCGCCGCGCACCTTCGACCAGGGGTGGCTGCTGGAGTCCGTCGACACGCATCCGACGGACTCCGGACCGCTGCTGGTGGAGCGGTACCAGGTGGCGGACCTGGAGACCGGTGAGCAGCAGGTGGTGCACCTCGCGGGGGACGTGGTGCTGGCGGCCGACGGGATCGAGCTGGAGGAGCTGGAGTCGCCGCCGAATGCCTGGCCGGTGGAGTTCGGCGGCTAGGACGGCATCTGGTCAGGAGGGCGGGGCGAAGCCCATACCGGACGGCTGCTGGTCGGCGGAAGGCGTGGGCGGTGCGGCCGGTGCCGGGGTGGGGGCGGCCAGGGGCGGCGGGGCGGCAGGGGCCGGCGGGATCGGGCCCGGGACGGGCGCCTGCTGCGGGGCCGCTGTCGGGTGCTGGGGAGCGGCCATCGGTTGCGCGGCGGGCATCGGTTGCGCCGCTGACATCTGCTGGTACCCCTGGGCCCGCGTCCACTCCCGCCGCTGGCGCTCGGTGAGCACCGCGCCGAGGTACGCCGCCGGGTGCAGCCCGGGCGGCAGGGGGTGGCCGGTGCGGGCGGAGAGGTCGGCGGCCAGCCGGGCGGACAGTTGGTGCGCGACGGCCAGGTCCAACTGCCCGATGCGACCGAGCAGTTGGCGGATGGCCAGCCAGAGCGGCTCCGGGACGGCCGACAGGTCCATCGCGACCAGCTCGCGGCCCATCGCCTGGAGCAGCTGCGGGTGCACCGGCGGCAGCGCGACCGCCGTCCCGCTGCCGCCCGGGGTGCGCTCGCGGACGACCAGCGTCCCGGCGAAGATGTCGCCCAGCCGCTTGCCGTCCGAGGACACCACCGAGCAGATCACCGCGGGCGCGCCGCTCAGCGCGATCAGCTCGAAGAACCCGGTCAGCCCGCGCACCAGCGAGTGCCGGAACCGCACCGGACCGCCGTCGGTGCGCACCACCCGCAGGCCGAGCGCGGCCTTGCCGAGCGAACGTCCGTGGCTGAGGGTCTCGACCATCACCGGCACGCCGACCAGGAAGAAGACCGTCAGCCCGAGCATGATGGCCGTCAGCGCGGCGCCGTCGAGGCCGATGAGGGTGATGCTCAGGATCAGCGAGGTCACCAGCAGGGCGGCGAACTCCACGGCCAGGTCGAGCGCGATCGCCAGCGCCCGGCTCGGAAGCTTCGCCGTGCGCAGGCCGAGGACGACCGCCTCGCCCGTCACCAGGTCGCTCAAGACACCCGTCCGTTCACGCTCGTGGAGCCCCGTGCGGCCGGTGCGGCCGTGGGAACTCGCTCGTTGAGGTCGCCGAGGTCGTGGACGTCGTGGTGGAGGACATCCAGGACCGGCCCCCCGCGACCCGCTCTCTGCAGTCCGATCCGCACGCGCCAACATACGGGGCCCGGTGCTCGCACGGGAAGTGAGATCCCGGGGCCCACGGCGTCCGTCCCTGCTGGCATGCTGGGCCCGCACGTGTCCGTACGTACCCGCCCGCCCGCGCGTGCGCGCTCCGCGCCCCGCGCCGACCATGGAGCCGCCGAATGGACCTGGACGTCTTCGTCGCCACCCACCAGGGGGAGTGGAACCGGCTGGACGCCCTCGCCCGGAAGCGCCGGCTCAGCGGGGAGGAGGCGGACGAGCTGGTCACCCTCTACCAGCGGGCCACCGGCCACCTCGCCAAGGTCCAGGCCGCCGCACCCGACCCGACCCTGGTGGGCCGGCTGACCTCCCTGGTCTCGCGGGCCCGTGCCGCCGTCACCGGCAGCCGCAGCAGCGGCTGGCAGGACGTCGCGCGGTACTACGCGGTGAGCTTCCCGGCCGCGCTGTACCGCTCGCGCCGCTGGTGGCTGCCGGTCGCGGTCCTCTCGCTGATCGCCACCGCCGTGATCGCCTGGTGGGTCGCCACCCACCCCGAGGTCCGCAACAGCCTGGCCACGCCGGCGTCGCTGCGCGAGATGACCCGCCCCGGCGGCGCGTACGAGTCGTACTACTCGGACCGCCCGGCCAGCTCCTTCGCGGCGCAGGTCTGGACGAACAACGCCTGGATCGCCGCCCAGTGCCTGCTCTACGGGATCGCGCTGGGCATTCCGGTTCTCTTCGTGATGTGGACGAACGTCCTCAACCTCGGCGTGGGTGTCGGCCTGATGGCCTCCGCCGGGCGGCTCGACGTCTTCCTCGGCCTGCTGATCCCGCACGGCCTGCTCGAACTCACCGCCGTCTTCGTGGCCGGCGGCCTCGGCCTGCGGCTCGGCTGGACGATCATCGACCCCGGCCCGCGCACCCGCGCCACGGCACTGGCGGAACAGGGCCGGTCCATCATCGGCATGGCCATCGGCCTGACCACGGTCCTCGCCGTCTCCGGTGTCCTCGAAGCTTTCGTGACCCCGTCGGGCCTGCCCACCTGGGCGCGCATCTCGATCGGCGTCGCGGCAGAGGTCGCGTTCCTGCTGTACGCGCTGGTGCTGGGCCGCAAGGCCGCGGCGGAGGGCGAGACCGGTGATCTGGATGCGGCCGATCGGGCGGACCTGCAGCCCGTCGCCGCCTGAGCCGATGTGATCAACAGGCCCCTGACCTGCTACTCTTCTCGAAGCCCAACCAAACCATTGACGTGGTAAGGGTGGGCTAGTAGGTTTGAACGGTTGGGACCGACTGGACAACGGTTGGGCTCAGGCGTAGTGTCTAAGACACCGCCGAATCGAGGCGAGCGCGTTTCACGAAATGCGCGCCCTCCGACGAAGCAAATCCTGCGAACTGAGCACACTGAAAGCTTTGATAAGCTTCGGAGCGAAGTTGCAGGAAATCTCGCCAGCGGGAATCGGATGAATGAAACTCCGGAAAACGGAGCGGAAAACATCTGGTAAGCTGGAAACACGAAAGAACGAAGCGCCCGGAGGGCCCGCTGGAAGGCGGTCCGAAGGAAGTGTCCGTTCCTTGAGAACTCAACAGCGTGCCAAAA
>NZ_JAHTKP010000071.1 GCF_019192735.1 Kitasatospora aureofaciens
CGCCCGCCCCCCGGACGTCCGCGCCCGCTGCGCCCCCGCCGTCCGCCTCGGCGGCCCCGGCAGCCCCGAGCCCGGCGGTTCCCAGCCCGGTCGTGCCGAGCCCGGTCCGGCCGAGCCCCGCGTGGCCGACCCCGGCGCCGACGCCCGTCTACCACGTGGTGGCGAGCAAGCCCATGGCCGCCCCGCTGCACCACCGGAGCGCCCCGGCCACCACCACGATGCTGCTGGTCACCGTGCCCGCGGTGATCGCGGCGGCGGCGCTGCGCCCGGGTCGTGGCGGCGGCCGAGGCCGCTCCAGCGGGTCCTGACGGCCGGTCCTGACGATCGCCCGTGAGGGCCTGACGGCCCGAGATCCGGTTCCCCGCTCCGAACCGGCTCCGCTCCGAACCGGCCCCGACCGGGCCCGGACCCGCCGTGTCCGGGTCCGCCTCCGACATCCCCTGTCCCCAAGCCAAGCCAGAGAAGGGAGTCCCCATGTCCGAATGGGTGGCGTTGGCCATCGCCATGGCGGCGGCCTGTGCCGTCGTCGTGGCGGTGGTGGTGCTGCGGCATCGCCGGGTGGGCACCGAGAAGAAAGCCGACGAGACTCCGGACGTCATCGAGTACATCACGATGATGATCGGCGTGGTCTACGCGATCGTCCTCGGCCTCGCGATCGCGGGTGTCTGGGAGGCGCGCGGCGCCGCCCAGGACGACGTGTTCCGCGAGGCCCAGTCGCTCCAGGAGGTGAGCGACCGGGCGGTGGTCTACCCGGTCGAGGTCCGCGACAAGATCCGCGCCGACGTGGACGCGTACGTCTCGTACGTGGTCGACGTCGAGTGGAAGTACATGCGCGACCACGGCGCGATCTCCGACAAGGGCACCGAACTGCTGGACAAGGTGCGCGCGGACGTCGCGACCCGGGCGCCGGCGTCCGAGCTGGAGGCGCAGTCCTACCAGCCGATCATGGACCGGATCGGCCAGGCCGACGACGCCCGCAACGCGCGCGGCCAGAACGCCGGTCCGACCATGCCCGGGGTGGTCTGGTTCGGCCTGGTCGTGGGGGCGATCGTCACCATCGGCATGCTGTTCGCGCTCCAGATCCGGCGTACACCAAGGGAGTTGATTCTGGCGGGG
This sequence comes from Kitasatospora aureofaciens, assembly GCF_019192735.1. Taxonomy (GTDB): domain Bacteria; phylum Actinomycetota; class Actinomycetes; order Streptomycetales; family Streptomycetaceae; genus Kitasatospora; species Kitasatospora aureofaciens_A. Next base: position 1,117 of record NZ_JAHTKP010000071.1, read on the forward strand.
TGTTTCAGTGCGCTGATCGCCTTCCTGCTGTTCATGATCTGGGACTTCGACGACCCCTTCGGGCGAAGCGTCTCGGTCACCACCCAGCCGTTCACCGACCTGTTCCCCCAACTCGGGCTCGGCGGCGGGGACTAGGGCTTGCAGTCCTGAGGGCCGCGCGGATCGGCGAGCGATCCGCGCGGCCCTCTGCCATTATCCGCCGTCAAGAGTGCCCGCGTACTCCCCGTCAGGCATGTCCGCCCGCTGGACCCTTCCCGGTGGCCGCGCCCGGGGGCCGGTAAGTTGGCCGCTACCGAGCAGGCCCGCCGAACGGAGGACTCGCCATGGACAGCCAGGACTGGGACGACCGCTACGCCGCGACCGAGCTGGTGTGGGGCGCCGAGCCCAACATGTGGGTGGTCCGCGAACTGACCGGCCGCACCCCAGGCCACGCCCTCGACGTCGCCGCCGGCGAGGGCCGCAACGCCATCTGGCTGGCCGCCCGGGGCTGGGAGGTCACCGGGCTGGACTTCTCCGCCGTCGCCGTCGAGCGCGCCGAACGGCGCACCGCCGAGCTGCCCGACGAGGTCGCCGACCGGCTCACCTGGCGGCACGACGACGCCCGCACCTTCGAGCCCCCGGCCGTCGGCTACGACCTCGTCCTGGTCGCCTACCTCCAGGTGCCCGCCCGGGACCGCCGCGCCGCGCTGCGCCGCGCGGCCGACGCGCTCGCGCCCGGCGGCACCCTGCTGGTGATCGGGCACGACCTGAGCAATCTCACCGAGGGCGTCGGCGGCCCGCAGGACCCGCGCGTGCTGTACACCCCGGACGACGTGCTCGCGGACCTCGCCGGCCACGGCCTGCGGACCGTCCGCGCCGAGCGGGTCCACCGCCCGGTCGGCGGCGAACCGGGGCACAAGGGCGGCGGGGACGGAGGCGGGGGCGGCACGGCCGTGGACGTGCTGGTCCGGCTTGAGCGGGGCGCCGAGTGACCATCGCCCGCACGAACTCCACCCGCCGCATGCTCCTCACCGGCCTGATCGCCGCCGTGCCGGTGCTGCTCACCAGTTGCTCATCGAACACGAAGAAGTCGGCCAAGGCGGCGAACGCGAGCGCCGCCCGGGCGAGCGACCCGGGCGGCGACGCGTTCGTGATGATCATCCGGCACGGCGAGAAGCCGGACGGCAGCCACCCCGGCCTGGACGAGAACGGCGCCCAGGACGGCAAGTCCCTCACCGAGCGCGGCTGGGCCCGGGCGAAGGCCCTGCCGAAGCTGTTCGAGCCGCCCGTCGCCGGGCTGCGGCGGCCCGCCCGGATCTTCGCCGCCACCGACCAGGGCCCGCTCGCCGGGGCACACCGGATGCGGCAGACGGTCACCCCGTTGGCCGCCGGGCTCGGGCTGACCGTCGACACGACCTACGCCGAGTCGCAGGAGACCGCGCTGGCGGGGGCCGCCCTGGCGGGTGCCCAGCCGGTGCTGATCTGCTGGGAGCACTCCCGGATCCCGCGGATCGTCGAGGCACTCGGCGCGAGCGGCAGCGGTGCGCCGACGGCGTGGCCGGACCGCTTCGATCTGGTCTGGGTGTTCGCCCGGACCGGCGGCGGCGCCTGGACGTTCCAGGAGGTGCACCAGCACCTGCTGGACGGCGACGCCTGAGCGCGGGCCGGGGGCCGCACCGTCTGTCCATCTCCCGTCCACATTCCTGAGCATGCTTCAACTAGGTTGATGCGTATGAGGATTCGTACGATGATTGCCGCCTCGGCCGCCGCGGCGGTGCTGGTCACCGGATGCAGCAGCTCCGGTTCGGATGACGGGCCGGACCCCGACCGGACCCGCGCCGCACCGACCGGAGGGGCCCCCACCGGCGGGGCCCCGGCCGGGGAGCGCCGCGCCGACGGCGCCGAGCTGCTCTACCGCGCCGAGGGGAAGAGAAGCGCGCAGAACCCGGCCTTCGCCCCCGACGGCGGTTCGATGCTGATGACCGAGTTCGCCGAGGGCTACAACAAGGGCGCCGCCGCCCTCGGGGTGCTGCCGCTGGAGGGCGACCGCACGCTGAAGAAGGTGCTGGAGGACCCGGACAAGGCCGCGGTCAACCTCCCGGGCACCAGCTGGAACGCCGCCGCCGGCGCGTTCACCTTCGCCACCGACCGGGACTCCGGGCACGACGAGGTCTGGACGATGAAGCCGGGCGGCAGCCCCGAGCGGGTGACCACCCACGACGACAACAGCGGCTTCAACGAGCCGAGTTTCTCCCCGGACGGCGAGTGGATCGTCTTCCAGCAGAGCTGGGAGCCCGAGCATGCCTCCGTGCAGGGCGACAGCGCCGAGCAGGACTCGATCTGGAAGATCCGCAAGAGCGGCGGCGCGCCGGTGAGGCTGGTCGACGGCAAGGGCACGAAGACCGACAACCGGCAGCCCAACTGGTCCCCGAAGGGCGACCGGATCGTCTTCCAGCGGCGCACCAGCGGCAGCGAGAGCTGGGCACTGTGGACCGTCGACGCGGACGGCACCGGTCTGCGCAAAGTCACCGACTCGCCCGGCGAGCACACGGATCCGACCTGGTCGCCGGACGGCCGCTTCCTGGTCTTCTCGTCCAACCTCGGCAACCTGGAGAACGCCCAGATCTTCGTGGTCCCTGCGGACGGAGGGCAACCCGTCCGGGTGACCAGGAACGACGGCTCCTACGACGGAGCGCCGAGCTGGTCCCCGGACGGGCAGTGGATCGCCTTCGAGTCGTCGCCGGGCAGCGAGTCGAACCCGGCCTCGCTCTGGCGGATCGCCGCGCCCAAGCTCTGAGCCCGAGCTCTGGGCCCGGGCGGCTACTGCGTCGAGACCGTCACGAGCGAGTACTGGACGACGGTCAGCGGCACACTGACCGTCGTCCCGGTGGCGGTGTACGGGACGGGCTTGGGCGCCGGGTCGGTGCCGTCCGGCGTGGCGACCGTGACGGCGGTGACCGCGGTGTCGGCAGGAAGCGTGTACGAGAGCGTGCAGTTGGCCGGGGTGGTGCGGTAGTCGGCCGGGCTGTCGCCGAAGTTGGTGAAGTTCACCAGGTGGACGACGATGTCGCCGCCCAGCACGCGGGCCTCCAGGTGGATCCGCCGGTCGCCGGTCAGGGTGACGGCCGGCGGTGCGGACTGCCGTACCGGCGCGAGCAGTTGGTCGACGGAGGCCTGGTCGGTGGTGGTGAGGTAGCTGAGTCCGGGCAGGGACTGGACGTACCAGCAGGTGCCGGTGCCGAAGGTGGTCTTCCTGCTCGCCGGAAGCGGGTCGGCCTTCTTCAGGCCGAGGACGTCCGAGAGCGCGAACTCCGCGCGCGGGGTGCCGAATTGGTCGAGAGCGGTGGGAGCCAGGCCGGTGATGAGGACCGTCCCGCCGCCCTGGACGTAGCCGCGGATCAGGTCGGCCTCGGCGTCCGCCACCGCCTGGAGGTTGGGCAGCAGGACCACTTTGAACCGGCCCAGGTCGGCGTCCGCCAGGCCGGGGCTGGTGATCGTGTCGAACGGGACGTGCGCGTACACGAGCGCCTTGACGGTGCCCCGGAACTCGCCGAGCCACGGCATCGAGGCGCAGCTCGACCTGGAGCTTCCGGCCCACCAATCGGGCACACTAGCAGGTGGGTTGGCGTTGAAGTACGTGCCGCTGCCGGAGCCGGCCGTGGGGCTCACGTAGTCGCGCGAGGCGGTGGAGTGGTACACGCCGACGTCGGCCGGCGAGGCGGCGTCGAAGATCCGTGCCTGGTTCGCCTGGACGAAGCCGAACATCCGGGTGCGCATGGCCGCGTCGACGCCCGCGTTCTTGTACGGGGTCTTCACCTCGTACGGGTTGCAGCCCGTCGCGAGCAGCTCGGCCATCACCTGGGAGGCGTCGTCGGCCTGCCAGCCGTACGAGAACGCCCAGGCGGGCTTGGTGCCGCCGGCGGCCCGGGCGTACTTGAGCATGGAGATCAGGCAGGTCCAGTCGGTGGCGGTGGCGTGCCGCATGCCGTCGAAGTTGGCGAGCACGTCCACCTCCCAGACCTGGGTGGTCGCGTTGTCCGTCCGGCGCAGGTAGCCGCCGTCGAGGCCGGTGAGGGTGGCGTAGCGGTGGTCGAGCGGCACGGTCTCGGAGAACGTCAGCAGGTTCGGGTTGACGGAGCGGCCGGCGGCGGCGATGTCGAGCTGGAACTGGAGCAGGTTGCGGTGGCGCCACTCGACGTACCGGCGGAATGCGGGGTCGTTGTCGTCGGCGGCCTTGGGGACGTCCAGGCCAGTGTCGGCCTTGAAGGCGGCGGCGCCCCAGGTGGAGGCGTCGCACCAGGAGAGGACGCCGTCGAAGTAGAGCGGCAGGTCCGGCCAGATGCCGTCGACGCCGGTGCCGGCGAGCAGCTTGATCCGCTTGAGGTAGTAGTCCCGCCAGGGGGAGTTGGGGCTGAGCCAGACGCTCTCGTCGCCCGGGCCGACCCAGATGACGACGCTGCCGTAGAACACGTTGGGCCTGCCGTCGAGCGAGCGTTGGACCCAGGCACCGCCCTCGCCGTTCTTGTAGAAGGAGGGGCCCTTCTCGCCGCCGGGCGAGATCACCTCCAGCGACGGGTAGTACACGACGACCTTCAGGCCGGCGGCGTGGGCCTTGTCCACGTAGGTCTTCACCAGGGCCAGGTGGGCGGTGAAGTCGGCGTCGGTGAGCCAGTCGGACAGGATGGTGTCGAGCTCGATCACGCTGACGTTCTGGGCCCTCAGGGCGTCGATGCCGGCCTGCATGTCGGCGGTGCCCTGGAAGGTGCCGTCGGCGACGCGGGCGTAGCGGGCCCACTCAGGCCAGGGCGGCGGCGGAGCTTGGTCGGTCGGGGAAACGGTGGGGGTGGTGGTGGCGGTCGGCCCCGCCGCAGAGGCGGCGGTCGGCGCGGCGGCCCGGGCGGGGCCGGCCAGCAGGCGGGCGGCGGCGACGGCGCCACCGGCGCCCAGGCCCGCGCGCAGCAGCCGGCGGCGGCCGATGCGGCCGGTGGCGGAGCCCGGTACCGCCGGTGTTCTTCTCTCGAAATCGGACATGGCTGTCCCCTCGGCATGAATGGCATGTCGCGAATGAAACGGAGGAGGATCACGCGGAGGAGCCGTCATCCGCACCTGCGGGCTCTCTCGGCGATCAGACCCTAAGCCTCAGTGATCCCGGTTCGGTTAGACACCATTGACAGGCTTACGTCAGACGTCCGATCACCCCGGCTCGCCGCTGCGTGATCGGAATCGCACCCGCGCCGCTCGCAAGATCGGCCGATGGGTGGTTGACATGCCGAGGGGCCGGTCCCGAGGGGTTCGGGACCGGCCCTGTGCCGGTGAACTCCGGGCTCTGCCCGGTGAAGTGTTTGTGCGAGCGCCGCTACTGGACCGTCATGGTGACCAGGGAGTACTGCACGACGGTCAGCGGCACGCTGACCGTGGATCCGGTGACGGTGTACGGCACCGGCTTGGGCGTCGGGTCGGTGCCGTCGGGCGTGGCGACGGTGACGGCGGCGACGGTGACACCGGCCGGGAGGGCGTACGAGAGTGTGCAGTTGGCGGGCGTGGTGCGGAAGTCGGCCTGGGTGTCGCCGAAGTTGGTGAAGTTCACCAGGTGGACGACGGTGTCGTTGCCCAGCCGGCGGGCCTCCAGGAAGATCCGCCGGTCCCCGGCGAGCGTGACGGCCGGCGGCGCGGACTGCCGTACGGGAGTGAGGAGTTGGTCGGCGGAGGCCTGGTCGGTGGTGGTGAGGTAGCTGCGTCCGGGCAGGGACTGGACGTACCAGCAGGTGCCGGCGCCGTACGCGTTCTGCCCGGTGGCCGGCAGCGGGTCGGCCCTCCGCAGGCCGAGCACGTCCGAGAGGGCGAACTCGGCGCGCCGGCCGCCCAGTTCGTCCATCCCGGTGGGGTTCGGCCCGGTGATCACGACCGTTCCGCCGGCCGACACGAAGCCGCGCAGGACGGCCGCCTCCGCGTCCGAGACCGCCTGGAGGTTGGGCAGCAGCAGCACCTTGAACCGGGCCAGGTCGGCGGCCGTCAGGCCGGGGCTGGTCACGGTCTCGAACGGGACGTGTCCGTAGACCAGCGCCTTGACGGTGCCCCGGAACTCGCCGAGCCACGGCATCGAGGCGCAGCTCATCGCGGGTTGGCCGCCGCCCCACCAGTCCGTGACTCCGGCCGGGGGAGTCACGGAGACGTACATCCCGTTGCCCTCGGTCGGGCTCACGTAGTCCCGGGAGGCGCTGGAGTGGTAGACGCCGACCTGGGCCAGTGAGGCGGCGTCGAAGATCCGCTCCTGGTTGGCCCGGACGAAGCCGTACACCCGGGTGCGCATGGCCGCGTCGACGCCCGCGTTCTTGTACGGGGTCTTCACCTCGTACGGGTTGCAGCCGGTGGCGATCACTTGGGACAGCACCAGCGAGGCGTCGTCCGGCTGCCAGCCGTAGGAGAACGCCCAGGCGGGCCTGCTGCCGCTGGCCGCCCGGGCGTACTTGTACATCGAGATCAGGCAGATCCAGTCGGAGGCGGTGGCGTGGCGCATGCCGTCGTAGTTGCCGAGGATGTCCACCTCCCAGACCTGGCTGATGCCGGCGTCGGCCTGGCGCAGGTAGGCACCGTCCAGGCCGATCGAGGTGGCGTAGCGGTAGTCCATCGAGACGGTCTCGGAGAAGATGACGACGGCCGGGTTGACGGACCGGGCGGCGGCGGCGATGTCGAGCTGCCACTGATTGAGGTTGCGGTGGCGCCACTCGACGTAGCGGCGGAAGACCGGGTCGCCGTAGTCGGCCGCCTTCGGCAGGTCGAGGCCGGTGTCGGCCTTGAAGGCGGCCACGCCCCAGGTCGAGGCGTCGCACCAGGAGAGCACGCCGTCGAAGTAGATCGGGACGTCCGGCCAGATCGCGTCCACACCGGTGGCGGCGAGCAGCTTGATGCGGTTCAGGTAGTAGTCCCGCCAGGGGGAGTTGGGGCTGACCCAGACGCTCTCGTCGCCCGGATTGAGCCAGACCACGAGGCTGCCGTAGAAGACGTTCGGCTTGCCGTCGAGGGAGCGTTGGACCCAGGCGCCGCCCTGGTCGTTCTTGTAGAAGGAGGGGCCGTTCTCGCCGCCGGGCGAGATCACCTCCAGGGACGGGTAGTACATGACGACCTTCAGACCGGCGGCGTGCGCGAGGCCGGTGAAGGTCTTCACCTGGTCCATGTGGGCGGCGAACTCGGCGTCGGTGTGCCAGTCGGACAGGATCGTGTCGAGCTCGATGACGCTGACGTTCTGGGCCTTGAGCGTGTCGACGGTGGCCTGCATGTCGGCGAGTTCGTTGAACGTGCCGTCGGCGAGCCGGGCGTGGCGGGCCCAGTCGGGCCAGGGCTGTGCCGCAGCGGGGGCGGCGAGCGGGGCGACAGCGGCGGCAGGGCCCGACGCGGAGGCGCCGGTGGACGGCCCGGCGGCCCAGGCCTGGCCGGGCAGGAGGCGGACGGCGGCGACGGCGCCGCCCGCGCCGAGGCCCGCCCGCAGCAGACGGCGGCGGCCGATGCGTGAGGTGGTGTCGGGAGCGGCCGGTGTTCCTTCGTGCTCGGACATGGTGGTCCCCCCAGCATGAGTCAGGCATGTCACGGAAGAATGGAGTACGGACGGAGGCAGCCGTCACCCCCACCTGCGGCCTCCCGAAGCGACCCTAAGCTCCCCGAGCCCCTGATCGTTCGGTCCCGGCCCACGGGCTACGCCAGACGTCCGACCGTCCGCACTCAGGATGGACGACCTGGACCGCACGCAATCACCACGCAACCTCCTCCCCGGTGGGCTTGACAGATCGTGGAGCTGGTGGGCCCGGTCCCGGGACCGGGCCCACCGCGTCAGTCCTGCGACAGGTCGCGCCGCCCGAACCCGGCCAGCCCCAGGGCGATCAGCCCGGCTGCGACGAGGGTGAGCACCGCGAGCGGCGTCCAGTCCATCGCCGCCGCCGGCAGCCGGGGCACGTGGCCGAACGGCGACAGCCGGTCCAGCCCCTCGGGGAACTTGAGCAGCGGCCCGAAGTACCCGATCACGAACGCGTACGCCGGGAGCAGCCAGGCCAGTTGGGTGGCGCGGGGCAGCCACCCGTACACGGCGGCGGCGAAACCCACCGTCACCCACTGGGCGGGCGCGAACGCCAGCGCCGCGCCGGTCAGGCGGAGGAACGCGCCCCCGTCGCCACTGGAGAGCGCCCCCGCGATGCCGAACCCGACGCCCGCCGCCAGCATCACGGCCGTCGAGCCGAGCAGCGCCGCCGCGACGTGCCCGCGCAGCCAGCCCGCCCGGGACACCCCGGTGGCGAGCACCGGTTCGGTCCGTCCGGCGGTCTCCTCGGCGCGCGGGCGCAGCATCGCCAGGACGGCGTAGACCGCGCCGACGACGGCCACCACGAGCATGGTGAGCGCGGCGAACGAGTCCGCCAGGGTGTGTCCGCCGAGCCGGGCCAGGGCGTCCTTGATCTGGCTGACGTCCTTGAGCATCGAGTCGGCGTTGCCGAGCAGCGAGCCGTACATCGCGCCGAGCAGCAGCAGCGCCGTCGCGAAGCCGCCGATCAGGCCGCGGTGCAGGCGCAGCGCGAAGCCGAGCGGGGTGCCGAGGGCGGGGCTGCCGACGGGCGGTCCGGGGCGGGCGGCGCGCAGGCCCGCGCCGACGTCCCGCCGGGTGCTCAGTGCGAACCCGGCCGCGCCGACGGCGGCGGTGAGCGCCAGAGCGGGCAGCAGCGGCCACCAGCGGTCGTCGACGAACGGGTAGGTGCGCTGGAGCCAGCCGATCGGGGAGGCCCAGGCGAGGCCGTTGTCGCCGGAGTCCCCGGCCGCCCGCAGTGCGTAGGCGGCGCCGAGCACGGCGAGCGCGAGGCCGGAGGCCGTCCGGGCGTGTGCGGTGACCTGGACGGTGACGGCGGCCACGGCGGCGAACAGCAGCCCGGCGGCGGTGAGCGCCGCGCCGTAGAGCAGGGCGCCGCCGGTGGTGAGGCCGGGGATGCCGAGGCCGGGCAGCCCGGCGGCCAGCAGCAGGCCGAGCGCGAGGTCGGCGGCGGCGGTGGCGAGCGCGGCGGCGAGGTGGGCGTGCCGGCCGACGGCGGCGGAGCGGACGAGTTCGGCGCGGCCGGTCTCCTCCTCGGCCCGGGTGTGCCGGGTGACGATCAGGATGCTCATGAGCCCGGCGAGGACGGCCATCAGGCCGAGCATGGCGCCCCAGGTGTAGTCGGCCAAGGGCAGCCGGACGCGGTCGCGGCGCACGGCGGCACCGCCCGGCTGGGCCGGCTCGCGGAGAGCGCCGAGTTCTTCGAGTTCATGATCGAGGAGCTGCACGGCATGCTCGGCCGCTGGCGGGTCGAGAAGGCCCGGCGGGCCGCCCGGGCCGAGCAAGCTGAGCGGGCCGAGCAGGGGTCCGCCCAGGCCGAGCAGGGGTAGCGCAGGCCGAGCAGGGGTCCGCCCAGGCCGAGCAGGGGTAGCGCAGGCCGAGCAGGGGTCCGCCCAGGCCGAGCAGGGGTAGCGCAGGGTGCCACAACCGTCCCCGGAACGAGGGGACTTCGCGCAAGGCCGCCCCACGCGACGGCCGGCTGCGCTACCACTGGCCGCATGGACGACGACGCGGTGCCGTTTCCCGACCACCTCACCATCCGGGTCACCCACACCGACGACCCGGTCTCCGCCGTGGCCGGCCTGGAGGCCTGGGAATCGCGCGGACGCTACCCGAACCTGCTGATGATGCCGCCGGTCTTCGGCGCGCTGGAGCGCACCCCCGAGGGCGCCTGGCGGATCCTCGGCTTCCACAACACCACCCCGCAGACCGCCCGGGACGACCTCGGCCACACCTTCCGCTGCTGGGCGAACAGCGAACCCGGCGGTCGCTGGGAGGCCCCCTGGGACATCACCGACGAGGAGCGCGCCGCCTACACCGCCGCCTACGAGCGGCTGGAGTGGGAGAAGCTCGACGAACTGACCGTCGCCGGGCGGCAGTACCGGATCTTCCGCGCCGAACAGGTGCTGCGCGGCGGACCCGACGGCGTCGAACCGCCGCGCCCCACCGACCCCGACCCGGCGCCCGTCGGCCAGGGGCACCGGGCGCCCTCGCGGGTCGACGGCTACGTGATCGACCCGGCCGCGGCGGTCACCCTGGTCGACGGCATCGTGCGGCTGGACCTGATGAGCCTGGTGCCGACCGGCCGGTTCATCACCGAGGAGGTCCGCGCCGACGCCCGGCTCGCCTCCGCGCAGTACCCCAACGTCCTCGTCCTGCCCGTGCATTGCGCCGTCGCCGAACAGCGGGACGGGCGGTGGGGCCCGATGACCGGCGCCTGCGAGACCCCGCAGGCAGCACGCGACAGCCTCGCCGCCTACCTGCGGGAGTTCGCGCCGATGCTGAACCCGGGCCTCGACGAGGAGGAGCTCGCCGCGTACGCGGAGGCCGCCGACCGGCTGGACGCCTCCCGCGCGAACACCGTCGAGGCGGCCGGGCGGCGGTTCCAGCTGGTGCGCGTCGAGCCCGTGGTCCGGCTCGGCCCGGACGGGCCGGAGCTGCCGCGCGCCTCGGACCTGGACCCGGACCCGCCGATCAGGGTGCAGGAGGAGCGGGAGCGGGCGGCGGGGTGGGTGCCGGAGGACGACGAGGAAGACTGAGCTCCGAGGACTGAGTTCCGAGGACTGAGCTTCGTGGACTGAGCTTTGTGGAACGGCCGTGCGGCCCGGCCCCGTTGACGAGGCCGGGCCGCACGGTGTGGTGCGTCAGTGGCGGGACGGGGTCGCCGAGGGGGAGACGGTGGCGCTGGGCGTCGTGGTCGCCGTCGCGCTCGGGGTGGCCGTGGGCGTCGCGGTGGCGCAGCCGGGAGCGGTGGGGGTCGCCGTCGGGGTGCCGCTCGGCGTGGCCGTCGGGGACGGGGTGCCGGTCGGGGTGGCGGTGCCGGTCGGGGACGGGGAGCCCGTGGCCGTGGCGGTCGGGCTCGGGCAGGCCGTCGGCGTGCCGCTCGGGGTGGCCGTGGGCGTTGCGGTCGGGGTGGCCGTCGGGGACGGCGTGCCGGTCGGGGTGGCGCTCGGCGAGGGCGAGCCGGTGGGCGTCGGCGTGGCCGTCGGGGACGGCGCCGCCGTCGGGCTCGGGTTCGGGCCGGTCGTCGGCTGAGGGGTCGTCGGCTGCGCGGTCGGCGTCGGCGTGGTGGGAGCCGTGGGCGTGCCGGGCGTGGTCGGCTGGGCGCTCGGCGAGGGCTGCGGCTGGACCGGGGTCGGCATGCCGGTGGTGGTGCCGCTGCCGGGGGTGCTCCCCGTGGTGACACCGGTGCCCGTCGTGATCCCGGTGGACGTCCCCGGCAGCGGGAAGGGCGGGAACAGGGGGGACAGCGGGGCCGGGCGGTCCGGAGAGGTCGTCACCGAGCCGCTGCCGAAGTGGGCCATCCAGTTCTTGACGGTCCGCAGGTACTCGCCCGAGTAGTTGTAGCTGAGGATCGCCCGGTCGAGCTGTGCCGGGTCGGACAGGTCGCGGCCGTTCGCGCACAGGTAGCGGCCGGCGGCCTCGGCGGCGTCGAAGATGTTGTTGGGGTCGGCCTTGCCCTTGCCGGTGGTGTCCACGCCCCAGGTTGCCCAGGTGGACGGGATGAACTGCATCGGCCCGACCGCGCGGTCCCAGCGGGAGTCGCCGTCGTAGCGTCCGCCGTCGGTGTCCGGGATCGCGGCGTTACCGCCGGTGCCGTCGAGCACCGGGCCGAGGATCGGGCGGAAGGTCGTGCCGGCGGCGTCCACGTGGCCGCCGTCGGCCTGGCCGGACTCGACCTGGCCGATCCCGGCGAGCAGTTGCCAGGGCAGGTGGCAGCCCGGCGAGCGGGTCGCGAGCGAGGCTTCGGCCTGGCGGTAGGCCGCGAAGACGGTTGCGGGCAGGGCCGGACCGGTGGCGGCGAACGGCCCGGTGGAGGGCACGCCGGGCTGGGCGCCGGGCGGCTGCGGCGGCGAGACGGTGCCACCGCCGTCGGCCGGTATGCCGGTGCCGGGTGCGGTGCCGGTGGCCTGGCCGCTGCCGGGCACGCCAGGGGTGGCGGCTGTGCCGCCGTCACCGGCCTGCGCCGTCACGGCGTCGGCGGCGGCGACCGGGGCCAGCCCGAGGCCCGTCATCTGCGAACCGGTCAGGGCCGCGAGGGCGGTGAACGCCGCCGTCGTGCCCGTGACCCGCTTGCCGAGCCGTACCTTGCGCCCACTGTCCGCGCTGCCGAACCTCGCCGCCATGCCGTGCCCCTCCCCGTCGCCGTTCGGCCGTCCCGAGAACCGGAATCGTCCCGAGCATCGTCTCGGGAACCGTCCCGAGATCGCCCCGATAACGGACGGGCCGTCATCATCGTGCCTGCTGTGAATGACGAATCCCGCCGCCGGGATGATTAGTATCACGACGATCCGACAGGACCAGGGTGTCAACGAGGCGGCCAGGAGCCCACCGAAAGGTGAATGCGCCACTTCCCGTGCCCTTGACGGGGATTGGGCGTGCGCGTTCGGAGGCGATGCGGGCGGACCCAGGGGGGCGAAGAGGCGGCCGGGGTCGCGGGGGTGGTACGTGCGCGGTCTTCCGGGCGCCCCGGCGCCGCCCGCCGTCCACCGGGCCTGACCTGCCCGGATTGCGGACACCAGGGGCCTCTCCTCCTACCAGGGCGGGCGCGCCGGCGCCAGGCTTTGGCTCCAACTGGGCCCTGGACGGGTGATGTTGTGGTGAAAGTGGGCATGCCAGTGTGCCCCGCCCGGCATGCTGTGCCCCGTGACCGTGTGGATGGAGGCCCGGATTGTGAGCGCGAACCTGCCGGAGATCGTCGCCGGGGGGCCGGTGGTCCTGCCGGCACCCCCGAGAGTGGTCGACGACCTGGCCCGGGACCTGGCCCAGGCGGCCGCTGCCGTCCGGGCGGTGTCCCGGGTCGGCCGGAGCGGGGGTGACGTCGCCGTGGCCGCGTACACCGCCGTGGTGTGCACAGGCCGTTCGGCGGCGCGGGCGCTGGAGGAGGCCGCCGCCTGGTGTCGGCAGGCGCCCGGGGCCGAGGTGCACTCGCTCGCCTGGGCCCGCGTGCCGGGGCACCGGGACGACGTCTACGAGTACCGCGTCACGCTGGCCGTCAGCTTCCCCGACGACGAGACGGGCGAGCACTGCGGGGACACGCACCACGCCCCGCGGTGACGCCGTAGGACCACCCCCATGGATCATGGGGATGCGAACGATCTGACGAACACTTCCTCCGGTCATCATTCCAGCGACGGTGCGTCCGATTCCAGCGACGGTGCTTCCGGACCGCGCGAACTCTCCCGCCCCGCCGCCGCCTTCGCCTGGCTCCGCACGCGGTGGGGCGCCCGCTGACCGTTGCCTTGGGTCAGCGGGCGCCGGCCTCGCTCAACTTGCTTCTTTCTCAACCGGCCTGCGGGGAAGGGCAGGTGAGGTCGTGCTCGGGGGCACGGTCGTCCAGCAGGTAGCGCTCGACCACGTCGGTGACGCAGGTGTTGGACGTGGGGTACTGGCCGTGGTCGCCGTTCCCGGCGACGGTGACCAGCCGCGAGCCGCGCAGCGCGCGGTGGGCGCCGAGGGCGGCCTCGTAGTACGTCGCCGGGTCGTGCACCGAGTTGAGCATCAGGACCGGCGGCAGGTGCGCGCCGGTCACCTTGACCTGCGGCCCGGGGGCCGTCGGCCAGGACGCGCAGACCGCGCTGAAGGCGAGCGTCCGGGCGCCGACCAGCGGCCAGTGCGCGGCGTTCTCGGCGCCGCGTTCGATCCAGGTGTCCATGTCCTTGGTCCACGGGGTGTCGGCGCAGGTCACCGAGAAGAACTCGGCGAGGAACTCCGGGCTGAGGTAGTGGCCGAACACCTGCCCGGCCATGGCCTTGGCCGCCGGGTCGGCCCCCTGCCAGTTGTCGACGGCGGTCAACGCCTGGGCGAGGAACGGGAAGTTGGCCTCCTCGTAGATCACCCCGATCGCGCCGTTGTCCAACTGGTTGGGGCCGATGGTCAGCGTGCCCTCGGTGATCGGGTTGTCGTGCAGCGCGGCGCGGCGCTGCTCCCAGCGGGCCTGCACCTCCGCCGGGGTCGAGCCCCAGTGGTAGGTGCTGTTGCGGGCCGCCAGCCAGGGCACGAAGTCCTCGTCGAAGCGGCGCTGGAAGCTCATCGGCTGGCCCAGCTCGAAGTTCTCCCAGGTGCCCTCGAAGCCGACGTTGCTGTCCAGCACCATCCGCTCGACCCGGTGCGGGAAGAGCGTCCCGTAGTAGGCGCCGATCATCGAGGCGTAGGACGGGCCGTAGTAGCTGAGCTTCTTCTCGCCGAGCAGTGAGCGGAACAGGTCGATGTCGTGGGCCGTCTGCTCGGTGGTCAGGTAGGGCAGCAGGTCGCCGCTGTGCTCCTGGCAACTGGCGGCCAGCTTCTGCGCGTTGGCGACGACGCGGTCGATCGCCTCGGGGGACTGGTCGCGGTAGTCGCCGGCCAGGAACTCCTGGAACTCCTCCGGGGTCTGGCACACCGCCCGGGTGCTCCGGCCCACCCCGCGCTGGTCGAAGCTCACGATGTCGTACGCGGCGCCGACCTTGGGGGCCGACGTGGCCAGGCCGGCCGGGCGCAGCAGGCCCGACGCGCCGGGCCCGCCGGCGGCCATCAGCAGCGTGCCCTTGCGCTGGGCCGGGTCGCCGGCGCGGTGCCGGGACACGGCGATGGTCAGGTCGGCCCCGGTGCCCGGGTGGTGCCAGTCGCGGGGGACGGCCATGGTGGCGCACTCCAGCGCGGGCTGCCCGGCGCACGGCTGCCAGTCGAGGGTCTGGTGGCTGTAGCGGGCCGGGGCGGCCTCGGCGTCGCCGGGGTTCCGGGCGCCGTCCGGCGCGGCGCTCGCCGTGGTGGGCAGGGCGAGGCCGGCCAGGACGGCGGCGGCGATTGCGAGGGCGGCGCGGCGGGTACGGGGTGCTGATGTCTTCACGGGAACGATCCTGTCCGAGCCGCGCCTGACGGTCGATCGCGTGCGCTTCCGTATTGGGGGTGGTGCTGGGTACACCCCCGAACGGGCGCGGGCGTCAGTACGCGGCGGTGAACCGGGTGCGGCGGTGGACGGGTTGCTCGGCCTCGTCGAGGAGGACGACGGCGAGGTCCTCCATGGAGATGACGGAGTTGCCGTCGGCGTCGACCAGCAGTTCGTCGCGCCCGAGCCGGAAGCGGCCGGTGCGGACACCGGGTTCCAGCAGGGCGGCCGGGCTCAGGTACGTCCAGTCGACGTGGGTATCGGCGCGGTAGAGGTCGAGCTGCTCGCTGCAGGCCCGGGAGATCGGCAGGATCTCGGTGGGAAAGTCAGGGTCGTCGGCGACGGTCTTGCCGCCACCTCCAGGGATGGTGAGGCTGCCCGCGCCGCCGACCGCGAGCAGGCGCACGCCCGTCCCGGCGAGGCCGGCCAGCAGGCCCCGAGTGGCGACGGCCAGTTCGCCCTCGCTGCCCGGCCGCGGGCGGGTGGCGGTGATCACCAGGTCCTGGCCGGCGGCGAGGCGGGCCACGTCCTCGGCGTTGCGGGCGTCGCCGACGGCTATTGCGGCGGCGGACGGGAGGCCGTGCGGCTTGGCGGGGTCGCGGAGGACGGCGGTGACCTTGTGGCCGCGGGCGAGCGCCTCGGCCACGACCCGGCTGCCGACGTTGCCGGTGGCGCCGAACACGGTGATACGCATGGGGATTCTCCTTCAGTGGGTACGGATTGCGGTCAGGCGTTTTCGCGCACGGGCGCGGAGGCGGGCTGCAGGCGGGGTGCCGGGGTGGTGGGTGTCGGGACAGGGGCGCGCGGCCGCTGGGTCTGGGCGGCGATCAGCGAGCCGAGGACGATCAGCGCGCCGACCGCCTGCAGCGAGCTGAGGTCCTGTCCGAGGACGAGCCAGCCGAGCGCGGTGGCGACCACCGGGCTGAGCAGCGCGAGGAAGGACACGGAGGTCGGCGGCAGGGCCCGGACCCCGCGGAACCAGAGCCCGTACGTGAGGGCCGCGCCGATCAGGCCGAGGTAGCCGTAGCCGAGCAGGTTGGCGGCGGTCAGGTGGGACGGCGGGGCGCCCTCGGCGAACAGGGCGACCGGCACCAGCAGCAGTCCGCCGGCGGTGAGCTGCCAGCCGGTGGTGGCGAGCACCGGGGCGGGCGAGACCCAGCGCTTGGAGAGGACGAGGCCGGTGGCCATGACCACCGCGCCGCCGAGCGCGGCGGCCACGCCGATCGCGTCGAGCCGGGCGTTGGCCCGCAGGACGAGCAGGCTGACGCCCGCGACGCCCGCGATGCCGGACAGGACGGTCCGCAGCGTGAGCCGGTCGCCGAGGAACGCGGCCGAGAGCCCGGCGGTGACCAGTGGCTGGACGGCGCCGACGGTGGCGGCGATCCCGCCGGGGAGGCGGTAGGCGGCGACGAAGAGGAGGGCGAGGAACGCGCCGATGTTCAGCGCGCCGAGGACCAGTGAGCGCCACCACCAGCTGCCCTGTGGCAGCCGGCGGGTGAGGGCTGTCAGGAGCAGCCCCGCGGGCAGGGCCCGGAGGACGGCCGCGAGGAGCGGACGGTGGGGCGGGAGCAGTTCCGTGGTGACGAGGTAGGTCGACCCCCAGACGGCGGGGGCGACGGCCGTCATCAGCACGATTCCGAGTCGATTGCTTAGCACTAAGCCAATGTATCTCAGCGCTAAGGCATCCGTGAGCACTCCGGTGGTGTGATGTGGCTCACGGTTACCTCATCGCTAAGGAATCTCGCCGGAATCCCCTACCCTGGACCCGTGGCAGATCATGTGGACCGCGTAGTCGCGCAGTGGGGCGCCGAGCGCCCCGAGCTGGACGTCTCCCCGATGGAGGTGTTCGGCCGGCTCAAGCGCCTCTACCGCCTGGTGGACGCGGAGCTCAACCGCACCTTCGGCGAGCACGGCCTGGACGCCGCCTCCTTCGACGTCCTCGCCACCCTGCGCCGCAGCGGCCCGCCCTACCGGCTCACCCCCACCGGCCTGATGCAGTCCGCGATGGTCACCTCCGGCGCGATCACCCAGCGCCTCGACCGGCTGGAGGCCCGTGGCCTGGTCACCCGCACCGCCAGCGACGTGGACGGCCGCAGCCGCGAGGTCACGCTCACCCCCGAGGGCTACGCCCTGATCGACCGCGCCCTGCCCGACCACCTCGCCACCGAGCACCGCCTCCTCGCCGGCCTCGACGACGCCCAGACCGCCGCCTTCGTCGACGCCATGCGCACGCTGCTCGCCGCCCTCGGCGACAGCCCGAAGTGACGTCGACCCGGGGCGCCCTCAACGGTCCCGGCAGGGTGCTTCGACGGTCCCGCCAGGGTGCTTCAACAGTCCCGCTAGGGTGTGCGCGTGACTTTTCATCTGGTTGTCGGATACGGGCCCGCGGGGGCGGCCACGGCGCGGCTGCTGGCCGGGCAGGGGCATGAGGTACGGGTGGTCACCAGGTCGGGCCGCCCGGCCGAGCCCGGCATCGAACACCTCGCGCTGGACGCGGCGAACCCCGAGCGGCTGACCGAGGCGGCCCGCGGCGCCGCTGCCGTCTACAACTGCGCCGCGCCGCCCCTCCACCGCTGGGCCACCGAGTGGCCGCCGCTCGCCTCCGCGCTCTGCGCCGCCGCCGAGGCGACCGGCGCGGTGCTGGTCCTGCTCGGCAACCTCTACGGCTACGGGCCGGTGGACCGCCCCCTCACCGAGGACCTGCCCCTCGCCGCCACCGGCCCGAAGGGCCGTGTGCGGGCGGCGATCTGGGACCAGTCGCGCACCCTGCACGAGGCGGGCCGGATCCGGGCGGTCGAGGTCCGTGCCTCCGACTTCTTCGGCCCCGGCGTGACGGACGGCGGCCACCTCGCGGCGCGCGTCGTCCCGCCCATCCTGGCCGGCAAGACCGTCTCGGTCCTCGGCGACCCCGACGCGCCGCACAGCTGGACGTACCTCCCCGACGTCGCCGCCGCCCTGGTCGAACTCGCGGGCGACGAACGCGCCTGGGGCCGGGCCTGGCACGTACCGACAGCGCCCGCCCGGTCCGCCCGCGAGATGGTGGCAGGCCTGGCCGCCGAGGCGAAGACCACCCCGATCGCGGTACGACAGCTGCCGCCGGCGATGCTGCGCCTGGCCGGGCTGTTCAGCCCACTGGTCCGCGAACTGCGGGAAGTCCGCTACCAGTTCGACCGCCCGTTCGTGATGGACGCCTCGGCCTACGAGTCCGTGTACGCCCTGCGCGCCACCCCGGTCGAGGAGCAGTTCCGGGCCACCGTCGAGTGGTGGCGCGACCGGAGTTAGTGCTCCTCCAATCAGCAGACACGGCCTGACCAGCAGGGACGGTGGATTTTCGTATCAGCGGTTGACCGCCACCGCCTTGAAGAAGGTGTAGTGGAACGTCCCGCCCGGTTCCGCTGTTCGGCGCAGGTCGGTGATGCCGCGGTCGAAGGCGGCGGGTGTGGTGAGGCCGGCGGCCAGGGCGTCGGCGCGGACGGACTCGACCATGGCGACGAAGGTGCGGCGGGTGAAGCCCTCGGCGAGGGCCGGGCGGGCGGCGTCGGCGTAGACCGTGCGGGGGCGGACGGTGACGTCGGTGAAGCCGGCGTCGGTGAGCAGGGGGTGGAGGCGGCGGCCGAGGAGGGCGTCGCCGCCGGCGGCGGCCTGGAGGCGAACGAGGTGGTCGACGGTGGCGCGGGCGGCCGGGGTCTCGGGGTGGAAGAACGCGGAGCCGTGGTCGCCCTCGATGACCGTGATCGTGCCGCCCGGCCGCAGCACGCGCCGCAGGGCGGCCAGCCCGGCGGCCGGGTCGGCCAGGTGCTCCAGGACGAAGCAGAGGAAGACGTGGTCGAACGCGCCGTCCGGGAAGGGCAGTTCGTGCAGGTCCCCGTGGTGCCAGGCCACCTGGGCGCCGGGTGCCTGCGCGGCCACCCGGGCCTGCGCCTGGGCCAGGGACTCGGTCGAGATGTCCGCGGACGTCAGCCGCATGCCGGGGCTGGCGGCCAGCAGGTGCACCGTCTGTGCGCCCACCCCGCAGCCCGCCTCCAGAACGCGGCTGCCCGGCGGGTACGCGGTGCCCGCGTGCAGCAGCTCCGCGAGGGTGTTCGCCTGGTCGCCGAGGCGTCGGGCCTCGGTGTCCGAGTAGCCGTGGACGTAGGCGGGATGGTCGCTGACGGGTTCGGTATCCGTGGTGGTCATGGCCCCAACCCTCGCGCCACAATGGTCCGGTGAACAGGTCCAAAGGCGCGGCTCCCGACCGGTCCAAAAACGCGGACCCCGGCGCAGACTTCCTCCAGCTCGACACCGCCGACGCCCCGCCCGGCGGCCTCACCGACTGGCTCGCCCGGCGCCTGCGCGAGGCGGTCGCCGACGGCCGCCTCCCGGCCGGCAGCCGGCTGCCCGCCACCCGGGTGCTCGCGGGCGAACTCGGCGTTTCCCGCGGGGTGGTGACCGACGCGTACCGGCGCCTCACCGAGGAAGGGCAGGTCGCCGGGCGGGGGAGGGGCGGCACCGTGGTCGTCGCCGCGCCCGTGCCGCCCGTGCCCGCCCCGCCCGCGGCATGCCCGGCGCCCCCGCTCTTCCGGGACGACCCCGGACCCGAGGTGTTCGACGCCCTGCGCGCCGCCCCCGCCCGGATCGACCTCTCGCCCGGGGTCCCCGACCTCGCCGCCTTCCCCCGCGCCGCCTGGCTGCGCGCCGAACGCGCCGTCCTCGACGGGCTCTCCGCCCACGACCTCGGCTACGGCGACCCGCGCGGCGCCCTCCCGCTGCGGCAGGCCGTCGCGCACTGGCTCGCCCGCAACCGGGGCATCCGCGCCGACCCCGACGATGTGCTGATCACCGCCGGCATCGCCCAAGCCCTCACCCTGCTCGGCCAGGCGCTCGGCCGCGCGGCCATCACCGAGGTCGCGGTCGAGGACCCGGGCTCGCTCGGCGCCCGCCAGCACCTCGCGCACTGGCTCGCCGCCACCCCGCCCGTCCCGGTCGACGCCGACGGCATCCGGGTCGACGCGCTGCGCGCCACCGGCGCCCCGGCCGTCCTGCTCACCCCCGCCCACCAGTACCCGACCGGCGTCGTTCTCGGCGGCGAACGGCGGCGCGAACTCCTGCGCTGGGCCGGCGAGGGCGGGCTCGTCATCGAGGACGACTACGACGCCGAGCACCGTTACGACCGCCCGCCGGTGCCCGCCCTGCGCGCCGCCCTCCCGGAACGGGTCTGCTATACGGGCAGCATCTCCAAACTGCTCGCGCCCGCGCTGCGCACCGGCTGGCTGCTGGTGCCGCCCCGGTACCGCGAGGACGTGCTCGCCGCCAAACGGTTCGCCGACCTCGGCAACCCCGTCCTCCCGCAGCTGGTCATCGCCAGGGTGCTGGACTCCGGTGTGCTCGAACGCCACCTGAGGCTGGTGCGCCGCCGCCACCGGCGCCGCCGGGACGCGATGATCGCCGCCGTCCGCACCCACCTCCCCGGCGCCGAGGTGCACGGCGCCGCCGCCGGGTTGCACCTGATGCTCACCCTCCCGCCGGGCCTCGGCTGCACCGACACCGAGCTCGCCACGGCGGCGCTCGCGCACGGGGTAAAGGTCCAGCCGCTGTCCTGGCACGCCCGGCTGCCGTACCCGCCGGGGCTCGTCCTCGGCTACGCGGCCGGCACGCCCGGCGAGATCGCCGAGGGGATCGCCGTCCTCGGGCGGCTGGCGCGGCAATTGGGCTAACGGGCGGGTGCGCTGAACTCCCTGCGGCGGTGCGGCCTTCGGTAGGCTGACGGACCGTACCCGTCGTACTGTTCCTGTGAGTCCCGTCGTTCCCGTCGTTCCGGCCCCGGGAGGCCCGATGCCCTCGCTCCGGCGGTCCGCCCGGCTCGTGGCGGTGCTCGCGGTCCTGGCCGCCGCCCTCGGCCCGGTCCCGGCCGGTTCGGTGCCGGTGGGGCGGCGCCCGTCCGGCCCGGTGGAGAGGACTGCCGCCATGCTCAGCTCCGACTCCCGCCTGCTCGCCGGTCGCCGGATCGTCTACTCCTACCCCGGTCCGACTCCGCCGCCCGCCGTGCTCCAGGCGATCCGGGAGGGCCGGGCGGCCGGGGTGATCCTGTTCGGCGAGAACGTCACCAGCCCCGACCAACTCGCCGAGGCTGTGGGCAAGTTGCGGCAGGCGGCGGCCGAGTCGCCGGTGCGGGAGCCGCTGCTGCTGATGACCGACCAGGAGGGCGGCAAGGTCCGCCGGCTCCCCGGGTCTCCCGAACTCTCCGCCCGTGCCACCGGGGCGGCGCCCGACCCGGTCGGCGAGGCGGGCCGCTCCGGCGTCGGGGCGGGGCAGAACCTCGCGGACTCCGGGCTGAACGTCAACCTCGCGCCCGTGCTCGACGTGTACGACACCCCCGGCAACTTCATCGACCGCCACGAGCGCTCGTACGGCCGGGATCCGGGCGTGGTGGGGAGGTTGGGCACGGCGTTCCTCGCGGCGCAGCAGGAGCTCGGCGTCGCCGCCACCGCGAAGCACTTCCCCGGCCTCGGCTCCGCCGCCGCCGACGAGAACACCGACGAGCGCCCGGTCACCCTCCCCGTCCCGCTCGCCGACCTGCGCGCCCGCGGCGAGGAGCCCTACCGGGCGGCCATCGCGGCGGGCGTCCGCCTGGTCATGGCCTCCTGGGCGGTCTACCCGGCGCTCGACCCCGAGCACCCGGCCGGCCTCTCGCCCACCGCCGTCCAGGGCGAGCTCCGCAGCCGCCTCGGCTTCCGGGGCGTGACCGTGACGGATGCCCTCGAAGCCGGCGCCCTCGACCCGTACGGCGACACCGGCGCCCGCGCCCTCGCCGCCGCCGGCGCAGGCATGGACCTCATCCTCTGCTCCGCCCGCGACCCGCAACAGGGCGAGGACGCCACCACCGCGCTCGCCGCCGCCCTCGACTCCGGCCACCTCGACCGCGCCGCCTTCGACGCCGCCCTCGCCCGCATCACCACCCTGCGCGCGTCGCTGGGCTGAGCTGTCGGACCTGTCCGGGAGAGTGCGGCCGCATTGTCCCGGCCCTTTTCGCGCAACTCGGCCCCGGTGGCAATGGATGTCCCTGTGGTGTGCTGACGATACGTCACCTCAACTGCCGAGCCCGGGAGTTGGCAGCATCCCGGGCTCGGCTTCCGGCGCGCGGCGCCGACCGCCCCGACTGGCGGGGTGTGACGGCCCTCACAGTTCTCGCGGTCTCCTGCGCCCCCGCCACGGCGGCCCTTCCGTGCCCCTGGTAACTGTGACAACTTGAAGAAATCTTCATCTGCAGTGATGATGCTTGCGGCCTCGAGGCCACGACAGACCCGAGCGAGAGGGAGCGAGCGAACGATGCCCGTCCCGCTGTACCAGGCCAAGGCCGAGTTCTTCCGCACCCTCGGCCACCCGGTCCGGATCCGGGTCCTGGAGCTGCTCCAGGACGGCCCCCGGCCGGTCCGCGAGCTGCTGGCGGAGATCGAGGTCGAACCGTCCAACCTCTCCCAGCAGCTCGCGGTGCTGCGCCGCACCCAGCTGGTCACGGCCACCCGCGAGGGCAACACCGTGGTGTACGCGCTCAGCACCCCGGACGTCGCCGAGCTGCTGCGGGCCGCGCGCCGGATCCTGACCGAGCTGATCACCGACCAGGGCGCACTGCTCACCGAGCTGCGTGCGCCCGGTGCCCCGCTGAAGACCCGCTGAGCGCCCCCGCCGCCGCCCGACCGACCCCAGGAGAGCCACCAGCCATGAGCGACAGCACGAGCGAGGAGAAGCGCCGCCGCAAGGCCATGCTCATCCGGGCGGGCATCTACATCTTCGCCACGCACCTGTTCGCCGGCTTCGTGCTGCTGCTGTTCGCGGTCGGCGGCCGCAAGTAAGCCACCGGCCGCAAGTGACCGGCCGCAAGGGGCCCGCCGCAAGTGACCGGTCGCACGTGAGCCACCGGCCGCCGTCCGGGGCCTACCGATAGCGGTGACTGGTGCTGGTCCAGGTCTGGACGCCGTCGACCAGTTCCCGGGTGCCGTGCAGGTACCAGTCGCCGTCCGGATGGCGGCGCAACAGGTCGCGGCGGAGGGCCGCGCTCTCCGTGCGCAGCTGTGCGACCCGGGCCCGGACCGCCCCGATTGCCCGGCTGCGGGTGCAATCGCGCAGGCGTTGCAGCGTGAGCACGGTGTTGAACGCGGCGGCGCCCTGGCGTTCCTCCCGTTCCAGTGAGTACAGGTCGTTGATCAGCGTGGCGGCGTCGGCGGTGTGGGCGCGCAGACGGTGCAGGGCGGGGTCCGCGTGCAGTGCGGCGGGCGCGTCGGCGCCGTGGACGCGTTCCAGTATGTTCATGAACGGGTAGAGGCAGCTGCCGTGGCGGCGCAGCCGCATCGTTTCGGCGAGGCCGAGGCGGGGGACGGTGCCGTGGGCGCGGTGCTCGGCCTCGGCGGGGAAGGTGGCGAGGCAGGTCCGCCACTCGCGGGCGGCGCGGGCGCGCCAGGCGGGGGACATCGCGGCGCTCTGACGGTTCCACAGTTCCCGCCAGGTGATGAGGAGTTGGCTCTCTTCGGCGCTCAGTGTGCTGCCGTTGAGGGCGTCGATCAGCGGGTCGACGATCGCCCGCGCCTCGGCCGGTCGGCGGCCGGGCGAGCCGTCGAAGCGGTCGTCGAGGACGGTGAACCAGCCGAGCATGTCGATCAGCAGGTCGAGGTCGGCGCCCTGGGTCCTGGGGTAGGCGTGGCCGATCAACTCGGGGAGGGCGTAGGCCTGGTAGCGCGGCAGCTCGGTCGGGCTCAGCAGGCCGTGGCGGACCGTCCACGCGGCATGCCGGGCGGTGGCGGCGGCCAGTTCGCTGTGGCGGCGGGGTCGGGTGATGGGACAGGTTTCGGGTGCCGGGGCCCCGCCCGCCCGAGGCCCGTTGCTCTCGCGCGGAGCCAGTCGGACCCGCAGGCCCTGCGCCTGGACGGTCGTCCACACCACCTCGCGCGCCCGCGCCCCGGGGACGGCCACCGGCCGCCAGCGGCGCAGGATCGCCGCCGCCGCGACGGTCAACTCGGCCCAGGCGAAGGCCTCGCCGATGCACTTGTGCTTGCCCGCCCCGAACGGCAGGAACGACTGCCGCCCGGCGCCGCCGTCCTGCCACCGCTCGGGGCGGAAGCGCAGTGGGTCGGGGTAGCGCGCCGGGTCGCGGTGCAGCGCGGTGAGGCTGTACAGCAGCTCGGTGCCGGCCGGGATCCGGTACGGGCCGAGCGTGACCGGCACCTGGGCGGTGCGCATCAGGAAGGCGTTCGGCGCATGCAGCCGCACCGCCTCCTGGGTCACGCTGCGGGTGTAGCCGAGCCGGGCCAGCGCCTCGGGGGTGGGGACGGTGCCCGCGGGCAGGTGCTCGTCGAGTTCGGCGAGGACCCGGGCCTCCACCTGCGGGTGGCGCAGGAGTTCGTCGATCAGCCAGGTGAGCGTGGTGGAGACGGTCTCGGTGCCCGCGCCGAACATGGTGATCGCCTCGGACCGGACGTCGGCCTCGGTGAGCGGACGGCCGGTGGCCGGGTCGGCGGCGGCGCGCAGCAGGGCGGGCAGGGTGCCGGCGTGGTGGGCCGAACCTCCGGCTGCCGTGGGCCCGTTGACGGCCTGGTCGACGACCTGGTTGAGCACCCGGACGGCTGCGTCGAACCGGCGGTTGACGGGCAGCGGCAGCCGCGCCAGCGCCGGGTGGGGGTAGAGCGACTGGACGATCTGGCCCTTCACCAGGTCCGGCAGCGCCCGGTGGAAGGCGAGCGTGGCCTCCTCGCCGAGCCGGGCGTCGAAGAGCGAGCGGGTGACGATCTCCAGCGCGAGGTGGTTCATCTCCTTGGCCACGTCGAGGACCTGGCCGGGCCGCCAGCGCGCGGCCCGTTCCTCGGTGACCTGGTGCATGACGGCGAGGTACTCGGCCATCCGGTCCGGGCCGAAGGCGGGCTGGATCACCCGGCGGCGGTCGCGGTGGGCCTGGCCCTCGGACATCAGCAGGCCGTCGCCGAAGGCCGTTCTGAGGGTGTCCTGGACGGCGCCGCGCGGGCAGTCGTGGGCGAGCGCGACGAGCAGGGTGTGGACGAGCGCGACGTCGGTGACCACGCAGACGGTGCGCGGGCCGAGGCGGACCCGGACCACGCCGCCGTGGCGGGCGAGCGAGCCGAGGAAACCGAGCGGGTCGCGCAGCAGGGCGGCGGCGTGGCCGAGGCCGGGGAGCGCGCCGGGTGCGAGCGGGGGGACGGCCGCGGGCGGGCGAGAGGGTGCGGGAGTTCTCAGGGGGACGCTCGGTCTCGGAGGCTTGGTCGTCGTCACCGTGTCGGTCGTCGTCGCCGTATCGGTCGTCAGGGTCATGACGCTACCTCTCACCAGATGGGCCGGTGCGGCGGTACCGCGGGATGCGCCGTCGCGCCGGCCGGGAGGCGGGGAACCGGTTCAGCGCGCGGGACCCCGCGTGTGCCCTTCCCAGAGGGCGCACGACATGGGAAACGCGCCGGTTGGACGGGCGTTGCGCCGCGCGCGGGCGGATCACCCCAACGGTCGATCGACGGCACTCGTCCGCCGATTCGGATCGTCCGCCGCACTCGGCCGCTCCGACCTGCGGGAAGGCCGGAGTTCCGGTCCGCCGGAGGGTGCCTCACCGACAGGGCCTTTCGGCCCTCGCCGGACAACCTCGGTCGGTCCAGCATGGTACTGGACAAGGAGGTTCCCTGATGACCCGTCTGCGCCACCGGCCCGCCCTCGACGTCCGGGTGGAGATTCGGGGCGAACTGCCGCGCGAGGACGGCGAGTACGTTCGGGCCCAGGCGCTGGACCTGGTCGCCGTGCCCGGCCACTACGGCCTGATCACGCCGGTAGCGGACGGGGGTTGAGGGGAAGGAACCCGACGCACGCCGCTCCGACGCTCGCCATTTCGACGCTCACTGCTCCGACACCGACCGCTCCGACACCGACCGCTCCGACGCCACGAGACGGGAACTGGGACCCATGGACTGCGACGACGAAGTCATGCTGACCGTGCGGGTCAGCGCCGCAGAGCGGGCACTGCTGCGGGCGCTGGCGCGCGGGCGCGGCGGCGATGTCTCCGAGGTGGCGGTGGACGGGCTGCTGGACGTCATCCCCGCCCTGTACGGGGACGCGGCCACCCTCCGGCTGCGGCGGGTCCTCGCCCGGCCCGCGCCGTGCGCCGTGACGCTGTGGCTGCCCGCGCCGGTGGCCGACCTGCTGCCGCTGCTGGGGGCGCGGGTGTCCGGGGCCGGCGGTCCGGCGGCGGGTCCGGCGAGCGCCGCGCTGTCCGCCGCCCTCCGTCTCTGGCTCGCCGGGGACCCGGCCGCACTGGCCGCCGCGCTGGCCCGGTTGCACCACGGCCGCGGCGCCCGCCGGGCGGCCCCGGCGGAGCTGGCCGTGGCCTGACGGTTCGTCCGCCCTGGCATGTCCTGGGCGGGAAATCGCCTGGTCAGGGTTCTGGCCGCGCCTCCGCGCGAACGCCTCCGCACGAACGCCGAAGAATTTCGCAAGAAGTTTCTGTTATTCCCTCCCGCCCCATCCGGTCTCCGGAGTGTCGGAAGGCCCGGCGCCTGTCACCACAGGGCGCGGGCCGTCGCACGAGGAAAGGAACGCGATGGGACACCGGAGCACGGAACTCCGTCGGCGGAGGCGGAGGCGGCTCACCCGCAGGACTACGTTGGTCGCCGCAGCAGTGACGGCCGGGCTGATCGCGGGCGCGCTCGGGATCCATACCGCGCTCGAACCGGCGGCGAGCCGCACCAACGTCACGGCCGCGGCGGACGGTTCGGTGAACGGCGCGGGCGTGGTGGCCGCCGACGACGGCAGCGGGCCGGGGGAGACCGGGACCGCCGAGGGCGCCACCCAGGCGCCCGCCCCGAAGCGCGACCAGAAGGCTGCCCCGCTCAAGGAGATACCCAAGGACCAGCCCGACCGCGGACTGGTCTACGCAGGGTTGAGCCTGCCGAACGGTGACCGCTGCGCCGGTTCGCTGGAGGTGTCCGGCGGCCAGCTGTGCAGCCACGGCCCGGACGCCCCGCCGAAGGACGTGGACATCCACAAGGACGTCCCGCCGGTGGCCGCCCCGGCCGCCCAGGCGCCGGTGCTCACCCCCGCCGCCAACGCTCAACCCCCGGCCGCAGCCGACCTGTTGAAGGGCGCGGCGCCCGTTCTCGACGCCGGACAGAAGGCGCTGGTCGGCGACGCCGGCGGCGCCCCGCAGCAGAACGCCGCCGCCGCGCCCGCCGGTTCGAACGTCGTCTGCGAGGGTGACGGCAGCAGCGGCAACCGCGTCCAGGTGGTGTACATGCACACCCCCGGCAACGACCGCTACGCCCAGTACCTGGCCTCGTTCAAGAAGTGGGCGGCCGAGGTCGACGTCATCTACAACGCGAGCGCCCAGGAGACCGGCGGTGTCCGGCACGTCCGCTTCGTCACCGACTCCGACTGCTCCGCGTCCGTCCTGAACGTGCAGATCTCCGACGCCGAGATCCAGGACTTCAACGCGAGCAACCGCGCCCTCGCCGCGCAGGGGTTCAACCGCAAGGACCGCAAGTACATGATGTTCACCGACGCCAAGGTGTACTGCGGCATCGGCACCTTCGCCGGCGACGAGCGTCCCGGCCAGGACAACCTCAGCAACTTCGGTCCCTCGTACGGCCGGACGGACTCCGGCTGCTGGGGCGGGCACACGGCCGCGCACGAACTCGGCCACAACCTGGGCGCGGTGAACAACAGCGCGCCCGATTCCAGCAAGGGCGGCCACTGCGTCTACGACTGGGACCTGATGTGCTACTCGGACTACCCGTACTACCCGCAGATGAAGACGGTCTGCCCGGACCGCGCGCACTCCGACCGGCTCGACTGCACGCATGACGACTACTTCAGCACCGACCCCAAGCCCGGCAGCTATCTCTCCGGGCACTGGAACGTCGCCAACAACCGCTTCCTCATTGCCGGTAGCGGCACCGGCCCGGGCCCGACGCCCACCCCGACCGCTACCGCGACGCCGTCGCCGACCGCTTCGCCCACCCGGACGCCGTCGCCGTCCCCGACGCCCACCGGCAGCCCGACGGCCACGCCCACCCCGACCGGCTCGCCGTCCCCGACCGGCTCGCCGTCCCCGACCGCCACACCCACCAGCGGGACCGGCTTGCCCGATGTGACGACCAGTCAGATCACCCAGAACTCCGTCATGTTGAGCTGGCCCGCCGTCCCCGCCGCGGCCGGCTACGACGTGCTGCTCAACGGCCAGGCCATCGGCACCGTCCGCGCCACCGTGGTCGGCCTCGTCCGGCTCGCCCCCGGCACCTCGTACACCGTGGCCGTCGCCGTCCGGGACGCCGCCGGTACGGTCGCCAAGCCGGGCCGCGCCGCCACATTCCACACCCTCGCCGACGCCGGCCGCCCCCAGCCCGGCGGCCACTACACCCTGGTCAACGGCCTCACCGGCCAGGCCGCCGACCTGTGGGGCAGCTCGATGAACGACGGCACCGTCGCGATCGCCTACCAGCGCACCGGCTACGCCAACCAGAAGTGGCTGTTCGAGGACGCCGGTGACGGCGCGGTGCGGATCAAGTCCGCCCGCTCCGACAAGTGCCTGCAGCTGGGCGGCGATCCGGTCGCCGGCCAGTACGTCGCGCAGCGTCCGTGCGCGGACGCGGCGGCCCAGAAGTGGCAACTGACCGCCTCCGGTGGCGGGTTCAGCCTCACCGCAGCGGGCACGTCCCTGGTGCTCGGGGTCAGCGACCGTTGGTACTACGGTGGTTGGCTGCTGGAGCTCCAGCAGGCGAACGGCCAGCCGTACCAGAACTGGTCGCTGCAGAAGACCACCTGAGTCCCGCTCGGGGCACCGGGTGCGGTCGCCGCCTCCACCGGGCGGCGGCCGCACCCGGCCCCATTGGCCCCGCAACCACCCCTCCCCGCCCCCCCACGAGGTTCCCGCCCATGCGTACCCGACCGCTCCTCGCCGCCCTCGCGCTCGCCACGGCGGCCGTTCTGCCCGCCGCCGCCCCGGCCGCCGCGCACGGGGACACCGTCCACCTGGAGATCTCCGGCGTCGACAACGGCCACGTCAGCACCGTCGCCACGTTCGAGAACGATCACGACCCGGTCACCCAGGAGTTCGCCGGCACGCTCGCCGCGACCTCCGCCGACGGCCGCACGGCGGGCCCGTGGCCCATGGTCGCCGTCCAGGGCCACCCCGGGACGTACACCACCCGCGAGACCCTGCCCGCCGGGCACTGGCGGATCACCGTGGACTGCGCGTTCCCTGACCTCGGGCACGGCGAGCGCGAACTCGACGTCGAGGCGGCGGTCATCTCCGACCCGACGCTCCCGACTCCGACGCTCCCGACTCCGACGCTCCCGACTCCGACCCCGACGACTCCGACCCCGACGACTCCCACCCCCACCGCTGTCCCGCTGACCGTCAAAAGCATGACCCCCGACGCCTCCACCGGTGCCACGGCCTCCGACACACCCTCCGACGCGACCACCTGGGCCGCCATCGGCACCGCCGCCGCGGCCGTCCTCCTCGTCGTCGCCGGCTTCTGGCTGCGCCGCCGCAACCGTCACTGATTTCCGGATGGTGGAACCACCGGCTCCGCACCACCGTCCCTGCTCTCATGACCGGTTGCCACCCGGCGGTCGGACGAGCGCGAGGGAGCATCGCGTATGAAGAAGGTCCTCATCACCGGCGGTGCGGGATACATCGGCAGCACGGTGGCGTCCGCGCTGCTCGACCGGGGAGTGATCCCGGTCGTCCTGGACGACCTCTCCAAGGGCCGGGCCGAATTCGTCGAAGATCGGATCTTCTACCGCGGCGACATCGCCGACGCCGCCCTGCTCGACCGGATCTTCGCGGAGCACCCGGACATCGACGCCACCCTGCACTGCGCCGCGCGGATCGTCGTCCCGGAGTCCGTCTCCAAGCCGCTGTACTACTACCGGGAGAACGTCGCCAAGACCGTCGAGCTGCTCGACTCCCTCCAGCGCCTCCGCTGCACCCGCGTCGTCTTCAGCAGCTCGGCGTCCATCTACGCACCCACCCCCGACGGCCGCGTCGACGAGACCTGCCCGGTGGACGCCCAGAGCCCGTACGCGCGCACCAAGCAGATGATGGAACGGATCCTGCAGGACTGGACGCGCGGCGAGGGCGCCGAGGAGCAGCGGGTGATCGCGCTGCGGTACTTCAACCCGATCGGCGCCGACCCCCAGCTGCGTACCGGCCTCCAGGACCTCAACCCCTCCCACGCCCTCGGCAAGCTGATCGAGGCCCACGGCGACGGCACCCCGTTCACCGTCACCGGCACCGAGTGGGCGACCCGCGACGGCTCCGGCGTCCGCGACTACATCCACGTCCAGGACGTCGCCGACGCCCACGTGGCGGCCCTCCTCCGCTTCGACGAGGTGATCGCCCCGGCCGCCGCGGACCGCTACCGCGTCATCAACATCGGCACCGGCGAGGGCACCACCGTCCGCGAACTGGTCGTCGCCTTCGAACAGGCCGTCGGCGCCCGGCTCGACATCCGCGAGACCGGCCCCCGCCCCGGCGACGTGCTCGGCTGCTACGCCTCCGTCGACACCGCCCGCACGCTCCTCGGCTGGACCCCGCGCCGCACGATCGCCGAAGCCGTCACCGACGCCCTCGCCTGGCGCGCCAAGTGGTCCACCCACCTGGCCTCCGCCTGATCCTCCCCACCCACGCCGCGGGCCGGCCACCCCGGCCCGCGGCGTTGCGTCACCCGACCCGCCCCGCTATTTCACCGCCGCGCCGGACTTCTGCCAGTTGTCGTGGAGACGGTCGAGGTAGGACTGCGCCTGCGAGCCGGGTTTGGCGCCGCGGGCGAAGGCGAGCATGTTGCCGGCGCCGGTGTTGTAGCCGAGGGCGAGGAGTTCGTCGCGGGTGAAGGCGGTGGCCGGCTTGGCGGGGAGTTGGTCGGCGAGGTCGCGCAGGTGCCAGGCGGCGGCCTGGATGGCGAGGTTGCGGTCGTCGGGGAGTTCCTCCCAGCGGCGGGAGGCGAAGTCGCGGCCCTGCTTGGTGTCGTCGAAGGCGGCGCGGTGCATGTTGGCGATGCCGAAGGAGGCGTCGGGTTTGCTGCGCTGCCAGGCCCGTTCGAAGTCGGGGTCGTGGGGCTTGTAGGACTCGTTGTAGAGGATCGCCATCAGCAGCTGCGGGCTGATCCCGGCCTGGGCGGCGTACTCGCGGACGGGCGCCGCGTGGTCGGCGGGGTCGTAGCGCCCGGACGGGGCCGAGGGGGCCGAGGAAGCCGAGGGAGCCGACGGGTTCGCCGAGCCGGTGCCGGGAGAGGCGGCGGACGTGGACGACGTGGACGGGGAGGCGCCGGAGGAGGCCGCCGGGCCGGAGTGGTCGCCGCCGCGGATCATGCCCCAGCCGACCGCGACGACGAGGCCGACGGCGAGCCAGCGCCCCCAGCGCGGTCCGTTCCGTTCTTCGCTCACTGCTGTCGGCCCCTCCCCGTTCGCCCGGAACTGCGTTCGATGCCCGTACTGGCGGACGCACTCCCGGCAGCTGTTACTCAAACATGGTGACGCTCTGCTCCTCTGATGCGTTCCTGTTGGTGGGCCGACGTGGCGGGGGTCATGACCATCCTGATCTTGACCATCCTGACGACGGCCCACCAGGTGGTTCCCCGGTGTCGAATGGCTCGGGTGACTTTGCCGAAATGGGTTTGTATGCTCCAGCCCAGCTTCTACGTCACTGTAGAAACCGGGAACCGCTGCCAGGACGGTTCGCGTCCCGGCACCCAGAGCGGCGCGCTCGCGTCGCGGCAGCCGAATCGATCGAGGGAAGTGCGCATGGCCGGGCAGCGGGCGAGAACGCCGTACCAGGAGGCGGGACTGCGCGAGGACGACCCGGCCGTCCCCGCCCAGCGGTCGCGCGCGGCGGACGGGGGCGAGCAGGCCCCGGCGCCCGGGGTACGGGCTCAGCGGGCGGGCGCCGCGTCCCGGCGCAAGCAGCAGGCCAAGCGGCGCGGTGCCGCCGCGGCGGTGCTGGCGGCGGTCGGCCTGCCGGTGCTCGGGGCCGTCGCGGACGAGCTGGGCGGGCCGGGCGTCGGCATCTTCTTCGCTGTCGCGGCGGTGCTGGGCACAGCGGTGGCGGCGGCGCTGTGCAGCCGGGCGGGCCGCTGGTGGGTGGTGACCGCCGCGCCGATCGTGGTGCTGGTCACAGCGGCCGGCGCCGAGTACCTGTTCAACAGTGGCAAGTACCAGGACACCAAGCAGCTCGGCACCGGCGCGCTGCGCTGGGTCGTGGGGGCGTTCCCGGTGATGGCGGCGGCGGTGGGGGCCGCGCTGCTGGTGGCCGTGGTCAAGGCCGTGCTGGGCCGCCGCCGGCAGCCGGAGGGCCGGTCGGGCAGCGGCGGCGCCCCCGATCGAAGGAGCCGACGTGGCTGACCACGCGAGCGAGCGTAGCGAGCTCGCCATCGAGAGGTGCGCATGGGCGAATGCCCCTGCCGAGCGCAGGGAGGTGGGCGCATGAGTGCCCGCGGACGTGCTCAGCGCAGCGGACCCGCCCCGCTGGCCGTCGCGGGCCGCACGATCGCCTGCGCCGTCTCGGTGGCCGTGCTCGGCGCCAGCGGCTTCACCTGGTACGAGTACCGCAGCCTCGACGACGGCATGACGAAGTCCGGCGCGCTGGGCGAGGCCAAGAAGAACGCCCCACCCCACCTCGACAAATCGGTGAACCTGCTGCTGATCGGCCTCGACAGCCGCAAGGACATGGACGGCAACGACCTGCCCAAGCAGTTCGTCGAGGACGAGCTGCACGCCGGCTCCAGCGAGATCGGCGGCTACAACACCAACGCGCTGATCGTCCTGCACATCCCGGCCAACGGCGGCAAGGTCACCGCGCTCTCCGTCCCGCGCGACGACTACGTGCAGACCGTCGGCGCCGACGGCAAGATGCACAAGATCAAGGAAGCGTACGGGATCGCCAAGGAGGCCGCCGAGGCGAAGCTCGCCAACAAGGGGCTCTCCAAGGCGGAACTGGAGCGGCAGAGCCGCGAGGCCGGGCGCTCGGCCACCATCCAGACCGTGCAGAGCTTCCTGGACGTCCCGATCGACCACTTCGCGGAAGTCAACCTGATCGGCTTCTACGACATCGCCAAGGCGGTCGAGCCGATCCAGGTCTGCCTCAACCACCCGGTCGACGATCCGATCATCGCCCGCACCGCGACCCACGAGGGCGGCGGCACCGGCCTCAAGCTCCCCGCCGGCGTCAGCTCGCTCGACGCGGCCCAGGCGCTCTCCTTCGTCCGCCAGCGCCACCACCTCACCAACGGCGACCTCGACCGCACCCACCGCCAGCAGGCGTTCATCTCCTCGGTCGAGTACAAGCTCAAGCAGCAGGGCGTCCTGAACGACTTCGGGCAGATGCAGAAGCTGTTCGGGGTGGTGAAGAAGGACGTCGTCATCGACAACGAGTGGAACGTCCTCGACTTCGCCCAGCAGGCCCCGGCCCTCACCGGCGGCAACGTCGAGTTCAACACCCTGCCGATCGCCGGGTTCAAGACCATCGGCGGGCAGGAGGTCAACACCGTCAACCCGGACCTGATCAAGAAGATCGTCCGGCAGCTTTTCAGCCACGACCCGGCGCCCGTCGTCCCGGCCACGCCGGACGGGGGCGGCGACGCCGCGGCATCGCCCAGCGCTGCTCCGACCTCCGCGGCGCCCACCCCGGCGAAGGACAAGGCCACAGTGGACGTCCTCGCGGTGGCGTCGGCCGGCCCGGGCGCGGCGGCGAACGAGTCCAAGGCGCTCACCGAACTCGGCTACCCGGCCGGGAAGGTGGGAGACGCGCCGGGCAGGGCGAAGAACACCACGGTGACGTACGGCAGCGGCGCCAAGGCCGACGCCCAGGCGCTCGCCGCCCGCTACGGCGTCACCGCGACCCCCGCCTCGGGCGTGGTGGCCGGACACGTCGTGCTCACCCTCGGCACCAGCCACGCCGTCACGCCGAGCGCGTCCGCGGCCCCGTCGGCCGCGGCCTCCGGCGACGCCACCGACCCGGCCGCCAACCTGCCGATGCAGGGGCCGGCGGTCAAGGCGGGCGGGATCCCCTGCGTGGACTGAGCGTTGGGCGTGTGAGGGGCGGGGGGCGGGGCCCCCGGCGCCCCCCCCCCCCCGCCCCC
>NZ_JAHTKP010000072.1 GCF_019192735.1 Kitasatospora aureofaciens
CGACACCGTCCAGTCCTGTCTCAACGTCGCCCGCTGCACCGGCATCACGGTCTGGGGCATCCGCGACAGCGACTCCTGGCGCACCGGCGAGAACCCGCTGCTGTTCGACAACAACGGCAACAAGAAGCCCGCCTACAACGACGTCCTCTCCACGCTTCGCAGCGCCGGCGGCACGTCGGGCGGTGGCACGCCGGGCGGCGGGATCACCCCGGGCGCCGTCTACATGATCTCCGCGGTGGGCGCCTCCGGTCGCGTCCTCGACGAGTTCGCCGGGCAGAACGGCAACGGCGCCCCGCTCCAGGTGTGGGACGCCGGCGGCGCCGCCAACCAGCAGTGGCGGGCCGCCAGGAACGACGACGGCTCCTACACCTTCACCAACCTCGCCAGCGGCAAGGTCCTGGACGAGCCGGGCGGCCGGACGGCCAACGGCACGCAGCCACTGGTGTGGGAGGCCCACGGCGGTGCCAACCAGCGCTGGAAGGCCAACCGCAACAGCGACGGCTCGTACACCCTCGTCAACGTCGCCAGCGGCCGCGCCCTGGAGACCCCCGGCGGCCAGACCGGCAACGGCACCCGCGTCCAGATCTGGGACTCCTGGGGCGGCGCCAACCAGCACTGGAACCTCCGCCCGTCCGGGTCGTCCGCCCCGGCCCCGACCCCGGCAGAGCCCGCCCCGAGCGGAACCTGCGCCCTGCCGTCGACGTACCACTGGTCCTCGACGGGCGCGCTGGCGCAGCCCGCGAACGGCTGGAGCGCGGTGAAGGACTTCACCGACGTGGTCTACAACGGCAAGCACCTGGTGTACGCGTCGAACGTGTCCGGGAAGTCCTACGGCTCGATGGCGTTCGCCCCCTTCACCAACTGGTCGGACATGGCCTCCGCCCCGCAGATCGGGATGAACCAGGCCGCCGTGGCGCCGACGATCTTCTACTTCGCGCCCAAGAAGATCTGGGTGCTCGCCTACCAGTGGGGTCCGTGGCCGTTCGTCTACCGCACCTCCAGCGACCCGACCAACCCGAACGGCTGGTCCGAGCCGCAGCCGCTGTTCACCGGCAGCCTGCCCAAGTCCAGCACGGGGCCGATCGACCAGACCCTGATCGCCGACGACCAGAACATGTACCTGTTCTTCGCCGGTGACAACGGCAGCATCTACCGGGCGAGCATGCCCATCGGCAACTTCCCGGGCAACTTCGGCTCCTCGTACACGACGGTCATGACCGACACCCCGGAGAACCTGTTCGAGGCTCCGCAGGTCTACAAGGTCAAGGGCCAGAACCAGTACCTCATGATCGTCGAGGCCCGCGGCGCCCACGAGCAGCGCTACTTCCGCTCCTTCACCGCCACCAGCCTCAACGGCACCTGGACCCCGCAGGCCGCCACCGAGGCCAACCCCTTCGCCGGCAAGGCCAACAGCGGCGCCACCTGGACCAACGACATCAGCCACGGCGACCTCGTCCGCAACAACCCCGACCAGACCATGACCATCGACCCCTGCAACCTGCAGCTTCTCTACCAGGGCAAGAGCCCCAACGCCACGGGCCCCTACGACCAACTCCCCTGGCGCCCCGGCCTCCTCACCCTCCAGCGCTGACCCGACCAGGCACGGGAGCCCCGCCGGACACCGGCGGGGCTCCCCGCGTCGTGCCACGGGCCGTGAAGCCGAGGGGATGTGCTCCCCTTCCGACGTCCCGGCCGCAGCCCTCGGCCCGGCCCGGTGGATGCCCGAGACGAAGGGCGTCGAACTCGGCGAGACGCAGACCGAGGCCGTCCGCGTGTGGCACCGTCGGGCATGGAACCGTCCAGGGGCACCCGGTGCCCCACCCTCAGGAAGGCGACCGCCACCTTGCTCCCCGAACTCCACCCGGGCCGTGCCGAAGCGCTCCTCTTCGACTGGGACGGCACGCTCGTCGACAGCCAGTACGCCAACTACCGGGCCATGGCGGACGCCCTCGCCCCGTACGGGGTGACGCTCGACCAGGAGTGGTTCGACGCCCGGACCGGGCTCTCCTCCGCCGACATGGTCCGGGTGCTGGCGCAGCGCGGCGATCCCCGGGCGGCCCTGCCCGTGGAGGAGATCGTCGCGGACCGGGACCGGCGCTTCCTGGCGGACGCGGCCCGGATCCGGGTCCACCCGGAGGTCGCGGAGGTTGTGAGCGCTCACCACGGGACGCTCCCGCTGGCGGTGGCGTCCGGCGGCGCACGCCTGGTCATCGAGACGACCATGCGCCACCTCCCGTACCAGGGCCTGTTCAGCGCCGTCGTCACCCGCGACGAGGTCCGGCGGGGCAAGTCCGCCCCCGACATCTTCCTGAGGGCCGCGGCCGCCCTGGGCGTCCCGCCCGAGCGGTGCGTCGTGTACGAGGACAGCGACGAGGGCATCGAGGCCGCCCACGCGGCCCGCATGGCGGTCATCGACGTCCGGCCGGTCACCCGTCGGGCCCGCTGAGCCTCGGCGGCGTTCCCGCGAGAACGTCGCTGCCCTCCGCGTAGAATGGGAGCGCTCCCAGATCATCCGTCCGGAAGGCTCCGCATGCCCGCGCCCGTCATCCGCCCGTACCGCCCCGAGGACCGGGGCGCCGTCTTCGACATCTGCATGCGCACCGCCGAGGCCGGTGGCGACGCCCGCGGCATCTACCGCGACCAGGACTTGCTGCCGAACATCTTCGCCGCGCCCTACACGGAGCTGGAACCGGACCTGGCCTTCGTCCTCGACGACGGGGCCGGGCCGGTCGGCTACGTGCTGGGGACCAGCGACACCCCGCGCTTCGTCCGCGAGTTCCGCCTCACGTGGCTGCCCGTGGTCGCCGATCGCCATCCGCTCCCGGCCGGCGAGCCGACGACCCCCGACGAGGTGATGACGGCGTTCCTGCACCGGCCGGAGCGGATGCTCGTCCCCGAGGTCGCGGACTACCCGGCCCACCTGCACATCGACCTGCTGCCCGACTACCAGGGCCGCGGCCACGGCCGCGCCCTGCTGACCGAGCTGTTCGCCGCCCTGGCCGGGGCCGGGGCGGAGCGGGTCCACCTGGCGATGGTCACGGCGAACACGGCGGCGCGCGCCTTCTACGACCGGATGGGCTTCCGCGAGATCCCCGTCGCCGACCCCGGTCCCGTGACCTACCTCGGCCGGGCCACGAGCTGAACGAGGGGCTCGCGCCCGCTACCGGTCAGTCACGCGGACGCCCCCACGGGGCGAAGGTCAGCGGCGGGTTGGCGTTGCGCACCAGGGTCTTGGCCTGCTCCGGCCACCAGGCGCCGGCCGCCGGGTCGACGGTGCCGTACTCGGGGTCGACGGTGCCGCCGGGGATGTTGCGGTTGCACTGGCCGTCCGACTGGCCGACGGTCTTGATCCACAGGTAGGCGTCGACCAGCGGGGTTCCCGTATTCGCGGTGGGCCGGTCGCCGAGGCCCCGGTCCGGCGGGTTGCACCAGGTCTGCGGGTCTCCGGCGTACTTGCCGGCCGGCGGGGTCCAGGGGCCCTGCCCGTTGCGCCCGGTGTCGACGACGAAGTGGGTGAGCTCGTTCACCGGCGGGGTGCCGACGGTCTGCTGGTACCACTGGTCGGTCCAGTGCCAGGTGCTGGGGTCGTCCACGTCGACCGCGTTGCCCGGCTTCCCGTCGTTGGGCGCGGCCGGCGAGAAGTACTGGCCGGCGCACAGGTCGGTGCGCCCGCGCGCGGACTCCGGGCCCTTGGTGGTGTACCAGAGGCACTTGGACACCCAGGTGCCGTAGCGGTCGGACGGGCCGGTGGCGAAGAAGTTGGAGACGTTCAGCGAGAAGCCCTGGGCGCGTTCGACACCCGCGTCGAGCAGGCGCTTGGTGGCGGTGCCGACGCTCTGCCAATGGCTGTTGCCCGCGTCGACGTAGACCACCGTGCCGGGCTGCCGCTCCAGGGCGTCGATGCCGTGGCGGAGGTCGGCGATGCGTCCGGCCGTGATCGCGCCCGTGGGGTCGGTGGTCGGGGAGCAGTCGGAGGGCAGGTTGGCGAGGGCGTCCGGTTCGAGGACGACCACGGCCTTGCTCTTGCCGATGCCGCGGGCCAGGGCCGAGATCCACGCCTGGTACTCCGCGTCGGACTGCGCTCCTCCGCTGGAGTACTGGGAGCAGTCCCGCAGCGGGACGTTGTAGGCCACGATGACCGGGACGGTGCCCGTCCAGGCGGCGCGGCGGACCAGGGTACGGGCCCGGGACTCCACCTCCGCGGGCGTGCCGTCGGTGAACCAGACGGCCTCCGGCCAGCTGGCGAGCTGGGCCATGGCGGTGGCGCCCGCGAAGTCGTGCTCCAGCAGGGAGCGGACGGCCTGCTTCGCGGCGTCGCTGTCCGGCTGGACGTAGAACCGGGTGTCGGCGGGCAGGGTGTGGCCGGAGGCCGGCCGGTCCTGCGCCTGCGCCTGGCCCGGTACGGCGAGCGCGGTCAGCAGGGCGGCCAGCGCGACCGGGACCAACGGGCGGGGGATGGTGCGAGGTCTCATCGGTTTCCTCAGGTGGGCCGCCCGGGACCGGACAGGGCCAACAGCCGGCCCCGGGCGGGTGGATGTGATCCGGCGTCAGTAGCCGTAGATCAGCTTGTAGGCGACCTCGGGCAGGAACTGCCCGGCGGTCGATCCGCTGCCGGTGCCGCAGTTGCCGTCGGACTCGCCGGGGGACTTGACCCACAGCAGCATCTCGGGGCCACCGCCGGCGCGGGTGGTGGGCGTGCCGATCCGGCGCCCCGGCGGGTTGCACCAGGTGCCGTCCGACCCGTTGCCGTTGCGGCTGGTGTCGACCACGTACGGCTTGGTGTACCCGTACGAGGACTTCAGCGCCGCGCTGATGTCGTTGCCGTAGGCGGTGTTCTGCCCCGTGGGGTAGAAGTTCGAGACGTTCAGCGAGAACCCGTGGGCCCCCGCCACTCCGGCGTCGGCCAGCAGCCTGGCCATGGTGGGGGCGCTCAGCCAGGCGGGGTTCCCGGCGTCCAGGTAGACCCAGGTGTTGGGGGCCTTGGCGTTGAACTGGGCGACGGCGTTGCGCAGCATGGCGTTGCGCTCGGAGACCTGGGCGGGCGTCATGCAGCTCTCGTGCCCGAGCGCGTCGGGTTCGAGGACGACCAGGGCGGGCCGGTTGCCGATGCCGCTGGCGAACGCGGCGATCCAGGTGTCGTAGTCGGCGGCGGAGCCCGCCCCGCCGCCGGACTGCCCGGCGCAGATGTCCCGGTTGGGGATGTTGTACGCCACCAGGATCGGCAGCTTCCCGCCGGAGGCGGCGGCTCCGACGTACGCGCCGGTGGCGGTCCCGATGGGGCCGCTCCAGTTCCCGAACCAGCGCGCGGCCGGCACGTTGGCGATCGAGGACCGGATGGCGGCGGTCCGGCCGTCCCCGGGGTGGGAGTTGACCCACTGCTGGGCGCTGGAGTCGGGGTCGGCGTAGAAGCCGCTGGTCATGGTGGTGGGGTCGGCCGCGTGGGCGGTTCCCGGGTCGAGCCCGACCAGGAGGGCGGTCAGCGTGGGCGCGATGAGCAGAGCCGTGCGGCGGCGTGGGCGGCGCATGGGGCTTCCTCCGCTGGGGGTGGGGTGGGGGGAGGTGGAAGCGCTTCCATTTGCCAGATGATTGGGCGTCCCCGAGGCGATGTCAAGGGACCGCGTTTTACTTTTCCTTGGGCCCAAATCGCTATACAGTCCGGACTGGAAGCGCTTCCAGTCTGGCTGGATGTGAACGGTAACATTGTGCAACGGCTTCAAGTCGAGGTGAAGACACGATGACGGACGATCCGACGCCCCGAAGGCCCACCCTGGACGAGGTCGCCGAGCGGGCCGGCGTGTCCCGCACCGCGGCGTCCAGGGTGCTGAACAACGCCCCGAATGTGAGCCGCGCCAAGCGCGAGGCGGTCCTGAGCGCGATCAGCGAGCTCGGGTACGTCCCCAACCCGACGGCCCGCGCCCTGGCCACGCAGCAGGCGGGGGCCGTGGCACTGATCATCTCCGGGGAGGACCCGGCGGTGCTGGCCGACCCGTTCTACGGGCAGGTCATCGCGGGCGCCTCGACCGTCCTGGAGGAGACCGACCTGCACCTGGTGCTGTGCCTGGCGACCTCCGCCCGGGGGCAGGTCCGGGTCAGGCAACTGCTGCGGGCGCGGGCGGTGGACGGGGTGATGCTGATGTCCCTGCGCGGGGACGATCCGCTGACCAGCCTGGCCCTGGCCGCCGGCGTCCCCGCCGTCTTCGGGGGAAAGCCGCTGCACTGCGAGGTCCCGTACTACGTCGACGTGGACAACGTGCTCGGCGCCCGGCAGGCGACGGAGCACCTGATCTCCCGCGGCCGCACCCGGATCGCGACCCTCACCGGACCGCTGGACACCGAGGTCGGCCAGGCCCGCAGGCGCGGCTACCTGGAGGCCATGACCCTCGCGGGCCTCCCCTACCGGGCGGAGGAGGGCGGCGACTTCACCGAGCGCGGCGGGGTCGCGGCCATGGAGGCGCTGCTGGCCCGCCATCCGGACCTGGACGCGGTGTTCGCCGCCAACGACAACATGGCGGCCGGAGCCCTGCGGGTGCTGCACCGTGCGGGCCGGGCCGTTCCGGCCGAGGTCGCCGTGGCCGGGTTCGACGGTCTGACGGTGTCCGAGAACACCGAGCCGCCGCTGACCACGGTCCACCAGCCGATACGGAACCTCGGCCGGGAGATGACCCGCATGCTGCTCGCGCTGATCGCGGGCGAGCGCCCGAGCCCGCTGATCCTGCCCACCACACTGGTCCAGCGCGACTCCACCTGACCCGCCACCGTCCCACCGCCCGCCCCACCGCACCCAACCGCAACCGACCGCCGACCCACCGCTGCGCCGCCCCTGCGGCCCGGCCGGTCGGCCGCGCGCCCGACCGGCCGCACGACGGCCGACGATCCGTCAAAACCACCTCTTGACAGCCGCCCACCACCCGGAGCAGGGTGTCGCTCAGCCGCTTTTGGGAGCGCTCCCATTACACGCTCCGTGTTCTGCGCCCCCCGATCACACTCCGATCACCCTCCGATCACGCCTTCGACCACGCCCTTCGGGCGGTCCCCCGCTCTCCTCGCGTACGTCCCACCCACCACCCCAGGAGATTCCATGTCCCCGCACCGCCGCTCCCGCAGAACCGCCGCCCTGGTCTCCGCCGTCGCCGTCACCGCGGTGCTGGCGACCGGGTGTTCCTCCTCCGGGTCCGGATCGGACGACGACCCGAACGCCAAGGTCACGCTCAGCGTGGGCGACTTCGGCACCTTCGGCTACAAGGAGGCCGGGCTCTTCGACGAGTACATGAAGGCCCACCCCAACATCACCATCACGGAGAACACCACCACCGTGGAGGGCGACTACTGGACCGCCCTCCAGACCCGGCTCTCCGGCGGCGGTCTCGACGACATCCAGGCGCTGGAGGTGAGCCGGATCGCCCTGGCCACCTCCGACCAGCTCAGCAACGCGTTCACCGACATGTCCAAGGCCCCGGGCGTCGAGAAGGACGCCTACCTGCCGTGGAAGTGGCAGCAGGCCACCACCTCCGACGGCCGCACCGTCGCCCTCGGCACCGACGTCGGCCCGATGGCGATCTGCTACCGCCAGGACCTGTTCGCCGCCGCCGGCCTGCCCACCGACCCCGCCCAGGTCAGCGCCCTGTGGGCGGGCGACTGGGCGAAGTACGTGGAGGTGGGCCGCCAGTACCAGGCCAAGGCCCCCAAGGACACCTTCTTCATGGACACCGCCACCGGCCTGTACAACGGCGTGCTCTCCTCCAACTCCGAGCAGTACTACCGAAACGGCAAGCTCGCCTACAAGGACTCGGCCGGCGTGCAGAAGGGCTGGAAGCTGGCTTCCGAAGCCGTCCAGGCCGGAGTCAGCCAGGGGCTCAAGGAGTTCGACACCCCCTGGCAGACGGCCTTCTCCAACTCCACCTTCGCCACCACGGTCTGCCCGTCCTGGCAGCAGGCGAACATCGAGAAGTACTCCGGCCCCGCCAACGCCGGCAAGTGGAACGTCGCGCAGGCGCCCGCCGCCGGCAACTGGGGCGGCTCCTTCCTCGCGGTGCCGTCCTCCGGCAAGCACGTCGCCCAGGCCCAGGCGCTGGCCGTCTGGCTGACCCAGCCCGAGCAGCAGGCCAAGGTCTTCCAGAAGGTCGGCAACATCCCGGCCAACCAGAAGGCGTACGCGCTGCCCGGCGTCACCGACTTCACCAACCCGTACATCGGCCCGAACGCCCCCACCGGCAAGATCTTCTCCACCGCCGCGAAGGCCATCACGCCGGCCGAGACGGGCCCGCACCACGGCGACCTGCACGGAGCGTTCAGCAACGGCGTGCTGTTGATGGAGCAGAACCACAAGAGCCCCGAGGAAGCGTGGGCCGCCACCGTCAAGCAGGTGGAGAGCACCGTCCAGTAGCCGCGAGCGCGCCGCGCCGTACGGGCCGCAGCCGCACCCGGACCGTACGGCGGCGCGACACCACGGGCAGCCGGACCGGCTGCCCGCCCTCGCCCTCTCCCCTGCCCCTGCCCCATCAATGACCGACGCGTCGAGCCACCCGGCGGCCGACACGGCACGGAGGAAACCTGTGGCCACCCCCACTCGCACGGGCCGGAGCGACCCGCCCGGCCCACCGCCCACCACCACGACCCAGGCCCGCCGCCCGGCGCCGAGCGGCCTGCGCAGCCGCCTGCACCGCTGGGACCACCGCGTCTCGCCCTACGTGTTCGTCGCGCCGTTCTTCCTGGTGTTCGCCGTCTTCGGCCTCTTCCCGCTGCTCTACACCGGCTGGCTGTCACTGCACCGGGTCAGCCTCTACAACGTGGACAAGGCCGACTGGGTCGGGTTCCAGAACTACTGGGACCTGTTCTTCGGCGCGCCGAGCCACTACTTCTGGAACGCCCTGGGCAACACCGTCACCCTCGGCCTGCTGTCAACCGTCCCCCAACTGCTGGCCGCGCTCGGCCTCGCGCACCTGCTCAACTACAAGCTCCCGGCGCGCGGCTTCTTCCGCACCGCGCTGCTCGCGCCGTACGCGACCTCGGTGGCCGCCGCGACCCTGGTGTTCGCGCTGGTCTTCAGCCCCGAGGGCGGCATGGCCAACTGGCTGCTCAGCCTGGTGGGAGCGGGCCCGGTCCGCTGGGAGGCGGGCCCGTGGAGCTCGCAGTTCGCCATCTCGGTGATCGTCATCTGGCGGTGGACCGGCTACAACGCGCTGATCTACCTCGCCGCGATGCAGGCGATCCCCCGCGACCTGTACGAGGCCGCCGCGATCGACGGTGCCAGCCGCTGGCAGCAGTTCCGCAACGTCACCATCCCCCAGCTGCGCCCCACCATCCTGTTCACCGTCGTGGTCTCCTTCATCGGGGCCACCCAACTCTTCGGCGAGCCCTACCTGTTCGGCGGCCAGAGCGGCCACCAGGGCGGCGCGGACCACCAGTACGAGACCCTCGGCGTCTTCATGTACGACCAGGGCTTCCACAGCAGCATGCTCGGCCGCGCCTCCGCCATCGCCTGGATCATGTTCGGCCTGCTCCTGCTGGTCGGCCTGGCCAACACCCTCATCGCCCGCCGCCTGCGCTCCGCCAAGTGAGCGGGAAGGAACGCCCATGACCACCGTCCCCGCCTCCGACTCCCCCGCCCGCCGCCTCCGGAAGGGGACGCCCCGGCCGCGTGCCCGGGGTGCGGGCGGCCAGCACCGGGCCGGACCGTTCGCGCTGGCGACACTGATCCTGGTCTCGGTCGCCTCGCTGTTCCCGCTGTACTGGACGCTCGTGGCGGCCTCCAGCGACGGCCACCGGGTGATCGCCACGCCGCCTCCGCTGGTGCCCGGCGGGAACCTGTTCCACAACATCGGCTACGTCTGGGAGCACGCCGGAGCGCGCGGCATGGGCGTCGCGCTGCTCAACTCGACGCTGGTCGCCGGCACCGTCGCGCTCAGTACCGTGGCCTTCTCCGTGCTGGCCGGCTTCGCCTTCGCCAAGCTCCGCTTCCCCGGCCGCGGCGCGCTGCTCGCGCTGGTGGTCTCCACCATGGCGGTGCCCGCCCAGGTCAGCATCGTCCCCCTGTTCATCCTGATGAAGCACCTGGGACTGGGCAACCAGCTCGGCGCGCTGATCCTGCCCACCCTCGTCACCGCCTTCGGCGTGTTCTTCATGCGCCAGTACCTCACCCAGGCCCTGCCCACCGAACTGCTGGAGGCCGCCCGGGTCGACGGTGCGAACTCGCTGCGGGTCGTGTGGCACGTCGTCGTCCCGGTCGCCCGGCCGGCGATGGCGGTGCTGGGCATGCTCACCTTCGTGCAGTCCTGGAACGACTTCCTGTGGCCGATCATCGCCATGAACGGTGCCATCAACCCCACCGTCCAGGTCGCCCTGGCCGGGCTGGGCACCGGCTGGTCCACCGACTGGTCGATCATCACCG
The DNA here is from genome assembly GCF_019192735.1 of Kitasatospora aureofaciens. Taxonomy (GTDB): domain Bacteria; phylum Actinomycetota; class Actinomycetes; order Streptomycetales; family Streptomycetaceae; genus Kitasatospora; species Kitasatospora aureofaciens_A. Next base: position 10,388 of record NZ_JAHTKP010000072.1, read on the forward strand.
CCGGCGCGCTCGTCGGCACCCTGCCGCTGCTGCTGGTGTTCACCGTCTTCGGCCGACAGATCGTCGGCGGCATCACCCAGGGTGCACTGAAGGGCTGACCATCCGTCACCCCCGCCCCGAGCCCCGTCACCCCCACCTCCTTGGAGCACGAACCCCATGACCGTGACCACCCCGTCCGTCCCCGTCCACCGCGCCCTGCCCGCGGGCTTCGCCTGGGGTGCGGCCACCGCCGCGTACCAGATCGAGGGCGCCGTCACCGAAGGCGGCCGCACCCCCTCCATCTGGGACACCTTCAGCCACACCCCCGGCAAGACCGAGAACGGCGACACCGGCGACACCGCCGTCGACCACTACCACCGCTTCCGCGACGACGTCCGCCTCATGGCCGACCTCGGCCTCACCACCTACCGCTTCTCCCTCGCCTGGCCCCGGATCCAGCCCACCGGACGCGGCCCCGCCTCCCAGGCCGGCCTCGACTTCTACCGCGCCCTCACGGACGAGCTCCTCAGCCACGGCATCACCCCCGTCGCCACCCTCTACCACTGGGACCTCCCCCAGGAGCTGGAGGACGCCGGCGGCTGGCCCCACCGCGACACCGCCCACCGCTTCGCCGAATACACCGCCCTGGCCGCCGAAGCCCTCGGCGACCGGATCTCCACCTGGACCACCCTCAACGAGCCCTGGTGCAGCGCCTTCCTCGGCTACGGCTCGGGCGTCCACGCCCCCGGCCGTACCGACCCCGCCGACGCCCTCAAGGCCGCCCACCACCTCAACCTCGGCCACGGCCTCGCCGTCGGCGCCCTGCGCGCCGCCCTCCCGGGTGCCTCCCGGATCGCCGTCTCGCTGAACCTGCACGCCGTCCGCCCGCTCAGCGATCACCCCGACGACCTGGAGGCGGCCCGCCGGATCGACGCCGTCGGCAACCGCGTCTTCACCAGCCCCATGTTCAAGGGCCGCTACGACGAGGACCTCCTCAAGGACACCGCCCACGTCGTCAGGTGGGAGGAACTGGTCCACGACGGCGACCTCGCCGAGATCTCCCGCCCCATCGACCTGCTCGGCCTCAACTACTACAACCCCACCGTGGTCTCCTCCGCGGAGAACGCCAAGAACCTCGCGCGCCACGACGGGCACGGTGACAGCCCCCACAGCCCCTGGCCGGGCTCCGAGGACGTCGCCTTCCACCGCGCCAACGACGACCTGACGGCGATGGGCTGGCCGATCGACCCGACCGGGCTCTCCGACACCCTCACCGCCCTGCACCGGGAGTTCGGCCTGCCCCTGCTCGTCACCGAGAACGGCGCCGCCTTCGAGGACGTGCTCGACGCCGACGGCGCCGTCCACGACCCCGAGCGCATCCGCTACCTGGAGAGCCACCTCGGCGCCGTCGCCGACGCCATCGAGGCCGGCGCCGACGTCCGCGGGTACTACCTGTGGTCCCTCATGGACAACTTCGAGTGGGCGTACGGGTACGGCAAGCGCTTCGGCATCGTCCACGTCGACTACGCCACCCAGAAGCGCACCCCCAAGTCCAGCGCCCGCTGGTACTCCCAGGTCATCCGCCGGGGCGGCCTGGCCTGACCCCCCGTCTCCGCAGTCATTCACCCACCCACGGGTCGTTGCCCGGCCCGCAGGCGCCGGGCAACGACCCGTGGACGGGGCTTCAACCAGAGCGTGAACATCCCCGATGGCACGGGGGCGGCACGGCGCCGTCACGCCGACGAACAGAGGAACACCGTTGACCGCGTCCGGCTTGCGCAAGATCTGCCTGGCCCTGCCCACCCACCGAGAATGCGTCGCCACCATCGCCGAAGTGGCGGCGGAGGCCTCCTACGCCATCGACCGATTCGACGTCGAGGTCGTGTACGTGATCCTCGACTCCTCCGACCCGGCAACCTTCCGTCGGCATGCCGCCGCCGTCGACGCCCTCCCCACCACGGCGAACCTCACCGTGCTGCACCTCGACGAGGAGAGGCAACGCGACTTCCTGTCCGGGGTGATCGCTCGCTCCGGGCACCCGCAGCCGGAGCTGATCATGGATCTCATGCTGCCGAAGGCGGTCTCCTACGGGGCGTGCACCAATCGTGCCTTCCTGATCGCGGCTTCGCTGGGCTGCGACTCGGTGCACCGGCGCGACTCGGACATCGAGTTCCAGAAGCACGGCATCGGCCCGATCTTCCCCGTGCACCACGAACTGATCGCGCTGGGAAGGCCGGCCGCCGAAGTCGCGGCGTACGTCAGCGAGGTGGATCTCGATCCGGCCGACAGGGACAAGCCCGTGGTGACCGTCGGCGCCTCCTACATCGGCGAGATGTCGGTCGACATCGAGGAGATCAAGCAGTTGAACCCGCAGGCGTACCACGACATCGTCAGCCTCTGGGCCGCCGAGGGCACCACGGAGGAGGACAAGCGCGCGCTCGTCGCGGAGTCGTTCACGGGGGCCGCCGACGAGCCGTTCGTCCAGGACCACTCGATCCTCTGCCTCGTCGACCCGATGCGGGTCGACATGGGCAACATCAGCTACCACCGGGTGCACGAGGAGATCCCGTTGCCGCCGATGACCGAGACCATCGGCAGCGACTACTTCCTCATCCACCTGGTCCCGGACAGCCGCCTCCCCGGTGTGCTCCACAACCGGCACGTCGTCAACCTGCACACGCCCGACCGCAAGACGGACGCGGCCTTCCATCCCTACCATCTCCGGCTGGCGAAGTTCTTCCTGTCGATGCTCTACCTCCATGTGATCTACCAGCGCATGCGGGAGGAGGGGCAGCGCCTGCTCGGCCCCGGGTACCGGATCCGTTCCGAACGCATCGCCGCCATCGTCCGGGAGGCCGCCCGGCTCGATCAGGCACCGAACATCCGGCGGCTCGACCAGCTCGAACTGGCGTACCGGACGCTGGGCGGACGCTATGCGGTCTTCGCCGAGCGCCTCGGGGCGCGCCGCGACCAGCTCCTGGCCGAGGCCGAGAGGGACATGACGGACTTCGCCCTGCTGATCGACGCCTGGGCCTCCCTGGTCGCCGCGGCCAAGGCGGCGGACCGGCCCGCCGGGGAGTCCGGCCGATGCTGATGAGCTCCGAGTTGCGAACCGCTCTGACGACGGCCACCGACGACGAGATCCTCTTCGATCTCGCCGCCATCGACACAGGCCTGGCACGGCTCGTCCGTGAACTGCCGGGCGTGGAGGTGCGCTTCGCCGTCAAGGCGTGCCCGGTCGACGAGGTGCTGGAGGTGCTGGCCCACGGCGGTGCGGGATTCGACGCCGCGAGCCCTCACGAGATCGCACAGGCGCTGCGTACGGGCGGTGACGCCCGTCTGATCCACTACGGCAACACCGTCAAGTCGGATCAGGACATCGTTGCCGCCCACCGCATGGGAGTGCGCGAGTTCGCCACCGACAGCGTTCCGGACGTACGGGCCATCGCCGCACACGCCCCCGGGGCGCGGGTGTTCTGCCGCCTCGCCACCACCGGCGCGGGCGCCCTGTGGCCGCTGAACGGAAAGCACGGGTGCAGCCCGCAGGACGCGGTGACCGTGCTGGAGACGGCCCGTGCGTACGGCCTCACCCCGAGCGGGCTGTCCCTGCACGTGGGATCGCAGCAGATGGACCCGGGCGCGTGGAGATCCGCCGTCACCGCACTCACCGAGGCGATCGCCGTGCTGCGGGAGCGCGGCATCCACCTCGACCACGTCAATCTCGGCGGAGGCCTTCCCGCCCTCGGCTACCGCGACCGGCAGGGGAAGCCGCTGCGCCCCGATCTGGACGGCATCCTCGCGGAGATCCGGGACGGCATGCGGCGGCTCCGCCGCGCGAGCGCACGCCCGCTTCGCTTCGTCCTCGAACCGGGCCGCCACCTCGTCGCCGACCACGGCGTGATCCGGGCCCGCGTCGTGCGCCTCACCGAGCGTCAGCAGCGCGACGGGAAGCGCCGGCACTGGCTCTACCTGAGCTGCGGCAGGTTCAACGGGCTCTACGAGATGGACCAGTTGCAGTACCCGCTGGTCTTCCCGACGCACCGCGGCGGCCCCATGGTACCCGCCGTCATCGCCGGTCCGACCTGCGACAGCGACGACGCGTACGCGGCAGCGCATCCCGTCCCGGTGCCCGCCGCTGTCACCTCGGGCGACCCGGTGTGGATCCTGACGGCCGGCGCCTACTCGGTCAGCTATCTGACCAGCGGATTCAACGGCTTCCCGCCGATACCCCGCCGCGCCGTGCGCGCCGCGGTCCTGGATGAAGCGGGCAGCCGATGACCGTCGTGCCACGTCCCGTCACCGAGGAGGACTGGCCCGGCATCGTGGCGCTGGAGACCCAAACCTATGCGGGAAGCGGCCTGTCGGAGTCGCCGGAGGCTCTCGTGAGCCGGATGAACCGGAGCACCTCCTACGTCCTCGCGGACGGACGGCGAATCCTCGGCTACGCCCTGTCCTTGCCGTACCCCCGGTTCCGCTTCCCGGATCTGGCCCACGCCGACACGACGCCCTTCATCTCCACCAACCTGCACCTGCACGACCTCGTCGTCGGACCCGACCACCGCCGACTGGGGCTGGGCGGGCGGCTCCTGGGCCATCTGATGGCCGAGGCGCGCCGGCAGGCGTACGAGGTGGTGTCGCTCGTCGCCGTGGGAGACGCCGCCGGTTTCTGGGCGGCGCGCGGCTTCCTCCGGCATCCCGAGATCACGCTGCCGGCCGCCTACGGCCCGGGGGCGACGTACATGTCCTGGCTCCTCCGAGCAGAGGACTGAGCGGAGGGCCGACGAGCAGGGCGGCACCGCAGACGTCGACCGCTCCTGTGGCACCCCGGGGCTCGTGCCCCGGGGCGCCACAGCCCTTTCGACGGCTGTCGGGCAGTGGGGGCGCGCCGCGGCGTGGACGAAACTTTCGAAGCATGGCATGGCACTTTCGTCGAGTTGGTCGCAGGAAAGTGCCCCGGGGAGCTTGAGTTCAGCTGGTGCGCATGGCCGTCACGGGCTTGGCCTGCGCATTCACGGTAGGGGTGCGGCCGAGGACGGAACGAATCTGTCGCTCCTATTGTCGAAAGCGTTGACACCTTGTCGGGGGCAGGCCAACACTGTCGCCGTCGGCACGTCCCAGCGGCCTCGGATCGATCGACGCCGCCTGTCCGCCAACTGTCGGCGGACTCAGGTGTGTTGACGACAGGTCGGTTCTGCGCGTTTCGCCGGGCGACGGCACCCCACCCCTTCGCGGTCGCCCGGTGACTCAGGACCGCCACCACCCCCATCCCCCAGCAGGACGGATCACGCTCGTGAACCTCCCCCACTCCTGGAGCCGCAGGATCGGCCGCCGCTGGCGGCTCGCAGGCAAGGCACGCATGCTCGCACCGGCCCTCGCGGTCGTCCTGATCACGCCCGGCACCGCCGAGGCCGCGACCGTCACCACGAACCAGACGGGCACCGACGGCGGATACTTCTACTCGTTCTGGACCGAGGGCAGCGGCGCGGCCTCGATGTCCCTGAACGGCGGCGGCAACTACGGGACCTCGTGGTCCAGCGCGGGCAACTTCGTCGCCGGCAAGGGCTGGAGCACCGGGTCCCGCAACCCGGTGTCCTACTCGGGCACGTGGAGCACCAACGGCAACGCCTACCTGTCGCTCTACGGCTGGACCACCAACCCTCTCGTCGAGTACTACATCGTCGAGAACTACGGCTCCTACAAGCCCACCGGCGCCTACAAGGGCACCGTCACCACCGACGGCGACACCTACGACGTCTACGAGACGACGCGCTACAACGCCCCCTCCATCGAAGGCATCAGGACCTTCAACCAGTACTGGAGCGTCCGTCGGGCCAAGCGGACCGGCGGGACCATCACCGTCGGAAACCACTTCGACGCGTGGGCCAGGTCCGGCATGAACCTCGGCACGATGAACTACGAGATCCTGGCCACCGAGGGCTACCAGAGCAGCGGCAACTCCAACATCACGCTGGGCACCTCCACCGGCGGGGGCGGCGGGGGCGGCTGCACCGCGACGCTGTCGGCCGGCTCCTCGTGGAGCGACCGCTACAACCTGAACGTCTCGGTCACCGGAACCAGCGCCTGGAAGGTGACCGTGCACGTCCCCGCCCCGGAGACGGTCAGCTCGACCTGGAACGTCAACGCGTCCTACCCCGACGCCCAGACGCTGGTCGCCACTCCCAACGGCGCGGGCGACAACTGGGGCATGACCATCATGAAGAACGGCAGCACCACCTGGCCGACGGTCTCCTGCGACAAGAGCTGACCTACGGTGCCGGATCTCCGCCGCACGACGACGGTCGCGCGCACCCTTGTGAGCGCTCACACACCGTCTCTGACAGCCCGTCCGTTCACCGAGGAGGTTTCCCCTTGCGTAAGCACCTGTCCGTGATGCTCACCGCCCTGACCGCCGCGGCTGCGCTCGTCGCCCCCGCGCAGGCGGCCGTTCCGGCGGCCGCCGGCTGCGCCCTTCCGTCGACGTACCACTGGTCCTCCAGCGGCGCGCTGGCGCAGCCCGCCCACGGCTGGGCCTCGCTGAAGGACTTCACCAACGTCACGTACAACGGCAAGCACCTGGTGTACGCATCGAACGTGTCCGGGAAGTCCTACGGCTCGATGATGTTCAGCCCCTTCGGCAACTGGTCGGACATGGCCTCCGCCCCGCAGATCGGGATGAACCAGGCCGCCGTGGCGCCGACGATCTTCTACTTCGCGCCCAAGAAGATCTGGGTGCTCGCCTACCAGTGGGGCGCGTGGCCGTTCATCTACCGCACCTCCAGCGACCCGACCAACCCCAACGGCTGGTCCGCGCCGCAGCCCCTGTTCACCGGCAGTATCCCGGGCTCCGGCACCGGCCCGATCGACCAGACCCTGATCGCCGACGACCACAACATGTACCTGTTCTTCGCCGGCGACAACGGCAGCATCTACCGGGCCAGCATGCCCATCGGCAACTTCCCGGGCAACTTCGGCTCCTCGTACACCACCGTCATGACCGACACGGTGAAGAACCTCTTCGAAGCACCCCAGGTCTACAAGGTCAAGGGCCAGAACCAGTACCTCATGATCGTCGAAGCCCGCGGCGCCAACGAGCAACGCTACTTCCGCTCCTTCACCGCCACCAGCCTCAACGGCACCTGGACCCCGCAGGCCGCCACCGAGGCCAACCCCTTCGCCGGCAAGGCCAACAGCGGCGCCACCTGGACCAACGACATCAGCCACGGCGACCTCGTCCGCAACAACCCCGACCAGACCATGACCATCGACCCCTGCAACCTCCAACTCCTCTACCAGGGCATGACCCCCGGCTCCACCGCCCCCTACGACCAACTCCCCTGGCGCCCCGGCCTCCTCACCCTGCGACGCTGACCGGAACGGGCCCGCCCGTGACGGGCGGGCCCGTTCCGGACCGTTCGCGCCGATCCGTGGTGGCCGGCGCCGTCGGACACCACGGGAAGCACCCGGCCGCCGTACGCACGGTGGCCGGGTGCTTCCGGTGTCACGACCGCCGGATCGGCGTGAGGACGAGGGTGAAGTCGGCGGTGCCGAGTTCGAGCCGGTGCTCCGGCAGGACGCCGGGGCCGCACGCGGCGCTGCCCAGGCCGTGGACGGCGTGGTCGGTGTGCAGGTGGACCACCGGTCCCGGGGTCAGCTCCGTCCGGTGCCGGGCCTCGGCGAGCTGCCGGTCGGTCCAGCGGCGGGCGGAGAGGTGGAAGAGCTCCTCGCCCTGGACGCGGACGGCTCCCGCTGCCCCGTCGCTGATCTCGGCCCACCGCACGTCCGCCCGGTTGCCGTTCTCCTGCGGGCGCACGTAGGGCGTCTGCAACTGGTCGACCGTGGCGCGGAAGCGTCCCACCCGGGCCGCGTGCCGCGAGTCGGGGTACGCCTCGCCGGGCCCCGCGCCGAACCACTCGACGAGCGACCAGTCTGCGGGCAGCTGCCAGTCGAGGCCGATCCGGGCCAGGGAACGCGATGCGCCCCGGCGGACCAGTTCCCGGAACTCCCCGGGCGGCAGGGCGGCGTCCACCAGGCTCTCGGCCTCGTGGTCCTCCCGCTCGGGCCAGTGGCCGACCGGCTCGGCGTGCACGCGCAGCCGCAGGCTCGTCCCGTCGCTGCTCCAGCGGTACGTCGTCAGGTAGCCGCAGCTGACCGCGGCGGCGGCGCTGCGGACCACGACGGTCAGGCCGTCGGCGCCGGGGGTGACGGAGACCGTGCGGTGGCGCAGCCGGTCCAGGCCGCGGTCCTTCCAGTAGGCGGCGTCCTGCTGGGACCAGCCGCGGTCGTTGTCGGTGGGAGCGCGCCACAGGTTCAAGCGCGGTCCCTGGAGGGGCAGTTCGCCGAGGCCGAGCAGGAGCCCGGTGTCGGGGTCGAAGCGGCCCGGGCCGAGCCGGACGCTCCCGTCCTCGGTGTGAGCGCTCACAAGGAGCCCCTCCGAACGGCTGCGGTCCGGTGCGGAGCGCGGGAGCTGGCCCCAGGCGACGAGGTGCCCCTCGGGAGCCCAGTCGGTGGCCTTGGCCAGCTCCGCCCGTACGGTGAGCCAGAGTTCGCCCTCCCCGTCCTCCCCCGGGGGCAGGTCGGGCGCGGGCAGCGGCAGCCGGCCGCGTTCCCCGGGGGCCAGCCTCAGCGTGGGCAGGTCGCCCCGGGCCAGCTCGGTGCCCTCGCGCTCCAGCAACCAGGTGAACCGCAGATGGGACAGGTCCAGCACCTGGTAACGGTTCTCCACGCTCAGCGTCCCGGGCTCCGGGCCGGGGCCGATGCGCACGGGGGCGTTGACCCTGGCGTACTCCAGCAGGCCCGGAGAGGGGGTGCGGTCGGGGAAGACCAGGCCGTCGCAGATGAAGTTGCCGTCGTGCAGGTCCTCGCCGAAGTCGCCGCCGTAGCCGAAGAATTCGCGCCCCTCGGCGTCGTGCGTGCGCAGTCCCTGGTCGATCCACTCCCACACCCAGCCGCCCTGCACCCGCGGGTACTCGTCGCACAGCCGCTCGTACTCGGCGAGGGCGCCCGGGCCGTTGCCCATCGCGTGGGCGAACTCGGTGAGCAGGTACGGCTTGCGGTTGCGCGGATCGTCCGCCGGGTCGCCGGACCCGGCCCGCGCGGGGTACGAGATCTCGCCCGGGAGCAGTTCCCCGCGCCCGATGCGCGCCACAGCCGCGGGCGTACGGTACATCTCGCCGAACACGTCGGTGTACTCGGCGAGCCGGTCGCCCTCGTAGTGGACCGGGCGCGAGGGGTCGCGCCGGTGGAGCCAGTCGGCCATCGCCCGCAGGTTCCGGCCGTCCCCCGCCTCGTTGCCCAGCGACCAGAGGATGATGCTCGGGCGGTTCTTGTCCCGCTCGACCGTGCGCTCGATGCGGTCCAGGCAGGCGGTGCGCCAGCGGGGGTCGTCGCAGGGATTGCGCTGCCAGCGTTCCTGGTCGGCGTACTCGAACCCGTGGGTCTCCAGGTCGCATTCGAGCACGACGTACAGCCCGAGTTCGTCGCACAGGTCGAGGAAGGCGGGGTGCGGCGGGTAGTGGGAGGTGCGGACGGAGTTGATGTTGTGCCGCTTCATCAACTCCACGTCGCGGCGCATGGTCTCCAGGGAGAGGGTGCGGCCGTGGTCGGGGTCGAACTCGTGCCGGTTGACCCCGCGCAGCACGACGCGGCGCCCGTTGACCCGGAGCACGCCGTGCTCGTCCACGGCGACGGTACGGAACCCGAACCTGACCCGGACGCGTTCGGTCGCCGTGGACAGCTCGGCATCGTACAGGTGCGGGTCCTCCGCGCTCCACGGCCGTACCTCCGGCAGCCGGAACTCGCCCTCGGCCGGCCGGTCGTCGATCCCGAGGTCCGGCACGGTGATCCGCACGGGCGCGTCCGTGTCCACGCTCACCCGCAGGAGGCCCGCCCCGGTGGCCGCGTCGTAGTCGGCCCGGACGAAGGCGTCCCGGATGCCGCCGGCCGGGCGGGCCAGCAACCGGACGTCGCGGAAGATGCCCGACAGGCGCCAGGTGTCCTGGTCCTCCAGGTACGTGCCGGCGGAGAACTGGTGCACCCTGACCGCCAGCACGTTGCGCCCCGGCCGCAGCGCGGCGGTCACGTCGAACTCCACCGGCAGTCGGCTGCCGTACGTCACCCCGAGTTCCGTCCCGTTCAGCCAGACCCGGGCGCAGGAGTCCACACCCTCGAAGCGCACCACGGCGGGCACGCCGTCCCAGGACCCGGGCAGGTCGAAGACCCGGCGGTAGTCCCCGGTCTCGTTCTCGTCCGGGACGAACGGCGGGTCCAGGGGGATGGGGTAGGCGACGTTGACGTAGACCGGCCGGCCGTGGCCGCGCAGCTGCCAGTGCGAGGGGACGGGCAGGGCGTCCCAGGAGCCGTCGTCGAACTCCGGCTCCTGGAAGCCGTCCGGTTCGCTGCGCAGCGTCGGCGAGAACCGGAACGCCCACGGCCCGTTGAGATCGATCGCAGGAGCGTCGGAATCCAGGACCGCACGCGGGGCGAGCCCGCCACGGCCGATCGCGAAGTCCTCGAAGTAGCGTGCCGGCATGCGGAATTCCTCCGGAGGGTCTCGGCTTGTGCGCGCGACCGTACTATCGAAGGCTTCTTCCGGGAAGTGCCGCCCCGCCACCGCCGGCCTGTGCCCTCGGGCACGCCGAGGTGGGCGGGCGCGGGATCATGGGCGTACAGCCGACTCGCCGCCGCGATCCGGGCTCGGAACGGGCGGCGACGGCCGGTTGCGGTCCCGCACAGCAGGGTGGCCCGGAGTCGGGATCCATTCTGTCCCCATGTCTTGACGCGCCCCCTGGGGGCTGGCTTGATGGAGCAGTGGGAGCGCTCCCAGTCTCGCGGATGCCCGTTTCCCACCCCCACCCCCCCACACACGGAAGGCTCCCCCGTGCCTCCTGTCACCTCGCGCCGCGGCGGGCCGCGGCGCGTCGCCGCCTTACTGACCGGTCTCGCCCTGGCCGCGGGCGGTATGGCCTCGACCGCGTTCACGGCGAGCCCCGCCCACGCGGCCGCGCCGGTCGCCGCGGCCACCGACTTCCCCGTCCGGGTCAACCAGCTCGGCTACCTGCCCGACGGCCCCAAGCGGGCCACCGTGGTCAGCTCCGCGACCGCCCCGCTCGCCTGGCAGCTGCGCGACGCCTCCGGCGCGCAGGTCGCCTCGGGCACCACCGTCCCGTACGGCGCCGACCAGGCGTCCGGCCAGTCCACCCACCTGGTGGACTTCGGCGCCTACACCGGCACCGGAACCGGTTTCACCCTGGTCGTCGGCGGCCAGGCCAGCCACCCGTTCGCCATCTCGGCAGCGCTGTACGACGGCCTCCGCTCCGACAGCATGTCGTTCTTTTACCAGCAGCGCAGCGGCATCGCGATCGACGCCGCCCTGGCGGGCAGCGCCTACGCCCGCCCGGCCGGCCACCTGGGCGTCGCGCCGAACAAGGGCGACACGAACGTGCCCTGCCAGGCAGGGGTCTGCGACTACACCCTGGACGTCCGCGGCGGCTGGTACGACGCCGGCGACCAGGGCAAGTACGTGGTCAACGGCGGCATCGCGACCTGGGAACTGGTCAACTCCTTCGAGCGGGCCCGCCGTTCGGGCGGGGACGCGGCGCTCGGCGACTCGACGCTGCGGATACCGGAGCGCGGCAACGGCGTGCCGGACGTGCTGGACGAGGCCCGCTGGGAGCTGGAGTTCCTGATGCGGATGCAGGTCCCGGCCGACAAGCCGATGGCCGGAATGGCCTTCCACAAGGTGCACGACGCCCACTGGACCGCCCTCCCGACCCGCCCCGAACTCGACCCCGAGCAACGCGAGTTGCACAAGCTCTCGACCGCGGCAACCCTGAACCTGGCCGCCACCGGCGCCCAGTGCGCCCGGGTGTACGCCCCGTACGACGCCGCCTTCGCGTCCCGCTGCCTGGACGCGGCGCGCCGTGCCTGGGCGGCGGCCAAGGCCAATCCGGCCGTGTTCGCCCCGGCGACCGACAGCACCGGCGGCGGCGCGTACGAGGACGCCGACGTCTCCGACGAGTTCTACTGGGCGGCGGCCGAACTCCTCGCCACCACCGGCGAGTCGCAGTACCGGGACGCCGTGACCTCCTCCCCGCACCACACCGAGCCCGTCGACGCGTTCTGGTGGGGCGGCACCGCGACGCTCGGGCGGATCACCCTCGCCACCGTCCCCGGCGTGGCCCTTCCCGCCGACGACATCGCCCGGCTGCGCGGCCTGCTGACCTCCGCGGCCGACGGCTACCTCACCACCATGGCGGGCCAGGGCTACGCCGTGCCGATCCCCGCCGACGGCTACGTGTGGGGCTCCAACAGCTCGGTCCTCAACAATGCGATGACGATCGCCGTCGCGTACGAGCTGACCGGTCAGCAGCGCTACCGCACGGGAGCGCTGGAGTCCCTGGACTACCTGCTGGGCCGCAACGCCCTGGACCACTCGTACGTCACCGGCTACGGCCCGCGCGCCTCCGAGAACCAGCACCACCGGTTCTGGGCGCACCAGAACGACCCCTCGCTGCCGCACCCGCCGGCGGGTTCCCTGGCGGGCGGGCCGGACAAGGGCCTGGAGGACCCGGTGGCGAAGGCCCAACTGCAGGGCTGCGCACCGGCGGCGTGCTACGTGGACGACATCGGCTCGTACTCGACCAACGAGGTGGCGATCAACTGGAACGCCTCCCTGGCGTGGCTCGCGGCCTTCGCCGCCGAGCGGCGGTCGGGGCCGGTGGCGCCCGCGGTCCAGGTGACGCCGACGTCGGTCGCCGTCCCCAAGGGCGGGTCCGCGAAGGTGGCGGTGCGGCTGTCGGCGGCGCCCGCCCGGGACGTCACGGTGACGGTGGCACGTGTCTCGGGAGACGCGAACCTGTCGGCGGCCACCTCGGCGCTGGTGTTCACCCCGTCCGACTGGGCGACGCCGCGGGACGTCACGCTGTCGGCCACGAAGGACGCGGACAAGGCGGCGGGCGGCGCGGTGTTCTCGGTCGGCGGCCCGGGCGTGCAGGCGGCGACCTTCTCGGCGACCGTGGCGGACGACGTCCCGGTGCCGCCCACGGGGTCCTGCTCGGTGGCGTACAAGGTCGACAGCACCTGGAGCAACGGGTTCACGGCGACGGTGACCGTCACGAACACCGGCACCTCCACCGTCCCCGGCTGGACCCTCGGCTGGAGCTTCGCCGGTGACCAGCGGATCTCGAACGCGTGGAACGCGACGGTGGCCCAGTCGGGCAGCGCCGTCACCGCCCGGGACTCCGGCTGGAACGGCACGCTGCCGCCCGGAGCGAGTGCGAGCTTCGGCTTCCAGGCGACGTACTCCACCGCCAACCCCGCCCCGGCCCGCTTCACCCTGAACGGCGCCGCCTGCGCCTGAGCCACGGCCCCTTGGTGCGGGCGGTCGGCCGAGGCCGGCGCGGCGGCCTGCATCGAGGCGCTTGAGGGTGAGCCTGAGCCAGGCGATGTGGGCGGCGGTGGCGGCGAAGCCGCCTTCGTGGGCCCGGAGTTGGACCCGCCCGGGCGGGGTCCAACTCCGGGAGCGGTCAGCCGGAGGTTCCGGCGGTGGCCTGGCAGGTGGCGCAGGTGCCGGTGAGTTCGACGGTGTGCTGCACGTCCGCGAAGCCGGACGTCTCGGCGACGCGCTCGGCCCAGGCTTCGACGGTGGTGGAGTCGACCGGCTGGCTCAGGCCGCACCGGCGGCAGATCAGGTAGTGCCGGTGGTCGGCGCCGGGCCGGTAGCGGAAGAGCTTCTCGCCGTTGGTGTCGCGTACGACGTCGGCGCGGCCGACGGCGGCGAGCGCGGTCAGCGTGCGGTAGACGGTGCTCAGGCCCACCCGGGAGCCGGTGGCGAGCAGGCCGGCGTGCAGGAGCTGGGTGCTGACGAAGTCCTCGCACCCGGCCAGGGCCCTCAGCACTTCGGTGCGCTGGGGGGTCAGCCGGCCGATCGACTCCGGCAGGTCGGCGGGTTGCGCCCTGCCGCGGCTGCGGTCGGCAGCGCGGCGGAAGGCTGTGGTCAGCGTGCTCGTCTCGGCCTCGGTCACGGTGTGCCCCCGGATGTCATGGCGCGGCTCAGGCGGGCACCGGCCTGGCGGCGCGGGCCGGACGGACGAGGAAGGTGGCCGCGTAGACGGCGCTGGCGACGGCCATGATGGCGAAGCTCGGCGGCAGCTTCGGCGCGGCGGCGACCGCCGCTTCCTCGCCCTGTGCTGCGCCTACGGCGCCTACCTGCTCGCCTACAACCAGCTCTACCTCGCCCTGCCCGAGGAGGTGCAGCGGGTGACGGGCTCCCAGGCAGCCCTGTCCTGGCTGTTCACCCTCTCCTCCCTCCTGGTCGTCCTCGCGCAGCTCCCGGTCACCCGCTGGGCCGGTGATCGGCTCGACCTGCGCCGCTCCATGAGCGCCGGTCTGCTGCTGGTCGCCGCCGGATTCGCGGTCGTCGCCGCCGCACGCCCCGCCGGCTGGACGGGCATCGCGGGGCTGCTGCCCGCCGCCGGGTACGTCGTCCTGCTCACCCTCGGCCAGATGCTGATCGTCCCGGCCGCCCGCGCCTGGATCACCGACCCCGCCGAGGACGGACGGCTCGGCCTCTACACCGGCGCCCTGTCCTCCGTCTCCGGCCTGATCGTCCTCGTGGGCAGCTCGGCCACCGGCTTCCTGCTGGACCTGGGCCTGCCGGCCGCCCTCCCCTGGCTGGTCCTCGCCGCCGTACCCGCCCTGGCGTCGGCGCTGCTGCCGCAGCGCCCGGAACAGTCCGAGAGCGCCGCAGGCGGCTGAAGGCCGAACAGCCCGACTGCGGCCTCGCGTCAGGCGGAGCGGGCGGCGAGGAGGGTAAGGAGGTCCGCGGTCGTGGTGTTCTGCCCCAGGCGCGGGAAGATGCGGGTGACGCTGTGCTCGTGGGCGGTCGCATCGAAGCTGGTCATCGCGTCGGTCACGAGCACGACGTTGTAGCCGAGTTCGTAGGCCGTGCGGGCCGTGGTCTCCACGCCGATCTGGGTGTTGATACCGGTGAGAACGACCTGCGTGACGCCCCGCTCCTGGAGTTGGGCGTGCAGGGTGGAGTTGGTGAAGGCGCCCCAGTTGGTCTTGGTCACCCGCAGATCGCTCGGCCGGGGGTCGAGCTCGGGCAGGAGCTCGACCCAGTCCTGCCCTGCACCGTCGTCGTCCTCGTCGTCGTCGCCGTAGTCGAAGTCGGTGCGCCCCGGGGCTCCCCCGGCGACGTTGACGAGCACGACGGGCAGGCCGAGGGAGCGGAAGGACTCGGCCAGGGCGACGGCGTTCGCGACGACGCCCTCCACCGGGTGAGCCTTGGGCCCGTCGACGATCCCCTTCTGCAGATCGATCACGACGAGTGCCGGCAGTGCGTCAAGGAGGCTGGGTTCCATGGCCGCCACCTTGCCACATCCTCCGGCCGCACGGCCGCCTCGCCTGCCGGAGCGGGCTGTTCGTAGGGTACTGCCCATGGAACGGATCATCAGCTTCACGCACCTGCGCAACATCCGCGACCTGGGCGGTCTGGTCACCACGGACGGGCGGGCGATACGCTCCGGGCTCGTCTACCGGTCCGACAGCCTCCACAAACTGGCGGGCCCGCACGCGGCCGAGGACCGGGAACGCTACGCGAAGCTCGGCGTGCGAACCGTGATCGACTTGCGGCACGGCTGGGAGATCGACCAGCAGGGCCGGACGCCCCACGACACCGCACCCACCTGGCACCACCTGAGCATCGAGCACCGCTCCTACGACCAGTACCACCAGTCGTTCGAGGACGTCGCACGGTTCTTCGCGGACCGCTACGTCGAGACCGCGGAGGACGGACGGGAGGAGATCCGCACCGTCCTCGAACTCGTGGCGGACCCGCAGTCAGCACCCGTGCTGTACCACTGCAAGGGCGGCAAGGACCGGACCGGGATCATCACCGCCCTGATCCTCAGCCTGCTCGGCGTCCCCGAGGACGACATCGTCGCGGACTACGCCTTGACGGAGGCCGTTCGCCCCCTCCTGCTCGCCGAGTGGGAGGCATCGGGCGCGAAGCCGCTGCCGCCGGGGACCGGCGCGTTCCGCGCCCCCGCCCGGGCCATGGAACTGTTCCTGGCCGAGCTCACGCAGAAGCACGGCTCGGTCTCCGGCTACGTCGCCTCCACCGGCGCCGACCCCGACGACCTGGCGCGGCGGCTGCGTGCCCTCTACCTCGACAACGCGTTCGTCGGCCGCGAACGCTGACTGGGCATGGGATGTCTGCGGGCTGCCACGCTTCGGTGCCGGTTCCTCAATCCGGCCTGTGGCAGCACCTGTTGAGCCGCTCCGTGGGCCCCTTCCCGACGCTGTGACGCATGTGTCTGGGTTCTGGACATGGGATGTTCGCGCGCGGGTGGACGTGCTATCTCTAGGGGAGCCCGTACCGGCGAACGCGTCGGACGGGAGTGCTTGTTAACGCTCACACGACCTTGCAGTCCAGGACCACCCCCCTGAACGAGGACGAAATGACTGAGGCGAACCTCGTCGTGCTGACGGCCGGTGAAGCGGCCCTCGCGCTCGACGTCACCGGACCCGAGCCGCCCCGGGTGCTGCACTGGGGCGCCGACCCCGGCTTCGGCGCCGGTGACGCCGCGCAGGTGCTCGACGCCATGGGCCGGACCTCGCGCCACCAGGGCGGGAGCCTGATGCCCTCCCAGGGGCGGGGCTGGGGCTGGTTCGGCCGCCCGACGCTGGCCGGGCACCGCGACGGGCGCGTCCGCCCCTTGCGGTTCGAACTCGCCGAACCCGTCGCCGTCCGCGGCGCCCGGGACGGCCGGGGCGGCACCGTCCACGCGCGGGCCCTGGACCCCGGCGCGGGGCTCGCGCTGGACACCGAGCTGCAGATGACGGAGCAGGGCGTGGTGCGGATGCGGCACACCCTGACCAACACGGCGCCGCAGACCTACACCGTGGAGGCGCTGGCCTGCGTGCTGCCGGTGCCCGCCCACGCCGCGGAACTGCTGGACTTCACCGGCCGCTGGGCCCGTGAGCGCTCACCGCAGCGCGCCCCGCTGCGGCACGGCGTCTGGTCGAGGGAGAACCGCCGCGGCCGCACCGGCTTCGACGCCGGACTGCTGCTCACCGGCACCGAGGGCTTCGGCTTCCGGCACGGCGAGGTCTGGGGCGTGCACCCCGCCTGGAGCGGCAACCACGTCCAGTACGCGGAGCGGCTGGCCGACGGGACGACGGTCCTCGGCGCCGGCGAACTGCTGGACGCCGGTGAAATCCGGCTGGCGGAAGGCGAGTTCCACCGGACCCCGTGGGTGTACTTCGCGACCTCCGGCACGGGCCTGGACGGGATCAGCCGGGGCTTCCACGCCATGCTCCGCGCCCGGCCGCAGCACCCGGCCACCGCCCGGCCCGTCACCCTGAACATCTGGGAGGCGGTCTACTTCGACCACGACCCCGAGCGGCTGCACGCCTTCGCGCGGACCGCGGCGGAGGTCGGCGTGGAACGGTTCGTCGTGGACGACGGCTGGTTCCGTCACCGCCGCCACGACCGGGCCGGCCTCGGCGACTGGTACGTCGACGAGAAGGTGTGGCCCGACGGCCTGCGCCCGCTCGCCGACCACGTCCACGGGCTCGGCATGCAGTTCGGCCTCTGGTTCGAACCCGAGATGGTCAACCCCGACTCCGACCTGGCCCGCGCCCACCCCGACTGGTTCCTCGCCGACCCCGAGCGCCTCCCGTACGAGCAACGCAGCCAGCACGTGCTGGACGTCGCGCACCCCGACGCCCACGCCTACCTGCTGGAGCGGATCAGCACCCTCGTCGGCGAGGTGGGCATCGACTGCATCAAGTGGGACCACAACCGCGACCTCGCCGACGCCGTCCACGACGGCCGCCCCGGCGTGCACGCCCAGACGACGGCGGTCTACCCGCTCCTGGACGAACTGCGCGGCCGCCACCCCGGGCTGGAGATCGAGTCCTGCTCCTCCGGCGGGGCCCGCGCCGACCTCGGCATCCTCGAACGCACGGACCGGATCTGGGGCTCGGACAACATCGACCCGATCGAACGCCAGGCCATCCAGCGCTGGACCGGCCTGCTCCTGCCCTACGAGCTGATCGGCTCCCACGTCGGCTCCTCCCCCGCCCACATCAGCCACCGCGACACGACGCTCGCCTTCCGCTGCGCCACCGCCCTGTTCGGGCACGCCGGCATCGAGTCCGACATCTCCGGCTGGCCGCAGGAGGACCTGGCGGCGCTGGCCGCGTGGATCGACGCCTACAAGAAGCTGCGGCCGCTGCTCCACGGCGGCGACGTCGTGCGCACCGACCACCCCGACCCCGCCGCCTGGGTCCACGGCGTCGTCTCGCGGGACCGGGCCCACGCCCTCTTCGCGTACGTCCAGCTGGAGACCTCCGCCGCCGAGAACGGCGCGCCCGTACGCCTCCCGGGGCTGGAGCCCGGCACGCGCTACACCCTGCGGGTGCGCCCCGAGTTCTCCTCCCCCGAGCCCACCTGGCCCGCCTGGGCCCGGCGGACGGCCCCGCTCACCCTGACCGGCCGGTACCTCGCCCAGGTCGGCCTGGCCGCCCCGGGCCTGGCCAACCGCCCCGGCCACGCTCTCGTGGTCGAGGCGCTGGCGGTGGCACCCGCGCCGCAGGAGTGACCCCGGTCCGGCCCGGCCGCGGGGCCCCACGGCCGGGCCGGACCGATGTGCCACGGTACGGCGGGCAATGGTTCGATGGGGTCCCCCACCGCCGTCTGCGAGGAGCAAGACCCTGAGCACGTCGTTCGCCGAGGCGCTGGCGCACGGCGCGTTCGCCGGTCTGCTCGGACGCGGCCACCGCGAGCGCGACCCCGGTGACCGGGTGGGGCGGCTGGCCGACGACTCCGCGCAGCGGCTCCTCGACGCGGCGGCGCAGCGGCTCGGACGGCCCTGCACCCGAGTGGAGCGCACCGGCCGCACCGGGCACGAGGTCGTCGCGGCGGCGGAGGGGGCCGAGCTGCTCGTGCCGGCCCGCGACGGTGACCGCACCCGGCTCGGGCCGCACAGCCTCGGCCCCGCCACCCGCTTCGTCGTCGACCACGCCCCCTGCCCGGTGCTGCTGGTCTGGCCGGAGCCCGCGCCGGGCACCGACACCATCCCTGCCCCGTGACGTGACCTCTCGGCGGGTCAGTGGCCGACGTCCGGCTGCGGATAGCTGAGCCGGTGGCGGCCGCCCGCCGCCAGGTGCAGCCGCAGACGCCGTGCGGAGCCCGGCGCCGCGACCAGGTTGCCCTGCTCGTCGGTCACGACCGGCCGGCCCTCGCGCTCGGGCAGGTGCAGGTCGACCTCGGTGTCCCGGGCGGCGTGCAGTTCCGCTCCGGTCAGCAGGCCCTGGCGCCAGCTCAGGCCGACCGTGAGCCCGCCCCGGGCGCGCAGGCCGCGGACGTCGCCGTCCGGCCAGGACGGCGGCAGGGCGGGCAGCAGCCGCAGGATGCCGTTGTGGCTCTGGAGCAGCGACTCGGCGATGGCGGCGGTGATGCCGAAGTTGCCGTCGATCTGGAAGAGCTGCGGCGGGTGCAGGTCGAAGAGGTTGGGCGCGATCGAGGTGGCGAGCAGGCGCTCGACGGCGCTGCCGGCGAGGGCGCCGTCGCCGAGGCGGGCGGCGAGCGCGGCGACCCAGGCGAGGCTCCAGCCGGTGCCGCCCCCGCCGTGCCGGAGGCGGCGGTCCAGGGCGAGGCGGGCCGCGTCCAGCAGGGTGTCGTCGCCGAGCGGGTCGACGGCGCTGCCCGGGTAGAGGCCGTAGAGGTGGGAGAGGTGGCGGTGGCCGGGGTCCTCCTCGGGGAGGTCGTCCCGCCATTCCAGGAGGCGGCCGTCGGCGGCGAGCCCGGGGCGGCGCAGCCGGGCGCGGACGCGGGCCAGTTCCTCGGCGAGTTCGTGGTCGACGCCCAGCTCGCGGGCGGCCGTGACGGTGTTGTCGAGGAGTTCCGCCGCGAGCCAGTGGTCCATGGTGCTGCCCGCGTCGACGGCGGTCAGGGTGCCGTCGGCGAGCCGGAAGTGGTGCTCGGGGGAGGTGGAGGGGCAGGTGAGCAGTGTGCCGTCGGCGTCCTCGACCAGGAGGTGGGTGAGGAAGCGGGCGGCCTCGCGCATCACCGGGTAGGCGCGGTCGGCGAGGAAGGCGCGGTCGCCGTGGAAGAGGTGGTGGTCCCACAGGTGGGCGGCCAGCCACGGGCCCGCCATGGGCCAGTGGGCCCAGACCGGGTCCCCCAGGACGGGGTTGGTGGCGCGCCAGAGGTCGACGTTGTGGTGGCAGCACCAGCCCGGGGCGTCGTAGTAGGCGCGGGCGGTGGAGCGGCCGGCTTCGGCGAGGTCGGTGACGAGGTCGAACAGCGGCTCGTGGCATTCGGCCAGGCCGGTGGTCTCGGCGGGCCAGTAGTTCATCTGGAGGTTGATGTTGGACGTCCAGTTGCTGCTCCACGGCGGGGTGATGTCGTTGTTCCAGATGCCCTGGAGGTTGGCGGGCTGGGTGCCGGGGCGGGAGGAGGCGATCAGCAGGTAGCGGCCGTAGGCGAAGAGCAGGGCGGCGAGCCCCGCGTCCGGGTGGTCCTTGTCGGCGGCGGCGAGGCGCTCGTTGGTCGGGAGTTCGGCCGCCGCTGCGGACGCCGGGTCGTGGAGCCGGAGGCCGGCTGCCCCGAAGAGCCGCCCGTGGTCGGCGGTGTGGGCGTCGCGCAGCTGGTCGTACCCCTGTCCCCCGGCCTCGTCCAGCTGGCGGCGGGCCTCGGCGAGTGCCGTCCCGGGGCCGTCCGGCCGGCGCTGCCAGCCGCGGTACCCGGTGCCGACGGCGACGAGCAGCACCGCCTCGTCGGCGCCGGTGACCTCGATCCCACCGTCGGTGGCGGTGAGGCTCCCGCCCACCGTGCGCACCTGGACGACGGCCGCGAAGCCGGTGCCCTCGTCCTCGCGGTGCGCCGTCTCCCCGCCGGCCCAGCTCACGACGCTCACGGGGCCCGCCCGTGCACCGACACGGTGGCGGTGCGGGGTTCGGCCGACGGGGCCGCGGCCAGGTGGGGCGTGGCGAGGTCCGCGCGGAAGGTGAGGGCTCCGGGGGTGTCCGCGCCGAGGCGCAGGACCAGCACGCCGGCGGGGGCGGAGACGAAGCTCTCCCGCCGGTGGCGCACCCCGCCCGCCGTGTACGACACCGTGTGCACGGCCCGGTCGAGGTCCAGGGCGCGGCGGTAGTCGGCGGCCTCGTCCTCGCCGTGGGAGGGGAAGGTGAGCCGGAGGGTGGCCAGCGGCTGGTACGCCTCCGTCTGGGGGCCGCCGAAGTGGGCGGCGGCGATCGCGTGGGCGGCGGCGTGGTCGCGCTCGCGCAGTACCGCCTCCCGCAGGGCGGGCAGGTGGGTGGCGGCGCCCGCCCGGTCGCGGGGGCCGGGCCCGCCGGACCACAGGGTGTCCGCGTTGAGCTCGATCCGCTCGGTGTGCACGCCCCCGTACGTCATGGCGCCGAGGCGGCCGTTGCCGAGCGGCAGCGCCTCCAGGAAGCCTTCGGCGGGGCGGCGGTACCAGAGCGGGTCGGTGGGGATCCGGTGGGTGTGCACGTCAGAACTCCTCGGTCGCGGGGGGCCGCTCGTGGTTGAGTCGGCCGGAGACGAAGCTGTCGACGATCAGGGGCGCCGTCCCGAAGCCGGCCTCGGCCACGCCCTCCGCCAGGGCGGTCAGCCCTGCCGCCGCGGCGGCCGCCCCGGCGTCCAGCTCGACGCGGACGGTGTCGCCGAGGTCGCGCACCCGCAGCTGCTCGGAGTGCACACCCGCCCCGTCGAGTGCCCGGCGCACGGCCTTCTCGGCACGGTCGACCCGGGCCAGCCGGTGGCCGGTGACGGGGATGCCGTAGCGGATGCGGCTGGCCAGGCAGGGCGTGGCAGGTTTGTCCCAGGTCGGCAGGGACCAGAGCCGGCTGACGGCCCGGGCGTCCGCCTTGGTCAGGCCCGCGTCGGCCAGCGGGGTGCGGATGCCGCGCTCGCGGCCGGCCCGGATGCCGGGCCGGAACGGGTCGGCCGTGTCGTCCGCGTTGGTCCCGGTGGCGACGAGGTCGAACCCGTGCGCGCGGGCGACGGCCGTGACGGTGTCGAGGACCTCGGACTTGCAGAAGTAGCAGCGGTCCGCGCCGTTGGCGCGGTAGCCGGGGCGGTTCAGTTCCTCGGTGCGGGGAGCCAGGTGCGCCACGCCGAGGTCCTCGGCCAGGGCCCGGGCTGCCGCGAGTTCGCCCGAGGGGAGGCTCTCCGAGACGGCCGTCACGGCGAGCACGCCGTCCCGTCCCAGGGCGCGCACGCCGGCCGCGAGCACCAGCGCGGAGTCCGCGCCGCCGGAGTAGGCCACGGCGAAGGGGCCGGCCGCCCGGACGGCCGAGAGCAGTGCGGCGGCCTTCTCCCCCGTGTGGTCCTCGCCAGGTCGGCGTCGCTGAGGTGGGAGGTGTGCACGACCACGCGGCAGGAGGACTGGATCCGGGCCTGCACCTGCACCTGCCACTGGTCGGGCACGGTCCGCGATCTGGCGGCGATCTCGGCGAGCAGGGCGCGCGGGAAGGGGGCGGAGGCCAGCACCTCGCGGTAGGAGCCGTGGTCGGGGAAGCCGTCGCGGCACTCGGCCGCGCAGACGATGAGCCCGCCGGGCCGGACCACCGTGTGCGCGGCCGACATGCCCTTGACGCACTGGTAGAGGTTCTGGTCGAGCGGGTGGCCCGCGTTGGTGGTGACGACCACGTCGAAGAGGCGGTCGACCGGGCGCATCGCGATCCGGCGGGCGGCGGCGGTGGCCGCGGCGTGCATGGGCAGCAGGTCGCCGCCGAAGGCCTCCACGATGCGGTGGTCGCGGTTGAGGACGACGTCGAGCGCGAAGTCGACTCCGGTGCCCGCCGCGATGGCCCGCACGTCGTCGTGCACCGGGTTGCCGTGGATGCTGCCCCAGGTCGCGCGGGGGTCCGCGATCCGCTTGGCGTCGTGCAGGACGAGCACCGTCTGCAGCCCGGCCAGGCCGGGGGCGACGAGTTTGGGACCGCCGGAGAACCCGGCGAAGAAGTGCGGTTCGACGAAGCCGGTGGTGATCCGGACGTCCGCCTCCACCCATGCGCGGTTGAGCCACACCGGGACGTCGTCGCCCCAGCGGCCCATCCAGGTCAGCCGGGTGTCGTCGCGGGCGTCGTGGTTGACGATCCGGATCCGGTCGACCACCTCGTCGCCGAACATCCGCCGCAGTTCGTCCGGGTCGTTGCCGCGGTGGGTGCCGGTGGCCACCAGGATCACCACGTCCTCCGGCCGGACGATCCCGTCGAGTTCGGCCAGGACGGCCGGGATCATCAGGTGGCGCGGCTGGGGCCGGGTGCCGTCGCAGGCGGAGACGGCCACCGTCTGCCCGGGCCTGACGCGCTCGCGCAGCGGCGGGCCCGCGACCGGCCGGCGCAGCGCCTCGCGCAGCGCGGCGCTCTCGTCGGCGGCGCCGGGGTGGTGCAGCGGCTCGACGACGGTGGTGACGGCCGGGTCGACGTCGAGGTCGAGCCCGGTCTCCCCGTAGGCGAGGCGGACCTTCATGGCGGCTCCTCCCGGGGGCTCTGCGGGGCGGGTTCGGACAGCCCGTAGGCCCGGGCGGCCGTGCCGCCGAAGACCTGGGCGCGCTCCTGCGGGTCGAGTCCTGCCGTCAACTCCTCGGCGGCGCCGACCACTTCCTCGTAGGAGGCGGCCAGCAGGCAGACCGGCCAGTCGGAGCCGAACATCGTGCGCCCGGGCCCGAAGGCGTCCAGGGCGGTGTCGGCGTACGGGCGCAGCTCGGCGACGCTCCAGGCGTCCCGGCGGGCTTCGGTCACCAGGCCGGAGAGCTTGCAGAAGACGTTGGGCTCGGCGGCCAGTTCGCGCAGCAGGGCGGCCCAGGGGTCGAGCCCGCCGCGCGCGATCGGCGGCTTGGCGAGGTGGTCGAGGACGAACCGCTGGTCCGGCAGGGCGCGTGCGGTCTCGACGGCGGCGGGGAGTTGGTGGGGCAGGACGAGCAGGTCGTAGCACAGGCCGGCCGCGCCGACCGCGCGCAGGCCGCGTCGGACGTCGGGGCGGGCGAGCCAGGCCGGGTCGGCCTCGCCCTGGACGAGGTGCCGCGCGCCCACGAGGTGACCGCCGCCCGGGCCGTGCCGCAGGTCGGCCAGGGTGTCGGCGACGCCGGGCGCGGTGAGGTCCACCCAGCCGACCACGCCGGCGATCATCGGCTCGGCGGCGGCCAGGGCCAGGAACTCCCGGGTCTCGGCCGGGTCGGGCAGGACCTGCACCAGCACGGTGCGGTCGACGCCCGCCGCGCGGGCGCGGGGGGTGAGGTCGGCCGTGGTGAAGTCGCGCCGCAGGGGCGCCGTCTCCGGTCCGTCCAGCCAGTCCTGGGGGCGCCTGCCCAACTCCCACACGTGGTGGTGCGCGTCGACTCTCACGGGCGGTCGCTCCTCGGTCGGTGGTCGTCGGTGGGCGCCGGCGCCCCACGGAGCCGGGCGAACCACACCCGTTCCTGACCGCCGG
>NZ_JAHTKP010000073.1 GCF_019192735.1 Kitasatospora aureofaciens
CCGCGGCCCTCGCCGCGCACGGCGACGCGCTCAGCCCGGCCGGCCGGGCCCGCCAGCTGGGCCGGATCGCACGCGCGCACGGCCGCCGCGGCGAGGCCGAACAGGCCGCGGACGCCGCCGCGCGGGCCTTCGCCGAACTCGACGGCGTGCCCGGCACAGAGGAGGCCAGGGCCGACCTCGCCGGCATGGTGGGGGAGGGCCGCCTGTCCCTCGGCGACCACCGCCGGGCCAAGGTGCTGCTCGCCGAGGCCGTCGCCGGCCTCGGTCCCGGCCGGGCCCGGGCCAGGGCCCTGCTGATGGTCCGGCTGGCCGAGGTCCACCGCCGGCTCGGCGACCAGCGCGAGGCCGCCCGCACCGCCGGTCTCGCCCGCGCGCTCGCCTCCGGCATGCAGTCCGAGCGGGTCGCCCGTGCGCTGCGCGACTTCGACGCGGCCGGCCGGACGGTATCCCCGGGAGCGCGCTGACCCGCTTGCGGTACCCTGAGCCCATGCGAACCGTGCGCCTGCTCCTTAGCCGGCCGCGCTGACCAGGACCGGCTGCGCCCTCGGGCGGCGCCGGAGTCGGCGTGGCATCCCCTCCTGCGAGGGGATTTTTTGTTTTCCGCCCCGTTCCGGCCCGCGTGTGGGCCTTCGGCCCGTCGCCCCGCGTGTGGGGCTTCGGTACATCGGCCCGCCGCGTGCGCGGTTCGCCCACTGACATCGATGGAGCTTGAAGGACCATGAGCGAGACGACCCCTGCGTCCGGCGCGGCCGAGGCCGCAACCGAGCCGTTCCGGTACAGCGCCGCGCTGGCGGCGGAGATCGAGTCCCGCTGGCAGGACATCTGGGAGAAGGAAGGCACCTTCAACGCTCCCAACCCGGCCGGCGACCTGGCCGATCCGGCCGCGGGCGACGTCACCGCGAAGCCGCACAGCTTCATCATGGACATGTTCCCGTACCCCTCGGGCGCGGGCCTGCACGTCGGCCACCCGCTGGGCTACATCGCCACCGACGTCTTCGCCCGCTACCAGCGGATGACCGGCCATAACGTGCTGCACACGCTGGGCTACGACGCGTTCGGCCTGCCCGCCGAGCAGTACGCGGTGCAGACCGGCACCCACCCGCGGGTCTCCACCGACGCCAACATCGCCAACATGCGCCAGCAGCTGCGCCGGCTGGGCCTGGGCCACGACCCGCGCCGCTCGATCTCCACGATCGACCCGGAGTACTACCGCTGGACCCAGTGGATCTTCCTGCAGATCTTCAACTCCTGGTACGACGCGGCGGCCGGCAAGGCCCGCCCGATCGCCGAACTGATCGCGCAGTTCGAGTCCGGCGAGCGGGCGACCCCGGACGGGCGCGCCTGGGCCGAACTGTCCGGCGCCGAGCGGGACGAGCTCCTGGGCGAGTACCGCCTGGCGTACGCCAAGGAGGTGCCGGTCAACTGGTGCCCGGGCCTGGGCACCGTGCTGGCCAACGAGGAGGTCACCGCGGACGGCCGCTCCGAGCGCGGCAACTTCCCGGTGTTCAAGTCCAACCTGCGCCAGTGGATGATGCGGATCACCGCCTACTCCGACCGTCTGATCGCCGACCTGGACCTGCTGGACTGGCCCGAGGCCATCAAGCTGCAGCAGCGCAACTGGATCGGGCGCTCGGAGGGTGCCCGGGTGGACTTCGCCGTCGGTGACGCGGAGAAGATCACCGTCTTCACCACCCGGCCCGACACCCTGTTCGGCGCCACCTACATGGTGCTGGCCCCCGAGCACGGCCTGGTCGACTCGATCGTGCCGGCCGCCTGGCCGGAGGGCGTGCCCGCCGAGTGGACCGGCGGCGCCGCCACCCCCGCAGAGGCCGTCGCCGGCTACCGCGCCGCGGCCGCCGCCAAGTCGGACGTCGAGCGGCAGGTCGAGGCCAAGGTCAAGACCGGTGTCTTCACCGGCGCCTACGCCGTCAACCCGGTCAGCGGAGCGTCCGTCCCGGTGTTCATCGCCGACTACGTGCTGATGGGCTACGGGACCGGCGCCATCATGGCCGTCCCCGCCCACGACCACCGCGACTTCGCGTTCGCCCGCGCCTTCGCGCTGCCGATGCGCTGCGTCGTTGAGCCGACGGACGGGCGCGGCGAGGACCCGGCGGCCTGGGACGACGCGTTCGACACGTACGACTCCGTCATCGTCAACTCCTCGCGGGGGGAAGGCTCGTCGGACGGGTCGGCGGTGGACGGGCTGACGCTGGACGGGCTGAGCGTTGTGGACGCCAAGGCCCGGGTCACGGCGTGGCTGGCCGAGCGCGGCATCGGCGAGGGCACCGTCAACTACCGCCTGCGCGACTGGCTGTTCAGCCGTCAGCGGTACTGGGGCGAGCCCTTCCCGATCGTCTACGACGAGGACGGCGTGATGCACGCGCTGCCCGAGTCGATGCTGCCGGTCGAGGTCCCCGAGGTCGACGACTACTCGCCGCACACCTACGACCCGTACGACTCCGCCTCCTCGCCCAAGACCCCGCTGTCCCGCAACGAGGACTGGGTCAACGTCGAGCTGGACCTGGGCGACGGCGTCCGCAAGTACCGCCGCGAGACCAACACCATGCCCAACTGGGCCGGTTCCTGCTGGTACGAGCTGCGCTACATCGACCCGTCCAACGGCTCCCGCGTGGTGGACCCGGCCAACGAGCGCTACTGGCTGGGCCCCACCGAGAACAAGCCGGCCGGCGGCGCCGACCTGTACGTCGGCGGTGCCGAGCACGCCGTCCTGCACCTGCTGTACGCGCGCTTCTGGCACAAGGTGCTGCACGACCTGGGCCACGTCTCGTCCGTCGAGCCGTTCCACAAGCTGTTCAACCAGGGCATGATCACCGCCGACGTCTACCGCGACGAGCGCGGCTTCCCGGTGCCCGCCGCCGAGGTCGAGGAGCGCGACGGGAAGTACTTCTGGGAGGGCGAGCCGGTCAAGCGCGAGGCCGGCAAGATGGGCAAGTCGCTGAAGAACGCCATCGCGCCGGACGCCATCGCCGACGAGTACGGCGCCGACACGCTGCGCCTGTACGAGATGTCGATGGGCCCGCTGGACGTCTCCCGTCCGTGGGACACCCGCGCGGTCGTCGGCTCGTACCGCTTCCTGCAGCGGCTGTGGCGCAACATCGTGTCGGAGGCCACCGGCGAGCTGGTCGTCACGGACGAGCAGCCCGACGAGGCCACGCTGCGGGCGCTGCACAAGGCGATCGACGGCATTCGCGGCGACATGGCCGGGCTGCGCTTCAACACGGCCGTGGCCAAGGCGATCGAGCTGAACAACCACCTGGTCAAGCGCGGCTCCACGCCGCGGGCCGTGGCCGAGCAGCTGGTGCTGATGGTCGCGCCGCTGGCCCCGCACATCGCGGAGGAGCTGTGGCGCCGGCTGGGCCACGGCGACTCGCTGGCGCACGCCGACTACCCGGTCGCCGACCCGGCGTACGTGGTGGACGAGGCCGTGACCTGCGTCGTGCAGATCAAGGGCAAGGTCAAGGCCCGGCTGGAGGTCGCTCCGACGATCTCGGACGCCGAGCTGGAGGCGCTGGCCCTGGCCGACCCGGCGGTCGTCGCGGCGATCGGGGACGCGCCGGTGCGCAAGGTGATCGCGCGCGCGCCGAAGCTGGTGAACATCGTCACGGGCTGAGGCCTGAGGGGTTGTTCGGGCGGGCGTCCTTCGGGGCGCCCGCCCTTTGTTCTACTGCCCGTCGTTCTGCTGCCCGTTGTTCTGTGTGCGGGTGAGCGAGGCGAGCATGCGCTCGACGTGGGCGGGCGCGTCGGCCGGGTCGAGCGGGTTGTGGCCGACCAGGAGGCGGTACCAGAACAGGCCGAAGAGCTCGTCGGTGGCGGCCTCCAGGTCGGCGCCGGCGGGCAGTTCGCCGCGGTCCACGGCGCGCGCGAGGATCCGCAGCACGACCACGCGGCGGCTCTGCACCCAGGCCCGGAACGGCTCCGCGAACTCGGGGTCCAGCTGCGCCTCGGCCATCATGCCGCGCAACGCCCGTATCCGGGGCGGGTGTTGGACGACGGAGTGGAGGGCGCGGACGAAGACCGTCAGGTCCTCGGCGGCGCTGCCGGTGTCCGGGTCGGGCATCCGCCGTTCGACCGCCGTCCGGTAGGCCTCCAGGACCAGGACGGGCTTGGACGGCCACCAGCGGTAGATGGTGCTCTTGGCGACGTCCGCCCGCGCGGCCACCCGTTCGATGGTGAGTGCCTGGTAGCCGCCCTCCTCCAGGAGCGCGGCGGTGGCGGCGAGGACGGCGTGGTGGGCCTCCTCGCTGCGGATTCGCCCGCCGGTGCGGCGGGTTTTCTGCTCTTGCATGACAGCACGTTAGCAGCGGTGGTAGGTTTAATCGAAACGCGACGGAGCGTTTTGATTGATGGAGGTGCGGGCGCGGGGTGCGGTGGTTGCGTCGTGCGTCCGGAGCTTCGGCAAGGCTTCGGCAAGGCTTTGACAAGGGGAGAGTCATGAGCGGGATCGTGGTGTCGCACGGGCTGGGCGCGAGCGACGACAGTGTGTGGTTCCCTTATCTGGGGCGGGAGTTGGCGAAGTCCGGGCACACCGTGACGGTGCCCCGGCTGCCCGAGCCGCAGGCCCCCGACCTGACCGCTTGGCGGACCGCCTTCGGCGCGGCGGCGGTGGCCGCCGGCCCGGCCGAGGACACCGTGCTCGTCGGGCACAGCGTCGGCGGTGCCAACGTGCTGCGCTTCCTGGAGCAGTGCGACGCCGAGGCCCACGGCCGGTTCGCCGGGGTGCTGTTGGTCGCCACGCCGGCGCAGGACGTGGGCTACGACCTGCTGAAGGAGTTCTTCGCCGAGCCCTTCGACTGGGCCGCCATCCGGCGCACGGCGCACGGCTTCCGCGTCCTGCAGGCCGTCGACGACCCGGTCAACCAGCCCGACCCGGCCGCGCACGCGCGGGACCTGGTGCGCGGGCTGGGGGCAACCGCGGTGCTGACGGCGGAGGGGGCGCACTTCGGGGCCACGCCGGACGACCACGTGGAGGTGCCGGAGGCGGTGCGGCTGGTGCTGGAGCTGCTGGCGGGGCGTGGGGTGCGCTGATCGGGGCGGGGCTCGTTGGCGGGGGCTGGGCTTGCCGGCCGGGGGCTGGGCTCGTTGATCGGGGCTTCCTGGTTCTGGCGGCGTAGGCCCTCCGGGGGATCCCCGATCTGTCCCTGATCTCCGCCGCGCGGGCCCGTTCGGCCTGCCCCCGGGCCCGGCACGGCCGCTACCGTGGAACCCTCGGCGGTGCAGCCCGCGTTGGGCCCGGTGGGGGTCGAACCGGTGGCGGAAGGTGGCTCGTGATGGACGTGCTCGGCGTGATGATCGGCCTGGCCCTGCTCTTCGGAATCGCGGTGGTCGTGCTGGCCGTGGTCGGCACGGTCAAGGCGGCCAAGGCCGTCGCCGCCAAGGTCGAGCGGCACGAGGCCAACGCCCGGCGCGCGGTGGAGAACGCCACCCTCAAGGCGAAGACCTTCACCAAGCCCGGCCCGCAGGGGCAGATCGCCGCCGTCCGGCTCGGCCTGCGCACTTCGCTGGACGGCACCCGGCAGGTGCTGGAGAGCGGGCTCACCCAGGACGGCCAGCTCGGCGAGGCGCTCGCCCTCCTGACCCGGCTGGACGCCCATGCGGCGGAACTCGACGGTGAGCTGCGCGTCCTGGAGCGCGAGCCCGACACCGGGCGGATCGCGGCCAAGCTGCCGGAGCTGCGCGAGCGGGCCGAGCGGATCACCCACTCGGCGGAGACCATGCGCTGGGCGGCGCAGGACCGGATGCACCGGTTCGCGGACGACGAGCTGAGCCGGCTCAGCCAGGAGTGCGAGAGCGAGGCGGGGGCGCTGCGGCACTGGGACGCGTCGGGTGCTGCGGGGGCTTCTGGTTCTTCCAGCGCTTCCGGTCCTTCCAGCGCTTCCGGTCCTTCTGGTTCGTCCGGTGCCGGCGCGGCCGGGGAGGCGGCGGGGCCGCGGGCCGGGCTGACCGACGGGAAGGGGCGGTCGAGCGCCGAGGACCTCCTCGGGCTCGGTGACCCGCTGGCCAAGCTGGCGCAGCGGCTGCGGAAGCCGTCCACGGGTCCCTCGGCGGGCTGAAGCCTCTCCGGCGGCTGCTTCTCGTCGTTCGATTCTTCGCTCGACTTGTCGCTTGAGTTGCCGTTCGACCCGGCTTGTTCGGCGGTGCTGTTCGGGTGCCCGGGGCCGGGCGCTGCCATCCCGGTCGAAGCTGTCATCCCGGCCGAACGGGGAGTAACCTCCGGCTCATGCCCTCCGACCTCGCACTTGTCACGGATTCCACGGCCTATCTGCCGCAGGAGGCCCTCGACCAGCACGGGATCACGGTGGTCCCGCTGAGCGTCGCGGTCGGTGACACGGTCCTCGCCGAGGGCGTCGAGATCTCGCCGAAGGACGTCGCCGAGGCGCTGCGCGGCAAGCAGCGGGTGACCACGTCCCGGCCGAACCCCGAGTCCTTCGCCGCGACCTACCGGGCGGCGGCCGAGGCCGGGGCGAAGGGGATCGTCTCGGTGCACATCTCCGGCGAACTGTCCGGCACCGTGGAGGCCGCCCGGCTGGCGGCGGCCGAGGCGACCGTCCCGGTGGAGGTGGTGGACAGCCGGCTCGTCGGCATGGCCCTCGGGTACGCGGTGCTCGCGGCGGCCGAGGCGATCGCGGCGGGGGAGGGCCTGGTCGAGGCGGCCGGGGCCGCGACCCGGCGGGCGGCCGGGACCAGCGGATTCTTCTACGTCGACACCCTGGAGCACCTGCGGCGGGGCGGCCGGATCGGGGCGGCGCGGGCGCTGCTCGGGTCGGCGCTGGCCGTCAAGCCGTTGCTGCACCTGGACGGGGGGCGGATCGAGCCGTTGGAGAAGGTGCGGACGGCCTCGCGGGCGATTTCGCGGCTGGAGGAGATCGCGGTCGAGCGATCGGGGGAGGGGCCGGTCGACATCACTGTGCACCACCTGGCGGCGGAGGACCGGGCTGAACCGCTCGCGGAGCGGCTGCGGGCGCGGGTGCCCGGGCTGCGGGAGCTGTACGTGGGCGAGGTGGGGGCGGTGATCGGCGCGCACGTCGGGCCGGGGCTGCTCGCGGTGGTGGTTTCGCCGCGTTGATGGGGGCGTGGTCAACTCGCCGGGTGTACGCCCACTCGTGCGGGTGAGCCGTTCTATCCACAACCCCCTTGTTATCCACAGGGGTTCGGTAATGTCCGCGCGTTCGCCCGAGGGCTCCTACCGTGCTGCGCATGACGAGCATGGGCCTGGGCGCGGCGAAGCGTCACGAGATCAGCGAGACCGTCCGGATGCGGATGGCGACGGTGCTGCCGGTGGCGGCGGAGGGGGTGCGCGGCGGCGCGGGTGGGCCGTCGGCCACCGGGCCGCCGTCATGGTCGCCGTCTGGAGAGCCGTCTGCGCCGCCGGGTGAGTCGGGTGGTGGGGTGGGTGGCCCGGACGTGCCCGAGCTGGTGGATCCGCCGGTGCCGGGTGACGGGCCGCGGTTCCGGTTCGGCCCGGCGATGATGCTCGACCGGCGGGCGGTGGTGGGGCTGGCCGTCCTGCTGCTGTTCGCGGTCGGGTACGCCGTGCAGCACTTCTGGCTGGCTCGGCCGCAGGCGGTCGCGGTGCCGGCGCTGGCGGTGGCTTCGGGGCCGTCCGCTCCGGCGTCGGCCGGGGCCGGTACGGAGGTCGGCGCGGAGGCCGGTGCGCCGGAGCCGCCTCCTGCTGTCGAGCCGGTCGTCGTGGTGGACGTCGGCGGCCGGGTCCATGTGCCCGGGCTGCACACCCTGCCCGGCGGCTCGCGGGTGGCCGACGCCCTGCGGGTGGCGGGCGGGCCACTGCCGGAGACGGACACCAGAAGCCTCAACCTGGCCAGGGTACTGACGGACGGTGAGCAGATCCTCGTCGGCGAGCCGGGGCCTCCACCTGCCTCCGCCGCCGGGGCCGGCAGCGGGGCGCCCGTTCCCGCCGTTCCGAAACAGCCCGTCAGCCTCAATCGGGCCACCCTCGAACAGCTCGACACCCTCCCTGGTGTCGGCCCGACCCTCGCCCAGCGCATCCTCGCCTACCGCACGTCGCACGGCTCGTTCCGCACGGTCGACCAGCTTCGGCAGGTCAGCGGCATCGGCGCGCGCACGTACGCGGAGCTCCGTCCGCTGCTCACCCTCTGACGTCCCGCCCACGCACCCGTCCTGCCAGCCCATTCCGCCAATTCGTCCCGCCGATCCGCCCCGCCGAAGGGAGGTACCGCCATGTCCGCCACCGAGCCGACCCCGTCCGTCCACACCCCGGGGCCCGACTTCCGACTGCTGCTCCCCGCCGTCTCGGCCTGGGTGGTCGCGGCCGCACTCCTGGGCCGGGCGCCGGGGCACGACACCGTCCTGCTCGGGTCGGCCGGCGTGGCCGTGTTGGCGGGCGTCGCGCTGCTCGCCCGGCCGGGTGCGCTCCGGCGCCGTGGGGCGGCGGCGACGCTGGCAGCCGTCCTGCTCACGGGGGCAGCGGCCACGGTTGCGACCCTGCTGCACACCGCAGACCTGCACCGGGGGCCGCTGCCGGAGCTGGCCCGGGCGGCCGAGCACGCCTCGCCGCGTGCGGCGGGCGAGCCGGCTCGGGTCGTGGACGTCGAGCTGACCGTTGTGGGAGATCCGAAGTCCCATGAGTCCCGGGGCGGTACCACCGGTGGGCAGAGCGTGCTCACGGTGGAGGCGGTGGCGGACCGCGTCACCGTCCCCGATGGGCAGGCCACCCGGACGCGGACGCCGGTGACGGTCATGGTCCGAGGGCAGGAGGCCGGGCCGTGGCAGGGGTTGCTCCCGTCCGCCCGGCTGGCGGTGGAGGCCGAGGTCCGGCCGGCGGGTGAGGGGTACGACACCGAGTCCGCGGCGCTGCTGGTCGCCCACGGTGAGCCTCGGCAGCTCGCGTCGCCGAGCCTGCCGCAGCGGATCGCCGGGTGGCTGCGCGAGGGCCTGCGGACGGCCAGCGACGGGCTTCCACCCGATGCGCGAGGGCTGCTGCCGGGGCTGGTCGTCGGAGACATCTCGCGGCTGCCCGACGACCTCCTGGACGCCTTCCGGGCCACCGACCTGGTGCACCTGGTGGCGGTGAGCGGGGCCAACCTGGCGATCGTCCTCGGGGTGCTTCTGGGCGCCCCCGGGCAGGCGGGCACGCCCGAGCGCCGAGGGCTGGCCGCGCTGCTGGGCCTCTCGCTGCGCACCAGTGCCCTGCTCGGGACGGCGCTGACGCTGGCCTTCGTCACCATCTGCCGTCCGGAGCCCAGCGTGCTGCGGGCGGCGGGGACGGGCCTGATCGGCATGCTCGCCCTGGCCACGGGCCGGCCCCGGCAGGCCGTGCCCGCGCTGGCCGGGGCGGTGCTGGTCCTGGTGTTGCTGGATCCGTATCTGGCACGGTCCTTCGGGTTCCTGCTGTCCGTGCTCGCCACGGCCGGGCTGCTGGTCCTCGGGCCGCCCTGGGCCGAGGCGCTGCGGTCCCGGCGCTGGCCGCACCACCTGGCGGGCGCTCTCGCGGCCACGGCGGGGGCCCAGGCGCTGTGCGCGCCGGTGACGGTGGTGCTCTCCGGGCACATCAGCCTGGTCGCGATCCCGTGCAATCTGCTGGCCGAGCTGGCGGTGGCCCCGGCGACGCTGCTCGGCTTCGGGGTGCTCGTACTGGAGCCGGTCTCCCCAGCACTGGCCCGGCTGCTCGCGGAGCCGGCCGGCGTGCCGGTCAGTTGGCTGGCGCTGGTCGCGCGGCGAGGGGCCGAGCTGCCGGGCGGGCAACTGTCGTGGCCGGGCGGATGGTTCGGGACGGTGACGGTCGCGCTCATCACTCTGGCGGTCTGCTGGGCGGCACCGCTGCTGCTGCCTCGGAGGGTGGAGTCCGATGGGCGTGCCCGCGGGCGGCGGCGGTGGGTCCGGGCGCTGGTGACGGGGATGCTGCTGGTGGTTCTGCTGGCCGTGCTGCTGCGGCCACCGTTGCTCGCCCGGATCGCCACCGGCTGGCCACCGCGGGGGTGGCGGATGGTGATGTGCGATATCGGGCAGGGCGACATGCTGGTGCTTCCGGCGGACGTGCCGGGCAGTGCGGTGGTGGTCGATGCGGGGCCGGATCCGAATGCGGCTGATCGGTGTCTGCGGGATCTCGGTATCACTGCGGTGTCGTTGCTCCTGGTGACGCATTTTCATGCTGACCACGTCGAGGGTGTGCCAGGGGTGTTGCGGGGCCGCCGGGTCGGAGCGATCGAGGGCACGGTCCTGGACGATCCCCCTGGTGAGGCTGCCCGGGTGGCGGGTTGGGCGGCCGGTGCCGGCGTTCCGCTGCTACGTGCCGGGCGGGGCGAACGGCGTTCGGCGGGGCCGGGGTTGTCGTGGGATGTGGTCTGGCCCGACGCCGGTGCGGCCGTCGAGGCGCCGGGTGCCAACAATGCGAGCGTCGCGATGCTGGTGACGGTGGCCGGAGGGGTGCGGATGGCGTTGTTGGGGGACCTTGAACCACCGGCCCAGTCCGCCTTGTTGGGTCGGCTGGGGCGCGTGGACGTGCTGAAGGTCGCGCATCACGGTTCTGCCCACCAGGACTGGGGCTTGGCCGGTTCCTTGCGGCCTCGGCTGGCGTTGATCTCGTGCGGCGAGGGCAACTCGTACGGGCATCCGTCCCCTCGGACGGTGGACCGGTTGCGGGCGCTCGGCGCGACCGTTCTGCGCACCGATCGGTCGGGGGACATTGCCGTGACGGGCGACTCCCCGGCCACCCTCGGCGTGGCCGTGCACCCGCAGAGCGCGCACGGAGCGCACAGGCCGGGTTCCCACGGCGCGGACGAGGCGGCCGCCTCCCACACCGGCCGGGGCTCGCACACCCCGCGAGCCCCGCCGGGCTGAGCACCCTCCGTCCTCTCCTCCCATCCCCCGGGGTGGGGTCAGGGAAAGGGGGTGGGGTGGGGAGGAGGGAGGGGAGGGGGCGGGGCGGGGCCCGGGGAAGGGGTGCGGCGCGCCCCGGGCAGGCCCGGAGCGCGCCGCGAGGAGGAACGGGTGCGCGCAGGGGAGCGGCGAGGAACTTGGCGTGGCGCTCCGGGCGGGCCCGGAGCGCGCCGCGGGGCTCGCGGTTGGGGCGGGGTCAGTTCGTGGTTGTGTACGGCGCGGGGGTGTGGGTGGCGGCGTACATGAGGGCGGGCTTCAGTTTGGGCCAGAAGTAGGAGTCCTGGCAGGTGTAGGCGGGCATGAATCCGGTGCAGCCGCGGGAGTCGCTGTCACCGACCTCGATGGTGAAGCTGGCGGTGCCGAGCTTGTCGTAGATCCAGTCGTCGGTGCCGCCGGCGGCGTCGTAGAGGATCTCGCCGGCCTGACCGGACTGGTAGCCGGTGAGTGCGCCGAGGTTGGCGGCCATGGCGCGCAGGGCGGTGTCGTTGCCGGTGTGGACGGCGTGGTCGTGGGCCCAGGGGAAGATGACCATGCTGGCGTCGCTGTGCAGGGTGATCATGATGCCGCGGGTGTCGGCCGGGGCGGGGTCGGTGTCGCCGGGGCCGCGGACTGCGGGGTAGAGGTCGCGGAACAGGCCTTCCAGGGCCGTGTTCTCGACCTCGGAGTCGGCCTGCGGGCCGAGGTAGATCTCGGAGCACGGGTCGGTCGAGGTGCCGAGCCCGCCCCAGTGGGTGCCGGCGTTGCGGTTGAGGTCGACGCCGGTCTGGCCGGTGAAGTCGCAGGAGCTGCCGTTGGTGTCGTCGGCGTTCTTTCGCTGGTAGTTGGGGGTGTCGCCGCCCTGCTGGACGATGTCGACGCCGTCCGGGTTGGCGATCGGCACGACCCAGATCTCGGTGGAGTCGAGGAGCGCGGTGACGTCCTTGTCGGTGCCGTAGCCGCCGGTGAGGTAGTCGATCCAGCGCCAGGAGATCTCGCCGGTGGTGATCTCGCGGGCGTGGATCTGGCTCATCAGGAAGAACCGGGGCTTGGCCGAGTTCGGGGTGCGCTGGCAGTCGCCCGCGGTGCGCTTGGTGATGCAGACGGCCTTCAGGTCGTAGCCGTTGGGTTTGCCGGTCTGCTTCCGCCAGGACTGGCCGTACGTGACCACGGTGGCCAAGTCGGGGTGCTGGGAGGTGACTTGGTCCAGGTGGGCGTACTGGGCGTTGACGGTGTGGTAGCCGCCGTAGTAGGTCTCGTCCGGGCCGGCCGCGGGGAGTTGGCCGCTCCGGGGGCGGGCGCGGAGTGGTGCCTGCGCCGGCTCGGGCAGTGTCTGGTCGACCGTCGGCGTGAAGCCGAGCAGGCGCAGCCGGGTGCCTGCGCGGGCGTCGCCGAGGACGAACAGGTCGCCGTCCTCGCGGTGTTCGAGCAGGTCGAACCCTTCGGCGGAGAGGGTCCGGGCGTCCTCTGCCGTGTGGGTGGGGACGCGGTAGACGAACATGCCCTGGACGGTCGACGGTTGCGTGTTCTGGGCAGTGGCCGTCGGGACGACCGACAGCGCGAGCACGGTGAGCGCGGCAACTGTGCCGGCCGCGAAGGTGGTTGAACGCTTCCTGGCCATGAGGGCTCCGGAGTCGTGGGGGGAGGGGCGTGAGCCGGGGCGAGGCCGACGGTCGGGTGTCGGGGTCATGACATGAACCCCCGTGCAAGCATCGCCCTGGTGGCAGCAAACCGCTGCCATGGCGGTCCGTCAACTCCCTGTCACAACCTCAATCCCGGGGATCATCGACCACACCGCGGCGCTGCCGTAACGACAAACCGCCCCGGGGCCCAGACCCCGGGGCGGCTCACGGAAGCGCTCAGCCCGCCTCGCGCCAGCCTTCGTACTCTGCGGCGAGCGCGTCGAGGGCGCGCAGCCGGGCCGGGGTCCAGCCGTCCTCCGGCGGTTCGACGACCACGAGCCACTGGGCGTCCTCGGCGTCGTCCTCGCCCGCCAGGGCGTCGCGGACGACTTCGAGCTCGCCGAGGTCGGGGTGGGTGGCGCTGAGTTCTTCCGCGGCCTCCTGGGCGGCGTCGCGGTCGGGCAGGACGAGCAGCTGCCGGGCGTGCGGGTCGTTGACGTCCGGCTGGTCGGTGATGTGGTCTTCGGTCACCGGCCCATTCTCCAGCCGCCCCGGTCCCGCTCCGCCCGCAGGGCCCGGATGCAGGACCGGGCAGGGGTGTCCGTCCACCGTGGGATGCTGGTAGGCGATGGCCAGGAAGAGTGCACGCGACGACCTGCTCGCCCCGCTGACCCTCACGGTCGGCCAGGAGGAGCTGCTGCTGGACCGCGCGGTCGCCCAGGTGGTGGCGGCGGCGAAGGCGGCGGACCCGGACGCCGACGTGCGGGATCTCCCGCCCGGTGGGCTCCAGCCGGGCAGCCTGGCCGAGCTGACCACGCCGTCGCTGTTCGCCGAGCGCAAGGTCATCGTGATCAGGGCCGCCCAGGACCTCTCCGCCGACTCGGTGAAGGAGGTCAAGGCGTACATCGAGGCCCCGGCCGACGAAGTGATCATGGTGCTGGTGCATGCGGGCGGCGCCAAGGGCAAGGGCCTGCTGGACGCGGCGCGCAAGGCCGGCGGCCGCGAGGTGGCCTGCGCGAAGCTGGCCAAGGCGAGCGAGCGGCTGGCCTTCGTCAAGGGCGAGTTCCGCACGCTCGGGCGCTCCGCCACCCCGGAGGCCTGCCAGGCCTTGCTGGACGCCCTCGGCAGCGACCTGCGCGAGCTGGCCGCCGCGTGCAGCCAGCTCACCTCGGACGTCGAGGGCACGATCGACGAGACGGTGGTGGCCCGCTACTACAGCGGCCGGGCCGAGGCCACCGGCTTCGAGGTGGCCGACCTGGCCGTCACCGGCCGGGCCGCGGAGGCGCTGGAGCGGCTGCGCTGGGCGCTGGCGGTGGGGCAGCCGCCGACCGGCATCACCTACGCGCTGGCGTCCGGCGTGCGCAGCATCGGGCGGCTGGCGACCACCGGGCGGAACATGCGCCCGGCCGATCTGGCCCGCGAGTTGGGTATGCCGCCGTGGAAGGTCGAGCGGGTCCGCCAGCAGATGCGCGGCTGGACGGGCGATGGCGTGGCCACCGCGCTGACCGCGATCGCGCAGGCGGACGCCGCCGTCAAGGGCGGCTCGGACGACCCGGCCTTCGCCCTGGAGCGCGCGGTGGTCGCCGTCGCCCGAGCCGCCCGCGCGGGCAGCCGTCCGGCGTACTGAGCAGCTCCGGCTGCGTGCGGATCGCGTGCAGTCCGTCCCGGGCGACGGACTGCAGAGCCGACCTCGGCACCTCGGCCCTGAGGGGCCCGGGTAGATCCGCGCCCCGCCGTCGCCGGCCAAGACACAGAACGCGACAGGCGCCGCAGCGGGCCTCTGGGGAAGAGGCCGCTGCGGCGCCTGTCGAACTGCTTCGTGCACCGCACCCGCGTGGCGAACGCAGGCCGCGTGCGGTGCGAGTCTCGCGCGTCTCAGGGGTCCGGGTAGAGGGCCGGACGGTCCCTGGACGGTGGGGGCTGGAGCCCCCGGGGGCGTCAGGCCTGGACGGCGGTGTTGACGCGCTTGGTGATGGCCGACTTCTTGTTGGCGGCCTGGTTGGCGTGGATGACGCCCTTGCTCACGGCCTTGTCCAGCGCCTTGGAGGCGGCGCGGGCCAGCACGACGGCCTTCTCGGTCTCGCCGGCGGCAGCGGCCTCACGGGCCTTGCGCAGAGCGGTCTTCAGCGAGGACTTGACGGCCTTGTTGCGCAGGCGCGCCTTCTCGTTGGTCTTGTTGCGCTTGATCTGGGACTTGATGTTCGCCACGAAGGAGCCTCAGTCTTGTCTAAAAGGATTGAACGGACTGCACGCAGCGGCCGTCGGTCCAGCTGAGAGGGCATGCCGAGGCCAGGTGCAGCAGCCCACGCTACCAGGGGCCCGCCGCCCGCCCCAAACCGACCGCCCGCCCAAACCGGCTGCGCGGACCAAACCATCCGCCCCAAACCGACCGCGCGGACCACCCGGGCGTCGCCTACGCGCTGAGCACCGGCTCGCCGTAGTGCTCGACCTCCGGGAACGGCCGGTAGAACCGGTGCAGCAGCTCCCGCCACCGCCGGTACTCGGCCGAGCCGCGGAACCCTTCGGTGTGGTCGGCGAGCGTCTCCCACTCCACCTGGAGCAGGAACCGCGAGCCGCGCCCCTCGTCCAGGCAACGCCGCAGCTCCAGCGAGCGGAAGCCTCGCTGGACGGCGATCAGCGGGCGCGCCTCGGCGAAGGCGGCGAGGAACGCGTCCTCCTGGCCGGGCAGGACGTCGAGCAGGGCGCTTTCGAGGATCATGGGAGGCCATCCTGCCGCGTGCCGTACGTGTCCGGAAGGCTCGGGCCGGACCGAACGGCGGCCCACGCCGTGCTCGTGGGAAGATGGGAGGAACTATTTCGATCGGACGAGACTGTCCGGTCCCCGGGAAACCGGTCAGCGATGACCAGGACACCCCCGGCCCCGGACCAACGGAGAATCGGACCAAGGTGCCCGCGACCCCCAGCAATGTGCCAGAGCCCAGCCGTACCGACCCGGCGCTGATCCGCAACTTCTGCATCATCGCCCACATCGACCACGGCAAGTCGACGCTCGCAGACCGGATGCTGCAGATCACCGGCGTCGTCGACCCGCGGCAGATGCGCGCCCAGTACCTCGACCGCATGGACATCGAGCGTGAGCGCGGCATCACCATCAAGTCGCAGGCGGTCCGCCTCCCGTGGGCGCCGAGGACCGGGCCGAACGCCGGGACGACGCACATCCTCAACATGATCGACACCCCGGGCCACGTGGACTTCACGTACGAGGTGTCCCGCTCCCTCGCCGCGTGCGAGGGCACCATCTTGGTCGTCGACGCCGCCCAGGGCATCGAGGCGCAGACCCTCGCCAACCTGTACCTGGCGCTGGAGAACGACCTCACGATCGTCCCGGTGCTCAACAAGATCGACCTGCCGGCCGCCCAGCCGGAGAAGTACGCCGCCGAGATCGCGCACATCATCGGCTGCGACCCCTCCGACGTGCTCCAGGTCAGCGCCAAGACTGGTCTCGGCGTCGAGGACCTGCTGGACCACATCGTCAACACCATCCCGGCCC
This sequence comes from Kitasatospora aureofaciens, assembly GCF_019192735.1. GTDB lineage: Bacteria > Actinomycetota > Actinomycetes > Streptomycetales > Streptomycetaceae > Kitasatospora > Kitasatospora aureofaciens_A. Next base: position 15,985 of record NZ_JAHTKP010000073.1, read on the forward strand.
CGGTCGGCGTCAAGGACGCCCCGGCCCGCGCGATGATCTTCGACTCGGTGTACGACTCCTACCGCGGCGTGGTCACCTACGTCCGTGTCGTGGACGGGCAGCTCACCAAGCGCGAGCGGATCGCGATGATGTCCACCGGCGCGACGCACGAGCTGCTGGAGATCGGCGTCATCTCGCCCGAGCCGAAGGTCGCCGACGGCCTCGGTGTCGGCGAGGTGGGCTACATCATCACCGGTGTGAAGGACGTCCGGCAGTCCAAGGTCGGTGACACCATCACCTCGATGCACAAGGGTGCGACCGAGGCGCTGGGCGGCTACAAGGACCCGCGCCCGATGGTGTTCTCCGGCCTGTACCCGCTGGACGGCTCGGACTACCCGCTGCTGCGCGACGCCCTGGACAAGCTGCGGCTCAACGACGCAGCCCTGGTGTACGAGCCGGAGACCTCGGTCGCGCTCGGCTTCGGCTACCGCTGCGGCTTCCTCGGCCTGCTGCACCTGGAGATCATCCGGGAGCGCCTGGAGCGCGAGTTCAACCTCGACCTGATCTCCACCGCCCCGAACGTGGTCTACCGGGTGATCATGGAGGACGGCACCGAGCACACCGTCACCAACCCGAGCGAGTTCCCGACCGGCAAGATCGCCGAGGTGTACGAGCCGGTCGTGCGCGGCACGATCCTCGCGCCCAACGAGTTCGTCGGCGCGATCATGGAGCTCTGCCAGTCCCGCCGCGGCGCGCTGCAGGGCATGGACTACCTCTCCGAGGACCGGGTCGAGCTGCGCTACACCCTCCCCCTCGCCGAGATCGTCTTCGACTTCTTTGACCAGCTGAAGTCCAAGACCCGCGGCTACGCCTCGCTCGACTACGAGCCCATCGGTGAGCAGAGCGCCCAGCTGGTGAAGGTCGACATCCTGCTGCACGGCGACGCGGTGGACGCCTTCTCCGCGATCGTGCACAAGGACAAGGCCTACAACTACGGTGTGATGATGGCGGGCAAGCTGCAGAAGCTGATCCCGCGCCAGCAGTTCGAGGTGCCGATCCAGGCCGCCATCGGCTCCCGGGTGATCGCCCGTGAGACGGTCCGCGCGATCCGCAAGGACGTCCTCGCCAAGTGCTACGGCGGTGACATCTCGCGTAAGCGCAAGCTGCTGGAGAAGCAGAAGGAAGGCAAGAAGCGGATGAAGATGGTCGGCCGCGTGGAGGTCCCGCAGGAGGCCTTCATCGCCGCGCTGTCCACCGACGCCGAGGCGCCGAAGGAGAAGAAGTAACCGAGGCGCCGCAGGACAAGAAGTAACCGACGGCACGCGGAAGGGCCCGGGGTGCATGCCACCCCGGGCCCTTCCGCGTACGTAGCGAAGGCGCCCGCCAGCGCGACGAGACAGGGCGCGAAGAGCCGAGGCGGGAGAGTCCGGCCCCGGCTCTTCGCGCTGAGGGCGCGAGCAGGTCAGTCCACCTCGGCCACGGCCTCCGCGAACTGCGCCTGGTACAGCCGCGCGTACGCGCCGCCGGCGGCGATCAGCTCGTCGTGCGAGCCCTGCTCGACGATCGAGCCGTTCTCCATCACCAGGATCACGTCGGCGTCCCGGATGGTGGAGAGCCGGTGCGCGATGACGAAACTGGTGCGGCCGGTGCGCAGCCGGGCCATGGCCCGCTGGATCAGCACCTCGGTGCGGGTGTCGACGGAGCTGGTCGCCTCGTCCAGGACGAGGATGGACGGTTGGGCGAGGAACGCCCGCGCGATGGTGATCAGCTGCTTCTCGCCCGCGCTGACGCCGGCGCCCTCGTCGTCGATGACGGTGTCGTAGCCGTCCGGCAGGGTGCGCACGAAGCGGTCGACGTGGGCGGCCCTGGCGGCCTCGACGACCTGCTCGCGGGTGGCGCCCTGGGCGCCGTAGGCGATGTTGTCGGCGATGCTGCCGCCGAACAGCCAGGTGTCCTGGAGCACCATGCCGATGCCGGAGCGCAGGTCCTCGCGGGACATCGCGGAGATGTCCACCCCGTCCAGGGTGATCCGCCCGGAGCGGACCTCGTAGAACCGCATCAGCAGGTTGACCAGGGTGGTCTTGCCGGCGCCGGTGGGCCCGACGATGGCGACGGTCTGGCCGGGCTCGACCTTGAGCGAGAGGTCCTCGATGAGTGGCTTCTCGGGGTCGTAGCGGAAGGACACGTCCTGGAAGGCGACCCGCCCGTGGACGGTGTCGGGGCGCTCGGGCATGGCCGGCTCGGGGCTCTGCTCGGGGGCGTCGAGCAGCTCGAAGACGCGCTCGGCGGAGGCGACCCCGGACTGCACCAGGTTGGCCATGCTGGCGACCTGGGTGAGCGGCTGGCTGAACTGCCGCGAGTACTGGATGAACGCCTGCACGTCGCCGATGGACAGCGCGCCGCTGGCCACCCGCAGACCGCCGACGACCGCGACCAGCACGTACTGCAGGTTGCCGATCAGCATCATCGCGGGCTGGATGATGCCGGAGATGAACTGGGCGCGGAAGCTGGAGGCGAACAGCGCCTCGTTGTGCTCGCGGAACGTCTCGGCGGACTCGCGCTGGCGGCCGAAGACCTTGACCAGGGCGTGCCCGGTGTACATCTCCTCGATGTGCGCGTTCAACTTGCCGGTGGACGCCCACTGCTGGACGAACTGCGGCTGCGCCTTCTTGCCGACCTTGGCGGCGACGACCACCGACAACGGGACGGAGATCAGCGCGATCACCGCCAGCAGCGGCGAGATCCAGAACATCATCGCGAGCACACCGACCACGGTGAGCAGCGAGTTGACGACCTGTCCCATGGTCTGCTGCATCGACTGGCTGATGTTGTCGATGTCGTTGGTGACCCGGCTGAGCACCTCGCCGCGCGGCTGCTTGTCGAAGTAACTCAGCGGCAGCCGGGCCAGTTTGGCCTCGACGTCCTGGCGCAGCCGGTAGCCGGCCCGCTGGATCGCCTTGGTGGCCAGCCGGCCCTGGACGATGCCGAACACGGCGGAGGCGACGTAGATCGCCAGCACCCAGAGCAGGACGGTGCCGATGGCGCCGAAGTCCATGCCCTGGCCGGGGGTGAAGCTGACGGACGAGAGCAGGTCGGCGACGCCGCCCTCGCCGTGGGCGCGCAGGCCCTCGACGACCTGTGCCTTGGTGGTGCCGGGCTCGAAACGGGCGCCGATGACGCCGGCGAAGATCAGGTCGGTGGCGTGGCCGAGCACCTTGGGGCCGGTGACGGCGCAGCCGATGCTGAGCACGCCGAGGCCCAGCACCCCGGCCAGCAGCGGCCGTTCGGGGTGCAGCAGGGTGAGCAGCCGCTTGCCGGAGCCCTTGAAGTCCATGGACTTCTCGGTGCCCTGGCCGCCCATGAAGCGGCCGGGACCGGCGGGGCCGCGGCGGGCGGCGGCGGCCTGCGAGTCGCTGGGCAGCTCCGCGTCGGCGTCGGGCGTCTTCTGGACCGCAACGGGCTTGCCGGGGCTCATGCGCCCACCTCGCTGCACTCGGCAGGGGCATTCGCCCGTGCGCACCTTTTGATGATTCGCTCGCTTCGCTCGCTCATGCTGCCGCCTCCTGCTCGGTGAGCTGGGAGAGCACGATCTCCCGGTACGTCGGGTTGTCGGCCATGAGTTCGTGGTGGGTGCCGCTGCCGACGACCGCGCCCTCGTCGAGGACGATGATCCGGTCGGCGTCGCGGATGGTGGAGACGCGCTGGGCGACGATCAGCACGGTGGCGTCGACGGTCTCCCGGGCGAGCGCCTTGCGCAGCTTGGCATCGGTGGCGTAGTCGAGCGCGGAGAAGGAGTCGTCGAACAGGTAGACGTCGGGCCGGCGGACGAGCGCGCGGGCGATGGCCAGGCGTTGGCGCTGGCCGCCGGAGACGTTGCTGCCGCCCTGGGCGATCGGGGCGTCCAGGCCCTCAGCCAGCTTCTCGACGAAGTCCTTGGCCTGGGCGATCTCCAGGGCGTGCCAGAGCTCCTCGTCGGTGGCGTCGGGCCGCCCGTAGCGGAGGTTGCTGGCGACGGTGCCGGAGAACAGGTAGGGCTTCTGCGGGACGAGGCCGACGGTCTCGGCGATCGCCTCGGGGGCGAGCTCGCGGACGTCGACGCCGTCGAGCAGGACCTGGCCCGAGGTGGCGTCGAACAGCCGGGGCACCAGGCCGAGCAGGGTGGACTTGCCGCTGCCGGTGGAACCGATGACGGCGGTGGTCTCGCCGGGGCGGGCGGTGATGTCGATGCCGCGCAGCACCGAGGCCTCGGCGCCGGGGTAGCGGAAGTCGACGTCGCGCAGCTCCAGGTTGCCGCGGCGCAGCACCTCGGTGACGGGCGCGGCGGGCGGCACGACGCTGGAGGAGGTGCCGAGGACCTCCTCGATGCGCTCGGCGCAGACCTCGGCGCGCGGCACCATCATGAACATGAAGGTGGCCATCATGACGCTCATCAGGATCTGCATCAGGTAGGAGAGGAAGGCGGTCAGGGCGCCGATCTCCATGCCGCCGCTGTCGATCCGGTGCGCGCCGAACCAGAGCACGGCGACGCTGGAGACGTTCACGACCAGCATCACGGCCGGGAACATGAACGCCATCAGCCGGCCGACCTGCAGGGCGACGTTGGTGAGGTCGCCGTTGGCGTCGGCGAAGCGGGCCTGCTCGTGGCCGTCCTTGACGAAGGCGCGGATGACCCGGATGCCGGTGATCTGCTCGCGCAGGACGCGGTTCACCGTGTCGATCTTCTTCTGCATGCTGCGGAACTTGGGGCGCAGCGAGCGGACCAGCAGGACGACGACGATGCCGAGCACCGGGATGACGGCGAGCAGCAGGCCGGACAGCGGCACGTCCTGGTTGAGCGCCATGATGATGCCGCCGACGCACATGATCGGCGCGGCCACCATCAGCGTGAAGCTCATCAGGGCCAGCATCTGGACCTGCTGGACGTCGTTGGTGGTCCGGGTGATCAGCGAGGGGGCGCCGAACTGGCCGACCTCGCGGGCGGAGAAGCTCTGCACCCGGTCGAAGACGGCGGCGCGCACGTCCCGTCCGAAGGCCATGGCGGTGTGCGCGCCGTAGTAGACGGCACCGATCGAGCACAGGGCCTGGACCAAGGTGACGCCGATCATCACCGCGCCGATCCGCAGGATGTAGCCGGTGTCGCCCTTGACCACGCCGGTGTCGATGATGTCGGCATTGAGTGTGGGCAGGTAGAGCGCGGCGAGAGTCGAGACCAGCTGGAGGAGGACCAGCAGGGCGATCGGTCGGGAGTACGGGCGCAAGTACGCCCTGAGCAGTCTGATCAGCACTTGCACACTCTTGTCGTCGGCGGGTGTTTTCGCATCCCAATTCTCGGTCCTTCGTGCACTCGTACAGGCGATTCCCTGCGGGCGGGCCGGAGGTTTGTCCAGTCCTTTGCCGAATCGCCCGGCGGGCCCCTTGCGGCGTTCACCTGCGGGATGTCGGCGGGCACCGGCGGCGCGGGGGTGTGCCAGCTGGGTCCGCCCTCTTACGGAATGACCGGTTTCCCCCTAGGCTGCTGATTGCCCCCTTGTTACTCGCCGGTACCGGCCAGGTAACCGAGGGCCCGGCGACCGCCCCCACGGGCGCCGCGACAATCCCTCAGACGGCCACCCGCCCCCGGAGGTCCTCGTTGAGTTCCGCGCAGTCCCTGATTGACTCCGGCAAGGCCGACATCGTCGCCGGGCGTCCCGCCTCCGTTGCCCACCTGTTCCTGGAGCGGGTCGCCCTGACCCCGAACGCCGAGGCCTACCGCTACCCCGCCCCGGTCGACGAGCACGCGGCGGACAGCGCCCCCGGCGCCGAGCAGTGGCGCTCGCTCACCTGGGCGCAGACCGCGGCCCGGGTCAAGGCGGTGGCCGCGGGTCTGATGGCGCTCGGCATCCAGCCGGAGGACCGGGTCGCGCTGGCCTCCTCCACCCGGCTCGAATGGATCATCGCCGACCTCGGGAACATGTGCGCGGGCGCGGCCACCACGACCGTCTACCCGAGCACCAACGCCGACGAGACGGCCTTCATCCTCTCCAACTCCGGCTCCAGAGCGCTGTTCGCGGAGAACGCCGCGCAGCTTGCCAAGGCCGTCGACCAGATCGAGCACCTGCCCGAGCTGCGCACCGTCATCCTCTTCGACGCCCCCGACACCACCCCCGAGACGGCCGGGCTCGACCTGCTCACCCTCGCCGAGCTGGAGCAGCGCGGCGCGGAGCACCTGGAGCAGCACCCGGACGTCGTCGAGAAGACCGTCGCCGCGCTCGACAAGGAGCAGCTGGCCACCCTGATCTACACCTCCGGCACCACCGGCCGCCCCAAGGGCGTGTGCCTGGTGCACGACTGCTGGGCGTACGAGGGCCGGGCGCAGGAGGCCAGCGGGCTGCTGCGCGCCGACGACGTCCAGTTCATGTGGCTGCCGCTGTCGCACGTGTTCGGCAAGACGCTGATCTCCGGCCAGATCGCCACCGGCCACGTGATGGCGGTGGACGGCCGGGTCGACCGGATCATCCACAACCTGCCGGCCATCCGGCCGACCGTGATGGCCTCCGCGCCGCGCATCTTCGAGAAGGTCTACAACGGCATCGCCGGCCGGGCCCGGGCCGAGGGCGGCGCCAAGTACAAGATCTTCCGCTGGGCCGCCGGCGTCGCCCGCGAGCACGCCCGCGTCGTCCAGGAGAACCGGATCGCCACCGGGGTGGGCAGCGCGCCGTTCGCCCTGCGGATGCAGCACGCGCTCGCCGACAAGTTGGTGTACGCGAAGATCCGCGCGGCCTTCGGCGGCCGGCTTCGCGGCGCCGTCTCCGGCAGCGCCGCGCTCGCCCCCGAGATCGGCTACTTCTTTCTCGGCGCCGGCGTCCCGATCCTGGAGGGCTACGGCCTCAGCGAGACCAGCGCCGGCTCCTGCGTCAACCGCGAGGAGGACGTCCGGATCGGCACCGTCGGCCGCCCGCTGCCCGGCACCGAGGTCCGGATCGCCGAGGACGGCGAGATCCTGCTGCGCGGCCCGGGCATCATGCGCGGCTACCACAACCTGCCGGAGAAGACCGCCGAGGTGCTGGAGTCGGACGGCTGGTTCCACACCGAGGACATCGGCGAGCTCAGCGCCGATGGCTTCCTGCGGATCACCGACCGCAAGAAGGACCTGTTCAAGACCTCCGGCGGCAAGTACGTCGCACCCAGCGAGGTCGAGGGCAAGTTCAAGGCGGTCTGCCCGTTCGTCAGCAACATCCTGGTGATCGGCAACGGCCGCAACTACTGCACCGCGCTGATCGGCCTGGACGAGGCCGTGATCATGCCGTGGGCCGCCGAGCACGGCCTGGCCGGCAAGTCCTACGCCGAGGTGACCGCCGACCCGCAGGTGCACGAGCTGATCGAGGGCTTCGTGAAGAAGCTCAACGGCGACCTCCAGCGTTGGCAGACGATCAAGAAGTTCCACCTGCTGCCGCGCGACCTGGACATCGAGCACGGCGAGCTCACCCCGAGCCTGAAGATCAAGCGCCCGGTGGTCGAGCGGACCTACGCGGACGCCGTCACCCTGATGTACGCAGGCGCCAACGAGGCCTGAGCCGGCCCGCCCCCGTACGGCTCACCGGTTCGGGTGAGCCGTACGGGACAATGGGCTCATGCCCTCCGCACTCCCTGACGGCGATCCGGTGCCGTCCGACGGTTCCCTGCCCGCGCACGCCCTCACCGGACTCGGGACGCGGCCGTTCGGCTTCTACCTGCACGTGCCGTACTGCGCCAGCCGCTGCGGCTACTGCGACTTCAACACCTACACCGCCACCGAGCTGCGTTCTTCCGGTGCGGTCGCCTCGCAGGACACGTACGCGGACAACGTGGTCAGCGAGATCCGGCTGGCCCGGAAGGTGCTCGGGTCCGCTGATCTCCCCGTGCAGACCGTCTTCCTCGGCGGCGGCACCCCCACCCTGCTGCCCGCCCGGGACCTGGTGAAGATGCTCGCCGCGATCCGCGACGAGTTCGGGCTCGCCGAGGGCGCCGAGGTCACCACCGAGGCCAACCCGGAGTCCGTCGACCCCGCCTACCTCGCCGAACTGCGCGCGGGCGGCTACAACCGGATCTCCTTCGGCATGCAGAGCGCCCGCCCGCACGTCCTGCAGCTGCTCGACCGCCACCACACCCCGGGCCGCCCCGAGGCCTGCGTCGCCGAGGCCCGCGCGGCCGGCTTCGAGCACGTCAACCTCGACCTTATCTACGGCACCCCCGGCGAGTCCGACGACGACTGGCGGGCCTCCCTGGACGCCGCCATCGGCGCCGGCCCCGACCACGTCTCCGCCTACTCGCTGATCGTCGAGGAGGGCACCCGGCTGGCCGCCCGCGTCAAGCGCGGCGAACTCCCGATGATCGACGACGACGTCCACGCCGACCGCTACCTCATCGCCGAGGAGGCGCTCGGCGCCGCCGGCTACTCCTGGTACGAGGTCTCCAACTGGGCCACCAGCCCCGAGGGCCGCTGTCGCCACAACGAGCTGTACTGGACCGGCGCCGACTGGTGGGGCGCCGGCCCCGGCGCGCACAGCCACGTCGGCGGTGTCCGCTGGTGGAACGCCAAGCACCCCGCCGCGTACGCCCGCTCCCTCGCCGAGGGCCGCACCCCCGCCCAGGCCCGCGAGATCCTCGCCCCCGAGGACCGCCGCGTCGAGCGCATCCTCCTCGAACTCCGCCTCGCCGAGGGCATCCCCCTCACCCTCCTCACCGACACCGGCCGCCAGGCCGCCGCCCGCCACCTGGCCGACGGCCTCCTCGCCCCCGAGCCCTACACGGCCGGCCGCGCCGTCCTCACCCTCCAGGGCCGCCTCCTGGCGGACGCGGTCGTGCGTGACCTGGTGGACTGAGTTTCGTTAACGTGGTACCAGCCGTCGGAGGGAGCGCGCGATGACCGCCATCGATGACCGGGTGATAGGGATCTTCGAGAATCTGGAGGTCCCGGAGGGGTACAAGGCCGAACTCATCCGGGGGGAAATCGTGATGATGGCCAAGCCCGATCGGGTCCACAACTGGATCGTCGAGGCCATCCAGGACCAGATCCCCCGGTTGCGGTGGCACCGGTCGGTCACGCAGGACATCAACCTTCCGGGGCTGACGAGCGAACCTCAGCCGGATCTGGTCGTCTACGAGCGTGACGCCGTCGAGGGCCCCGGCCGCCTGGTCCCCGCGCCCCTCCTCACTCTGGTGGTCGAGGTGGTGTCGAAGACCAGTGTGCTGCGTGACTACCGGACCAAGCGGGAGCTCTACGCCGAGGGCACGATTCCCGTGTACCTGATCGTCGATCCGATCAAAGCCGTCTGTGTACTGCTGACCGAGCCCAGCCGGGCGAGCGCCTCGGGGCTGCCGGACTACGTGTCCGAGCGGACCACCAAGTTCGGTGAGCCGGTTCCGTTGGACCTGCTCGGCATCACACTCGACACCTCGGAGTTCCAGACCTACGCCTGATCCGGCAGGCTCACGAAGTCGATCAACTCTTCGACACGGCCGAGTAGCTCCGGTTCGAGGTCCTTGTAGCTGTCGACCTTGGAGAGGATGTGCTTCCAGGCCGCGGGGGTGTTCACCGGCCAGCCGAGGCGGCGGCAGATGCCCTCCTTCCACACCTCGCCGCGGGGGACGGTGGGCCAGGCGGGGATGCCGACGGAGGAGGGCTTCACGGCCTGCCAGATGTCGATGTAGGGGTGGCCGACGACCAGAACGGCGTGGCCGGCTTCGCCGGTGACCTGGGTGGCGATGCGGTGTTCCTTGGTGCCGGGGAGCAGGTGGTCGACCAGGACGCCGAGGCGGCGGCCGGGGCCGGGGGCGAAGTCGGCGACGATCGCCGGGAGGTCGTCGATGCCCTCCAGGTACTCGACGACGACGCCCTCGATCCGCAGGTCGTCGCCCCAGACCCGTTCGACCAGTTCGGCGTCGTGCCGGCCCTCGACGTAGATCCGGGACTCGCGGGCGACCCGGGCGCGGGCGCCGGGGACGGCGACGGAGCCGGAGGCGGTGCGGCCGGGCGCCCTCGACGGTGCCGGTCCGGTCGGGCGGACCAGGGTGACGACCTTGCCCTCCAGCAGGAAGCCGCGCGGTACGAGCGGGAAGACCCGGTGCTTGCCGAAACGGTCCTCCAGGGTGACGGTGAACCCCTCGGCGGTCTTCTCGCACCGCAGCACGGCCCCGCAGAAGCCGGTGGCGGCTTCCTCGACCACCAGGTCCCGCTCGGCGGGCACCTCAGGGGCGGGCTGCTGCTTCTTCCACGGCGGGGTCAGGTCGGGTCCGTACTGGCGGCTGCGCATGAAAGCGACTATACGGACGGACCGTCAGAGGCCCGGCGCGCCCCAGACCGGGAACCAGCGGCTGAGGTCCTTCTCCAGCCGCAGGTCGTTCCCCAGCATCGCGTTGATCTGGAGCTCCAGCGGGCTGTTGCGCCGCTCCCCGCCGCCGGGCATCGGCGCGAACGGATAGAAGGTGCCGCGCTTGTACAGGTAGACCAGCGCCAGCGACTGCCCCTCCCCGTTGCGGAAGGCGACCAGCGAGCAGAGCAGCTGCGGCCCGAAGCCGTTCGCCTCCAGCTCGCTGTTGACCGCGTGCAGGTCGTTCACCAGCTCCGGCAGCTCCTCGGGGGTGTGCCGGGCGAGCAGCCACGAGTAGCCGTAGCCGTCCTTGGACGCCTCCACCGGGACGCCGCCGCGCTCGGTGTCGGCGTCCAGCAGTGCCCGGACCTGCTGCTCGACCTGGCCGAACGCGCCGCCCTCGACGGCCGCGAAGCACACCGAGCCGAGCCCGGTGGGCGTGAACCCGGCCCCGGCCTCCAGGGTGAGCGCGGCCGAGGGCAGGCCGAAAAGCTGGTCGAGGTCGGGCTTGACGGGCTTGGTGCGGCCGAACAGGGTGTCCAGGAATCCCACGGCGGTCCTCTCGGGAAAAGGGTCAGCGGCTCGGGGAAGGGTCAGCGGCTCGGGGAAGGACTCAGCGGCCGAGCTGGGCGGAGATCTTCGCCAGCTGCTCCAGCCGCTTCTCCAGCGTCGGGTGGGTGGAGAGCAGCTGGGAGGCGGTCTCCCGGGCGCTCAGCGCCGGGGCGAAGTAGAAGGCGTTGTAGGGCTGGGCCTGGCGGAGGTCCTTGGTGGGGATCGCGGCGATCTGCCCGGTGACCTTGGTGAGCGCCGACGCGAGCGCGCTGGGCCGGCCGGTGAGCTGGGCGGCGGCGCGGTCGGCGGCGAGCTCCCGGTAGCGGGAGAGCAGGCGGGTGAGCAGGAAGCTGATGGCGTAGACGACCATCGACACCAGCGGGATGATCAGTGCGGCGATGGCCGCGTTCTGGTCGTTGTTGTTGCGCCCGCCGCCCATGAACCCGCCGTAGACCGCGATCCGGGTCATCGCCCCGGCGAGCACGCCGAGGAACCCGGCGATGGTCATCACCGCGACGTCCCGGTGGGCGACGTGCGACAGCTCGTGCGCGAGCACACCCTCCAGTTCCTCGGGTTCCAGCCGCCGCAGCAGCCCGGTGGTGACGCACACCACGGTGTTCTCCGGGTTGCGGCCGGTGGCGAAGGCGTTCGGCATGTCGTTGTCGGCGACCGCCACCCTGGGCTTGGGCATGTCGGCGAGGGCGCAGAGCCGGTCGACGGTGCCGTGCAGCTGCGGGTACTGCTCCGGGGTCACCTGGCGGGCGCCCATCGCCCGTTCGGTGATCTTGTCGCTGAACCAGAACTGGGCCACGAACAGCCCGCCGGAAATCAGCACGATCAGCGGCCAGGCGCCGCGCAGCAGCGCGATCAGCAGGCCGGTGAAACCGACGTACAGCAGCCCGATCACGAACATCGTCGCGACCATGCGGCCGGTCAGGCCGCGGTCGGGCGCGAAACGGGTGTGCTGGCCCGAGCTCGACATCTCTTGCTCCTCCATTCGCCGTTCGCTATCGATGCTGCCACTCGGACGGCCCTGGGGCACCACCCCCGCGCCGGGAACTGCGGGCAGGATCACCCTGGCCGCGCCGTTCCTGCCGTCGGACCCGGGCCGTACACTGGCAGGTACGGTTCTGGCACTCGTGTATGCAGAGTGCCAAAACCGGGGTCCTCCCGGAGCGGCCCGCAGCATGCGTGACTGCGCAGTAACGGACTGCGCAGGGCAGTGCTAGGCAGTACGGACTGCGAAGTACGGCCACAACGGACAACGTGCGAAGACGGAGGTGCGTGCCCCATGGCCGGTGAGGTCCGCCAGCTGGACGACCGCAAGCTCGCCGTGCTCCGCGCGATCGTCCAGGACTACGTGGGCACCGAGGAGCCGGTCGGCTCCAAGGCCCTGGTGGAGCGGCACAACCTCGGGGTGTCCCCGGCCACCGTCCGCAACGACATGGCGGCGCTGGAGGAGGAGGGGTACATCCACCAGCCGCACACCAGCGCCGGGCGCATCCCCAGCGACAAGGGGTACCGCCTGTTCGTCGACAAGCTCGCCGAGATCAAGCCGATGAGCGCCCCCGAGCGCCGGGCGATCCGGCACTTCCTGGACGGCGCGGTCGACCTGGACGACGTGGTCGCGCGCACCGTGCGGCTGCTCGCACAGCTCACCCGGCAGGTCGCCGTGGTGCAGTACCCGTCGCTGACCAGATCCACCGTCCGGCACATCGAGCTGGTCGCGCTGGCCCCGGCCAAGGTGATGCTGGTCCTGATCACCAACACCGGCCGGGTCGAGCAGCGGATGGTCGACTGCCCGGGCACGGTCGGCGAGACCGTCCTGGCGGACCTGCGGGCCCGGATCAACGCGCGGGCCGTCGGCCAGCGCCTGCCGGACGTCCCGGCGGCGCTGGAGGAGCTGCCCGCGATGTTCGAGCAGGTCGACCGGGCGACCGTCAGTACGGTCCTGGCGACGCTGTTCGAGGCGCTCGCCGAGCAGAACGAGGAGCGGATCATGCTGGCCGGCACGGCCAACCTGACCCGCCTCGGCCACGACTTCCCGCTGACCATCCAGCCGGTGCTGGAGGCGCTGGAGGAACAGGTCGTCCTGCTCCGCCTCCTGGGTGAGACCACGGACGCCGCGATGACGGTCCGGATCGGGCGGGAGAACGCCTACGAGGGGCTGAATTCCACCTCGGTGGTGTCGGTCGGTTACGGTTCGGGCGACGAGAGCGTGGCCAAACTGGGTGTGATCGGTCCGACCCGGATGGACTACCCGGGCACAATGGGGGCGGTGCGAGCGGTGGCACGCTACGTGGGTCAGATCCTGGCCGAGTCCTAGTAAGGGGCACCGTCACAGAGGTGGCGGGCTCAGTCGCAAGCACTACTACTGGCGGAACAAGCGGAGCATTAGGTGGCCACGGACTACTACGCGGTACTCGGCGTCCGACGGGATGCGGGGCAGGACGAGATCAAGAAGGCGTTCCGGCGCCTGGCACGCGAACTGCACCCGGACGTCAACCCGGACCCGAAGACGCAGGAGCGGTTCAAGGAGATCAACGCCGCCTACGAGGTGCTCTCCGACCCGCAGAAGCGCCAGGTCTACGACCTCGGGGGCGACCCGCTGTCGCCGGGCGGCGGCGGTGGCGCGGGCGGCTTCGGCGCCGGCGCGGCGGGCTTCGGCTTCTCCGACATCATGGACGCCTTCTTCGGCGCCGCGGCCGGCCAGCGCGGCCCGCGCTCGCGGACCCGCCGCGGCCAGGACGCCATGATCCGGCTGGAGATCACCCTGGAGGAGGCCGCCTTCGGCACCACCAAGGAACTCCAGGTCGACACGGCCGTCACCTGCACCACCTGCAGCGGCGAGGGCGCCGCGCCCGGCACCTCCGCGCAGACCTGTGACATGTGTCGCGGCAAGGGCGAGGTCTCCCAGGTCACCCGGTCCTTCCTGGGCCAGGTCATGACCTCCCGGCCCTGCCCGCAGTGCCAGGGCTTCGGCACCGTCGTGCCGACCCCGTGCCCGGAGTGTGCCGGCGACGGCCGGGTCCGCGCCCGCCGTACCCTGACCGTCAAGATCCCGGCCGGTGTCGACAACGGCACCCGGATCCAGTTGGCCGGCGAGGGCGAGGTCGGCCCCGGCGGCGGCCCGGCCGGCGATCTGTACGTCGAGATCGCCGAGACCACGCACGCCGTCTTCCAGCGGCGCGGGGACGACCTGCACTGCACCGTCACCATCCCGATGACGGCCGCCTCGCTCGGCACCCAGGTGCCGCTGCAGACCCTGGACGGGCTGGAGGAGATCGACATCCGGCCCGGCACCCAGTCCGGCCAGTCGATCCCGCTGCACGGCCGCGGCATCACCCACCTGCGCGGGGGCGGCCGGGGCGACCTGATAGTGCATGTCGAGGTGCAGACGCCCACCAAGCTCGACGCCGAGCAGGAGGAACTGCTGCGCCGGCTCGCGGTGCTGCGCGGCGAGGAGCGGCCGTCCGGCCAGTTCGCGCCGGGCCAGCAGGGCCTGTTCTCGCGCCTGAAGGACGCGTTCAACGGCCGGTAGCCGTCCGCGGAGGGGTGCCGGGTAACTGTCCCGGCACCCCTTTCGCGTTCCCCCTTTCGTTCCGCGTTCCCCCTTTCGCGTGGGCGCTGCGCCCCACCAACCGGAGGTTCCCCGCATGACCGCCCCCGTGTTCGTCGTCGAGACCGGGCGGCTCACCGCCGCCGCGCCCGGGGCCGTGGTGCGGCTGGACGGGCCGGAGGGGCGGCACGCGGCGGCGGTGAAGCGGCTGGAGCCCGGCGAGGCGGTGACCCTGGCCGACGGGCTGGGGCTCGGCGTGGACGGGACGGTCGCCGAGGTGCTCGGCAAGGACGCGATCGACGTCACGGTGGCCGCCGTGCGCCGCGAACCGGAGCCGGCGCCGCGGATCGTCGTCGTCCAGGCGCTGCCCAAGGGCGACCGCGGCGAGCTGGCCGTGGAGACCATGACCGAGGTCGGCGTGGACGTGGTGATCCCGTGGTCCGCCTCGCGCTGCATCACCCAGTGGAAGGGCGACCGGGGCGCCAAGGCGCTCGCCAAGTGGCGGGCCACCGCCCGGGAGGCGGGCAAGCAGTCCCGCCGGCTGCGCTTCCCCGAGGTGTGCGAGCCGATGACCACCCGGCAGCTGGCCCCCGTCCTCGCCGGGGCCGCGTTCGCCGCGGTGCTGCACGAGGAGGGCGCCGAGCCGCTGGCGCTGGCCGCGCTGCCGGAGGCCGGGGACATCGTGCTCGTGGTCGGCCCCGAGGGCGGCGTCTCCCCGGAGGAGCTGGCCGCGTTCGCCGAGGCGGGCGCGAAGCCGTACCGGCTGGGCCCGTCGGTGCTGCGCACCTCCACCGCCGGAGTGGCCGCCGGGGCGCTGCTGCTGGGCCGCACCGGCCGCTGGAGCTGACCCGGGCGCGCGGCTCGCCCTGCGGGTGGGAGTCAGGTAAAACCGGCGCGCCTCGTGCGCACACGTGCCTACGCTGGCCGCGTGACGGAACCCCTCAGCACCTCTGCGGGCGCGTATCTGCGCCACCCTCATCTGCACGGTGACCTGGTCACCTTCGTCGCCGAGAACGACGTCTGGCTCGCGCCACTGGACGGGGGCCGGGCCTGGCGGCTGACGGCCGATCACCTGCCCGTCCACCACCCGCGGTTCTCCCCGGACGGGCGGCACATCGCCTTCACCTCCACCCGGGACGGCGCGCCCGAGGTGCACGTCGTGCCGGTGGACGGCGGCCCGTCCCGGCGGCTGACCCACTGGGGCAGCGACCAGACCCAGCTCCAGGGCTGGACCGCCGACGGCCGCCCGATCGCCACCACCACCGCCGGCCAGGCCACCCTGCGCCGCACCTGGGCGCACGCGGTGCCGCTGGACGGCGGCGAGCCGGTGCGGCTGCCGTACGGCCCGGTCGGCGGGCTGGCCTTCGAGCCGGACGGCGACCGCGTGCTGCTGAGCACCGTCAACAACCGCGAGCCGGCCTGGTGGAAGCGCTACCGGGGCGGCCGGGCGGGCAAGCTGTGGATCGGCCGGGACGAGTTCGTCCGGGTCCACGAGGAGCTGGACGGCCAGCTCTCCTCGCCGCTGTGGGCGGGAGAGAGAATCGCCTTCCTCTCCGACCACGAGGGCGTCGGCGAGCTGTACTCCAGCCTTCCCGACGGCTCCGACCTGCGCCGCCACACGACCTCCCCGGAGGGCTTCTACGTCCGCAACGCCGCCACCGACGGCACCCGGGTGGTCTGGCACCGGGCCGGCGACCTGTGGCTGCTGGACGGCCTGGCGGAGGGCGCCGCGCCGCGCACCCTGGACATCCGGCTGGCCGGGCCACGCACCGGCCGCCGCCCCCGTCCGGTGCCCGCCGCGCACTGGCTGGAGGGCGTCGCCCCGGACCGCACCGGCCGGGCCAGCGCCGTCGTGGTCCGCGGCAGCGTGCACTGGCTGACCCACCGCGAGGGCCCGGCCCGGGTGCTGGACGAGACGCCGGGCGTGCGCGGCCGGCTGGCCCGCGTGGTGCCGGGCGAGGACGGCGCGCAGGGCGTGCTGTGGGTGTCGGACGCCGAGGGCGAGGACGGGCTGGAGTACGCCCCCGCCGTGCAGGGTGCCGAGCGCCGCCGGCTGGCGGCCGGGCAGCTCGGCCGGGTCAACTCCCTGGTGGTCTCCCCGGACGGCAAGCAGGCGGCGCTCGGCGTGCACGACGGCCGGGTGCTGCTGGTGACGCTCGCCGACGGCGCCGTGCACGAGCTGGCCCGCAGCACCGACGGCGAGGTCGGCGGGCTGGTCTTCAGCCCGGACTCGGCCTGGCTGGCCTGGTCGCGCCCGGTGCCGGGCACCGGCGCCTGGTCGCTGCGCCAGATCGTGCTGGCGAACCTGGCCACCCGGACGGTCAGCGAGGTCACCCAGCAGCGCTTCGTCGACACCTCGCCGGCCTTCACCGCGGACGGCCGGTACCTGGCGTTCCTGTCGATCCGCAACTTCGACCCGGTCTACGACTCGCACGTCTTCGACCTGTCGTTCCCCAACGGCTGCCGCCCGTACCTGATCACGCTGGCCGCCGACACGCCGTCCCCGTTCGGTCCGCAGCGGGCCGGCCGGGTGCCCGGCGGGGAGGACGACGAGCCGCGCGGCAAGAAGACGGACGGTGAGGAGGGTGCCGCCGACGCCCCGCCGGTGACCAGGGTCGACCTGGACGGCATCGCCGACCGGATCGTCCCGTTCCCGGTGGAGGGTGGCCGGTTCGGCTCGCTCCGGGCCGGCAAGGACGGTGTGCTCTGGACGCGCGTCCCGCTGCTCGGCGAACTCGGCGACGAGGCGGCCTCGTTGGAGGACGAGCGGCCCCGGCCCACGCTGGAGCGCTTCGACCTGAAGAAGCGCCGCGTCGAGCAACTCGTGCACGGCCTGGACGGGTTCGCGGTCAGCGGCGACGGCACCCGGCTGGCGGTCGTGGACGAGGGCGAGCTGCGGATCGTCCCGGCCGACCACAAGGCCGGCGGCGAGGACGACGAGACGACGGTCGACCTCGCCCGGCTGCGGGTGGCGGTCGACCCGGCCGCCGAGTGGCGCCAGATGTACGCCGAGAACGGCCGCCTGATGCGCGACAACTTCTGGCGCCCGGACCTCGCCGGCGTCGACTGGGCCGGTGTCCTGGAGCGCTACCGCCCGCTGGTCGAGCGGGTCGGCTCGCACGACGACCTGGTCGACCTGCTCTGGGAGGTGCACGGCGAACTCGGCACCTCGCACGCCTACGTGATCCCGTACGGCCTGCACACCGAGCCCGCGCGGCGGCAGGGCCTGCTCGGCGCCGACCTGGTGAAGGACGGCGACCTCTGGCGGATCGCCCGGATCCTGCCCGGCGAGTCCTCCGACCCCCGGGCCCGCTCCCCGCTGGCCGCGCCCGGCGCCGCGGTCCGCCCCGGGGACGCGATCCTCGCGGTCAACGGCCGCCCGGTGGACCCGGTCACCGGGCCGGCGCCGCTGCTGGCCGGCACCGCCGGGCAGCCCGTCGAGCTGACCGTGGCCGGCAAGGACGGCACCGACCAGCGCCACCCGGTGGTCGTCCCGCTCGCCGACGAGGAGCCGCTGCGCTACCACGACTGGGTGGCCGGGCGCCGGGCCGAGGTGCGCGAGCTGTCCGGCGGGCGGCTCGGCTACCTGCACATCCCCGACATGCAGACCACCGGGTGGGCACAGATCCACCGCGACCTGCGCTCGGAGATGGCCAAGGAGGGCGTGATCGTCGACATCCGGGAGAACCGCGGCGGCCACACCTCGCAGCTGGTGATCGAGAAGCTGGCCCGCCGGATCGTCGGCTGGGACGTCGCCCGGGACATCGCCAGCCCGGTGCCCTACCCCGGCGACGCCCCGCGCGGGCCGATCGTCGCGCTCGCCAACGAGTACTCCGGTTCGGACGGCGACATCGTCAACGCCGCGATCCAGGCGCTGAAGCTCGGCCCGGTGGTCGGCACCCGGACGTGGGGCGGCGTGATCGGCATCGACAGCAAGTACCGGCTGGTCGACGGCACCCTGGTCACCCAGCCCAAGTACGCGTTCTGGCTGGAGAACTACGGCTGGGGCGTGGAGAACCACGGCGTCGACCCGGACGTCGAGGTGCCGATCGCGCCGCACCAGTGGGCCGCGGGCGAGGACCCACAGCTGGCCACCGGCGTCCGGATCGCCCTCGCGGCGCTCGCCGGGACCCCGGCCCGGACGGCGCCGCCGCTGCCCTGGGAGTAGCCGAACGCCGGGCCCGGAGTGGGAAGTCGGACGGGCCGACTTCCCACTCCG
>NZ_JAHTKP010000074.1 GCF_019192735.1 Kitasatospora aureofaciens
TGGCCGTGGGGACCGGGTTCGCACACCGCCCGGAATCGGCAACTCCTTTCAGCCGTGTCCCGATTACTACGTACAAGCGACTTTCACGTCGCACCCAGTCGTGCAGGCAGTTCCACATCGCCCGGGCGGCATGGGCCTGGTCATCCATGAGCCGAACCTGGGCAGGTGTCAGCGCCAGTCGGGCACAGTGCCCGAACTGCCGCTTCTCCCACACACGTTCCTCGCTCACGCGGTCACCATATCGTTCGGTTCATGCCACCACGATGGAACGCTAATCCTGATATATACGCACCGGACGCCATGTCGTCCACGACCTGCATGTCCACTTGGTTTTCGTCACCCAGTACCGGCGGAAGGCCTTCACCGACGCCATGCTGACGGGCTGCGAGGAGATCATGCGCGAGGTCTCCACCGACCTCGAAGGCGAACTCAAGCAGTCCAACGGCGAAGAGGATCACGTCCACTTGCTGGTGCACTACCCGCCCAAGGTTCAGCCGTCCCGATGGGTCTGGTGCGGTCGGCGGGGCCAGAACCAATCCCCGGTCGAATCTGAACAGTTGGCGACATTAACGGTCAGCTCCTGACGGGCGATCAGGTCGGCTTCTACGCTTCGTGCGGCTCCGGATCCGGAGGGGGCCGGAGCTGCCGGCATCACCCGAATCACCCGACATTCCTGGAGAGAATCCGTGAACATACGTCGTGCACCGCGGCGTTCCTGGACTGCCGTGGCCGCGATCGGTGCGGCCACGGCCGCGCTGTTGTCGCAGCCCGGAACGGCCGCGGCCGCCGCCCCGGCGCCCACCGTGGCGGCCACCGTGAAGGTGGCGCCCTACCCGGCCGGGGTGGCGCTCGCGCCGGACGGCAGCCGGGCGTACGTGACCAGTCAGAGCACCGGCGCCGTGAGCGTGGTGGACACCGCGAGCAACACCGTGACCGGCAGCTTCACCGCCGGCACCGGCTCGTACGCGGTCGCGGTCTCGCCCGACGGGCGCCGCGCGTACCTGACCCACCACCTGGCCAACACCGTGAGCGTCGTGGACACCACGACCAACACCGTGGCCGCGACCGTGCCGGTCGGCGTGCAGCCGTGGGGCCTCGCCCTCTCGGCGGACGGCTCGCGCGCGTACGTCAGCAACGCCGGGGCCAACACCGTGAGCGTGCTGGACACCGCGGCCCAGAAGGTGACCGCCACCGTCCCGGTCGGCGCCGAGCCGCACGGGCTCGCCGTCTCGCCGGACGGCAAGCGGGTGTACGTCGCGGCGTCCGGCGGCCAGGCGGTGAACGTGATCGACACCGCGAGCAACACGGTGAGCGCCACGGTCCCCGTCGGCCACGGCGCCTTCGGGCTGGCGCTCAGCCCCGACGGCACCAGACTCTGGGCGGCCAACGGTGACGACAAGACCGTGGCCGTGATCGACACCACGGCCAACACGCTGGCCTCCACGGTCACCGTCGGCGCCAACCCGTACGCCGTCACGCTCTCCCCGGACGGCGCGTCCGCGTACGTGTCCAACTACGCCGACAACACCGTGAGCGTGGTGGACACCGCGAGCCGGGCCGTCACCGCGACCGTCCCGGTCGGCGCGAGCCCGTACACCCTGGCCGTCACCGCCGACGGGCGGCACGGCTACCTCGCCGACTTCACCGGCAGCACCGTCACCGTGCTGAACTTCCCGCTGCCCGTGCCGGTCGTCACCGGGATCAGCCCCGCCACCGGCTCGCAGGCGGGCGGCGCCACGGTGACCGTCACCGGCACCGACCTCGCCGGAGCGACCGCGGTGAGCTTCGGCGCGGCGGGCAACGCCTCCACCTTCAACTGCACCAAGACGAGCTGCACCGCGACCGCCCCGGCCACCACGGCGACCGGCCCGGTGGACGTCCAGGTCACCACGCCCGGCGGCACGAGCGCGGCCGTCGCCGCCGACCGCTTCACCTACACCGCCGCCGGCGCCCACCTGGGCGTCGCGCTCGTGGCCACCCCGGTGACCGACCTGGTGGCCGGCCGGGTCGACTACACGATCACCCTCACCGGTCAGGGCCCCGACCCGGTGACCTCGGCCACCGTGAACGCCACCCTGCCCCCCGGTCTGCCGGCCAGTTCCACGGACTGTGCGGTCGCGAACGGGCAGCTCGCCTGCACCCTGGCCGCGCCGCTCGCCAAGGGCGCGAGCACCATCCGGCACTTCTCGGTCGGGCTGGGACTGTTCAGTCTGGTCCAGACCTTCGACGTCACGGTCGCCCGCACCGCCGGAACGCCCGCGGACCCGTCGCCCGCCACCGCCCAGGACACCCGCAGCTGCTCGGCCGTCTTCGCGCTGCTGATCACCTGCAGCTGACGGCTCTCCCAGCCCTGACGGCCCCGCCACCCTGGAGGAGGCGGGGCCTGCTCTTTCCCGCGCCTTCCTTCATCCGCTCTGGACGAAACGTCCGGACTGGACGTACAGTCCAGACATGCCCGCCGAAACCCCCGACCCCCGCGTCCGGACCTGGTCACCGGTCTGCCGCGCGGTGGCCCTGCTCCTCGGGCCGTACGCCGAGGTGGTGCTGCACGACGCCGCGACCGACACCGTGCTCGCCATCTGGAATCCGATGACCACCCGCGCCCCCGGCGACCCGTCGCTGCTCGGCGAACTGGACGACCTGGACCCCTCCGCCCCCGACGTCTACGGGCCCTACGAGAAGCTGCTGCCCGACGGGCGCCGGCTGTCCTCCGTCAGCGCCGTCCTGCGCGACGACGTCGGCCGGCCCTCGGCGGTGCTCTGCGTCAACCTCGACCGCGGCCCGCTGGACCAGGCCGCCGCCCTGCTGGCCGGCTTCGCAGCGCCCACCGCGCCCCGCCCCGAACCGCTCTTCGAGCGCGACTGGACCGAGCGCATGAACGACGTAGTCGGTGGCTACGTCCGCGCCCACGGCCGCCCGCCCGAACGCCTGAGCCGCGAGGACCGGCTCGCCGTCCTGCGCGAGCTCGACCAGGCCGGGGTGCTCGCGGTCCGCCGCGCCGTCCCCGCCGTCGCCACCGCGCTCAAGGTGTCCCGCTCGACCGTCTACACCCTGCTCGCCGACCTCAAGCAGGAGGCGGGCCCGAAGCAGGAGAACGAGAACCCGCGATGACCAAGCTCCCCGACTTCCGCCTCGAAACGTACTTCTCCCGCTGGGAGTTCACCGCCCGCCACCACCTCACCGCCTCCGACGCGGAGACGATGACCATGGCCGAACTCCTCGCCCTCGCCGGCCCCGAGGACCGGCAGGCCTGGGACACCCTCGCCCTCGGCTACACCGAGACCTTCGGCGACCCGGGGCTGCGCCGGGCCGTCGCCGGCATGTACGAGCGGGTCGGCGCCGACGACGTGCTCTGCTTCGGCGGCGCCCAGGAGGGGCTCAACCTCGCCATGCAGGTGCTCCTCGAACCGGGCGACCACGCGGTGGTGATCACCCCCAACTACCAGTCCGCGGAGACCATTCCGCTCTCCCTGTGCGAGGTCACCGGCGTCGCGCTGGACGAGCAGCAGGACTGGGCGCTCGACGTCGACGCGGTGCGGGCGGCGCTGCGCCCGAACACCCGGGTCGTCTCGGTCAACTTCCCCAACAACCCCACCGGCAAGGTGATCGACGCCGCCGACTTCGTCCGCCTGGTGGAGCTGTGCGACGCGCGCGGCATCCGCCTCTTCTCCGACGAGGTCTACCGCGGCCTGGAGCGCGACCCGGCCCGCACCCTGCCGCAGGCCGCCGACCTCTCCGAGCGGGCGCTCTCGCTCAACGTCACCTCCAAGTCGCTCGGCCTGCCCGGCCTGCGGGTCGGCTGGATCGCCTGCCGGGACCGGGAGTTGCGCTCCCGGCTGGAGCGGGCCAAGCACTACACCACGATCTGCAACTCGGCGCCGAGCGAGATCCTGGCCCGGATCGCGATCACCGCGCGGGAGCGGATCCTGGCCCGCAACCGCGGCATCATCGCCGAGAACCTGCCCCGATTCGACGCGTTCTTCGCCGAGTTCGCCGACCTCTTCGAGTGGCGCGCCCCGGACGGCGGCTGCGTCGCCTACCCCCGCTACCTCGGGGCAGACGGCGTCGAGGAGTTCTGTACGAGCCTGGTCGAGCAGGCGGGCGTCCTGCTGCTGCCCGCGAGCATGTACCGCTCCGACCTGACGCCAACTCCGGTCGACCGCTTCCGGATCGGCCTCGGCCGCCGCGACCCGGGACCGGCCCTGGCGGCCTTCGCGGACTGGCTGCGCGCCCGCAAGGCGTAGCGCCCGCAGGCACAGCGCTCGCAGGGCATGGCGCCCGCAGGCGTACCGCCCACAAGGCATACCACCCACAAGGCATAGCGCCCGCACGCACAGCGCGAACCGGCCGCCGGGAGTGCTCCCGGCGGCCGGTCGTCAGAAGTCGCTCAGGGGGCGGCGACTCAGAACGGGTGCGTACAGGTGGTGACCTGCTTCCCGGCGTCCAGCGCCGGGCCGGCGGTGGCGCAGACCATCTTCAGGTCGCCGGTGACGACGCGCGGGGTGACCGCCTTGGCGGAGCCGAACCGCACAGTGGTCGCGGAGGCGGTCGTCTCCCACGGGCTGCCCCACGTCTTCTGCGTCCTGACCTCGACCTGGACGATCGTCAACTGGCCGGCGTCGGCGGAGACCTGGGCGACACCGGTGACGCCGGTGGGGTCCGTCTCGTGCCAGGCGCACGGCTGGTTCAGCACGGCGGCGCAGGCCACCGCGTCGTTCTCGGACGTCGCCGTGGCCGCCGTGGCCGGTCCGGCCGTCAACGCCGCGATCCCTGCCATCGTGACCATCGCAGCTGCGATCCGAGCGCGCATGATTTGAACCTCCTTGGAAACAAAGGGGATCTCACTGAGTGAGACGAGTCTTGCACGGATCGTGGCGATGGCGCGTGTGTTGTGCATCACACCCATGGTGACCGTTCAACTACGTGCAGCAATGTTGTGGCCGAACGTTCAGCGCATGGACGGACTCGCGTGATGACGATCTGTCAGAGGCACGTCAGTGCGCTGTGCCGGTTCACTCGTCCGAGTGGCAGGCTGCCGCCCGGCCCGATCGGACGGATACCATCGAGCCGACCCACGGAGGTGCTGCGTGGACACGGTCATCGTGCAACTGCCCGACCAGGGGCCCGCGGTGGCGCCGGGCGGACGGCCCGGCCTGCTACGGATGGGCCCGGGCGAGACGGCGGTGTTCGGGCGCGGCGAGCCCGGCCGGGCCGTCCCGATCCCCCTGGCCGACCAGGGCGTCTCCCGGCGCGCGGGCGAGATCACCGCCGCCGAGGACTACTGGCGGCTGTCCAACTTCTCCGCCACCGCGACCTACGTGGTGGAGAACCTGGAGGGCGCGGGCGAACACGTCAAGGTGGCGCCCGGACGGCTCGGCGCGCCGGTGCCGTTCGAGTTCTCCCGGGTCCTGCTGCCCGCGCTCGGCGAGCCCGCCTCGTTCAAGGTCTTCGCCCCCCAACACGCCTACCTGGAGGGCGAGTCGGACGGCACTGGCGGCGAACGCACCGTCAGCCCGTTCGCCCTCGACCCCACCGCCAAGTACTTCCTCGTCCTGCTCGCCCTGTGCGAACCCCGGTTGCGGTCCCCGTCCGCCGCCGTGGTGCCCGGGGCGACGGACGTGGTGGCGCGGCTGCGCGCCCTGCCGTCCTGCCGCGACCTCACCCGCTCGGCGGTGAACTACCACATCGACTACCTGGTGTTCACCAAACTCCGGCTGCGCGAACCCCTCGACGACGACCGAGGCGGCGGCAAGCGCGAGGAACTCGCCGCCCTGGCCCTCAGGTTCGACCTCGTCCGGGAGGAACACCTGGCCCTGCTCCCGCCCCGGCAGCCGGCCGCCCGGCCGTGAGCCCCGCCGCCCGGCCCGACGAACGGCCGATCGACGTGCCGGCCGGCTACCTGGTCGCCGGCTACCGCACCGGCGAACTCCTCGGCGCCGGCGCCTGGGGCAGCGTCTACGCCGCGCACGGCCCGGACGGCACCCCGGTCGCCGTCAAACTCCTCGGCCCCGCCCGGCTGAGCCCTGGTCAGCGCCGCACCATGGCCCAGATCGCCCGCAGCGAGCTGCGCTTCAGCCGCCGCGCCGACCACCCCCACCTGATCCGCACCCTCGCCGTCGCCACCGTCGACGACCCGGCCCACCCCGCGCTCGACGGCGCCCTCGCCCTCGTCATGGAACGCGCCGCGTGCAGCCTCCAGGACGTCCTCGCCGCCGCCCGCCCCGGCACCCCCGTCCCCCGTGCCGAACGCATCCTCGCCGAGGTCTGCGCCGGCCTCACCCACATGCACCGGGCCGGCTGGGTGCACGGCGACCTCAAACCGGCCAACATCCTGCTGATGCCCGACGGCACCGCCAAGCTCGCCGACTTCGGCCTCACCGCCGAACTGGAGGGCACCCACGCCTACGCCCCGCCGCTCGGCTCGCCCGACCACGTCCCGCCCGAGTGGTGGTCCGAACGCACCGGCGCGCGCGGCGTCGCCCTGCGGCCCAGTGCCGACGTCTGGGCCTTCGGGGTCCTCGCCCACCAACTCCTCACCGGTGGCCTGCACCCCTTCCTCGGCGCCACCGCCCGCGCCCGCTCGCTCGCCGCCCAGGCGTACGCGCGGGGGGCCGCGCCGCTGCGGCTGGACCAGGCGCTGCCCGGGCGCTGGCGCGCAGCCGTCGCCGCCTGTCTGGCCGCCGACCGGGAGGAGCGGGCCCGGGCGGACCTCGCCGCACTGGTCGCGGCGGCCACCGCCCGGCCGGGCGTCCGACGGCTGCGGTGGGCGACCGTGGCGGGCCTGGCGGCCTGCACCGCCGTCGTCCTCGTCCTCACCGGCGCCCCCGAGCCCTTCGCGCCCTCGTCGTCCGGAGCGCTCGTGCCCGGGGCCATCCCAGCCGGCTCCGACGTCCCCGCCGCC
The DNA here is from genome assembly GCF_019192735.1 of Kitasatospora aureofaciens. Lineage (GTDB taxonomy): Bacteria > Actinomycetota > Actinomycetes > Streptomycetales > Streptomycetaceae > Kitasatospora > Kitasatospora aureofaciens_A. The sequence continues at coordinate 6,902 of NZ_JAHTKP010000074.1, forward strand.
TACCGGGGCATGATCGAGGACGCCGCCCGGCGCTGCCCCGAACCCGAGATCACCCCGGTCCTGCTGGCCGCCATGATCAAGGCCGAGAGCGGCTTCGACCCGAACGCCGCCCGCCCCGAGACCGGCGAGTACGGCATCGCGATGTGGACGCCGTCGGTCTTCAACGCCTGGGGCAAGGCCGCCGACCACCCCGGGCCCAAGGACTACATGAACCCCGGCGACGCGATCGCCGCCATGGGCAACTACACCTGCTGGCTCGACCAGCGGCTCAAGCACCGCGGCTTCACCCACGACCTGCCTGCCCTCGTCACCGCCGCCTACCGGACCAGCGACAAGACCGTGGCGGCCGAGGGCGGAGTGCCGGCCCGGGTCCGCGCGCACGTCGACCTGGTGCTCCGGTACCTGGCCGACTACGGCGGGTGACCGGGCAGAGCGGGATCGAACGGGATAACGGGATCAAACAGGATCAAGCGGCCCCCGCCCCGTCGGCGCCCCCGCTGCAGGGCACGGTGCACCTGGCGATCCTGGCTGCCTACGTGGTGCTGGCGGTGAACCCGTGAGGGGGCGGCGGCCGTAGTTACGCACGGGAGCCCCTGGCCCCACCGCCTGTGGGGGCGGTGGTGCCAGGGGCTCAGTGGTGCCTGGGGCTTGATGGCTCAGGAGGAGCGGCGGGTGCGGCGGGCGTAGACCAGGGCGGCGCCGCCCACGACCAGCACGGTGCCGACGCCGGCGTAGAGCAGGGTGCCGTCGCTGCCGGTGCTGGCCAGCTTCTTGCCGTCCGACGTCGGGGCGCCCTTGATCGGGGTGGGGACGCTGACCTTCGCCGGGACGATCAGCGGCTTGGCCGGGTTGACGGTGGTGCCGGCCGGCGGGGTCTGCACCGGCACGGTGGCGGTCGGCGCGCTGCTCGGGGCGGCGGTCGGGGCACCGGTGGCGGGGCCGCCCGCGGCCGGGGTGGTCGGCGCGGCGGTCGCCGACGGGGTCTCGGCCGGCTTGGTGGCCGGGGCGGTGGTGGGGGCCCCGGTCGGCTTCGCGGTGGCGGTCGGCTTCTCCGAGGGCTTCTCGGACGGCTTCTCCGAGGGCTTCTCGGACGGCTTGTCCGAGGGCTTCTCGCTCGGCTTCTCCGACGGCTTGCCGGCGGCCGGGGTGCTCGGCACGGCGGTCGGGCTCGTCGACGGCGCAGCGGTGGCCGTCGGCGAGGGCTTGCCGCTCGGGGCCGGGTTCTTGCCGCCGCAGTCGACCTTGAACACCTTGTGCTTCGGGTTGTCCAGCGCCGGGTCGTCGGCCGGAATCTGGCCGTCGACCAGCTCGACGGCGGCCCAGTAGAGCTTGTAGTGGCCGTCCGGCAGGTTGATGTCGTCGGTGCGGACATCCCCGTTGGCGTCGACCGGCAGGTCGCCGTACGCGACCATCTGCTCGTCGTTGCCGTGGACCTCGGCGATCATCCAGACGATGTCCTGGTTGGGGTCGAAGCCGAACGAGTCCAGGTAGAACGTGCAGACCTTGGGCTCGTTGCGGGTGTCCTCCTGGCCGGTGGCGGCGTCGTGGATCTTGACGGTGCCGTTGTTGCCGGGGGCGCCCTTGCCAGGGGTGGCGTGGGCGGCGGGGGCGAGCAGCATCAGCGCGGCGGCGGTCGGGACGGCGACGAGCGAGCGTGCGGCGGTGGAGCGGATGTGCATGGGTATTCCATCGGGTGTGGCAGGCCGGGACGAGCCTGCACGGCGGGAGGGAGCCCTCGGCGGCCGGCCGGCTTGCGGCCGGTGACGTACGACGGGAGGGGCACAAGTTCCCGCAGCGGGAAACGAGACGCAAGGGGTGTTTGGGTCGATTGACTGATAGTGGAACGAATGTCCGACTAGTCCGTTGCAACAATCCGATCACCGGCTTGTGGTGAAGGCGTGTCCTCGTCCGATGGCGGCCCGGGTCGTCAACCACCGGCCCGCCCGCCGCCCCCGCCGCCCGGGGTGCGAGGATGACCCCCGACCGCCCCCGACGGCGGACCTCCGCCGACCGGCCGCCTCCTACCCCAGGGCGGCCCGATTCGGGCACACGGCGACGAGGTCCGCGCTGCGTACCCCGGCAGCCACTCCGGCGCGGCGTCTCCCTGCCCGCACTCTCTGCGAAGAAGACGCATCGCGATGCACCGCACCCGCAACACCCTCAGAACCCTCAACCCTGCCGCCACTCCCGCCCGCCCCCTCCGCGCCGCCGCCGTCCTCGGCGCCGGCAGCCTCCTGCTGACCGGCTGCGGCAGCGGCACCTCCACCGTCCCCGGCAGCCAGGCCGACCTGCGCGCCCGCGTACCGAAGGCGATCAGGGCGGCCGGCGTGCTGAAGATCGGCTCCTACCTCCACTACCCGCCGGTCGACTTCCGGGACAGCAACGCCAAGCCGGCCGGCCTGGACCCGGAGATCGCCGCCGCCATCGGCGACTACCTCGGGCTGCGGGTGGAGTTCACCGACCTGCCGTTCGAGAAGCTGATCCCGGCCGTCCAGGCCAAGCAGATCGACCTGGCGATGTCCGCCGTCATCGACACCAAGCAACGCCAGCTCGGCGCCGCCGACGACGGCCACCAGGCCGACCCGGGCGTCGACTTCGTCGACTACTTCTCCACCGGCACGTCGATGGTCGTCAAGGCCGGCAGCCAGCTTCAGCTCACCACCGTGGACAGCCTCTGCGGCCACACCGTGGCCGTGCAGCGCGGCACCCTCCAGGACGAGTTCGCCACCCGCCAGCAGGCCGCCTGCCCGCGCACCGGCAAGCAGCTCCAGGTCAACCGCTTCGACTCCGACGACCAGGCCCTCGCCGAGGTGGCCGACGGCACCGCCGTCGCCGACCTGAACGACTACCCGGTGGCCCAGTACAACACCACCACCCCGGAACGGGCCGGCAGGTTCCAGCTGGCCAGCACCCACTTCCTGCAGTCCGGCCCGTACGGCATCACCGTCTCCAAGGACGAGACCGAGCTGCGGGACGTCATCTCCAAGGCCCTCGACCAGGTGATCCTCGGCGGCGGGTACGACAAGATCCTCGCCAAGTGGAACGTGAGCCCCGGCGCCGTCTCCAGCACGGTGGTCAACGGCGGCCTCTGAAACGGCGGCCTCTGAAACGGCGGTTTCTGATCGAATCCGCCCGCGCAGATCCCGTCCCGGTGGCCGGTATTGACCGGTCGTCGGGACGGGACCGCGTGTCGGGCGGCGGGCGGCGGTGGTGGTTCTTTATCGTCTGTGTCCGCCGAGTCACCAGCCGAACGGATCCGCGGGAGTGTGCGATGCCAGGCCCAGAGCAGCAGTTGCCCGACCTCGCCCCAGACCGCGATCCCGCACCCGGGCACGCCGCGGCCCGCACCGAGGACTGCGCGGACGTCATCGTGGTCGGCGCCGGCCCGGCCGGCTCCACCGCCGCCTACCACCTGGCCCGCACCGGCCTGGACGTACTGCTGCTGGAGAAGGCGGCGTTCCCGCGCGAGAAGGTCTGCGGCGACGGCCTGACCCCGCGCGCCGTCAAGCAGTTGACCGATCTCGGCATCGACGTCTCCGAGTCGGCCGGCTGGCTGCACAACCGCGGCCTGCGGCTGGTCGCCGGCCGCCGCACGATGGAGTTCGACTGGCCCGAACTGTCGGCCTTCCCCGGCTACGGGCTGGTCCGGCGGCGCGCCGACTTCGACGAACTGCTCGCCCGCCGCGCCGCCGCGGCCGGCGCCCGGCTGATCGAACGGGCCAACGTGGCGGGCCCGTTGGTCGACGACCGGACCGGCCGGATCACCGGCGTCACGGCCCGGCTCGGCGACGACCGGCGGCCCGTCTCCTACCACGCCCCCGTCGTGGTCGCCGCCGACGGCAACTCCACCCGCCTCTCGCTCGCCATGAAGCGTTACCGCCGGACCGACCGCGCGATGGGCGTCGCCTACCGCACGTACTTCACCACCCCGCGCCACGAGGACCGCTACCTGGAGGCCTGGCTCGACCTGCGCGACCCCACCGACCCGGCCCACCGCCTCCTGCCCGGCTACGCCTGGGTGTTCGGCATGGGCGACGGCACCGCCAACGTCGGCCTCGGCGTCCTCGACACGGCGGGCATCGACCTCGACTGGCGGGACCTGCTCCGCCGCTGGTGCGACGCCCTGCCGCCCGGCTACGGCTACACCCCCGACGGCGTCACCGAACCGATCCGCGGCTCCGCCCTCCCCATGGGCCTCAACCGCCAACCCCACTACGCGGACGGCCTGTTGCTGGTCGGTGACGCCGGCGGCACGGTCAGCCCGGGCACCGGCGAGGGCATCGCGTACGCGATGGAGTCCGGCCGCTACGCCGCCGAGACGATCGTCCAGGCACTCGCCCGGCGCACCGACCGGGGCCGCGAACTCGCCCTCCGCGCCTACCCGCAGGCACTGCGCTCCGCCTACGCGGGCTACTTCGCGCTCGGCCGCCTCGCCGCGGACCTGCTCGGCCGGCCCAAGCTCCTCGGCGCAGCCGGCGCAGTGGGGCTCGGCCGCCCCGCGCTGCTGAAGGTGGCGTTCCGGCTCGTGGTCAACCTGACCGAGCCCAACTCGAAGGACGCCCTCGACCGGCTGATGCACCTGATCGGCAGAGTGGCGCCCGGGAGGTAGCGGATCATCCCATCCTTTCGTGTGATGAGTTCCCGTGTTTGTGGGTTGGCCGAAACCGGGGAGTTCAGCGTGCCGTCAGCCAGGTCATGTTGACGAATGATCAGCAGATCCGCTTGCCTGGTGCCGGTCCGGACACGGAGGGTGAGGGACCGCCCCGTCCGTACGGACCCCACTGACGAAACCCCTACGACGGAGACAACGTGCGCCTTCGCCTTCGCCTGCTCGTCGCGCCGCTCGCCGCAGCCGCCGCCCTGATCGCCCCGAGCATCCCGGCCGCAGCCGCCGACTCGGCCACCGCCGCCACCGGGACGGCGGGCACTCCGTCCGACGAGTGCTCCGCCGCCTTCCACCACGGTGACGCCCGCCTCGGCCCCGAGGACCTGCCGACCACCGGCCCGGTCGGCGACCAGCTCGTCGGTTACCAGCGCACCGGCGGCGCGGGAGACCAGGAGTTCCTGGCCAAGTACTACGACCCGACCGCCAACGGCGGCAAGGGCAGCTGGATCTACCCGCCCGTCAACGGCTACGCCACCCTGCCCGACGGCAGCCCGATCGAGTTCGACCTCACGCTCTACCCGAACCAGAACATCGACCGCTACGGCAGCGAGTACGGCGCCTTCCTCGCCCCCGAGGGCCTGCCCTACGCCAACCGCGCGATCCCGCCGCAGAGCCTCGACGGCAACCCGCCCGCCGGCTGCAACTACCACGACTACAAGGTGGTCAAGGAGTTCACGGTGCACGCCGGCCCGATCGCCCCGTGGTTCAACCAGCCCGGCTGGGGCCTGCAGTACCAGCTCGACGCGGGCCTGCTGCCGGGCGGCCCGGCCAAGCTCAACGTGATGTGGCTGGTCGACAACGGGTACCTGGCCCGGATCTGACAGTCACTCTGGGCGGCGGGCGCCCCGGCGGCGCCCGCCGCCTGCTACCAGAGATCGCCGTCGCGCCAGTCGCAGGTCAGCAGACCGGCCAGGTCCAGCGGCGCCGCTCCCGGCAGCACGAAGACCCAGCCCTCCTCGTCCCGCGTCGGCGTCATCCCCCGCGGCGTCATCGCCGCCAGCGGCCCCCGCCACCGCTGCCAGCCGCGCCGCGCGTAGAACCCGACGGCCTCCTCCGAGGAACCCAGCGCCCCGAGGTCGTACGCGCCCCGGATCACCCGCTCCACCGCGTCCATCAGCGCCGCGCCGTGCCGCCGCCCCTGTCGGTCCGCCCGCACGGCCACTCCCTCGACGTACGCGGCCCGCAGCGACCGTCCGCCGTGCAGCAGCCGGCGCTGCACCACCGCCGCATGGCCGATCAGCACCCCGCCCTCGCGGACCATTGCGTGCACACCGCCCAGCGCGTGCTCCCAGTCGCCCTCCGTCATCTCATCGCCGAACACGGTGAACAGCAGGGCCCGGGCCTCGTCCAGCGTGGTCCCGTCCAACTCGGCCGTGTGGGCCGTCAGCAGCTCGATCACCCACCGATCCTCGCACCCTGCACCGGCGTGGCGGCAGGCCGATTTCCGCCGTGGAAATTCGCTGGCGGGGACGGCCGGGAACGGGATAGGAAGAGCGGGTGAGCACCGCCGAGACCAGCACCGATCAGCGCACGTTCCGCCCCACCACGCTCGACCTGGGCGACGTCCTGCTGCGCCCGTGGGGCCGCGCCCTCGACCTCCCGGGCGGGACGGCCGCCGCGCTGGTCGCCGCCGCGGCCGACCCGGAGATCAGCCGCTGGAACCCGCTCCGCGCCGCCGACCCGGCCGCCGCCGAGGCCTACCTCGACCGCTGCGACACCGGCTGGACCGACGGCCGCACTGCCGCCTTCGCGATCACCGACGCCGCGGACGGCACCCTGTGCGGCAATGTCGCCCTGCGCTGGACCGACCGCGAGGACGGCCTGGCGATGGTCGGCTACTGGCTCCTCCCGACCGCCCGCGGCCGCGGCATCGCCAGCCGCGCCACCACCGCCGTCACCCGCTGGGGCGTCGAGACCGCCGCCGCCCGCCGCATCGAAATCGCCCACGCCGTCGGCAACGACGCCTCCTGCAGCGTCGCCGACCGCTGCGGCTTCCCCTACGAGGGCACCCTGCGCGCCTCCTACCGCTACGCCGGCGGCGAGTACAACGACGAGCACCTCCACGCCCGCCTCGCCACGGACCCCTGGTAGCCCGAGGACGGCTCGGCCGGCCTCAGGAGAGCCGGCCACCGGCCTTGTCGTAGAGGGCCCGCAGCCACGGCTGCCGTACCTCGGGCAGGCGGGCCAGGGTCCGGAGGAACAGTTCGCGGTCGGGCCGGAACAGGGACGGCGGGCGCAGCGGCAGCGGGTCGTCGCGCTGGACGCCCGTGGGGAGTCCGCCCGTTGCGGGGACGCGCGCGCGGTCGTCGGGGAAGGCCAGGTACGTCCACACCTCGGCGTCCAGCGGCACGGCGGCGCCGGAGGGCGGCTGCCAGGCCGCGCCCGTCCGGGGGTGCCGCGGGACCAGGGCGATGTCCGGGGCGGGGTCGGGATCCGGCAGGCCCGGGCCGGCCAGGGCCAGGGTCCGGGCGGGCGGGCCGGACGGCAGCAGGGTGTCGAGCGTGCGGCCGAAGGTCGCGGCGAGGAGGCCGCCGGGGACGGCCACGGGGGCGCCCGCCGAGGCCGCCAGCACGTGGGCCAGCGCGATCCCGACGGCGGCCTGCCACCGCAGGCTCCAGTAACCGGACGGTTCGACGGGCGGAAGGCCTGGCCACTCCCAGTCGCCCGCGTCCAGATCGGCCGGCCCGTCGACGGGGAGGCAGCGCACGGCGGCCGCCTCGAACCACACCGCCTGCCAGCGGTAGCAGTCGTCGATCCGGGTGGCCACCTCCGCCCCGCACCGCTCGCAGGCCAGGTTCGGGCCGAGCCCTCCGGCCGACCCGCAGCAGCCGTCGCAGCGCTCCGGGATCACGACGGTGCCGCGGGTGTCGCCCGGTGCCACCAGGATCGCGCCGGGCGCGCCGAAGTACAGGCCGTCCACCGGCGCGTACACCCCGCGCGCGGCCGCCGCGTCCGCCCCGACGTCGCTCCAACGCCGCCACGGCGGCCCGTACGGCTCCGGGTCGACGGCGTACGTGCCCGGCTCCATCAGCGACGGCATGAACCTGTCCCCGTTCCGCTGGTGCGCGTGCACCGGCAGCGCGACCCGGGACACCGGGGCGGTCAATTCGGCACCGCACCCCGCACACGCGAACACCGCCATGCACTCTCCCCCCGCTCGTGGCCCTGCGGATTATGCCTGGTCACCGGCCCGCCGCCCACGGATTTTCGTCCGGCGCGAATCCGCGCACGAGAAGTCGGTCCGGCCGACTTCCCGCGCGCGAAAACCGGCGGCCGACCGGCAGCGCGCCGGGTGGGGCGGAGGCCTAACCTGGAAGGGCGTATTCCGTGGTGCGCACCCCATATCCGTGCGTACCCCTTTGATTCCGTACGCGGCTTTGATTCCGTACGCGGCCTGGAAAGGAAACGGTGGGCCATGACGGTGGTCTCGACGGCACTCTTCGGTACCGACTGGCGGCCCGCGCTGCCGGGTTCCGCGGACCTGCTGCGCGAATGCGCCGCCCGGGGCTGGACGGTCGTGCTGACCGGGCCCGGCCCCGCCGGGGCACCCGCGCTCACCGTGACCGCCCCCGGGAGTGACCCTGTGCAGGCCGCGCTCGACCTGGTCGACGGCACGGCCGAGCACGCCGTGTACGTTGCCGCGAGCGTGCGCGAGGTGCTGGCCGCCCGGCGGGCCGGGGTGCTCTGCCTCGCGCTGGCGACCGGCCGGGACAGCGGCGCGGACCTGCGGGCGGCGGGCGCGGCCGAGGTCCACCGCGACGCCGCCGCCCTGCTCAAGGTGCTCGACGACAGCCTGCTCGCCCGCCCCCGGGCCTTCGGACCCGTGGGCGCGGGAACAGGCCGTCCCTGGGGCGGTTAGCGCATGCCCGTACCGGGCAACCGCCCCGGTACGAGCACGTCACCGGAAGTGTCGGAGGTGACCGAGATGGACGGACCCGCGTTGAGCGGACGGGAACGGCGGCTCCTTGAGGAGATCGAGTCCGATCTGCGCCAGGACACCCGCCTCGACCGGAAACTGAGCACCATGGGTGCCAAACGGCCGGGCCGGGTCGGGGCCGCGCTGCGCGGCGCGGCCCGCCGGGTGCCGGCCGGGGTGCTGCTCACCGCGCTCGTGATGACGGCGATCTGCCTGAGCGTCGGCGTGCGGACCCCGACCGTCGCCGTGCTCACCGCCCTCGGGGTGGTGTGGGCGGCCTCCGTGACCGTCGCCGTCGCCGCGACGCTGCTGCTGCGCCGCCGCGCCGCCGCCCGGCACAGCGACCCGCTCGACCGCCCCGACCGCCCCGAGGGGCGCGAGCGCAGGCCCTGGGACCAACCGGAGGTGTGATGAGCACCGATCTGTGGGAGTACCGCCCGGGCCCCCACCACGCTGCCGAACTCAGCCTGGCCGGCTACGAGGTGGAGGCCACCGACGGGCCGCTCGGCCGGGTCGAGCAGGACACCGGCGACCACCTGCTGGTCGACGCCGAGCTGTGGGTGCCGGGCTCCCGCGTGCTCGTCCCGGTCGGCCTGGTCGCCCGGATCGACCACCTGGAACTGACCGTCCACCTCGACTGCCCCCGCGCCCGGGTCCGCTCCGCGCCGCCGCCCGCGGCCGTCGAGCTGGGTGCCCACCGCACGCGGTGAGCCGGGTGTGCCATGGGCTGGCCCGCCACCACCCTCACCGGCCGCACGGTCGCCTTCCTGGTCGCGCCGTACGGCGCCGAGCAGGTGGAACTCACCTCGCCCTGGCAGGCCGTGGCCGAGGCCGGGGGCACCTCGCGGCTGCTCTCCACCGCGCCCGGCCGCGTCCAGGCCGTCCGGCACCGGGCGCCCGGTGACACCTTCGCGGTGGACGGGCTCGTCGCCGACGCGGACCCCGCGTCCTACGACGGGCTCGTCCTCCCCGGCGGTGTCGCCAGTCCCGACCACCTGCGGCAGGACCGGGCCGCCGTCGCCTTCGTCCACGCCTTCTGTGCCTCGGGCCGCCCGGTCGCGGCGATCTGCCACGGCCCGTGGATCCTCGTCGAGGCCGACGCCGTCCGCGGCCGCACCCTCACCTCCTGGCCCAGCCTGCGCACCGACCTCGTCAACGCCGGGGCCCACTGGGTCGACGCGGAGGTCCACGTCTGCCACGACGGCCCCGGCCCGCTGATCACCAGCCGCAAGCCGGCCGACCTCCCGGTCTTCAACGACACCCTGGTCACCGAGTTCGCCCACGCGGCGAAGCGGCGGAAGTAAGCGCTCTGGGAGCCTGCCTCGGCCGTCAGGAGCTCGTGAGGATGACGAGTTGCTGCGTCGCCCGGGTCATCGCGACATAGCGGTCGACCGCTCCTTCGACCCCCTCGCCGAACGCCTCAGGATCGACGAGGACGACCAGGTCGAACTCGAGTCCCTTCGACAGCTCCGGAGTCAGCGACCGGACGCGGGAGGTCTCCCGGAACGGGCCGGCCTCGGTGTCACCAGCGCCGATGACGCAGGCGATCCCGTCGGCGTGCGCGGCGAGCCAGGTGTCGAGGATCGAGTCCAGGTCCGCAACGGAACCGTGGACGACGGGCACGCCGCTGCTGCGGATGGAGGTCGGCACGTTGGCGTCCGGGAGCGCGGCGCGGATGACCGGCTCGGCCTCCGCCATGACCTCTTCCGGCGTCCGGTAGTTGACGCTCAGCGAGGCCACGTCGATCCGGTCGAGCCCGACGCGTTCGAGCCGTTCCTGCCACGACTCGGTGAACCCGTGCCTGGCCTGGGCACGGTCCCCGACGATCGTGAAGCTCCGGGACGGGCAGCGGAGCAGCAGCATCTGCCACTCGGCGTCGGTGAGTTCCTGGGCCTCGTCCACGACGATGTGCGCGAACGGGCCGGCGAGCCGGTCCGGGTCGGCGCCGGGCAGGGCGGTCTCGTCGATCAGGCTGTCCTGCAGGTCCCGTCCGCGCAGCATCGTCACCGCGCCCTCGCCGTCGTCATCGGCCGCCAGGATGTCGTCGATGACGTCGGCCATGCGCGCGCGTTCGGCGGCGACGGCGGCGTCGTGCCGGCGCTTCCGTCGTGCCGCCTCGGGGTCGCCGAGCCGCTGCCGTGCGGCGTCCAGGAGGGGCAGGTCGGACACCGTCCAGGCCTGGGCGTCCTTGCGCTTCAGCTTCCGGACGTCCTCGGGGGCCAGCCAGGGAGCGCACATCCGCAGGTAGGCGGGGACCGACCAGAGGTCTCCGACGAGGTCGGCCGCTTCGAGCAGCGGCCACGCGCGGTTGAGGGTGGTGACCAGCTCCCGGTCGGCCTGCAGCGACCTCCGGAACAGGTCAGGCGGGACGTCGTCGCCGTCGTGCTTGTCCATCAGGATCGTGACCAGCTCGTCCCAGATCTGCTCGCGCGCTTCGTTGTGCGGAGTGCCAGGGTCCGGTGCTTCGAACGCCTCGGCCCAGTCGTCGGCGCTCAGCCAGAGGTCGGACCAGTGGGTCGTGACCGTCATTCCCTCGGTGGGCGGCTCCTCGTAGAGCCGGACGGCCTTCTCGATCGCCTTCACCATGTCCGCGGACGACTTCAGGCGCGCCACGTCCGGGTCGGTCTCGATCGCCGCTCCGGCTCCCTCGGCGACGAGGTCCCGCACGGTGCAGGTCTGTATGCCCTCCTCCCCGAGGCTGGGGAGGACGTCGGAGACGTAGGCCAGGTAGGGCTGGTGCGGACCGACGAACAGCACGCCGCCCCGACGGTGACCGAGGCGGGGGTCGGAGTAGAGGAGGTAGGCGGAGCGGTGCAGGGCGACGACGGTCTTCCCCGTCCCCGGACCGCCGTCGACGACGAGCGCGCCGCGGGAGCCCGCCCGGATGATGGCGTCCTGGTCGGACTGGATGGTGGCGAGCACGTCCCGCATCCGGGACGACCGGTTGCTGCCCAGGCTGGCGATGAAGGCGGACTGGTCGTCGAGCGCGGCGTGCCCTTCGAGCCCGGCGGCGGTGAACACCTCGTCCCAGTAGTCGCCGATCCGGCCGCGGGTCCAGCGGTACCTGCGGCGGCTCGCCAGGCCCATCGGGCTGGCGTGGGTCGCGGCGAAGAACGGCTCGGCCGCGGGGGAGCGCCAGTCGAGCAGCAGCCGGCGGCCCTCGCTGTCGGTGAGGCCGAGTCGTCCGATGTACACGGGCTCGGGGTCGTCCGCGCCGACGACGTGTCCGAGGCACAGGTCCAGCCCGAAGCGGCGCAGGGCGCGCAGACGACCGGTCAGCCGGTGGATCTCGATGTCCCGGTCCATCGCGTCCCGGCCGAGGCCGCCGGGCGCCTTGCGCAAGGCGTCGAGGCGGTCGGACAGTTCGGCGATCGTCTGTTCCAGGCTCTCCGCGATGGCCGCGAAGTGCTGCTCGTCGCCGGCGATCAGCGCCGGGTCGGCCTTGGCGGAGAGGCGGTCGGGAAGGTCGAACGCGCTGGTGGCGAGGGGGTTCAAATCAACAGCTCCGATCCTGGGCCGCGCGCAGGTGCCGGCCTAGGCCAGCGATTCTGCGGCACGACAGGGGCCTTGCCGCAAGCCCCCCGGTGCGCTATATGTTGAGAGTGGCGAGAGGTGAGTACTCCGCCCGAGCGGCAGGTGTTGTCCATCCCGAGGCCGCCAATTCCCCCACGTGAAGCTCGTCAGAGCCATCTTCCCGTGCGCGCGGTGAGCCGGCGTGGCCCCAAGCAAGGTGGCCGGCGTTGTGGTGCACTCCGGCATTCAACGGTCCGTAGGGAAACGGGCGTTGACCGTCAGTCGCCCCGGAGGCGGACGAAGGTGGCGGTGGGCGGGCGGCCTGTGAGGGTGAGTTCGGCGCGGAGCGGGGTGGTGAGGGGGTGGATCGTGCCGTGCGTGGGGTCGTGGGCGGGTGGGGCGAGGCAGGGGTGGGCGGCTTCGGCGATCTGGCGGGCCTGGACGGGGGTGAGCTGCGGGGTGGTCAGGAGGACGCGGCCGTCGTCGAGTTCGACGATGAGGGCGTGCGGGCGGGCCGCGGGGCCGGTCATCGCGCGGACGAGGGCGTCGACGGTGTCGCTGCGCCGGTACTTGACCCAGACCCGCCCGGCGCCGTGCGCCCGGTAGGCGGAGCCGGCGGCCTTGCAGACCAGGCCCTCGACGCCGGTGGCGGCGAGGCGTTCCATCCAGTCGAGGGCCTCCGCCCGGTCGGTGGTGGCCATGACGGGCTGGATCGGCGGCGGGACGCCGGCGAGGGCGGCGAGGAGGAGCCGGCGGCGGTCGGTGAGCGGCAGGCGGCGGACGTCGCGGCCGGGGAGGGCGAGCACGTCGAAGGCGATCAGGCCGAGGGCGACGTCGTCGCCCGCCCGGGTCTGCCGGGTGCGCAGGAGCTCCCCGAAGGCGAACCGGCCGGCCTGCCAGGCGACGAGTTCGGCGTCGAGCACCAGCCCCTCGGGCAGCCGGGCGACGGCGGCGGCGATCGGCGGGAACTCGGGCGCGAGGTCCCGTCCCGTGCGGGACTGCAGGTACGCCGGGCGGTCGCCGCGGGCGAAGGCGACGCAGCGGAACCCGTCCAGCTTGAGCTCGTACTGCACGCCCCCGCCGCCGAGCCCGTCCGCCGGCGGGACCGCGGTGACGGAGGCCGGCCGCATGACCTCGACGGGCGGCTGCAGCACCTGGCGGGCGCGCTCGGGCTGCGGGCCGGCGGGAAGGGGGCGGGCCTGTTCGGGGTCGAGGAGCGGGGCGAGGAGGTCGCCGTGCGCGGTGAGCCGGTCGGGGACGTCGGTGAGGGTGAAGACGAGGTCGTCCTCGGTGTCGGCCTCGGCGAGTTCGTCCCAGGTGAGCGGGGTGGAGACGGTGGGCAGCGGGCGGGCGCGCAGGGTGTAGGGGGCGGCGGTGGTCTTCCTGGCGTTGTTCTGGGACCAGTCGACGAGGACCCGGCCGGAGCGGCGGGCCTTGGCCATGGTGTGGACGACGAGGCCGGGGTGGTCGGCCTCCAGGGCGGCGGCCAGCGCCTTCGCGTAGGCGGAGACCCGGGTGCTCGGGGTGGGTTCGAGCGGGACGAGCAGGTGGAGGCCCTTGGAGCCGGAGGTCTTGACCCAGGCGGCGAGCCCGTCGGCGGCGAGGCGTTCGCGCAGCAGGACGGCGACCGTCCGGCAGGTGAGGACGGTGGCGCCCTCGCCGGGGTCGAGGTCGAGGACGAGCCGGTCGGCGAGCCCGGGGGCGGCGGCGTGCCACTGCGGGACGTGCAGTTCGAGGCAGCCGAGGTTGGCGGCCCAGAGCAGCGCGGCGCCGTCGTCGAGGACGACCTGTTGCAGGTCCCCGCTGCTGCTGGGCACCTCGACCGTGCGGACCCAGCGGGGGGTGCCGGCGGGCGGGTTCTTGGCGATGAACACCTCGGCCTCGACGCCGTCCGGGCAGCGCAGGAAGGAGACCGGGCGGTCGCGCAGGTGGGGGAGGAGGGCGGTGTGCACGGCCGCGTAGTAGCTGAGGACCTCGCCCTTCAGCGTGCCGGTCCGCGGATAGTAGACCTTGTCGAGGTGGGAGAGCGTGAGGGTGCGCCCGTCCACCACCATCTGCGGCATGGACCGCCTCCGAAGCCCCTTGGGTGGTCCCCGCTGTCAGTCTGCCCGGGTGGCGCGGTGGGCGCGAACAGGGCTCCTGCTCGGCATTCCCCGCGCCCTGACCTGCTGGGACGCGGCCTCAGCCGGACGCGGCGGGGGCGATGAGCGCGTGGGCTTCGGCGACGGCATCGGGGGCTCACCCCTCCGGGGCAGCCGAGGGCCGCGGCGCGCCCGGGTAGGTGCCGAAGTACCAGCGGTTGCCCTCGGGGTCGGCGGCGGCGAAGTCACGCGAGCCGTAGTCGGTCTCGGTCAGGCCGGTGGTGATCCGGGCCCCGGCGGCGACGGCGCGGTCGTGCACGCCGTCCGGGTCCGCCGTCACGACGTACGCGCTGAACGTGCCCGGGCGGCCCGGCCAGGCCTCGTCGCCCTCGGGCGCCTCCCGCACGGAGCCGAGCATCACGCCGCCGCCCTCCGGCCAGGCCAGCTCGGCATGGGCGACGAGCTCGCCCTCGCCGTACGTCACGACCTCCTCGAAGCCGAAGGCCTCGACCAGGAAGCGGATCAGGGCGCGGGCGTCGGTGGCGCGCAGGGTGGGCCACACCTGCGGGGCGGGCGAGTTGGTGTCCATGGCTTCCTCCTGGAACGGGAGTGGTGGCGGCCGGCCGCCGTCACGCCTCCCACTCTGCGGCCGGAGCGCCCGCCCCGCCTTGGACGTTTCGGAACCGCGACTCCTCCGGCCCCTCCGCCGCCAGCCACGCGCTCGGCGCCGACCCGGCGAGCGCGCGGAACTCGCGCGCCAGATGCGCTTGGTCGAAGTACCCGCAGCGGGCCGCCAGCTCCGCCAGCCGGGGCGGCCGCGCGGAGGCGGTCAGCAGATGCCGCGCCCGGTCGAAGCGGATCACCCGGGCGGCGGCCTTGGGCGTCAGCCCGGTCTCCCGGCGGAAACGCTCCTGCAGGTGCCGCGCGCTCCACCCGGTCTCCCGGGCCAGCGCCGCCACCGGCAACCTGCCGCCGCTGCGCCGCAGCGCCTGCCAGGCCCGGCCGACCTCCGGCGGCACCTGCCCGGACGGCCGGGCGGCCCGCAGCAGCGCCCCGTCCAGCAGGGCGAACCGCTCGGACCAGTCCGCGGCGGCCTGGAGCTGCTCCCGGAGCCGCGGGACGAGCCGCCCGAGGACCTCCTCCGCCGGGACGTCGATCCCGGCCAGCTCCACGGCGGGCAGCCCGAACAGCGCCCGGGTGGCGAGCGGGTGCACGGCGATCTGCACGCCCGACTGCCGCCCGTCGTGGGTGATCAGGGCCGGCGCGGTGTGCAGGCCGCCGAGCAGCGTGGCGTACGTGCCGGGCGGCTGCGCCGGGTCGGGGTGGCCGGCGATCTCCAGCGGCTCGTCCAGGGTGAGGATGAAGGTCAGGTAGGGGGACGGCAGACCGCGGTGCACGGCGGGCGCGATGCCGCGCTGGCGGTACCCGGAGTACCAGGCCACGTACGGGCGCAGCTCCGGCGCGGGCCGGGCGCGGACGGCCTCGTCGACCACGCCCTCTCCGACCGCCTCGGTGGCTTTCGTCGTCACCTTCCCAGTATCGGCGGCCGGGGTCGCGGGCAGGCGGGATGTTGCCTATGGTGATCGCATGGTCACGCCATGAGGTGGCGTGGCCGACAGCTCGGGGGGAACGACCGGGGGGAACCACTGACGAAGGAGTCCCCGTGACCACTGCCCGAGAGATCATGCACACCGGCGCCCAGTGCATCGGCGCGCACCAGACGCTCGCCGAGGCCGCGAAGATGATGGCCAAGAAGAACGTCGGCGCGCTCCCGATCTGCGGCGACGACCAGAAGCTGAAGGGCATCATCACCGACCGCGACATCGTCGTGCGCTGTCTGGCCGAGGGCAAGGACCCGGCCACGATGACGGCCATCGAGCTGTCCGGCCACCTGCACTGCGTGCGCGCCGACGACGACATGGACACGGTGCTGCGGAAGATGGAGCAGCACCAGATCCGGCGCATCCCGGTGATCGACGGCGAGCGGCTGGTCGGCATGATCAGCGAGGCCGACCTGGCGATGGGCCGCCGCGACGGCCGCCGCCTGACGGATCAGCAGATCATCGAGTTCATGGACAGCGTCTACATGAAGGCCTGACCATGACGGCCTGACGGGCCGACGACGAGCGGCGGGCCCCGGTGCCGAACGACGGCACGCGGGCCCGCCGTTGCCGTGCCACGCCGTGCTGGTAAGGCCCGTCTTCAGGCTCCCGCCTGCCGGGCGACGCCGGGGCACGCACCTCGCCGCGTTGTCGTCGGTCGCCGATGTCCCCCAGCCTTCGGCCGGGAGGTGCCCCCACCGCATGGACTCCCTCCTCCGCCTTGCGATGCACGCACCCCAACGCCGCCCGGCCCGCCCTCCGGGCGGACGACGGGAGCCTGAAGACGGGCCTTGCGCGGCGCGGCGCTCGGTGGCGCGCTGCCCGTGACCGGCCGGTCCCCCCGTACCGGCCGGGCGATCCGAGGGTCGCGGACGGCGGGGGCGGGCGTCTTGTACAAATGCGCAGCACGGCTATCGGTTCGGGCCGGCCGGGCCGAGGACGGCGCTGGTCACCCGGCCGGCGACCCGGTCGGTGGGCTCGGGCAGGCCGGCGGCGGCGCGGCGGGAGGCGAGGAACGCGCGCGGGGAGCAGCCCACCATGGCGCGGAACGTCCGGTCGAGGTGCGACTGGTCGTAGTACCCGCAGAGCGCGGCGATCCGGGCGCCGTCCAGCCGCTCGCTGTCCGGACCGTCAGGACCGCCCGAAGCGGCGTGCCGGGTCAGGGCGGTGAGCGTGTGCTGGAGCCGGATGATGGTGCCGGCCTGCTTCGGCGCCACCCCGAGGTGCTCGCGGAAGCGCAGCTCCAGCCGCCGCCGGCTCCACCCGGTGCCCTCGACGAGCGTGCCCACCGGCACCAGCCCGTGCGTGCGGCGCAGTTCGTGCCAGGCCCAGGCGACCGACGGCTCCCAGGCCGGGCCGTCGGCGATCCGCGCGGTGAACCAGTCGTCCAGCAGGGCGAATCGGGAGGTCCAAGTCGGCATCTCCGCGAGCCGGTCGGACAGCGACCGCAGCCGCGGGCCCAGCACGTCCCCGGCCTCGGCCCACTGCCCGCCCAGGTCGCCCGCCAGCGGCCCGAACGCCCGGTAGGCACCCTGCGGGGTGAGCGAGACCGCCAACCCGTGCAGCAGGCCGGCGTGTTCGCCGATCGTCGCGGTGCGGCGCAGCCCGGCGACGACGGACTCGAAGGAGGCGGCGGGCCGCGCCGGGTCGACCGCGTCGGCGAGCCGCATCGAGCCCTCGAAGGTGAGCGCGATCGTGACGACGTCGGTCGGCACCTCCAGCCGCCGCCGGGGCCGGAGCAGCGCCAGCCGGTAGCCGCGGTAGTCGACCACGTACGGGCGCAGCGGTGCGGCAGGGGTGCCGAAGGCCATCTCCGCGGTGCCCTGGGCGGACAGGTCGATCAACTCAACTCCCCTGGCAGGGCCGCTGGGTGGCATGTACACGAGCCATCGTACGGACACCGCGGGCGGCCGCGAAACTTCTCGAAATGTGAACGATTCTTTCTCGCCAGGCGAGATGTGGGCACAATGGCGGCATGGGAAAGCAGTACGAGTACATCGACGGCCGCCTGCGGCAGTTCATCGAGCGTCAGCCCGTCTACTTCGTCGCCACCGCGCCGCTCTCCGCCGACGGGCACGTCAACGTGTCGCCGAAGGGCCGCGCCGGGACCCTCGTCGTCCTCGACGAACTCACCCTCGCCTACCTGGACTTCGGCGGATCCACCGCCGAGACCATCGCCCACCTGCGGGAGAACGGCCGGATCACGCTGATGTGGTGCGCCTTCGACGGCCCGCCGACCGTGGTGCGGGTGCACGGCCGCGGCGAGGCGGTGTTCCGCGACGATGCCCGGTTCGCCGGCCTGCTGTCCCGCTTCGAGCCGGGCGCGGACGGGCCGGGGCTGCGCGCGATCGTCCTGGTCGCGGCCGAACGGGTCAGCGACTCCTGCGGGTTCGCCGTCCCGCTGATGGACTACCGGGAGGACCGCGACCTGCACGCGCAGTACTTCGGCCGCAAGACCGAGGAGGAGTTCAACACCTACTGCGAGGGCAAGCAGTACGTCGGCACCAGCATCGACGGCCTGCCCGCCCTCCCGCTGCCGCTCCCGCCCCGCCCGTCCTGACCGGCCGCTCGTCCTGACCGGCCTTCAGCCCCGGGGAGACCAGCGGTAGAGGTCGCGAAGAAGGGCGATCTCGGCGCCGTGGTGCAGGAGTTCCTGGTTGACCCACCAGACGACGTCCAGGAAGGCTTCCTCCGCGTCGCCGCCGTACGGGTAGGCGCTGTGGCCGACGGTGTCCAGCACGGTGTCGTCGGCCGCGAGCAGGGCCTCGCGCCAGGCGGTGGCGGCGGCGTCGAAGCCCGCGATGGCGGACTGCGCGTCACCGCACACCGGGTACGCCTCGCGGGTGAGCGAGCGGGTGCCGTGGGTGTGGTCGGCGCGCAGCGTGAGCATCTCGCCCAGGTGGTTCAGCCGCCAGGCGAGCGTGGTGAACGGCGGCGGCTCCGGGTGCGGCCACTCGGTCGCGTCCCGACCCCATTCGCCCGCGCCGATCAGCAGGGTGGCGCGCTCGCCCGGCCCCTCCGCGTGCCGCCGCACCGACCAGCAGCCGGGCACCGGCTCCCAGCGGTACTCCTCGTCCGTCAGCGGCTCGACGGCCACCGGCGTGCCGTTCCCGCTGTCCACGGCCGGCCCGGCGAGCCGGTCGGTGAGGCGGGTCCGTGCGAAGTCGAACTCCTCCAGCAGGGGCGCGAGTCGGGGTGGCAGCGTCATCGGGGCGGCTCCAGCGCGTGATCGGTCCGGACGGCTCGCACCCTGCCACAGCGGCGCGGCGCCCGCGAACGGTTTTCTCAGCCGTCCGCGATCAGCCGTCCGCGATCATCAGCTTCCCCGGCTCGGGCAACGGCACGAACCCCGCCCGGGCGTACACCTCGTGGGCGTCCGCCGTCGACAGCAGGATCCGCTTGAGCGCGTACGGCCGCAGGTGCTCTACCACGGCCGTCGCCAGCCAGGTGCCCAGCCCGCGCCCGCGGTGCGCGCGGTCGACGTACACGTCGCAGAGCCAGGCGAAGGTGGCCAGGT
Source organism: Kitasatospora aureofaciens (assembly GCF_019192735.1). Classification (GTDB taxonomy): domain Bacteria; phylum Actinomycetota; class Actinomycetes; order Streptomycetales; family Streptomycetaceae; genus Kitasatospora; species Kitasatospora aureofaciens_A. The sequence goes on from NZ_JAHTKP010000074.1 coordinate 26,196, forward strand.
CCGTGACGACCCGCGCGAACGCCACCTGCTCGCCGCCCGCCGCGTACACCCCGAACGGTATCGACGCTCGCACGGACCGGTCGACCACCTCCCGGCTGCGCCCGAGCGCCCAGAACGCGTCCGTGGAGAGCCAGTGGTGCACCCGGTCGAGGTCGATCCGGGCGGGGTCGGTGTCGATGTCGTAGCCGTCGGGCCGGTTGAGGATCATGAACCGGATGATAGGGCCCGCGCGTCCGACCTGGGCCTCCGCCGGAAACCCCGGGCCCCACCTCCGCTTCACCGCAGGGAAGTTGGACGGAAATCGGCTAACCGGGTGGGCGGGGGCGGAGGTACCGTGCGAGTTGGTGACCATCCGTCAAGGCCGTTGAGGGGGCGTGTCATGGTGACGGGACGGCAGCGGTTGGAGCGGGGGTACTTCCTGCGGGAGGCCGCTGCGCTTCAGCGGGCCAATGCCGGGGGGAGGCGGCGGCTGGAGCGGATCGCGTTCCCGGACGGGGAGCCGGTGGTGGTGGTCGGGACGTCCGGCGGCGTGGTGCGGGTGCCGGTGGGGGCCTCGCGGGGCGAGGTGCACGCGGCGCTGGGCGGGGAGGACGGGGGTTGGGCCGCGCCGGATCGGGGCGCCTCGGGGAGGCTGCCGGTGACGGCTCCGGCGCCCCCGCTGGCCGTGTACGCCGATCTGCTGGACGACCTCGGGGATCTCGTCTTCACGCTCACCACCTATCCGGCCGACGTGGGGCGGCCGGAGGTGGCGGCCCGGCTCGATGCCGTGGGGCTCGTCGGTGCGGCGACGGCCGTGGTCGAGGTGTCCGCGCCGGGCGGCATCCGCCGGGTGCGCATTCCGCTGGACTCCGGTGTTCCGCTGGTCGCGGTGCCGTTGGCGATCGCCGAGCACCTGCTCGCGGCGGGGGAGGGGCCGGGGGCGGACTGGGACTACCCGGTGGACCGGCGGTAGGGCGGCCCGAGCACGCGACGAGGCCGCCGCACCCGGGGTGGCCCGCACCACAGCCCTCACCCGGAGTGCCCCGCGTCGTCACGTCGGGTGGCGGGCATAGCCTCGGGCTTATGAGCGAGCGAAGCATCAAAGGTGCGTATGGGCGAATGCCCCTACCGAGCGGTGGGGGCACCTCCCAGCCGTCAAGGCTGGGGGAGAGGCGGGCGCATGAGTAATGAGAGCGATGCGGAGGCCCTCGGCGGCGCCGAGGAGCCCGGGACGGCGGCCGCACCCGCCGGGTTCGAGCTGGGGACGGACGGGCCGAAGGTGATCCTGGCCGGGCTGGACGGCTCGGACTCCTCCTGGCGCGCGACGGCGTACGCGGCCGGCCTCGCCCGGCGACAGGGCGCGCTCCTGGCGGTGGCCTACGTCCAGCCCGTGCTCGGCGCGGCCACCGCCCTCGCGGGGGCGGCGGTCGAGGAGACCACCCAGGAGATCGCAGACGAGCTGCTCGCGGCCCTGCGCGACGCGGAGCAGCGGATGAAGGAGGTGTGGCGGGTCGAGTGGCGCTTCCTGACCCTGCGCGGCGACCCGTACTACGGGCTGGCCAAGCTCGCGGACGAGCTGCGGGCCGACGCCGTCGTGGTCGGCGTCTCCGAGCAGGCCGGGCACCGGGTGATCGGCTCGGTGGCGGTCCGGCTGGTGAAGGCGGGGCGCTGGCCGGTGACCGTGGTTCCGTAGCAACCCACCCGGCATGGCCTCCCGAGCGGACCGCTAGGCTCCGCACTCATGATCGAGATCACGGGGGTCCAGGCCGAGCCTGGCGGCGCAGTCAGTCTGAAGTTCGACAACGGGAGATTCACGGTGGAGAAGGAGGGCGGAGATCCGTTCTGGATCGCGATCGTCGGTCTGACGTCCGCCGGCTCCTTCGTCGTGATGCTGATCTCGCTGTTCGGCTTCGCCTACCTGAACGAGAAGCTCCACCTGTCCAAGGGGCTCGTCCACGCGAACGCGATCGTGTTCTTCGTAAGTTTCGGCCTCTTCGCGGTCTGCGGCCTGGTGGCCTGGCTGGCGACCAAGGTCATCGAGTTCTTCGGCAGCAGCGGGCCGAAGTCCTACGGTGTGCAGGTCGGGCAGATCGCCGGCATCCAGTACGAGCAGATCGACCCGCAGGGCGGCCTGCGCGCCACCATGCGGCAGGGCAACGGCGACGTCACCCGCTTCACGGTGGCCGGCGCCAAGGGGCCGGAGCTGTACCAGGCGTTCGACCAGCTGTTCCGGCCGGCCGTCCCGTACGGCCAGGGCTGACCGCCGAGTGCCCGCGAGGGCGGCGATAGGGTGCGTGACCATGACGGACACGCCGGTCACGCACCCCCGCCAGCCCGAGCCCGCCCACCCGTCCGACCCCGCCCGCCCGACCGGCGCCGACCTGCACCTCGACCTCCCCGCCACCGGCGGGCGCCGCGCCGCCCTGATGGCCGCCCTGCGCGAGGCGATCCGCAGCGGCCGGCTGGCGCCCGGCACCCGGCTGCCGCCCTACCGTTCGCTCGCCGCCGACCTCGGCCTCGCCCGCAACACCGCCGCCGAGGCCTACGCCGAACTCGTCGCCGAGGGCTGGCTGACGGCCCGGCAGGGCTCCGGCACGACCGTCGCCGAGCGCGCCGAGCCGATGCCGACCGCCCGGGCCCGCCGCCCGTCCGTCCGCCCGGGGCCGGTGTACGACCTGCGGCAGGGGCAGCCCGACGCCGCCTCCTTCCCGCGCTCGGCCTGGCTGGCCGCCGGGCGCCGGGCGCTCACTGCGGCGCCCAACGAGGCCTTCGGGCCCGGCGATCCGCAGGGGCGGCGCGAGCTGCGGACCGTCCTCGCCGACTACCTGGCCCGCGTCCGCGGGGTGCGCACCGACCCGGACCGGATCGTCGTCTGCTCCGGCTTCGCGCACGCGCTGCGGCTGCTGTTCGACGGCGCGCGCGCCGTCCTGCCCGCGGCGACGAACGGGCCGCTGGCCGTCGAGGGGTACGGGCTCGCCTTCCACCGCGCGCTGCTGGCGGGCGCCGGGGTCACCACCGTGCCGCTCCCGCTCGACGAAGACGGCGCCGGAGTCGGCGCGTTGGCGGACCGTCCGGACGTCCGGACGGTGCTGCTCACCCCCGCCCACCAGTTCCCCACCGGCGGGCCGCTGCACGCCGCCCGGCGCGCCGCCGTCGTCGACTGGGCGCGCGGGCGGGGCGGGCTGGTCCTGGAGGACGACTACGACGGCGAGTTCCGCTACGACCGCCAGCCCGTCGGCGCCGTCCAGGGCCTGGACCCCGAGCGGGTGGTCTACCTCGGCACGGCCAGCAAGAGCCTGTCGCCGGCGCTGCGGCTCGGCTGGATGGTGCTGCCCGACCACCTGGTCGACCGGGTGCTCGCCGCCAAGGGCGAACGCGAGGGCTGGGCCAGCGCGTTGGACCAGCTGACGCTCGCCGAGTTCATCGACTCCGGCAGTTACGACCGGCACGTCCGGCGGATGCGCCGCCGTTACCGGGACCGGCGGGACCGGCTGGTGGCCGCCCTCGCCGCGGGCGCCCCGCACATCGCCGTGTCCGGCATCGCGGCCGGACTGCACGCGGTGCTGCGGCTCGAGCCCGGCACCGAGCGCTCCGTGCTGAAGGCCGCCGCCTACCGGGGCCTGGCCGTGGACGGGCTCGCCGACTACCGGCACCCGGCGCTCGCGGCGGAGGCCATGCCGGCCGCCGACGGTCTGGTGGTCGGCTACGCGACCTCGCCCGACCACGCCTACCCGGCGGCGCTCGCCGCGCTCTGCGACATCCTGCCACCGCCGGCCTGAGCGGGCGGAGCAGTCGTGGGGCGGAGGATACGGCCCCTTGCGAGGCCGTGAGGGCGGAACGCGGGCGCAATGGCCCGGCGCGTCCGCCCGCCGCTCCTCACCGGGTACGAGCCGGGGCCGAGGGAAGCAACGGAACCGGTACCGCCCCCTACGCTCCATGGTCATGCGCAGAACACATCTGAGGCGGTCCGCTCTTGTCGCGATTCCGGTCGCCGCCGCCGGTCTGCTCCTCTCCGCCGCACCCGCTCAGGCCGCCGCCCCGCTGCCGTTCACGGCCGTGGCCGACCGGGCGACGACCACGCCGGGCGGCTCGTTCACGCTCACGCTGACGCTTTCCAACCCCTACGACACCCCGATCCAGTTCGTCTACCAGAGCGTCCAGCCGACCTACCCGACCACGCAGGAGAATGGCCTCAAGTTCGCGGCGACCGGCTGCGGCACCCAGACCAACGGGTGCAGCGAGAACGTCCACGGCGGCATCGCCCGCTACAACGTGCCGCTCGCGCCCGGTGCCTCCAGCAGCTTCACCGTGACCTACACCGTCGCCCCCGACTCCAAGTGCGGCGCCGGCACCCGGATCGACCTCTACTCCTACCTGTATTACGAGTACAACACTGGCCTGGCCAACAACTCCGGCATCGTCAACCTTCCCGGGACGCAGGTCCCCTGCGCCTGACGCCGGCTTCTTGACCTCGTCCCCCGGATAGCCCCCGTTCGGGTACCCCCGTTCGGATCCCCCCCCCGTTGGGATAGCCCTCCGTTCCCCCGTCAGGTGCCGGCCGCCCCCGTACCGGCACCTGACGGGCTGTCCGCGTTGCCGGCGTTGCCCGCGTCGCCTGTCGTCGTCCGCGTTGTCAGTGCCGGGTGGCAGGCTGGCGTCCATGGCCGAACCGCTGCTCACCGACCCCGCCGGACTCGCCGAGGACCGGCACCTGCCCCTGCCGATGCCGTACGGCATGTACGCCGCCATCCGGGCCAGGGCGGACGAGCGGACCGCCCCGCTCGTGGACCGGCTGCTCCGCTCCTCCCTCGCCCTGACGCCGGACACGGGTGGCGGAACCGCCGAGGGCCCGATCGTCGGCCGGCTCGGCGGGCTGCCCGGGCTGCCCGCGGACGAGGAGTGGCCGGAGTACGCCGGGCACCCGATGCAACTGCTCGCCCAACTCGACTGTGCCGGGCTGGCCGAGGCGCACGCCGCCGGGGACGGCGGCCGCTGGCCGCTGCCGGCTGACGGGCTGCTGCTGTTCTTCCATGACGACCACTTCTCCGACTTCGCCGGCCATGGCTGCCGCGTCCTGCACGTCCCCGCCGGAGCGCCGCCGCGGCCCCAGCCCGCCGGCCGGGACGAGCTGCCGCCGCTGCCCGCCGTCCCGGTCCGGGCGCGGTGGGCGCTGTCCGCGCCGTCCTACCAGGACCGCGAGTTGGAGGACCTCTTCCCGGACGACTTCATGATCGCGCTCGACCTCGCGTCCGACTTCCGCGATCACCTGACCAGGCCCGACGTCCGGGTGCTCGGCTGGTGCGACACCGACACCGGGCGGCACGAGGGCCACCGGCCGGTGCTCCAGGTCGAGGGCTCGGCGGCCGGTGCGGACTGGGGCGAGGCCGTCAACGCCTCCTTCTGGATCACCGACGAGGACCTGGCGGCCGGCCGCTTCGACCGCGTCCGGCACGGCGTCGAGGTGGCCTGACCACGGGACCCGGGTCCGCTGGATACCACCGCATCGCACCTGAATCGCACGGCAACGCACCGCCACGCCGGAACCGGCCTGGCGGTGCGTCGTGTTGACGCCGGTGCGGCGGCGGGCCGGCTGCCCACGAGGGCCGGTCGGGTTCGTGGAGCAGGGAAGGCGCGGGGAGTACAGGGATCGGGGCGCCGAACGGGCGTTTGCCGGCCGTCGGGTGCGGATCGGGGTGATCCGGTTCAGATTCACCCTATCGGGGGGTAGTAGGCCGCCGTACGGGTCTGGCCGGGGATCGGTGATCTAGGGTTCCGGATTGGGTCGCCGGGAGACGGCGCCCTCGATTGCGAGACCGTGCGACTTCGCGCCAACACCCCCACCAACACGCGGATCTGATGAATCGTCACGGCAGGTGCCAGGGCGGTTCGGCATGACCCGACCGCGTGATCTGACCAGATGAACGGAGATCCCTGCCGATGCCCGTGGACACCAGCCCGGAGACACAGCAGGCTCAGCAGCAGTCCCTCGCGACAGCCGCTGCCCGCAACCTCGCCACCACCACCAAGTCCGCACCGCAGATGCAGGAGATCACCTCCCGCTGGCTGCTCAAGGTGCTCCCCTGGGTCGAGGCCCACGGTGGTGCCTACCGGGTGAACCGACGGCTCACCTACACCGTCGGGAACGGTGTTGTCGAGTTCATCAAGACCGGCTCCGAGGTCCGCGTCATCCCCCGCGAGCTGGGCGAACTCGCCCTGCTGCGCGGCTACGAGGACGACGAGGTGCTCACCGCGCTCGCCGACCGCTGCCGGCAGCGCGACTTCGGCCCCGGCGAGGTGCTCGTCACCCAGGGCGAGGCGGCCGACCGGATCTACCTGATCGCCCACGGCAAGATCAACAAGATGGGCACCGGCAAGTACGGCGACGAGACCGTGGTCGGCGTGCTCGGCGACGGCGACCGCTTCGGCGACGACGCCGTGCTCAACCCGGACGCAGTCTGGGAGTACACCGCCAAGACGGCCACCTCCGGTGTCGTCCTCACGCTGACCCGCCGCGACTTCGAGCAGATCCGCGACAACGCGCCGAGCCTGCAGGAGCACCTGCAGGAGTTCCTGGCCCTGCCGCTCCAGGCGCAGAACGAGCGCGGCGAGGCCGAGATCGCCATGTCGGCCGGCCACCACGGCGAGTTCGAACTGCCCGGCGCCTTCGTGGACTACGAGCTGAAGCCGCGCGAGTACGAGCTGAGCGTCGCGCAGACCATCCTCAAGGTGCACACCCGCGTCGCGGACCTCTACAACCAGCCGATGAACCAGATCGAGCACCAGCTGCGGCTGACCATCGAGGCCCTGCGCGAGCGCCAGGAGCACGAGATCGTCAACAACCCGGAGTTCGGCCTGCTCCACAACGCCGACTTCGACCAGCGGATCCAGACCCACTCCGGCCCGCCCACCCCGGACGACCTGGACGAGCTGCTCAACCGCCGCCGCGACCCCGACTACCTGCTCGCCCACCCGCGCACCATCGCCGCGATCGGCCGCGAGCTCAACGCCCGCGGGCTCTACCCGCACCACGTCGACCTCGGCGGGCAGCAGGTGCCGGCCTGGCGCGGGGTCCCGATCCTGCCGTGCAGCAAGATCCCGATCACCAAGGAGAACACGAGCTCGATCCTCGTGATCCGTACCGGCGAGGACAACCAGGGCGTCATCGGCCTGCACCAGACCGGCATCCCGGACGAGTACCAGCCGTCGCTCTCGGTCCGCTTCATGGGGATCGACGAGAAGGCGATCATCTCGTACCTGGTCAGCGCCTACTACTCGACCGCGATCCTGGTGCCGGACGCCGTCGGCGTCCTGGAGAACGTCGAGATCGCGCACGGCCGCCACTGAACGCGTGATCGGCCTTGGGCGTGCGGCCCGAGCAGCGGTCGATTCTTGCTACCTGATCGGCTCGGGCCCGTAACCGGCCCGCCCGAAGATCGTTTGACGTGATGACGGACGGCCCGCCCCCGGAGGCGGGCCGTTCGCCTGACGGGGGCAGGTGCGGCGCGGTCCGGCTCGATTCCCCCGGTTCTGTTCGAGCGCTTTCCGACGATGTGCTTTCCCGACGATCCGAGAGGTGTGTGGAGCCATGCCGCAGCCCCGGCAGCCCCAACGGATACCGGTGGACGGCGGAGGGGGCGCCGTCCCCGGGCGGCGGGTGCGCCTGGCCGGCGCGGCGGTCGGTGTGGTCGCGATGTGCGCGCTGCTGAGCGGGGCGTCCGCGTCCGGCGCCGGGCACCACGGCGGGGGACACCCGCACGGGCCGGTCGTCGACACCTGCGTCTGCACCGACACGGACGTCAAGGTGTCGGTCGGACCGGACGGGACGGACGTGAGCGTCGGGGTGGACGTGGACGTCCGGGTCGGCGTCACCGTCGACCCGAACGGCGACGCCCGCCACCCGGTGCACCGGCCGCCGCACTGGCACCACCCGTGCCCGAGCCCGACACCCACGCCGTCGCCGACTCCGTCGCCCACGCCGAGCGCCACACCCACGCCGACTCCGACGCCGAGTCCGTCGCCGACCTCCACACCGTCGCCCGCACCGGCGCCGGTCGCGCAGCCCCCGGTCCCGGCCGCGCCCGCGCCGCCGGCCCTGGAGATCGGACGAGCGTCGGGTAGGGAACGAGTGTGAGAAGATGTGTAGATCTCGGTGGGCGCCGGATCATTAAAAAGGGGGGGGGGGGGGGGGGGGGGGGGGGGGGGGGGGGGGGGGGGGGGGGGGGGGGGGGGGGGGGGGGGGGGGGGGGGGGGGGGGGGGGGGGGGGGG
>NZ_JAHTKP010000075.1 GCF_019192735.1 Kitasatospora aureofaciens
CCAACAGCACCGGACCAGAGGAGTGTTCATGTTCAGCACTTCCCGCTCCGCCAGCCCCACCGGTACCACCAGACCCACCAGCACCCGCCGGCTCCCCGCCCTGGGTGCCGCACTCGCCGCCGCGACCACGCTGATCGCGGGCGCCACCGCCCCGGCATACGCGGCCGACCCCGTACCGGACCGCCGGCGACGACGCCTTCCGCTTGGTCACCGACCTCATGAGCGGCTGCGGCCTGCGCAACGGCGAAGCCTATGCCGTGAACATCAACAACATCGTCGCCGACGACGTCTACCGGGTCACCGAACAGGTCAACCAGGCCACCAAGGCCTACGCCCGCCTGAAGCACCGCAAGGTCGGTGAGTACCGCGACGTACCACTGCCAGCCCGCACCAAACACTCCATCGAGTGGTACGCCGATACGTACGGAACCGTGGACGGCTACCTCCTGCGCAATCCCAAGGACATCACCCAGGCCATTCCGCACCACGTCATCGACAGTCAGTGGCGGAGGATCAAGAAATCCGGCCAGGCCGACATCCCCGAAGGGATGGTGCTCTACGGGCTCCGCCACTTCTTCGCGTCGAACTGCCTGAGTAACGGCATACCGATCACCGACGTGGCGGAATGGATGGGCCACCGCAGCGTCGACGTCACCTTCACGACCTACCGCCACCTCATGCCCGGCTCCATCAGTCGAGCCGCCCAGCTCCTCGATCTCGGCCTGGCGGCCTGAACACGCTGGGCTGTGGGACTGATCCGGTGAGAATCCGCACCCACCGGAGGCGGCCCCGCCTCACGTTCTTGACGCCCCGTGTCGGCGGACGTGGCAATCTCCAGGTGTGCGGCCAGTTGAGTCCCGGCTGATGGCCACCAGAAATCCAGGTGGATGGCCGTCCGGCCTGCGGTGTTCCTGATCGCTTCCTTATCTGAAGGAGACCCCTTCGTCCGGTTTGCTGGTGTTTGCGAGCATCAGCGAACTGGTCGAAGAGGTCCTGTGACAAAGTCTGACAGAGAGATCATGGAAATCCTTGAGGCGTACGGCCTGACCGCCACGGTCTGGTCGGCGGCCACCCTGACAGGGCACGACCCGAAGACGGTCAAGCGGTATGTCGAGGCCCGCGCCAGCGGGCGCAACCCGCACGAACGCGAGCCGCGGCCGAAGATGATCGACGCGTACCTGGAGAAGATCGAGGAGTGGGTCGAGCAGTCGAAGGCGACGATCCGCGCCGACGTGGTCCACGACAAGCTCGTGAAGATGGGCTACCCGGGCAGCGCGCGCTCGACCCGGCGGGCGGTGAACGCGGCGAAGACCGCGTGGAAGGCCGGCAAGCGGCGGACCTACCGGCCATGGATCCCTTCTCTGAACTAGCAAAATGAGCGGCTTGGACCCTTGGCCGGGCGGAATGAGTTGGCGTCGATGGCGGCGAGTGCGTAAAGATCCAGTCCTCGACACCAGGGGGCGCTATGGCCGGAATGACTCCTACTGATCTTGTGCTGCTGGCTGATGATGAGGGAAACAGGGTCAGCATCAGGGTTCTTGGGCAACACCCGAGTGTGGCTCATGGCCTTGCGGCTGAGATCGTCGTCAAGACGCCCTTCGTGAGTGGTCGCCTCGACCTCTCCCTGTGGCGATCGAGGCTGGAAGCCTGGGGCCGCGCCCTCGACAGCCTTGACGCAGGTGAGGACATCGCGTGGATGGCCGTGGAGAGAGGGCCGTCCATCTTCATCCAGCTCACCGGCGAACGCGACTGTCCGGAAGTGGTGGTGGAAGACGACATGATCTCCATGGTCACCGTCCGTGTGCCGATGGATCTGCCGGAGGACTGGATTGCCGTTCATCGGAGACGTCTGCGCGATCTGATGGCCGCGTGGAATCCCTGACGCAGGAGCAGTACCTGCTGGACGCCGGTCGACGTCCGGATGCGTGGAGCACAGCTCTGACCAGCAGTTGGACGTTGGTGCTGTCGATGCCGGTGGGGGTCTCTCGGAGATCGACGGGGATGCCGTCCGCCAGGCCGGCGGTGAGCCTGAGCATCCGTTGCTCGCCCCCGGAACAGGGGAGGTCGCCGGTGTCGAGGGCATGGATCGCAGCCGGCCAGTCGACGCAGGCTACAGTCCTGTCGTCGAAGGCCGCGGGGCCGACGGTGATGAAGCGATCGGTGAAGTCCCCGCGATGCAGCCAGTGCTGGGAAATCAGCAGGTCCGCGGCGGCGGCCAGGCAGTAGGAGCCCTCGGCGTGATGGCGGAGTGCTGCGGTGAGGGTGGTGGGCGAGGTCATGTCGGGGGGTGGCTTCGCGGCCGGCGATCTCGGGGAAGGTGGGCATTCCCAGGCCGACGGCCGTGTCGCGTCGGGCGATAGTGCCGTCGACCTGGGCGAGCTTGGCGTTCGCGGCGGCGAGGCTGACCTTGAGTCCTTCGGCTTCACCGGCCCAGCCCTCGCGTTGGGCCTCGGCGATGCGGGCGATGAGGTTGTCACGGATGTCCACCAGACGGAGGCGCTGGGCAGGATCAACCCGAAGAAGGGGACACCTGACGCAACTGTGCTCGTGAACACAGCTGGTCCCATAGGCGCGTCCGCAGTCGCCGAGCGCGACCTTGCGGTGCTCGAAGTGGCCCAGGAACTCCTCCCATTCCTCGTCGGTGGGACTGCGGTATTCTTCGCTGGGCCGCAGGTCACGGCGCCGAGCGATGAACGCCCGGTGGCCGTTGATGGCCTCCTCGGGATAGACCGCCTTGTATCCCATCGTGGTGTTGATATCGCGATGACCCAAGATCAACTGGGCGATGTGGGGCGGCATCCCGTTCATGATCGCCTCGGTCGTAAAGACCCTGCGGAAGTCGTGCGGCGCGACGCTCAGCGGTCGGCCGCTGGTGTCGGTGAGCCCGGTGCCCTTGAGCGGCCACCCCACCGACCCGGGCAACCTCTGGCCGCAGCCGCGCTACGGCACCGGCCTCGACGGCCTCACCGCCGCCGACAAGGACAAGGTCGAGTACAAGCTCTACCGTGCGGTCTGCAACCGCCGGGTGGACCTGGTCCCCGCCCAGCGGGCCATTGCCACCAACTGGACGACCGCCCTCTCGGTACTCGGCCTCGACTGAACCGGGCCATGGGCCGGCGCGGGGCCGCCACCCCGTTCCAACCCACGCCCGTGCGCAGAGCCGGACATTCCCGGCCGAGGAGGGCCCGGGAGAGCCTCTGTCGAGTTCAGGCTGGTGGCCCACACGTGCACAGTGCCGGTGGACAGGCCGCAGGCGACCGTGAAGTTCACGGTGCGCGGCGCAGTGGCGTCCCCGGTCTCGATGACGGTGCTGTAGTCGGCGCTGTCCGGCGCCTTCACTCCGCGAAGGACCGGCTGTTCGATCTGGCTCCGGCACGCTGGCGTCACGAGCAGGTGTTCCATCGCAATCCGCTGGCACTGGCCTGCATGGTCCGGCTCCGCTTGGATGCCGAGATCCTCGCCATGCAGGCGGGATTGAAGGCCTTCCGAACGGCCCTGCTCGGAGCGCCGCAGCGCGCCAACGACAGCGAGACCATCGATGCGTACATCCGCGAGCAGGTCTGGGCCGAGGCCGTGCGCGAGCAGGTCAGACTCGTCGAGGACGCACTCCACCTGGCCGGCGGACGCACAGGCCGTAAGCGCGTCGCGCGGAGCGTCGTGAACGGCCTGTGACAGACGTCAGGACCTTCCTACCTGACCAGTGAGACGGGCCGTGGGCTGGAACGGTGCCGATGCCCGTTCCAGCCCGCGCGACCTTCGGCGGCGCGGTCGCGCCAGGCGGGTGCAACCGTCCGGATGCGTTCCGTCAGGCGCGGCTGACCCGCACACCGCACTCCGCGATGGCCCGTTCCTGGTCGGCGAAGATCCCATCGTCCGTGACCACGTCGTGGACCTCGGAAAGCGCGCAGATCGAGGCGAAGGTCACCCTGCCGATCTTGGTGCTGTCGGCGAGGACGACCGAGCGCCGGCTGCTGCGCAGGAAAGCGCGGTCGGTCTGGGCCTCCATCTCGTCGTAGGTGGTGCAGCCCTCCTGTGCGGTCAGGCCGTCCACACCGATGAAGGCGACGTCGAGGTGGTACTGGGTGAGCATGCGATCCGCCGCCGGACCGACCAGCTCGTAGCTGGCGGAACGGGCGAGGCCGCCGATGACCACCAGGCGGACGTCCGGACGGACGATCAGCTCGGCGGCGATGTTCACGGCGTTGGTGACCAGGGTGATCCCGGCGCGGTCGGCCAGCACGCGGGCCAACTCGGTGGTCGTGGTGCCTCCCGTCAGGCCGACCACCGCGCCCTCGGGGACCAGTTCGGCCGCAACCCGGGCGATCCGCCGCTTCTCCGCCTGCCGCTGCTCACTCCGGTGCCGTAGCGGCAGTTCGAGGTTCACCGGCCCGGTGACCGCGCCGCCGCGCGTGCGCTGGAGCAGGCCCTGGTCGTGCAGCTCCTGGAGGTCTCGGCGGATCGTCGCGTTCGACACCCCGAGCAGTCCGGAGAGCGCGTGTACGTCTGCGCTTCCCGCCTCGGCGATGTGCGACAGGATCCGGGCAGCACGATCAGCTTTGAGCATGACGGGAGTGTAGCTTTCGATCCCGCCCGACCAGCTCACCAACGGGGTCGACCGGGATGGCCCGGAGAGAGGACAGGTCGATAGTGAGCAAAGGTGACTCCATGGCTGCGTATCGATCAGCAATGAGCAGATGAACCGGTCGAGGACTATGCAGTCAGCACCGGGGCCTTCAGCACCTGGAGCAGCCGGGCGACCTCAGCGGCCGTCGCGGTGCGACCGGGGCCGAGGTAGCGGCGGGTGTCGACCAGTTCGCCGTTCCCTGCGAGGGCCTGCCGGACGGCAGCGGTGAAGACCTGGTTGAGGTGGGTGGCAATGTTGATCTTCGTCATGCCGCGCTCGACGGCGAGGGTCAGGTGCTCGTCGGCCACTCCGGAGGAGCCGTGCAGCACCAGCGGCACCGGGACGGCGGCGCGCAGTTCGGCGATCAGGTCGAAGTCGAGCGCGGCATCGCGGGTGGTCATCGCGTGCGATGTGCCGACGGCCACCGCGAGCGCGTCGACGCCGGTGACCGCCACGAACGCGGCCGCCTCGCCGGGATCGGTCCGGGCGCCCGGCGCGTGCACGCCGTCCTTGCCACCGACCTCGCCGAGCTCCGCCTCCACCCAGACGTCCGCCGCGTGGCAGCGCGCCACCACCGCCGCCGTGGCCCGGACGTTCTCCTCGTACTCCAGCACGGAGGCGTCGAACATCACGGAGGTGAAGCCGAGTTCGACGGCCTCCTCGACCAGCTCCGGCGTGGTCGCGTGGTCCAGGTGGACCGCGACCGGCACTCCGGCAGCCTTTGCGACGGCGAGCACCGCGGCGCCCACCGGAGCCAGGGCGCCGTGGTAGCGGACGGCGTTCTCGCTGAGCTGGAGGATCACCGGGCAGCCGGCCTCCTCGGCGCCCGTGACGATGGCCTCCGCGTGTTCGAGCTGGATGACGTTGAACGCACCGACACCCTGCGCCGCGGCGGCCGCCGCGTGGATGATGGCACCGGTCGGGGTCAAGGGCATTGCGGACTCCTCAAGGGTTGGACCTCCACGAGCGGACGCAGGCGCGCGCGGACGACAGGGTCGAAGTCGCCGGCCAAGGGGGCGGTGACGGCGGCGGCGGACAGCGCGACGGCCTCGGCCAGCCGGTCCGGCCAGGGCGTCCCGTCCACCAGGCCGAGGGCGAGCGCGGCAACGGCCGCGTCCCCGGCGCCGGTCGGGTTGCCGGACAGCCGGTCGGGCAACCGGGCCTGCCAACTCCCGTACGCCGTCACGGCGATGAGGCCATCGGGGCCCAGCGAGCCCACCACGGACCGAGCTCCCTCCCGGCACAGCGACTGGGCGGCGGCGACGGGGTCACGCAGCCCCGTCACGGCCGTCAGTTCGTCCGCATTGGGCTTGACCAGCGTCGGCTTCGCTGCCAACGCCGCCCGCAGGGCCGGTCCGTCCGCGTCCACCACCGCGGGCACACTGTGGGTGCGGGCCAGGCGGACCAGCTCGGCATAGGCGTCGGCCGGAACTCCCTCGGGCAGACTGCCGGAAAACACCACCGCCATGGCCCCGGACAGCAGCGTGTCGAGCCGGTCCAGGAGGCGGTCCCATTCCTCCGGGCGGACCACGGGCCCGGGTTCGAGCAGGATCGTGGTGTCCCCGGCCAGTTCGTCGACGACCGCCACCGTCCGCCGGCTCTCGCCCGCGATCGGCACCAACTCGTCGGCCAGCCCCACCGAGGCGAGTTCATGGCGCAGCACCTCGCCGGTCGGTCCGCCTGCCAGCCCGGTCACGGTCGTGGACTCCCCGAGGGCGTGGAGCACGCGCGACACGTTGACGCCCTTGCCCCCGGCGCGCTGCGTCACCGAGTGAACCCGGTTGCTCGCCTGCGGACGCAACCGGTCGATGCGGTAGGTGACGTCCAGCGCCGCGTTGAGCGTCACAGTGAGGATCACGGCAGGACCTCCCGACTCAGAAGGTCCTGGGCGAGCATCGCCGCTCCCCGGCAGCCTGCGTCGTCACCGAGTTCGGCGGGGACGATGGCCGGGGCGGGGCGGTAGCACAGACGCTCGGCCACCGCCGCCCGCAGCGGGACGAAGTAGCGGTCGCCGACCAGCGTCGGCTCCCCTCCGATCACCACCCGCTCGGGGTCGAGCAGTCCGGCCGCGATGGACAGGGCGTCGGCAAGGGTGTCGACGGCCTCGCCCCATATCTCGGCCGCCACCTGGTCGCCGCCGGCGGCACGTTCCTGCACCAGCCTGGCGGTGACGCCGTTCTCGCCGGTGGCCTTCGCGTAGCGGAGACCGATCCCGGCGGCCGAGGCATAGGCCTCCAAGCAGCCGCGGCCACCGCACTCGCAGGGTTCACCGCCGGGTCGGACGACGATGTGCCCGAGTTCGCCGTCTCCCCCTCCCGTACCGGTCAGCGCCTGCCCGTCCAGCATCACGGTGGCCCTGATTCCGGACCCGACCGTGAGGTACAGGAAGTAGTGGATGCCGCGGCCGGCGCCGGCCCGGGCCTCTGCCATGCCGCCCGATCGCACGTCGTGTCCGAGTGCGACCGGAATGCCCAGACGCTCGGCGAGCCGCTGCCGGACGGGCAACCGGCACCATCCGAGGTCGGCAGCGAACTCGGCCATGCCCGTCCGCTCGTCCACGATCCCCGGGACGGTGAGGCCGGCCGCGGCCGGACCGAAACGTTCGGCGAGGTCGGCGGCGCAGTCGAGGACGGTGTCCAGCACCGCTTCCGGGCCGCGGTCGATCCGAGTGGGTCGGCGCTCGGTGGACCGCAGTGATCCGCCCTCCGCCGTGACGCCGGCGGTGATGTACGCCCCTCCCACATCGAGGGCGATCACCGTGGCGCCACCACCGGTGGATCCGGTCACGGCTGGTCCAGCACGATCGAGCGGGTGAGGTTGTGCGGCCGGTCGGGGTCCAGGCCGTCCAGCTCGGCACGCTCGACGGCGAGGCGCTGGGCACGGATCAGGTCGGCCATCGGATCCAGAGAGCTGACCGACACCCGGGCGCCGGTAGCCAGTACCTGGTCCACCAGACCGGTGGGGGGCTCGCCGAAGAACCAGACCAGGCTGTCCGGCCCGGTGACGCTGATCGGGCCGTGCCGGTACTCCATTGCGGGGTAGGACTCGGTCCAACTACCGGACGCCTCACGGAGCTTGAGCGCTGCCTCGTTGGCCAGGCCGACCGTCCAGCCGGCTCCGAGGAAGGTGAGCTGCTTCACCTCGGTGGCACCCTCGGGCAGCGGCTCGGTCAGCGCCCGCTCGGCCTGGGCGGGCAGGTCGGCGGGGGCCAGGCCGAGGTGACCGCGGAGGAGCGCGAGCACGGTGGTGGCGAACCGGGTCTGCACCACCGACTTCTCATCCGCGAATTCCAGGTCCACCACGGACTGCGCGGCCGCGCTGATCGGCGTGGTGCGGTCACCGGTGATCGCGACGGTGGGCAGGTCCTCGGCGCGGCCGAGGGCGTCGAGCACCTCTGTGGTGGTGCCGGAGCGCGTGATCGCGAGGAGACGGTCGTAACGGCGGCCGGCGGGGTACTCGGAGGCCGCGAAGGCGTCGGTCTCCCCCAGTCCGGCCGTCTCGCGCAATGCGGCATAGGCCTGGGCGATGTAGAGCGAGGTACCGCAGCCGATCACCGCCACCCGCTCCCCGGCCCGGGGCAGTCCGACGGCGCCGGATTCCACAACCCGACGCCAGCACTCAGGCTGGCTGGCGATCTCCTGCAGGACATGACTCATGACGGGCCTCCCAATGGGCGCCGTGGAGCGAGATGCTCGAACTTGCGCTCTTTATAGTCTTATCTCGCCGCTTTGAGCAACTTCTTGCATGTCTAACTCATCTTCGTGCAGCATCGCACACGCAGGCCGATGCCTGATCTGCCTCACGTCCGCGTCCTCAGGTCCGGGGCACGCCCATCCGATGCGTCCGGCCGTGGTCGGCGGCGCCGCCGTGTGGTGTTGCCCGGCAAAGCCGGACAGGCCACTCCTGACGATCGGCGGACGGGTCCTTCGACCACTCCCCGACGTACGGCTCCGTCGCCCGTCGCCGCGACCGGTGGAACGGTCCACCGCCGCCTGCCGCGCCATGGCCGGGAGCCGGCCGCCGATCCGGCCTGCTCCCGGTCGTCGACGTCCAGCCCCGCAGACGGGCGCTCACGGAATCCTCAGCCATTCCCGGTCAGGCTCTTCCCGCTCACGAACGGCACGGGACGGAGATGGCCATGCAGGAGTGCATACGGAACGACCGGGAGACTTTGGTCGGGAGCGCCCGGCCGGTACCAGTCCACCTGCTGCCGCCGGCCGTACGGAAGCGTCGCGCGCTCGCCTCGGTCGCCGCCGGACGGCAGATCCGCCTCCTCTGGCGCCGGCTGCCGAACCAGGCCGGAACGCTTCTCCGCCGGGCCGGATGGCTGGTCGTCGTGCCGGCGACGCTCCTGACGGCGGGGACCATGGTCAAAACGGTGGGGAGTCCGGATACCGGGCCGCTGAAGCCGGCCTGCCGGCACGCCGGGTTGATGGGACACCACCGGATCGCGACGCACTACTGCCGGGAGAGGCGCGTCACCGCACCGGCACGGTGGTTCCGGCGGGCGGCGGTCGCGGCGAAGCTCACCGAATCCTCAGGTTCATGCTGCGATGATCCTCGCCGTCGGCGGCGGTGCCTTCCCGGTCCCCCACGGACGGGTTGGCGGCCGTCGACACCGCCGGTCAGTCGCCGTGGCGGCGGCCACGAGCCGGCGAGCGGCTGTGCGCCTCACGCGGACCGAATCCCCCCGGGCACCGGTGAGGTGCACGGCCGCACATCCACTACCGGCGGTGCCGCCCCAAGGCGCGGCCATTCTGACGGCATGCGAGTTCTGGTGGTCGAGGACGACGATGATCTGCGGTTCGCCGTGGCCGCTGCACTGCGCGGCAACGGCCTGGCCGTCGACGAAGCCGCCGACCTCCCCGCGGCCGACGAGGCGATGTTCGTCACCGACTACGACTGCCTGGTGTTCGACCGGATGCTGCCCGCCGGCGACTCCGCGGACTACGTGCGGCGGACAAGGACGGAGGGCTGGGCCGTGCCGGTGCTCTTCCTCATCGCCCGCGACACCGTCGCCGACCGGGTCGAGGGTTTCGCCACCGGCGGCGACGACTACCTGGTCAAGCCCTTCGCCGTCCCCGAACTGGTGGCCCGCGTGCGCAACCTGTGCCGACGGACCACCGCCACACCGCCGGTGGTTCGCTACGGAAGCCTGGAGATCGGCTCGGCGAGACGCACGGTACACCGCGACGGTGTCCTCCTCACCCTCAGCATCAAGGAGTTCGCGATCCTGGAGACGCTCGCCGCCCGGCCCGGCGAGGCGGTGCGCCGCGCCGAACTCATCGAACGCTGCTGGGACGAACTGACCGAGCCCAACTCCAACGTCGTCGAGGTCCTGGTCTCCCAACTGCGCCGCAAGCTGGGCGATCCGCCGCTGATCCACACCGTGCGCGGGGTCGGATACCGGCTGGAGTCGAAGGCATGAGACTCCCGGCCCCGTTCGACCGGATCCGCCGCTCGCGCCACCGGGTCCCGCCGACCCCCGCAGGCCGGATCCGCCGACTCCGACGGCGCATCGCTGTGCTCTTCGCCCTCGTCAGTGCTCGGGTGGGATGCCCGGGCCGGCGTCGTCGACGGCCCTCTCCGGCCTGAGTGGGCGCAGTACGGCCAGTCCTTCGACGCCGTCTTCGAGGGCGAGGAGACGGAGATCCTCAAGAGTGCACCGCAGGCCCCTCGGATGAACGCCCACTGCGAGCGGGTGATCGGCAGCATCTGGCGTGAGGGCCTCGACCACGTCCTCATCATGAACGAGGCCCACGCCCGGCACGTCCTGGCCGCCTACGAGCGGCACTACAACGAGCACCGCCCCCACCGGGCCCGCAACCAACTACCTCCCGGCGCCGACCAACAGCCCATCACCGTGCATGACCTCGAAGGCCGCCGACTCCTGCGCACCCACATCCTCGGCGGCGTCATCAACGAGTACCGCTATGCGGCTTGACCTGCAGCGACGACTTTCCGAGCCCCACAGGATCGGCTTCCGCAGCGCGGAGGCCGTCATCGCCCTCGTCATGCTCTGCCTCGGCGGCAACCGCCCCACCCTGCCCCGACGCCAACTCGCATGATCACACCCACAGGTCCAGCAGAAGAGCCCGATTTGTGTGGTGAGCTGGAGCAGTCCAGCCGCGAGCTCGATGCTGTGTGAAACCAATACGATGCCAACTGAGCCGCCCGCGAACAGGGATGCTACATTTCGGAACATTGTTCAGCAATGGTAAATTGGAGACCTTGTGGTTCAGTCGGTACAGCGGGCGATCCGCATCTTGCGCGAGCTCGCCACGGACGGCCCGCGACTGGGCGTCACAGAGCTGGCCGACCGCTTGGGCGTGGCCAAGCCCACCGTTCATGCGCTGCTGCGGACACTGGAGTCGGAGGGGCTGGTATCCCGCGACTCGGAGGGCTCCAAGTACCGGCTCGGGCCCGACCTGGTGGCCTTCGGCAACGCCTACCTGGACACCCATGAGCTCCGCAGCCGTTCGCTGACCTGGGCCGAGCTCCTTGCCTCCCGCACCAAGGAGGCGGTGTGGGTGTCCGTCCTGACCGGTGACCGGATCCTCGTGGTCCATCACGCCTTCAGGCCCGAGGGTGCGGTGCAGATCCTCGAGGTCGGTGCGGCCATCCCCTGGAATGCCAGCTGCTTCGGCAAGGCGATCGTCGCCTTCTCCTCCCCGGCGCTGCGAAAGGAGCTGCTGCTCGGCGAGCTGACGGCGCTCACCGGGGCCAGTGTCACTGACCCTGCCGTGCTCGCCCGCCAGCTCGATGAGGCGGCCGGCGCCGGCTACGCGGTGGAGGACCAGGAATCCACGATCGGCGACGGGGCTATCGCCGCTCCCGTCTTCGACCGCTCAGGCCAGGTGGCGGGTGCGATTGGGGTAGTCGGGCCGGTCGAGCGCCTGCTCGCGGACCCGGCGCGGCAGGATCTCGCGGTCGCCGTACGTGAGATCGCACGCAATCTGTCCCGGGAGCTGGGTGCCCGCCGGGGCGGCTCTGTCCACCTCCATTCCTGACGGGTGGCGCCGCTTCTCTTGACAGGGTGGTGACACGGTAGCGTCATTCGGAACACTGTTCATCAATGATGAATGATCAAACGGTGGGCGGCCTCGAAAGTTCCTCCGTCGCCGCGCGACCGCCGGACGCGTGCGGGTCAGCGCGCGGTTGCGGTGTCCGCCAGGGCCCGGAAGATGAGCGCGGCCGAGGTGGCCCCTGGATCCTGGTGGCCGATGCTGCGGGTGCCGAGATACGAGGCGCGCCCCTTGCGCGCCTGCAGCGGGACGGTGGCGCGCATTCCCTCCTCGGCCGCGTCCGCCGCCGCGAGGGCGGCTGCGGCCAAGTCGGTTCCGGTGTCGGCGCGGTGACGGAAGGCATCCAGGGCCGGTGCCCAGGCGTCGATGACGGTCTTGTCCCCCGGAGCGGCAGCGCCGAGCTCCGCGACCGCGGCCAGCCCCGCAGCCAGCGCATCCGCCATCTCTTGCGGAGTGGCGGTAGGGACGTCGAGGACCTGGCCGATCGCACGGAAGGCTCTGCCGAAGAACGGCCCCGAGGCTCCGCCGACATTGGAGAGCAGTGCGCTGCCCGTTTCGAAGAGCACCGCTCCGGCGGCGCCCGACTCCAAAGCGCTCACGGCGGTCGCTGCGGCGGTGAATCCGCGGTGCATGTTGACGCCGTGGTCCGCGTCGCCGATGGCCGAGTCGAGCCGGGTAAGGAGGTCTTTCTGTTTGTCCACGGCGGTTGCGATGGCGTGCACCCAGGTGCGGGCGAGGTCGATGTCCACGGAGTCTCCGTTCTCGGGTGACGGTCGCTGGAGGAGTGGCCGCGCGACTATGGTCCTGACGTGCCGACGTTGCAGCCCTGCCAGGCAGGGCTGCAACGCGGAAGAGCTCTTCCTCGGGTTCAGCGCCCGGCGAGGAGCTGGAGCGTGTCGACCACGCGGTTGGAGAAGCCCCACTCGTTGTCGTACCAGCCGACCACCTTGATGTGGCGGCCGTCGACACGGGTGAGGGAGGAGTCGAAGATCGACGACGCGGGGTTGCCGGTGATGTCCGACGACACGAGTTCGTCCTCGGAGTACTCGAGGATGCCCGCCAAGGGGCCCTCCGCGGCCGCGCGGTAGGCCGCAAGCACCTCCTCGCGCGTGACGTCGCGGGAGACGGTCGTGTTGAGCTCAACCAGTGAGCCCACTGGGACCGGGACGCGGATGGAGTCGCCCGACAGCTTGCCGTCGAGGTTGGGCAGCACGTGGCCGATGGCCTTGGCCGCACCGGTCGTTGTCGGTGCGATGTTGACGGCGGCGGCGCGGGCGCGGCGGGCGTCCCGGTGCGGGCCGTCCTGCAGGTTCTGCTCCTGCGTGTACGCGTGCACCGTGGTCATGAAGCCGTGTTCGATGCCGGCGAGTTCGTCGAGCACTGCGGCGAGCGGCGCGAGCGCGTTGGTGGTGCAGGAGGCGTTCGACACGATCGCGTGTACGGCCGGGTCGTAAGCATTGGTGTTCACCCCGAACGCGAGCGTGACGTCGGCACCGTCCGACGGTGCGCTGACGAGCACCTTCTTCGCGCCCGCGTCGATGTGGGCGCGTGCGGCCTTGGCCGCGGTGAACCGGCCCGTCGCCTCCAGCGCGATGTCGACGCCGAGCTCGCCCCACGGCAGTTGCGCCGGCTCGCGCTCGGCCAGCACCGTGATGCGTCGGCCGTCGACGACGAGCTGGTTCCCCTCGACCGTCACCGGCCGACCGAGCCGGCCGGCCGTCGTGTCGAAGGCGAGTAGCCGCGCGAGGGCAGAGGGTTCGGTGAGGTCGTTGATAGCGACAACCTCGAGGCTGCTGTCGCGTTCGAGCAGGGCGCGCAGCACGTTACGCCCGATGCGGCCGAATCCGTTGATGGCAATGCGAGTCATGTGTGTCCCTTCGTCTCGCCTTCGAGGTTGGCAGGAACTCCGCACGCCTACCAGCGTCCTGATCGCCATGATGCGCAAGGATCGGGACATGGGACGGCCGCCCCCACCCGCCGTCGGCTGGACCCGGCTCAGGTGCCGCAGGTGAAGGTGCGCCGGTAGTCGGCGGGCGACGTGCCGAGGATGCGTTGGAAGTGCTGCCGCAGATTGGCCCCGGTGCCGAGGCCGGCCATCGCGGCGATTTGCTCGATGCTGCACTCTGACTGTTCGAGCAGCTCGCGAGCCCTGTCGATGCGGGCGCGCACCACCCACTGCATCGGCGTGTGCCCGGTCTCCTTGAGGAAGTGCCGTGAGAAGGTGCGAGTCGAGACGGCCGCGTGTCGGGCCAGCAGGTGCAGGGTGAGCGGTTCTTCGAGCCGATGCAGGGCCCACTCGCGGGTCGCAGCGAAGCGCGCACCGTGGGGCTCGGGCACGCTGCGCTGCACGTACTGCGCCTGGCCTCCGCTGCGGTAGGGGGCGGCGACCAGGCGCCGGGCGGTGTGGTTCGACGCGGCGACCCCGAATTCGCTGCGGAGGATGTGCAGGCACAGGTCGATTCCGGAGGCGGCGCCGGCCGAGGTCAGGGCATCGCCCTCGTCGACGAACAGGACGTTCTCGTCGACCTGTACCTGTGGGTGCTTCGCCGCCAGTGCCTGGGTGTAGTGCCAGTGCGTCGTCGCACGTTTGCCGTTGAGCAGGCCCGTGGCGGCGAGGGCGAAGGCGCCGGTCGAGATGGCGGCGAGGCGGGCGCCCCGATCGTGGGCGGCGATCAGGGCGTCGAGGATGGCTTGTGGTGGATCCTCGCGGTCCGGGAACCGGTAGCCGGGGACGAAGACAAGGTCGGCCCACGCCAGCGCCTCGAGACCGTGGGAGACGGCGTAGGCCAGCCCGTCCCCGCCGGTGACCAGGCCGGGGGCCGCGCCGCAGACGCGCACCTCGCACGGCATGCTCGGGCGCGTCGTGAACACCTGCGCAGGAATGCCGACGTCAAGTGGCTTTGCGCCGGCCAGGACCAGGACGGCGACGCGTCGGAGCGGGGAGGCCGCGATGTGGTGCATGTGAGCTCTCTTCTCCCTCGTCCGTGTTGGGCACGGTGGTGCATGGTCGCTGGGGGCGGGGCCACGCGTTCGTCCCTGACCGCCGAGCGGACCCGAACTCCCAAGGTTGCTTCCGTACATGATCAACGATCAGGTCCACCACGTCCGCCGTTCCGTGAGGTCCCGTGCGAGCAAGAGCTGAACGACACCCTTCCATTTCGGACTCTTGTTCAGCATTGCGGAAAGCTGTTCTGTCGATCTAGCATTGCCGAGGTGTGCGGCTCAGCGTGGAGGAGGGGGACTTCGGGCGTGAAAGAGCTGATCAACGACGTTCGCAACGTGGTACCGGAGATGATGGAGGGGCTCGTCCTCGGCAACCCCGAGGCTGAGGTCCTTGACGGTGAAGCGGTGGCCGTCAGGAGGACGCGCACGATGGACGTGGCGGTCGTCTCCGGTGGCGGCGCCGGGCATGAGCCCGCGCATGTCGGATTCTGTCAGCCCTGACTGACGCCATGGGTCAGACCCCGGCACCCGGCGCGCGACCGGGTCGGTGAGGACGGCACGGCGCTGATCGAGGCATCGGTGCGCAAGTCGGGGCGGCCTGATCGTCCGCGCCCCCTGGTGTACAGCCAAATTCCGTTAGGAGAACGATGTCCCACTCACCTGTGGATCTCCATATGAAGGAACTTCCGAGGCTACCGTTCGACAACCCAGCCATACTCGGCATCGCGCCCCGGATGCGCGCGCTGCAGCAGGAGGGGCCGATCACCAGGGTGCGGACCGCCGGTGAGGATGCCTGGCTGGTCACCCGCTACGACGAGGTGAGGGCACTACTCGCCGACCGCCGACTCGGTCTCAGCAATCCCAACCCACAGGAGTCGGCCGAGAACACGGCCAGGGGCACCATGATGGCGCTGATGGCCGGGGACGACTACGACACCGAGGCCACCAAGCATCCGCAGATGCGCGCGCTGCTCGTGCCCCGGTTCTCCACGCGCCGGATGCGCCTGATGCAGACCCGGATCGAGCACCACGTGGACGACCTGCTCGACGAGTTGGCCGCCGGCCCCGCGCCGGTCGACCTGCACCGCGCGCTGTCGTTTCCGTTGCCGACCATGGTGGTCTGCGATCTGCTCGGCGTTCCACTGGCCGACCGGGAGCGGTTCGGGCAGTGGGCGAGAGGCACATTCGACCAGAGCGACGACCAACACTCGGCGAACACCTTTCAAAAGGTTGTCGACTACATCACGGAACTGGTGGTGCGCAAGCGGACCGAGCCGGGCGACGACATCCTGTCCGAGCTGATCGCCGAGGACGGCGGCGCACTGTCCGACGAGTACATTGCCCAATTGGGCTGCGCTGTGCTGTTGTTCGGCTACGAGACCACCATTGTTCGGATCGACCTGGGCACCCTGCTGCTGCTGCGCAATCCGGCCCAGCGTGCCCTGCTGGCCGAGAATCCCGCACTCGCGCCGGCCGCGGTCGAGGAGATCCTGCGCCTGGGCGTCGGCGGCAAGGGATCCAACGCGCTGATACCCCGCTACGCGCACAGCGACATCACCGTCGGCGAGACGGTGATCCGAGCCGGAGACGCGGTGAAGCTGGCCATCGGCGCGGCCAACATCGACGGCCGGGTGTTCCCCGACAGCGACCTGTTCGACCTGACCCGGCACAAGCCCAAGACGCACATGGCATTCGGGCACGGCATCCGGCACTGCATCGGCCGCACGCTGGCCCGGATCGAGCTGACCGCGGTGTTCGAGCGGCTGTTCCGCAAACTGCCCAACCTGCGACTCGCGGTACCCGAGGAGTCGCTGCGCTGGCAGGAGCACCGGATCACCGGCGGGTTCGACGAACTCCCCGTCACCTTCTGAGTGGCATTGCGCGACCGGATGTTTGACGCTCCTTCCCCCACGCACAGACATCACGAGGACAAGGAACCATGACGGACACTTTCAGCGACTACGTCGACTGCACGCCTCTTCTCGACGACCGTGAGGCCCTCGACCGGTTCTACGACGAGCACGGCTATCTCTATCTGCGCGGCGCTCTGGACCGTGAACTCGTGCGGACCGCCGCCGAGCAGATGCTCGAGGGCCTGATCGCACTCGGCCACGCCGCCCCCGGCACCACGCTCGACACCCTCACCATCGAGTCCTTCGAGGCGGTCGACGAGGTGGCGATGCACGACTACGTCAAGTACGACGACCTGTGGAACCACCCCTCGACCCTCAAGGTCTGGGAGAAGGTCTTCGGCGAGCCCGTCTTCGTTTTCAAGTCGACGACGATCCGCTACTACCCCTCCGCCGCGGGCTCCGCGGAGCCGAGCTTCCTGACGCCGCTGCACCAGGACGGCTTCTACATCGGCCCGAACAAGGACTTCCGCACCGCCTGGATGCCGCTGCTCGCGACGACCCGCGGCACAGGCGGCGTCGCCGTCGCCGACGGCAGCCACAAGAAGGGCCCGCGCGAGCACGTCGTCACCGAGAACTTCCGCCGCTTCGGCCACGCCGTGCGCGGTATCCCGGCGGAGGAGTTCGGCGCGGACGAGCAGCTGCTGTTCTCGCCCATGGAACCGGGCGACGTGATCATCTTCCACGCCTTCACCTGTCACAAGTCCATCCCGAACGTCTCGGTGGACCCGGCCGGCATGCGGATGTCGATGGACACCCGGATCCAGCCCGCCTCCTCGCACCGCGGGTTCAACTCCCTGACCCCCTGGCCGGAGTCCGCGAAGGACACCTCCAAGGGAATCCTGTCGAAGATCACCGGCACCCCCACCACCACCGAGTGACGGTGTTGCCCCCGGCACCCGCCTCAACCGTCCCCCACAAACGCCTGGGTAGGCAGCGCATGACGAACCGCGAGGGCCTCCCCCCTCTGAAGGACCCCAACGCGACACCAGAGCCCTCGGTCGGCACGGAGCCGGCCGCCGCGGGGCTCAGTGGCCTCGCCCTCGTGGTGGTGCTCACCGGATACGCCCTGTCCATCGTGGACGCCTCCATCGTCAATGTGGCGCTGACCTCGATCAGTCACGATCTCCACGGCGGCCCCGCCGCACTGGAGTTGGTGGTGTCCGGCTACGGCCTGACCTACGCCCTCGGCCTGGTGCTCGGCGGACGGCTGGGCGACGCGTTCGGCAGACGGCGCCTGTACGCCTACGGGCTCGCGGCGTTCACCGTCACCTCGGCGCTGTGCGGACTCGCCCCGACCGTCGAGTTCCTCGTCGGGGCCCGGCTGCTGCAGGGCGCCGCCGCCGCCATGCTCGTACCCCAGGTGCTGGCGACGATCCAGGCGGCCACCGAGGGCCGGGCTCGCGCCCGTGCGATCGGCATGTACGGCGTGACCGCGGCCCTCGGCATGGTCATCGGGCAGATCCTGGGCGGGCTGCTGGTCTCGCTGGACGTCGCCGGGATCGGCTGGCGGTCGGTCTTCGCGATCAATGTGCCGATCGGAGCGGCAGCGTTGCTGGCCGTCCGGCGCGTCCCCGCGACCAGGGCCGACGCGAAGCCAGGCTTCGACCCGGTGGGCACCGTGCTGTTCGGTGTCACCATGGTCTGTGTCCTGGCCGTGGTCGTGGCGGGCCCCGACCTGGGCTGGCCGCTGTGGCTGTGGTCGCTGCTCGCGGTCGCCGCGGTGGGGGCGCTGGCGCTGGTGCGGGCCGAACGCGGGCTGGAGGCGCGGGGCGGCTCACCGCTGCTGTCCCCGGCGGTGCTGTCCCGTCCGGGGATGCGCAGGGGGTTGGCGGCGGTGGTGCCGTTCTCGGCCGGCTTCGGCGCCTTCCTGTTCGTCTACGCGCTCATCGCGCAGGGTCACTTCGGCTTCGACGGGCTCGCCTCCGGCGCGGTGCTGTCGCCGTTCGCCGTGGCGTTCTTCGTGGTGGCGATGTACACCCCGAGGATCGCGGCGGCCCTGGGCGGCCGGATCGTCACCCTGGGCGCCGTCGTCCAGGGCGCGGGCCTGCTGCTGCTGGCGCTGGTGATCCGGCTGGGGTGGCCGCATCCCTCCCTGGCGCTCGTGCTCGTCGGGATCGCCTTCTTCGGCGCAGGCGCGGCGCTGATCGGCCCGACGCTGTTCCGGACGATCCTCGCCGACGTACCCCCCGCGCAGGCCGGCATGGGCAGCGGTGTGCTGGTGACCAGCCAGCAGATGGCGACCGCGCTGGGCGCGACCGGCGGCGGAACCCTCTATCTCTCCCTGGCCGGTTGGCTGTCGACGGCGTCGGCGACCGTGCTCGTTCTCGCCCTGTTGGTGTGTTTCTCGGTGACCGTTCTCGTGATCAGCCTGAAGCTCCCCGACCCCAGCTGACACCCGCGCCCCTCGAACGGCGCGATCCGATCCGGACCTTCTCGTTGGCAATGGTGCGCCGTCCTTCGGCGTACCCGCGCGCAGTAGCGGAGACAGCCAAGTGCAGTTACAGACAAGGACAGCCGTGGTGACCGGCGCGGCCAGCGGCATCGGCCTCGCCCTCAGCGCCCGCTTCGCACGGGCCGGCGCCGGCGTGGTCATGGCGGACGTCGAAGGCGACGCACTGCACCGCCGGGCCGCCGAACTCACCGCACAGGGTGCTCAGGTCACCGCGGTAACCGCCGACCTGACCGACCCGGACGCCGTCGAACGGCTCGCAGACACGGCATTCGACCGGCTCTGCAACATCGACGTGGTGTGCAACAACGCCGGGGTCCTCGGCCCCGTGGGACAGCCCCTGTGGGAGGCGCCGCTGGAGCGGATGCGGCAGGTCTTCGAGGTGAACCACTGGGCGCACGTCCTGGTTACCCGCGCCTTCGTCCCCCGGCTGCTGGAGCGCGGCCGGCCCGCCCATCTGATCCACACCGCCTCGATGTCCGCCTTCGTCGTCGGCGCCGGCAGCGCCGCCTACGCCGCCTCCAAGCACGCCGACCTCGCGGTCGCCCGCAGTCTGCGCGCCGATCTGCGGGGCACTGGGGTCCGGGTGTCGGTGCTGTGTCCCGGCCGGGTCGACACCCCCATGGTCCAAGGCCTGACGGCCCCGCGCGGTGCGGGCGGCGACACCTCGGTGAGCGCCGAGGACGTCGCCCAACTCGTGTGGGAGGCCCTCGGCTCCGACCGCTTCTATCTCTTCAGCAACTCCGACGCCCCGCTGCGGCTGCGCGACCAGTTCGACGACGTATGGCGTCATGTTTCCCTTCCGCCCCCTTCCCCCGAGGAGGAGCTGTGGCCCGCGCCGAAAGCGACGACCGTAGCGATGAAACACTGACCATCGACCTGGAAGCGGTGAGGGAGAAATACCGGCAGGAACGCGACAGGCGCAGCGTCGGTCGCACCTACCAGTTCGCGCGCGGTGACTTCAGCCGCTACGCGCGAGACCCCTACACCGAGCGGCAGGAGCGCCAGCCGCTCACCGACGAGGTGGACGTCGCCGTCGTCGGCGCCGGCATCGGCGGCCTGCTGACCGGCGCCCAGCTGCGCAAGGAGACCGGCCTGGAGCGCATCCGGCTGATCGACGAGGCCGGCGACGTCGGCGGCACCTGGTACTGGAACCGCTTCCCCGGCGTCCGGTGCGACGTCGAGAGCTACATCTACATGCCGCTGCTCGAAGAGATCGGCACGACACCTACCGAGAAGTACTCCACCGGGCCCGAGATCTTCGCCCACCTCCAACAGATCGCTCACAAGTACGACCTCTACCGCGACGCCCTCTTCCAAACCACCGTCACCGAGCTGCGCTGGGACGAGGCCGCCGGGAAATGGCTGGTGAGCACCGACCGCGGGGATCTGATCCGGGCCCGGTACGTGGCCATGTCGATCGGTCTGATGCACCGACCCAAACTCCCCGGGCTGCCGGGCCTGGAGACGTTCGCCGGGCACTCCTTCCACACCAGCCGCTGGGACTTCGACTACACCGGCGGCGACAGCACCGGCGGCCTGACCAAGCTGAAGGACAAGAAGGTCGGCGTCATCGGCACCGGCTCGACGACCATCCAGCTCGCCCCGCACCTCGCCGAGTGGGCCGAGCAGCTCGTCCTCTTCCAGCGCACCCCGGCCGCGGTCGACGTCCGCGGCAACCGGCCCACCCCGCCCGACTGGACGGACAGCCTCGAACCGGGCTGGCAGCAGCGCCGGATGGAGAACTTCCACGCGCTGACCTCCGGCATCCCGCAGGACGAGGACCTGGTCCAGGACCGCTGGACCCAGACCACGGCCAAGCTGGCCGCCGCGATCCTGCCCACCGGCGACACCGGGGGCGACCCGAAGGAGCGGGCGCTCGCGGCCGAGCGGGCGGACTTCCTCAAGATGGAGGAGCTGCGCGCCCGCATCGACAGCGTCGTCACCGACCCCGAGACCGCCGCCGCCCTCAAGCCGTACTATCGCGTGTACTGCAAGCGGCCCTGCTTCCACGACGGCTACCTCCAGACCTTCAACCGCCCCAATGTGACCCTGGTCGACACCCAGGGGCAGGGCGTGGAGCGGCTCACCCCGGCCGGGGTGGTCGCGAACGGCCGGGAGTACCCGGTCGACTGCCTTGTCTTCGCCACCGGCTACGAGCACGAGTTCGCCGTCCCGTACACCGACCGCGCCGGCTACGACATCGTCGGCCGCGACGGCGTGAAGCTGTCCCAGAAGTGGGCGGACGGGGCGCACACCCTGCACGGACTCCAGGTGAACGGCTTCCCCAACTGTTTCATCCTGTCCAAGGTCCAGGCCGGCCGGCACGTCAACATCGCCTACATGCTGGGCGAGCAGACCCGGCACCTCGCGCACATCGTCAAGTGCGTCGAGGAGCGCGGCCACCAGGTGGTGGAGGCCTCCGAGGCCGGCGAGAAGGAATGGGTCGCGGAGATCCTCCGGCTCGCCACCAACGACATCGACTTCCTCGAGAACTGCACGCCCGGCCTCTACAACAACGAGGGCAACCCGAGCGGACTGCCCCTGCTCAACTCCAGCTACGGCGGCGGCTCGGTGGAGTTCGTGAACATCCTCAGGCGCTGGCGCGAGGCGGGCGACCTCGCCGGCCTCGAACTGCGCTGACCACCCCACCCTTCTGCGAAAGGCGGCAACGCCCATGGACGTAACGCCGATATCCGGCGCTGCTCTCGGCGCCGTCGTGCACGGCGCCCATGTCACCGGCGACATGGACAAGACCCAGTTCGAGGAGATCTGGGCGGCGCTCGACGCGCATCTCGTACTCGTCTTCCGCGGCCACGAGACCCCCTCCTACGAGGAGTTCCTGGCCTTCGGCCACCGCTTCGGGTACATCCCGAAGACCGGCCTGACCAGCGGCGCCCACCCCGACCACAACGAGATCCTGATCGTCTCCAACCTGGTGGAGGACGGCCGCAAGATCGGCGTCGGCGATGCCGAGTGGATGGGCTGGCACACCGACTACTCCTTCCGCCCCCACGTCTCCCAGGTCGGCTTCCTGGAGGCCGTGGAAGTGCCGTCCTCCGGCGGCGGGGAGACCCTCTTCACCGACATGTACGCCCTGTACGAGTCGCTGTCGCCCGAAGAGCGCCGGCACCTGCACTCCTACCGGGTCCGCCACGCCCTGCGCAGCGGGTACGAGGAGACCATTGAGGAGGAGCTCCAGGGCGAGGTGTCCCTCGGCGAGAGCACCGGACAGATCCAGCCCGAGGACGGCACCTCCACCATCCACCCGCTGATCGCCCGCAATCCGCGCACCGGCCGCCAGTCGGTCTACATCAGCACCCTGAACACCAAGCGGATCGTGGACCTCACCCCCGACGACAGCCGCAAGCTGCTCGACGAACTGCTGTCGCACGCCGGCAAGCCCCAGTACACCTACGCCCACACCTGGCAGCCCGGGGACATCGTCATGTGGGACCAGCTCGGCACCGTCCACGCCAAGCAGGCCTTCGACCCGGCCGAACGGCGCATCATGCGCCAGGTCGTCAGCATCTTCGACGACCCGGCCGCCCCCTGGCGCGCGGAGGTCGCCGCATGAGCGAGCGAAGCGATCGAGTAGTCGAAAGGCGCGCTGCTCCCGCCTGCCTCAGCCACAGCCGGGCCACGATCACCCCGGCGCTGCGCGCCGCCGTCGACCGGCTCGACCACCGCTCACGTCACCAGGCGGCCTACCACTTCGGCTGGATCACCGCCGACGGCGCGCCCACCAGCGCCGACGCCGGCAAGGCCGTACGGCCGGCGCTCGCGCTGCTGTCGGCCGAGGCGGTCGGCGCACCGCCGGAGGTCGCCCTGCCCGGCGCCGTCGCCGTGGAGCTCGTGCACAACTTCTCCCTGGTGCACGACGATCTGATGGACGGCGACGAGGAGCGCCGCCACCGGCGCACGGTGTGGAAGCTGTGGGGTCCCTCCAGCGCCATCCTGACCGGTGACGCGATGCTGGCGCTCGCCCAGGAGGTGCTGCTGGACACCGGGCTGCCGACGGTGGTTCCCGCCGCCCGGCTGCTGGCGCGCACCACCCGGCATCTGATCCGCGGCCAGGTCCAGGACCTGTCCTTCGAACAGCGCTCGCACGTCACGGTCGAGGAGTGCGTCGACATGGCCGCTGGCAAGACCGGCGCGCTGCTGTCGGCGAGCGCCGCGATCGGCGCCGTCCTCGCCGGGGCACCGGGGGCGACGGTGGACGCGCTGGCGCTCTACGGCGACCAGGTCGGCGTCGCCTTCCAGCTCGTCGACGACGTTCTCGGCATCTGGGGCGACCCGGCCGTCACCGGCAAATCGGTCCACTCCGATCTGCGCTCCCGTAAGAAGTCCCTGCCGGTGAGCCACGCACTGAACCAGGACGGCCCGCTCAGCGACGAGCTGGCCGCCTGGCTCACCACCCCCGGCGAACCCGACGAGGAGGAACTGCGGCGCGTGGCCGGCCTGATCGAGGGCGCCGGCGGCCGGGACTGGGCGCTGGCCGAGGCCGCCCGGCGGATGGCGCTGGCCGAGGACGCGCTGCGCGGTGTCGAGCTGGACGCCGGCGCGCGGGACGAACTCCTCGCGCTCGGGCGGTTCGTCGTCGACCGCGAGGTCTGAGACCGGGCCGGCCCCCGTACCCGTATGCCCCTTTCTGACTTCTGACTCGCCGATCAGCGCAGCACCCCCGCCAGGGCACCACCATGCCCGCTGCCCCTCCGCAACCCACTCCCAAGGATTCCCTCATGCCCCAGGACGTCGACTTCCACATACCCCTGCCGGGCCGGCAGAGCCCGGATCACGCGCGGGCCGACGCCGAGCAGCTCGCCTGGCCGCGGTCGCTCGGGCTGATCAAGTCCGAGGCGGCGGCGACCCGTCATCTGCGCGGCGGCTACGCCGACCTGGCCTCCCGCTTCTACCCGCACGCCACCGGCGCCGACCTGGACCTGGGCGTCGACCTGATGTCGTGGTTCTTCCTCTTCGACGACCTCTTCGACGGGCCGCGCGGCGAGAACCCGGAGGAGACCAAACAGCTCACCGACGCGGTCGCGGCGGCGCTGGACGGCCCCCTCCCCGACACCGCGCCCCCCATCGCCCACGGCTTCGCCGACATCTGGCGGCGCACCAGCGAGGGCATGACACCCACCTGGTGCGCGCGCAGTGCCCGGCATTGGCGCAGCTACTTCGACGGCTACGTCGACGAGGCGGAGAGCCGCTTCTGGGACACGCCGTACAACTCCGCGGCCCAGTACCTGGCCGTGCGCCGACAGACCATCGGGGTGCAGCCGACGGTCGACCTCGCCGAGCGCGCGGGCCGCTTCGAGGTGCCGCACCGGGTCTTCGACAGCACCGTGCTCTCCGCGATGCTCCAGATCGCCGTCGACGTCAATCTGCTGCTCAACGACATCGCCTCGCTGGAGAAGGAAGAGGCCCGCGGCGAGCAGAACAACATGGTCATGATCCTGCGCCGGGAGCACGGCTGGTCCAAGGACCGCAGTGTCGCCCACATCCAGGGCGAGGTGCGCGCCCGCCTGGAGCAGTACCTCCTGCTGGAGTCCTGCCTGCCGCAGGTCAGCGACATCTACCGGCTCGACGAGGCCGAGCGCGAGGCCCTGGAGCGCTACCGCAACGACGCCGTGCGCACCGTGATCCGCGGTTCCTACGACTGGCACCGCTCCTCGGGCCGCTACGACGCCGAGTTCGCGCTCGCCGCCGGTGCCCAGGGCTACCTGGAGGAGCTCGGCAGCACCGCACACCAGTAACACACACCCGCGCCCGGCCGTCGCGGCGGCACAGCTGTCAACTGACCGGAACAGCTGTCAACAGATCAGTAGAGACGGGAAGTTGAGAATCGAAATGACCGAGCAGACCACCTTCTCGGCGGGAGCCGCGCCCGGGGCGCTCCCCGTCGTGGGACACGCCCTCCAGATGATGCGTCACCCCGTGAACTTCATGACCTCGCTGTCGGCCCACGGCGACCTGGTCGAGATCAGGATCGGCCCCACCACGGCCTACGTCCCGACCCACCCCGAACTGCTGCGGCACGTCCTGACCAACGACCGCATCTTCGACAAGGGCGGCGTCTTCTACGACCGTGCCCGTGACATCGCCGGCAACGGCCTGGTCACCTGCCCGTTCGCCGACCACCGCCGCCAGCGCCGGCTGATGCAGTCGGCGTTCACCCGCGGCCAGCTCAAGCGGTACGCCGAGGCCATGCACGCCGAGATCGAGGACACGGCGTCGCGCTGGCAGGACGGCATGGTCGTCGACGCCTTCCAGGAGATGTACGGCATGGCCCTGCGCACGGTCGGCCGCACCCTGTACTCCACACCCGTCAGCTCCGAGCTGGCGGCGAAGGTGGAACGTTCCTTCGACGTCGTGCTCAACGGCCTGTTCCGGCAGATGTTCCTGCCGGCCTCGATCCGCCGGCTGCCCCTGCCGTCCCAGCGCCGCTACAAGAGCAACCTGGACTTCCTGCACGAGACCACCCAGCAGCTCATCGACGACTACCGCAGCTCCGACACCGAGCGCGACGACCTGCTCGCCGCCCTGATCGCCTCCCGCGACGACGACGGCGGCCGGCTCGGCGACAAGGAGATCCACGACCAGGTCATCACCGTCATGGCGGCCGGCACCGAGACCGTCGCCGGCACCCTCACCTGGGTCTTCTACCTCCTCTCCCAGCACCCGGAGATCGAGGCCGCGCTCCACGACGAGATCGACACCGTCCTCGACGGCCGCGCCCCGCAGTGGGACGACCTGCCGAACCTCTCCCTGGCCGACCGGATCATCTCCGAGACGCTGCGACTGCACCCGCCGGCCTGGCTGTTCACCCGCCTCACCGCCTCACCGACCGAACTCGCGGGCCGTCAGCTGCCCACCGGCTCCACCGTCGTCTTCAGCCCCGCCGCGGTCGCCCAGTACGAGGACGCCTTCGACAACCCCAAGAAGTTCGACCCCGACCGCTGGCTCCCGGACCGTATCGCGCCGGCCTCCCGCCACGCCTACGTGCCGTTCGGCACCGGCGCCCGCAAGTGCATCGGCGACCTCTACGCACGCACCGAGGCCACCCTGGGGCTCGCCACCATCCTCGGCCGCTGGCGGGTCACCTGCGAGCCCGGCATGGACATCCGCCCGGTCCCGCTGGCCACCGTCTACCACCCGCGCCGACTGCGCCTGAGGCTGGACGCACGCACCCCGCGCCGGATGACCCCCGCCGTCCTCGCACCGGCCGGCGGTGACGCGACGTGAGCGAAGGGAACGTCGTCCTGGCCCAGCCGCGCGGCTTCTGCGCGGGCGTACGGCGCGCCATCGGCATCGTCGAGCGGGCGCTGGACCTGCACGGGGCGCCGGTGTACGTGCGCAAGGAGATCGTGCACAACCACTACATCGTCTCGGAGCTGCGAAAGCGCGGCGCGGTCTTCGTCGACAGCGAGGAGGAGGTCCCGCAGGGCGCGGTCTGTGTCTTCTCCGCGCACGGCGTCTCCCCCGGAGTGCGCTCCGCCGCCGCCGGCCGGCAGCTCGAAGTCATCGACGCCACCTGCCCGCTGGTCTCCAAGGTCCACCAGGAAGCGGTGCGCTTCGCCCGCGACGGCCGCACCATCCTCCTCGTCGGGCACGAGGGCCACGAGGAGGTCGAGGGCGTCATCGGCGAGGCCCCCGACCGGATCGTCGTCATCGAGACCGAGGACGACGTACGGCGCCTCGGCCTGCCCGACGACACCCCGGTCGCCGTCCTCACCCAGACCACCCTCTCGTTCGACGAGACCGAGCGCGTCGTCGAGGCCCTGCGCGCCCGCTTCACCGACCTGATCACCCCCGGCGACGACATCTGCTACGCCAGCCAGAACCGGCAGAACGCCGTCAAGGACCTCGCACGCGACAACGACCTGGTCCTGATCGTCGGCTCGCACAACTCCAGCAACTCGCTGCGCATGGTCGAGGTGGCCCGCGACCACGGCGCCGTCGCCCATCTGGTGCCCGACGAACAACACCTCGAAGCGGCCTGGCTGAAGGACGTGTCGTCGGTCGGCATCAGCGCCGGGGCCAGTGCCCCGGAGATCCTCGTCGACGGGCTCGTCGCCCGGCTCGCCGAACTCGGCTTCGACCAGGTCGAGCTCCAGCGGGGCATCGCCGAGGACGTCATGTTCTCCATGCCCGGCCGGCTGGCCGACCCGGTCACCGGCCGCGTCCCGCAGACACCGCTGGCCGGCGAGGTCTCGCCCGCACCCGGTGGGGTGCGATGAATCCACCACTGGAGAAAGAGGGTTGCGCCATGCCACGCCTGGAGGAGATCCGGGGGCCGGAGGACCTGCGCGCCCTGTCCCCGCACGCGGCCCGCGAACTGGCGCCGCAGATCCGGCGGCTGCTGGTGGACACCTGCACCGCCAACGGCGGCCACCTCGGCCCCAACCTCGGGGTCGTCGAACTGTCCATCGCCCTGCACCGCGTCTTCGACTCCCCCCGCGACAAGATCCTCTGGGACACCGGCCACCAGGCCTACGTCCACAAGATCCTCACCGGCCGCACCGAAGCCCTCGCCACGCTCCGCAAGACCGGCGGCATTTCGGGCTACCCCAGCCGCGCCGAGTCCGAGCACGACGTCATCGAGAACTCGCACGCCTCGACCTCCCTGTCCTGGGCGGACGGCCTCGCCCGCGCCAACGCCCTGCTCGGGCAGAGCGACCGCGCCGTGGTCGCCGTGCTCGGCGACGGCGCGCTCACCGGGGGCATGGCCTGGGAAGCCCTCAACAACATCGCGGCGGCCCTCGAACGCCCCGTCGTCGTGGTCCTCAACGACAACGGCCGCTCCTACGCCCCCACCGCCGGCGCCGTCGCCGGACACCTCGCCGACCTGCGCGCGGGCGACGCCCCGCAAGCCCTGTTCGAGAACCTGGGGCTCGCCTACGTCGGCCCGGTGGACGGCCATGACATCGAGGCCGTGGAGACGGCGCTGCGCGAGGCCGTCGCCCTGCGCAAGCCCGTGGTGGTGCACTGCGTCACCGAGAAGGGCCGCGGCCACGTCCCCGCCGAGCAGGACCACACGGACCGCTTCCACGCCGTGCGCGCCGCCTCCGCCCAGAAACCGGGGGGCGCACCCAGCTGGACGTCCGTGTTCGGCAGCGAGCTGGCCGACCTCGCCGCCGACCGGCCGGACGTGGTCGCCATCACCGCGGCCATGCTCGACCCGACCGGGCTCAGCGAGTTCGCCCGCCGCCACCCCGAGCGCGTCATCGACGTCGGCATCGCCGAACAGCACGCCGTGACCGCCGCCGCGGGGCTGGCCCTCGGCGGGGTGCACCCGGTCGTCGCGCTGTACGCCACCTTCCTCAACCGGGCCTTCGACCAGCTCCTGATGGACGTGGCCCTGCACCGCGCCCCGGTCACCTTCGTCCTGGACCGGGCCGGCGTGACCGGCGACGACGGCCCCTCACACAACGGCATGTGGGACCTGTCGCTGCTGAACCTCGTGCCCGGCCTGCGGCTGGCCGCCCCACGCGACGCCGCCACCCTGCGCCGCGCCCTGCGGGAGGCCGTGGCCTGCGACGACGGCCCCACCGCCCTGCGCTTCCCCAAGGGCTCCAGCGGAGCGGACATCCCGGCCGTGGACGTCTACGCCGAGCTGGACGTCCTGCACCGCGGCGAGCGTCCCGACATTCTCCTGGTCGCCGTCGGCGCCATGGCCGCCACCTGCCTCGACGTCGCCGAACGGCTGGCCGAGCGGGGCGTCGGCGTCACCGTCGTGGACCCCCGCTGGATCAAGCCGGTGCCGCCCGAGCTGACCGGGCTCGCCCTCGATCACCTGCTGGTCGCCACGGTCGAGGACAGCGGCCGCGTCGGCGGCGTCGGGGCGCGCGTCGCCCAGGCGCTGAGCGACGCCAAGTCGGGCCTGCCGGTGCACGTCTTCGGTATCCCGCAGCGCTTCCTCGAGCACGGCTCACGGGCCGACGTCCTGGAGGCCAGCGGCCTCACCCCCCGCCATCTCACCCACGCGCTGCTGGAGGCCCTGCCCTCCGGATGGCAGGCCCGGCGGGAAGCCACCGCCTCCCTCGCCGTCGGCTGACACCGGGCACCCCGACGGGCGGTCGGCGCCCACCCGCACGGCGACGACCCCTCCGACCGCCCGTGACCCCGCTGCCCGCGAGGCGCGCCCGCTCCCGCCGCCACGCCTTTCTCCAGCACTTCCACAGCCCTCAACGGCACACAGTCATCAGCCACAACCCGGTCCGCCCGGACCGGCCGACCATCTTGGGGAACTGTCATGCCTGTCGCTCTCGGAGTGCCGACGGTGCCGCCGAGGCTGGCCCGACGACGTACCAGCCGTCAGATCCACGTAGGCACCGTACCCGTGGGCGGCGACGCCCCGGTCTCGGTCCAGTCCATGACCACGACCCGCACGTCCGACATCGGCGCGACCCTCCAGCAGATCGCCGAACTCACCGCGTCCGGCTGCCAGATCGTCCGCGTCGCCTGCCCCACCCAGGACGACGCCGACGCCCTGTCGACGATCGCCCGCAAGTCGCAGATCCCGGTGATCGCGGACATCCACTTCCAGCCGAAGTACGTGTTCGCCGCCATCGAGGCCGGCTGCGCGGCCGTGCGCGTCAACCCGGGCAACATCAAGCAGTTCGACGACAAGGTCCGCGAGATCGCGCGGGCCGCCAAGGATCACGGCACTCCGGTCCGTATCGGGGTCAACGCGGGCTCGCTCGACCGCCGTCTGCTGAAGAAGTACGGCAAGGCCACCCCGGAGGCGCTGGTCGAGAGCGCGCTGTGGGAGGCGTCGCTGTTCGAGGAGCACGACTTCCGGGACATCAAGATCTCCGTCAAGCACAACGACCCCGTCGTCATGGTCGAGGCGTACAAGCAGCTCGCGGCGCAGTGCGACTATCCGCTGCACCTCGGTGTGACGGAGGCGGGCCCAGCCTTCCAGGGCACCATCAAGTCGGCTGTCGCGTTCGGCGCGCTGCTGTCCCAGGGCATCGGCGACACCATCCGCGTCTCCTTGAGCGCGCCGCCCGCCGAGGAGGTCAAGGTCGGCCTCCAGATCCTGGAGTCCCTGAACCTCAAGCAGCGCGGCCTGGAGATCGTGTCGTGCCCGTCCTGCGGGCGCGCCCAGGTCGACGTCTACAAGCTGGCCGAAGAGGTCACGGCCGGACTGAAGGGCATGGACATCCCGCTGCGCGTGGCCGTCATGGGGTGCGTGGTGAACGGCCCCGGGGAGGCCAGGGAAGCAGACCTCGGCGTCGCCTCCGGCAACGGCAAGGGGCAGATCTTCGTCAAGGGCGAGGTCGTCAGGACCGTACCCGAGTCGAAGATCGTCGAGACGCTCATCGAGGAGGCGTTCAAGCTCGCCGAGCTGATGCGGCAGGACGAAGACGACGATTCTTCCGAGGCCGCCCCCTCCGCCGGGCAGGAGAGCGCCAAGTGAGCACACCGACCACCGTCAAACAGCTCGACCGGGTCGTGATCCGCTTCGCCGGTGACTCCGGCGACGGTATGCAGCTGACCGGCGACCGGTTCACGGCACAGACGGCTTCATGCCGGAGCTGGGCATCGTGCGCGAGAACATCGTCTTCGTCCCGGGCATCGGCTGCTCCTCCCGCTTCCCGTACTACATGAACACCTACGGCATGCACTCCGTGCACGGCCGGGCCCCCGCCATCGCGACCGGCCTGGCCTGCGCCCGCCCCGACCTGTCGGTGTGGGTGGTCACCGGCGACGGCGACGCCCTGTCGATCGGCGGCAACCATCTGATCCACGCCCTGCGCCGCAACGTCAACCTCAAGATTCTGCTGTTCAACAACCAGATCTACGGGCTGACCAAGGGCCAGTACTCGCCGACCAGCGAGCAGGGCAAGGTCACCAAGTCGAGCCCGATGGGCTCCCTCGACGAGCCGTTCAACCCGCTGTCGCTGGCCATCGGCGCCGAGGCGTCCTTCGTCGCCCGAACGATCGACTCCGACCGTAAGCACCTGACGGACGTCCTGCGCCAGGCCGCCGCCCACCCCGGCACGGCCCTGGTGGAGATCTACCAGAACTGCAACATCTTCAACGACGGCGCCTTCGACGCGCTCAAGGACCCCGCCACCCGCGACGACGCCCTGCTGCGCCTGGAGCACGGCAAGCCCTACCGGCTCACCCCGGACGCCGACGAGGTCGTCCACGACGTCGCGGACCCCGACCCCACCGCCGCCTTCGCCCTCTCCCGGCTGCGGCATCCCACCCCCATCGGCGTCCTGCGCGACGTACGGCGCCCCGCCTACGACCGGCTGATGGACGACCAGCTGGAGCGGGCCGTCGCCGAGCGGGGCCGGGGCGACCTGGCCGCGCTGCCGGCCGGCAACGACACCTGGACGGTCGGGGCCTGAGCCCCCGACGAGAACCGCACACCGACAGCGACACGAGCTAAAGGAAGCACCCGTGACCTACGTCATCGCCCAGCCCTGTGTGGACGTCAAGGACAAGGCCTGCATCGAGGAATGCCCCGTCGACTGCATCTATGAGGGCCGGCGGTCCCTGTACATCCACCCGGACGAATGCGTCGACTGCGGCGCCTGCGAACCGGTCTGCCCCGTCGAGGCGATCTTCTACGAAGACGACGTGCCCGGGGACTGGACGGACTACCACAAGGCGAACGTCGAGTTCTTCGACGACCTCGGCTCGCCCGGCGGCGCCAGCGGCCTCGGCCCGGTCGAGCGCGACCACCCGCTCGTCGCCGGACAGCCGGTCCGCACGGCATGAGCCAGGTCGGAGGGGACCGCCGGGCGGGGGTCACCGTCCGGGCGCCGGGCAAGGTCAACCTGACGCTGTCGGTGGGCCCCCGCCGCCCGGGCGGCTACCACGAACTCACCACCGTCTTCCTGGCGGTCAGCCTCCACGACGTGGTGCGGATCGCCCCCGCACCACGGCTCACCGTCACCGTCCGGGGCCCCGGCGCCGCCGACATCCCCGCCGGCGACGGCAATCTGGCGGCGCGGGCGGTCCGCCTGATCGCCCGCGCCGCCGGGGTCGAACCGGCCGTCGCCGTCCACATCGACAAACGCATCCCCGTCGCCGGCGGCATGGCCGGAGGCAGCGCCGACGCGGCGGCCGCGCTGGTGGGCTGCGACGCGCTGTGGGGCCTCGGCCTCTCCCGGGAGGAACTGCGCCTCCTGGCCGCCGAACTGGGCAGCGACGTCGGCTTTCCGCTGTACGGCGGGGTCGCGCTGGGCACCGGACGCGGTGAACTCCTCACCCCGCTGGAGACCTCCGGCGCCGGGGTGTTCCACTGGGTCTTCGCGGTGTCCCCGCACGGCCTGGCCACCCCGGCGGTCTTCCAGGAGCACGACCGGCTGAGGCGAACGCGGCCCACCGACGGCGAGCGGCCCGCGCCGGAGCGGGTGGCGGCG
The DNA here is from genome assembly GCF_019192735.1 of Kitasatospora aureofaciens. GTDB lineage: Bacteria > Actinomycetota > Actinomycetes > Streptomycetales > Streptomycetaceae > Kitasatospora > Kitasatospora aureofaciens_A. The sequence goes on from NZ_JAHTKP010000075.1 coordinate 32,343, forward strand.
GTGACCGACGCGCTGGACAGCGGCGACGCCGCCCTGCTCGCGGCGGCCGTCAAGGACGCCAACGACCTCCAGGAAGCCGCCCTGTCCCTGCGCCCGGAGCTGGCGGACACGCTGCGGCTGGGACCGGAGCACGGCGCCCTGGCCGGCCTGGTCTCGGGCTCGGGGCCGACCTGTGCCTTCCTCACGGAGTCGGCACACGCGGCGGCGACACTGGCCACTGCCCTGTCCGCGACCGGCCGCTACCGCGACGTCCTCGTCACGGCCGGCCCGACGGGCGGCTGTACGGCGGTCCCGGACTGAACCGAGGGCTGTCGAGGGCCGTAGCGGAGCGGTCCAGCGGGAACGCCGAGGGGCCGGTACCGGATCTCTCCGGGTACTGGCCCCTCGGCGTTCGACGCGAGGCGTAGCAGCTCAGGCCGCGGAAACCGCTCCCGCCGCAAACGCCTTGAGGTCGAACGCGGAATCTGATCGCGGACGCGGGGTTGGGCCCGCTGGTCCGCCTGGCCGAGCGCGCCGGCCTGCCCGCCCTGGTCGGCGACAGGCTGCGCATCGAAGGCGCCGGCAGCGGTGCCGGGGCCAATCCGGCCGCGAAGGTGATGACGCTGGTCGCGGCGATGTGCGCCGGGGCCGACTCCATCGACGACACCGACCGGCTCCGGCACGGCGCGATGGGCCGACTGTTCGACGGGGTGCGCGCGCCCTCCACGCTGGGCACCTTCCTGCGCGCCTCCACGCACGGGCACAACCGCCAACTCCACTCGGTTCACCGGGACTTCCTCGCCCGCCTGGCCCGCACCGCCCCCCTGCTGCCCGGCGTCGACCGGGTGGCCTTCGTAGACATCGACCCCACCCACGGACGCGTCTACGGTCGCGCCAAGCAGGGCGCCGAGGTCGGACGGTTCAAGGGCGTACGCACCCTGCACCCGATCCTCGCCACCCTCTCCACGCCGCTGGCCCGCCCGGTGACCGCGGCGGTCCGGCTGCGGCGGGGCAAAGCGGCCGACGCCCGCGGAGCCGGGCCCTTCACCGCCGAGGCCCTCGCAGCCACCCGGCAGGCCGGCGCGAGCGGCACGGTGACCGTCCGCGCGGACAGCCAGTTCTACAACGCCGACGTCGTGGCCGCCTGCCGCCTGCCGCCTGCCGCCTGCCGCCGAGCGAACGCCCGCTTCTCCGTGACCGTGCGGATGAACCAACACGTCGCCGCCGCGATCAGCGCCATCGACGAGGACGCGTGGACGGCGATCCGCTACCCGGACGCGTTCGTGGACCCCGACACCGGCGAGCTGGTCTCCGACGCCGAGGTCGCCGAGATCACCTACACCGCGTTCACCGGCCGCAAGAAGGCCGAGCACGTCACCGCGCGGCTGATCGTGCGCCGCGTCCGCCGCTTGAACGCCGGGGTCGCGGCCGGGCAGGGCGAGCTTCTAGGGCACGTATTCGGTCGTGATCAATCTGCGCGATTCACCCTCGCGGCGGGTCCTGATCCGGTAGACCGTGTTACGTGACGCGAGCGCAATTGACGGATGCGGAGTGGGTGTTGATCGAGCCGT
>NZ_JAHTKP010000076.1 GCF_019192735.1 Kitasatospora aureofaciens
CCAGCAAGTACGGCCCGAACGCCGGACAGCACCCCCAGAAAGCCCAGACCTATACCTTCCGCGCCGACATCACCTTCTTCGAGCACGGACTCGCTTCCCGCCCTCGAAGCTAAACGCAACGGTGTTGTGAATGACAACGTCTTGTGATCACCGATCCGGCTTGCCTAGCGTGCAGGCGTTCGTATCCGCGGACCCTGCCGTCGGGACGCCGAGTCCTGCCCACCGGCCGGCAGGACGTCGAGCTCCGCATCGGGCAGGAGCGGGGGACCCAGGAAAGTGCCGTGTCCGCTTGGCCCGTCCAACGGGCCTGCCGGGACGCGGCTAGGGGTGAAGCCGCTCATGCGCGGCCGGGCTACCTCGCGGCCCGAACCCGACAGCTCACCTCGCAGGCGTCGCCGAGGGGTCCACCATGCCGTCTCCCCGTCGTGGCCGACACCGTCGATCGCGCCACAGCCACGCCCCGCGCCTGGCCACCGCCGTCGGAGTCGTCGGCGTCGGCCTGGCGATGCCGCTGATCACCGCTAGCGGAAGCTCCGCCATCTTTCCCCGCCACCCCCACGGCCCCGCGGCACCCGCCGCCCCGGCGCAACGCCACGACGCCTACGCCCCCGGCAGCACCCCTGGCCACGGGAGCTCCCCGTGGGCCTTCGCCACGCCCACCGCCTCGGGCACAACGACGGCCTCCGCGGCCCCGACCGCGGTGTCCACGCATGCCTCCGCCGTGCCGTCCACGGCCTCCTCGGCCTCGCCGACGGCCCCGACCCCACACACCTCCTGGCACCCGTCGGCATCCTCGTCGCCGTCGGCCACGTCGACCCCCGCCCCCACCTCCGCGGCCGCTCGTCCGGCCGCTCCTTCGGCCGCGCCGACGGCCTCCGCGAGGCCGACCGCGGCCGGCTCGGACGCCGTCCAACAGGTACTCGCCCTGATCAACCAGGCCCGAGCCTCCAAGGGCCTGCCGGCGTACACCATCAGCGCGGGCCTGACCAGCAGCGCCCAAGCCCACAACCAGGTGATGGCCGCCGGCTGCGGCCTGTCCCACCAGTGCCCGAACGAGAACGAACTGGGTGCCCGGGAGAGCGCCGCGGGCGTCCAGTGGAACTCTGCCGGGGAGAACATAGGCGACGGCGGCCCGGTCAGCACCGCATCCCAGGACATCGCCACCGAGGCGGTGGCCCTGACCCAGGACATGCTGAACGAGCAGCCGCCGAACGACGGCCACCGGCAGAACATCCTGAGCACCTCGTTCACCCACATCGGCATCGCTGTCCACCGGGACGCCAGCGGTACCGTCTGGATGACCCAGGACTTCTCCAACTGAGTCCAGGCCGGCCGCACACCGTCGGGGCGGCCGCATCACGCGGCCACCCCGGGCCGGACTCCGCCAGCCGGCGGCCCTGGCGCGCCTCGGCGAGGTGGGCCGCGTCAATACCACAGTCAGTCAACGCTCTTGCGGGGGCGGTCTTTCGGCCAGCCCATTCCGGGGCCGTGCGGCCGGTCGTCATGCCAGGGCCTCGGCGAGCTCGGGGAGGTACCCGGCGAGGAAACCCAGGTCGGTGGCGCGGGCGAACCTCGGGTGCTCCCGGTACCGGGGGAGCCGGCCCAGTGCCGTGCGCCCGAAGTAGCCGCCGCTCCGCGCCCCCGGAGACGTCCCCGGAGACGCCCCCGGGGAGGGGACCGGGTCGCCGGGCCAGTCGGGGTCGGCCGCCACGAGCGGCAGGCACCGCTCGAATAGCCGGTGACAGACCTGCAGTCCCCGGCGCATCACCACGTGGTACGGCTCCTCGGCACCGATCGGATAGGGCGCGGAGGCCAGAGCGGGACCGGTGTCGATGCCCTCGTCGACGCGGTGGAGCGTGGCGGCGAACTCCCGCTCGCCGCCCAGCATGGCGTACACCAGGGCGACTTCGGGCATCCCGCGGTAGGCCGGGAGGGGGCCGTGGTGGACGTTGAGGACGCGCAGCCCGGTGGACAGCACCGGAGCACGGAAGATCATCCGGTTGTTGACCGACCAGACCAACCCGTCCGTGCAGGTCGCCGCCAGCTCGCCCGCGACCGCGTTGACGTCCGCGGTGCCGAGGAAGCGAACTCCGGACGGCACCGCGGCGGCGGCGCCGTCCGCAGTCGGGCCGCAGACCAGGTCCACAGGCAGCCCGCTGTCCAGCGTGTGCCGTACGGCGCGCCACAGCAGCGCGCCCTCACCAACGAAGATCATGCCTCGCTCCGCACGACGCTGACGGCAGCGACGACGCGGCCCAGGGTCAGCCCGCCGCTCAGCGGCCCGAGCCGGTCCAGCAGCCGTCGCTCGGCCGACCCGCCGAGCAGCTCCTCGCCGAGGGCCGACAGCATTTCCAGAACGGCGAGCGAATCGCCGCCCAGTGCGTGGAAGTCGGACGAGGCGTCGAGGAGCGCGGCCTCGCAACGCAGGACACGCGACCAGATCTCCGCGGTCACAGCCGCCACGGCGCGATCGGCGCCCGCCCCGCCCGGTCCCGCCTCGCCCGGCTGCGCCCCACCCAGAGGCACGGGTGCCTCCGGCGCGGCCGGGGAGCCGCCCGCACCCGCCGTGGCGGCGCTGAAGGGATCCGGCAGCGCCTTGCGGTCGGTCTTGCCGCTGGCGGTCTCCGGCAGCGCCGGGAGAACGCGTATCACCGTGGGCACCAGGTGCGGCGGCAGCGACCGGGCCAGCTCGGCCCGTACGGCGGCCTCGTCGAAGGCGGTGACGCCCTGCGCGAGGACGACGAACGCGCACAGGGCCCGTACCTCCTCGGTCCGGCCGCGGGCGACCACGGCGGCCTGGGCGATGTCCGGCATCCCGGTCAGCGCCGCTTCGACCTCGGCCGGTTCCACCCGGTGGCCGCGGATCTTCACCTGGTCGTCGACGCGTCCCGCGTACTCCAGCTGCCCACCGGGCAGCCGCAGCACCAGGTCTCCGGTCCGGTAGGCACGGCGGCCGTCCGGCAGGAGAACGAACCGTTCGCCGGTGAGGTCGGGGCGGCCCAGGTAACCGCGGGCCAGCTGCACGCCGGTGACGTACAGCTCGCCGAGCCGGCCGTCCGGAACCTCGCGCCGCCGCTCGTCCAGCACGCTCACGCCGGTGCGGTGCACCGGAACGCCGATCGGCGCCGATCCACGCGAGATGCCGTCCTCGACGACGGCGACCGTACAGGCCAGCGTGGCCTCGGTGGGGCCGTAGGCGTTGACGATGAGACAGTCCGGTCCGAACGCCTCGCGCGCCCGTCGGGCCGTGGCCGCGGTGAGGTTCTCACCGCCCAGTTGCAGTGCGCGGATGCCCGTCGGGCGGACGCCGAGCCGTGCCGCGAGGTCGAGATGGGTCGGGGTGAGCGACAGGGTGTTGGCGCGCCGGCCCGAGAACATGTCGCGGAGCTTGAGGTGGTCGAGCTCGCCGGGCACCGGCACGACCGCTCCGCCGTGCAGCAGCGGCGGGAAGATCTGCATCAGCGACAGGTCGAAGCCGGGCGAGAAGGAGTACGCGGCACGGGTCCCCGCGTCGCACCGCATGAGCGGGGCCAGCCAGCCGACGGCGTTGACCAGGCTCCGGTGCTCCACCTGCACACCCTTGGGCCGGCCGGTGGACCCCGAGGTGTAGATGACGTACGCCAGGTCGTCCGGGCCCGGCGCGGCGGCGGCGAGTGCTTCCCGCGTCCGCGCGTCGAGCGGGCCGTCGACGGCGGCGACGTCCTCCAGGAGGATCGTCGTGCCGTCAAAGCCCCGGGCGAGACCGGCCCAGGCGGCCCCCGCCAGGCAGAACCGGGTCCGTGCGTCGCGCAGCAGCTCCGCGACGCGCTGCGCCGGATTACGGACGTCGATGGGGAGGAACGCCGCGCCCGCCTTGAGGACCCCCCAGACGCCCGCGAGCCCGGACGCCGTGCGGTCGGCGAGGACTCCGACGACCTCGCCGCGTCGCACGCCCCTGGCGAGCAGTTCGGCGCAGACGGCGTCGGAGCGCCGGTCCAGTTCGCGGTACGACCAGTGCGCGGTGTCGCCGGTCACCGCGGGGGCCTGCGGGGAGCGGGCGCTCTGCGCGCGGAACAGCTGGACGACCGTGGTGTCCAGCGGTGGCAGCCCCTCGGGCCCCGGAGCGAGGAGCCGCTGGGCGGCGCCGGGCTCATGCGGTCGCCGCAGCGCCCTCGAACCCGCTGCCGGTAACTCCCTCGAACCTGCTGCCGGTTCGGCCGTCGCGAGCGCGCCGGCGAGCCGGTCGATCAGTGCGTCGCAGCGTTCACCCACGTCCGCGGCCCCTCGGGCGGAGACCACCAGCTCGGTGTGGCCGGGCAGTTCGAGCATCACGACGCTGAAGGGCACCATGGGGGCGTGGACGGGCAGGGCATAGACCGTGGTCGCGGCGAACCCGTCGGTGCTGAACCCCGCCGGATCCAGTCGGCCGCCGTGCGAGACGATCGCCGAGGCGAGGTGGCGGTGCCGTGCCAGGGCCGCGGCCCGCGAGGCGCGGACGAGGGCCGCGGCCACGGGCAGCGGAAGCCTGGCGAGCGACGCCTCGGTGCCGGCCGCCAGTTCCCGCCGGTCCGCGAGAGCGTCCAGCAACCGCCGGTGGACGGCGTCCGGACCCTGGCCGGGCGAAACGTCGAGGAACACGGGCAGGGTGAGGTTCGCCGTGGCGGACGAGGCACGTGCGTGTCGCCGGAGATCGACCGGCACCATGATCCGGGCCGGGGAGCCGACGGCTTCGGCGAGTGCCGCCGAGATCCTCGCGGTTGCCGCCACGGGCCGGCCCGGCACGGTCCGCCGCCGCCACACGGCGGCCGAGCCCGCCCTGCCGCCCAGCGGAGAACGCTGGTCGAGCCCGAGGCGGGGACGCTGCCCGGTCCTGCCCAGCGCGGCCAGGAGCCGGTAGTCCGTCAGCGTGTCCGCGGCGTCCTGCGGCGGCTCGCCCCTGAGGGCACGGAAGACCTCGGCGGCCCAGGTCCGCAGGCCCTTGAGGTCCATCACCGCGTGCGCGGCGCGGAAGACCACGGTGGACGGCTCCCCGGTGAGCAGCAGCACCTCGCACGCCGGACGGCCCTCGGCCTGCGCCAAGTGGCCGGTCAGCTCCGGCAGTCCGGTCGGCGCGGTGCGGTCGAAGGCGGCGGCGTCCACGACCAAGACCCTGGCCGGCACCCCGCTGTCGGTCCACGTCCGACCGCGGCGCACGACCCGGGAACCGGGGCAGGACCGGGAAGCCTGCGCCACGGCGCGGGCCAGCGACCGGGCACCGATCTCCCCGACACCCTCGACCACGAGCTGGATCACCATCATCTCGCCGAGCCGGGCGGCGGCGAGGTAGGACCACTCGGTGGGCGAGACGGGCCGCCGGAAGGCGGAGGCGCCCCTGGCACCGGACCCGGTGGTTGCGTAGTGCACGGTCAAGGCCTCACCTTCCGGATGAACTCGCCGACGCCGCCGATCTCGTCGACCCAGGCCGCCAGCCGGGCCATCCCGGTCTCGTGGTCCACCGTCGGCGCGGTCAGATCGCGGCGCGCCGCCGAGGTGTCGTACGTGGCCGACCGGGTCAGCAGCGCCAGCGAGTAGCGGGACAGGGACGGGGACGTGTGCCTGGCCAGCGGGGGCAGCTTCCGCGCCATGTCCACCGCGAAGGCGGCGGCACGCAGCGGTCCGAGGCGGACCCGCCTGGTCGGGGGCGTGCCGCCGAACCGCTCGGCGAGGTCGGCGAGGGTGCTCCACACCTCCACCGGCTCCGGGTCCGCGATGAAGTAGGCCCGGCCGCCCACTCCTTCGGCCCGGGCGGCCCGGACACTCGCCTCGGCGGCGTTGTCGCAGTGGCACAGCGAGGCGTGGACGGGCCTGCCTCCGGAGAGGTCGGGCAGGCCGGCGGTCATCATCTTCGCCAGCAGGCGCGGCATGAAGCCGGAACGGTCGCGCGGGCCCCACACGGCGCGCGGCCGCAGCGCGACCGTGGTGAAGTCCGGCCGGTCGGCGGCCAGGACGAGACGTTCCGCGGCGGCCTTGGTCTCCGAGTACAGATTGAGGAAGCGCTTCGGGTAGGGCTCGCTCTCGTCGATGCCGAGCCGGTCGCCGTCGCGTATGCCCATCAGCGCGCTGGGACTGCTGATGAACACGAACCGCCGTGCCCCGGCGTCCCTGGCCGCCGTCATCAGTCGCCGCGTGCCGTCGACGTTCTCGTCGCGGAACTGGGCCCTGGTGCCCCGGTCGGTGACCCGGGCGGCGCTGTGGTGCACCGCGTCGATCCCGTCCGCCGCCGCCCTCAGCGAGGCCGGGTCCCGCAGGTCGCCGTAGGCGAACTCGATGCCCGCCACGGTGCGCAGATGGCTGAGGTCGCTCCCCTCGCGCACCAGCACGCGGACCTCGTCGCCGGCCCGCAGACAGGCGTCGACGATGTGGCTGCCCAGGAATCCGGACGCGCCCGTCACCAGTACCTTCATATCGAAGCGGCCTTCCTCCCGCCGCGGGCCGTCCGCCACCACGTCGCCCCGAAGAGCATCGTGAGAGCGGCGGTGGCCCATGGCCTGCGGCCGGTGGCGAGTTCCTGCTCCGCACGCAGCGCGGCCGGTATCTGCACGGCGTGGACGACGACGCTGAGGAAGACGTCGAGACACCACAGCGCGGTGAGCACTGGATGGTCCCAGGGCAGCAGCGGCCACGCGGCCGTGTAGGCCCAGCCGGCCAGCGGCACGGCGCGCAGCGCCAGGCCCGCACCCGTGGGGCGGCGGCTCCCAATGAGCCGGTCCTCGGCCCAGCCGGCCAGCAACTCCCGGCGGATCTTGGCGTTGTGGCGAACGTCCACCGGGAACGCGGGGTGCAGCAGGAAGTCCACGATCGGCTCGGTCATGGCGTTGTTCGCACCGAGGGTGCACAACTCCTCCGAGATGCGCGGCCATTGGTCCCGGCCGGTGCCCGGCGCCAGCTCCACGCACAGCACCGGCCGCTCCTGCCCGCGCGGCCCGATGCCGACCAGGGCGGTGCGCCGGACCCGCGGATGGGCGTTGAAGATGCTTTCGCAGCGCACCGTGTGCAGGTCGCCTCCGGGTGTGCGGACCCGCTGGCTCTTGCGTCCGCAGAACCAGATCCGGCCCGCCTCGTCGATCCATCCGACGTCACCAGTACGGTGCCAGCGGGTGACGCCGTCCTGGATCTTGTGGTCGGCGTCGGCCTGCGCCGTCCGGAAGTAGCGGGGGCTGACGGCCCGCCCGCTCACCACGATCTCGCCCGGCTCGCCGGGCGGTACGGCCAGGCCGGGCGCCCACCGGGGCACCGGTCCGTCGCTGATCGCGACGGTACGCACCGCCATGCCCGGCGCCGGGCGGCCCAGACAGACACCGAGCCCGGTGGCCGGCCCGCCGGCGAGCCCGGTCAGCGCCTCACGGCTCTCCAACAGCGCCATGGGCAGGGCCTCGGTCGCCCCGTAGGTGCTGAACACGCGTGCCTCGTCGGGCAGTACGGCGCGCAGTTCGCCCATCAGCCCGGGGCTCACCGGGGCGCCGCCGGAGATGACCAGGCGCAGCGAGGGCACCGGGGCCCCGGTCGCGGCCAGGTGGGAGGCGAAGGGGGCCAGCAGCGCCGGGGAGGCGAACATCGCGTCCACCCGGAAGCGCCGGACCGCGTCGGCGAGCGGCGCAGGGTCGGCGGCGCCGACCCTGGCCATGTCCATCTTCGGCACGACCGCGGTGCGCCCGGCCGCCAGGTCGAACACGCCCATGAGTGGCATGGTGACCAGGGTGGTCTTCGCGTCGTCCGTGAAGTGGCCCTCCTCGGCTCCCTCCGCCATCGCGCGGAGCATGCCGACGGTGACCTCCACCGGCTTGGCCGGACCGGTGCTGCCGGTGGTGTAGCCGATGAGCGCGAGGTCGCCCGGGCCGGTCCGCGCCGGGGGCGACTTCGGCCGGCCCGCGCCGGCGGCGATCAGCTTCCGCAGGGCGGTGCCGTCCGCGCGGCCCACCGTGACCGAGCTGCGCACCCCGCCGAAGGCGCGCGGGCGCAGCCGCCGCAGCATCTGGGCCTTCGGGACGCCGATGAAGGCCTCCACTCGTACCCGCCGTAGGCAGTCGAGCATGCGGTCCAGACCCATGCCGGGATCCACCACGACCGGCACGGCGCCCACGTGCATCATGGCGAAGACCAGCGTCAGCAGGTCGCCGCCGGGCGGCACCAGCACGGCCGTGCGGGTGCCGCGGCGGATGCCGTGCGCTTCCAGTCCGGCGGCGCAGGCCGCGACCCTGGTGGCGAGTTCGGCGTAGCCGACCGTGGTGTAGGCGGCGCGGCCGCCCGGTTCGGTGCGCTCTGCGTCGGGATGGATGAGCGCGGTCCTGCCGGGTGTGCGGGCGGCGTGCCCGGCGAACAGTTCCGCGAGTGAGGCGTGCCGGTCCCGGGGGAGGGACGGGGCGGGCATCATCGGGTGGTCCCGTCGCCGGTGCCGGTCAGCCGGTAGAGCGAGGTCGCCGAGGTGAGTCCCGCGCCGACCGCGAGGAAGAGCACCTGGTCGTGTCCGGCGAGGCGGCCGGTGTCCAGGGCCTGACGGTATCCGTGGATGAGCGCCGAGGTGTGCGGGTCGCCGTGGACGCCTTCGACGGTGACGGCGGCGTCGGAGGCGAGGCCGAGGCGTTTGGCGAGGCGCGCGGCGAACGCGGGTGTCGGCTGTGAGGTGACCAGCAGGGTGCGGTCGAGGGCGACGTGTGCCCGGCCGGCGTCCGCGGTGTCCTGGGCGATCGCCGCGCTGTCCTCGGCGCTCAGCACGGTGTGGACGGAGTCGACGGCGAGGGCCAGCATCCGGTCCAGGACGTCGTCGTCGCGGTCCACGACGATGCTGTTCCGTCCGTCGGCACCGACGTCGGGCAGCGGCAGATAGCCGTTGACCCCGTGCCCGCCGGGCAGGGACCGGTGGTGCACACGGCCGAAGCCGAGGGTGTCGCCGGTGTGCTCCAGCAGCAGGGCTGCTCCGGTGCTCGCGTACGGGAACGCGGCCGTGCCGGCGCGGGAGGGGTCCGTCGACGGGTGGGTGTCGGCGGAGACCACCATCACCCGGCGGGCGCTGCCGGTGGAGAGCAGGGCGTCGGCCGCCTGGACGGCGTTGAGCACGCCGCAGGCCCCGTTCATCAGGTCGAGGGAGAACGCGGCCCGCCGGTCGGGGGAGTGGAGGTAGTCGAGGTTGATGCCGATGTTCTTCTGGATGAGTGCGGCGACGGACGGTTCGACGATGTTGGAGTCGCGGTAGACGCCGACGTTGATGAGGACGTCGACGTCGGCGGAGGACATCTGGGCCTGTTCCAGGCAGGCGCGGCCGGCCGCCGCCGCGTGGCCGATGGAGCTGCCGGAGCCGTCGGCCGGGCTGAGCGCGGCCGAGCTGATGACGGTGGCCATGGTCACACCTCCAGGGAGGAGACGGTCGCGGACAGGAAACCGGTCACGACACCCGAGGCCGCGGGCACCATCAGCACCTTCGACCCCTTGGGTATGCGGTCCTCGGCGAGCGCCTGATGCAGCACCAGGTAGTGCGATGTGGTCGCGGTGTTGGCCAGCCGGTCGACGACCGAGAGGGACTGCGGCATGGGTGCGGCGAAGCCGCGCTCGCCCGCGGCGTTCATGAAGTCCACGAACCGGGTGCCGACCTGGTGGTGGATGATGAAGTCGTATCCCTCGTCGGCGAACCGACGGCCCTGCTCGGCCAGCCTGTCCCCGTGGAAGGCCGGCCACAGCGAGAGCCGGTCCTCGGCGTGCATCTCCTTGTTGTTGGTGTACATGGCCATGCCGCCCGTGCCGTCACTGGGCATGCCGAGGCACAGGTGCGAATACTCCGAGCACGTCATCAGCTCGATGTCGTGGATCACGTCCCGGTCGTCCGTCGCGCGGTCCATCACCAGCGCGACGGCGGAGTCCCCTACGGACATCGACGCGAACTGGGGGTCCCTGCTGTCCTCCATCTCGCGCGCGGCGGTGAAGGCGATGGGGGAGATGTGCTCCCCGCTCAGCACCAGGCCGTTGCGTACGGTGCCGGCGCGGATCATCCGGTCCAGCAGGAGGACGCCGGTCATCATGCCCGCGCAGGCGTTGGAGACGTCGAAGTGGACGGCGCGGTCCGCGCCGATCTCCTTGGCGATGCGGTGCGCGAACGAAGGCTCGAACTGGAGGCGCCCGCCGTCGGTCATGCGGCTGATGGAGCAGGAGATCACGGCGTCGATCTCGTCCGGTGCGTAGCGGGATCGGCCCAGGCAGTCCCGGGCCGCCGACACGGCCATCGTGAGGCTGTTCTCGGGGCTCTGTGCGGTGTCGTCCGCCACCCGCCGCTCCGTTGTCCCGGTGATCTTCACCAGGTCGAACTCCGGGGCCTTCTCCAGGCGGTCGAGGAGTTCCCGGGTGCTCATCACCGCTGCGGGGAGGTAGGCCCCGATGGCTTCTAACCGGTTTTTGTTCACAGCACTCTCTTCGTTCTCGCGTGGGTCCGGTTGATTAAGGCCACGTAAAATCACACGAGGTGAATGGACGTCACCTTCGTGCACGTTGGAACTCGAAGTGCCCAGGGTTACTTCGCGGGCTTCTCCCTGGCCGCGGGAGTGCCGCATGACGTGGGCGCGTCAATCGCTCTTGGAGACTAGCGTATTACTCAAAGCGACCTTGCATCGCGGGGATGTGACGATCGCCACCCGTCTTTGGCGTGCCACCGGAGATTGATTGGCCGTCGGGAAGGTCGACAAAGAGAGCCTGATCAGTGGCGCGGCCAAGCATATGGTCGGCCAATCCGCTGAAGTCGATCCCCTGGGATTCGAAGCCGCCTGTGAAGAGAACCTCCTTGGAGCGTCTGCTGTCCTCTCGGTACAGATGGGTCGGCTCGGTGGAACTCGTTCGCTGACCTCCAGATGCCGGCTCACCCAAGCCAGTGTCAACGGTCGGACAGCCGCCGCATCATCGTGGTTGGTCACCATGCCACCCCATCATCCGGACGACGGCACGCGCAAAAGACCCGGCCAAGGAGTGAGCAGGTCGTCTCCCCAGCGAATGGAGACACACGGAAGATCTCGGGAACCATGACCCCAGCCTCGCGGGGAACGGCAGAACCCGGAGGCAGTTCGTTCTTTCTCAAGCTCTGGAGCGGGTTCGTCGGTCGGGTGGAGGCCGTCCTGGTGGTTGTCTCGGCGGTATGACGTCCGTGCCCTGTGCCGGAGGCCGGCGGCGACGGCCAGGCCGGTGGAGCGCGCTGCCTGTGCCGACCCGGCGGGAGGTGGTGGCCGCGGTGGTGTCGGCTCCGGATGATCCGTGGTGGGAGGTGCGGGTGCTGCACGCGAAGCTCTACCCGGCGAAGGACCGCAGTGTGTGAGCGTGTTGATGCCCCCCGTACCCTCGCGCGGGCGGCGGTCCCGGGCATGGCATGCTGCCCCGCATGATCGACACTCCCGACATCGACACCTCGGGCGAGACCTGGTCGTTCGCCACCGCGCGCGAACCGGCCGAGTTCCCCGCCGTCGAGGTCGAAGGCGTGCCCGGCGTCGAGCACGCCGGGGGCAGGGACCATCCCCTGTGCGGGATCCGCGGCCGGTACCTCCATCACGCTGGCCCGCGTCGAGGACGCCGACCGGCAGTACCTCGTCGTCCTGCCTCTCGACGGCCGCGCCCGCATCGCGCGCGGGGCGGTGACTGCCTCTCCCGCGGCTTCGCTCAGTCCTCCTCCGGCCCCACCGCTCCCTCGGGGCGCTGCTCCTTCGTGAACCCGGGGCACTGAGGCCCGGCGCGACGAGGGCGCGGCTTGGCCGGCCGGTTCCCGGTGACACATCGCGCCGACACTTCATGTGGGGGAGTAGTTGTCCGTCAGCGTTGCGGTGTGCCGGATGGGGGTGGGGGCTGGGCGTAGCCGAGGAAGAAACAGCAAAGGCCGGCGGTGGGTGTGGGCCCACCGGCCGGCCGTCGCTCCGGGTCCGCTACCACACGGACTCCGGGAGAGCTGACGCGAGTCCGGTCCAACGAACGAGCGTCTGTGCTGGCCGTCTGAAGGAAACGGCTGCTGGCTCACTATGCGAAAACAGCGAATTCTGCGAAAGAGCAGGTACGGCACTGTGCTCATTTCGAAACAAAGAGCTGCTCTGACCTGCGGAAACGCTGCACCGTGCGCGATTGTTTCATGTAGGGGGAAAGCCTGGTGGCGGACCGCTTGAGGAGGGGGTGGCACACGGGTGGCACTCGCTGGCAGCGATTTCCCCGGACCCCGACGGCTGTGCGAGAGTAGTGGGCCACGAGGGTGAACCGCCGTCTACCACCGGCGATCTGACCTCGCATCAGTTCATTCCGAGTCCGGTCCACCCTCAGCCGGGTCCCGTCCGCGGGTCCCGGCCACAGCAGAACGAGGTTGTCCTCCATGTCCGTACACCTGCCGGTCATCCGGCCCGCGCTCCCCGTCCTGCCCGCCGCCCTGCGTCCGGGACGGGTGGTGATCCTGGTGGTCGTCGAGATCCTGCTCGTCGCCATGGTCTCCACCGGCTGGTCCCTGGAGCACGCCGTCGAGGTGCTGACGGCGGGCACGGTCCTGGCCGGCACGTTCGCCGCCTGGCTCTGACCCGCCCGCCGGGGCCGGCCGTCGTTGGCCGGCCCCGTTGCCGTACGAGAGGAGGGAGCGGTGTGGGCCGCTCCATGACCCCCCCGACCCTGGCCACTCCGACCGGTCGGTTCGCCAGTGAGCTGCAGTCGCTGAAGCACAGGAGCGGCCTCACCCTCGCCGCGATCTCCGAGAAGTGCCACGTCTCCGTGCCGACCCTGTCCAAGGCCTTCAACGGCCGCGAGCTGCCCAGTTGGGAGACCGTCCGCAAGGTGGTCGAGGCCTGCGGCGGCGACAGCCGACGGTGGCGCCGCTCCTACGAGGATTGCATCGCCGTGATGCGTGGGCCGGCCGACGAGGACTGGCTGATGGCCGAGGCCATTCGGAGCTGGACCCCGGCACGGCCCTGGGTTCCGCTGACCGAGCCGCGGACCCTCGACGAGTATCGGTTGTGGCTGAAGGTGGCCAAGCGGTTCGCCGACCGGTCGTTCAGCGAACTGTCCCGGTTGTCGCGTCTGGGGCAGAACAGCTGGGCGGCGGAGTCGTTCGCCTCGCTGGTATCCGGGCGCCGGGCTCTTAATCCCCGCTGTGTCCTGTCTTTCCTAATGGCATGTGGCATCGCCCGGTACGCCGACCTTCGCAGGTGGCTGTGGCTGATCCCGGCCGGGAACGACACCTGGCTGCGCGCTGAGGTGATGGCGGCTTCAGCGTCGCTGCACGCGTCGAGCATTGGCTCTGAGGAATGGGAGGTACAGGCACGGGCTGCGACCGCCGCCGGATACGACGGCGCGCTCGACCGCCCAGAGGCCATTGACTCCACCTTGGATTCGCTGGTGGCCCAGCTCGTCGACCAAGTGCGCTGGCCGGAGGTCGACGCCGTCGTGAAGACCTCGCGAGGCTTGATGCTCGTTCAGACCAAGCACCACAGCCCGGAGACGGCACCCCAGGCCAGCGTCATGTCTGCCACAAAGCTGGTCCGGCGGGCCGGACTCGACCCCGTGTCGCCCTACCCTGGCCGTTCCACCGCCCCATGGGCCTGTCAGTGCTCGAACTGCGGGGCCATGGTCAGCCCCAGCGTTGCGCAGATTCTGGCCCGCGGGTACACCTGCGCCTTATGCGGCTGGGAGGGCAGGAGCAACCCACCCGGATTCCGCATGCCCGGCACCCCGTCTCCCCGTTCAGGGCTCTGACCGGGAGCTGCGCGCCGTGGCTGCGCCGGGTGTCCGGATGGTGCGGGGCCCGGGAAGTTGAGAGCCTTGGGTTGTTGTGGCTGCCGGTGCCCACTGATAGGGAGCGGAAGCGGTGCTGGTGGTCCGGGCCGGGCTCGGCGTGCTGCCCTGGCCGGACAGCACGTCGATCCAGGTGCTCACCGCGTTGGCGAACGCGTTCGGCAGGCCGGCCGCGATCCGGCGGGCCCTGGCCAGGTCAGCGTCCACGATCTCGTCCTCGGCGAGGAGGTTCCGCAGTCGCAGGTAGTTGACCACGCGGGCGCCCTGGTGGTTGTAGCTCAGCGCGGCGACCGCCTTGATGTCCGCCTCTCGGATCGGCGCGTCGATGCCAAAGTGCGCCACGAGAACTCTCAACACGCGGATGCTGCCGCCGAGTTGCTCAATCTTCCATCCTCGGCGGCGAATGTAGTCGGCGAAGTCGGACAATCAGTGCCTCCGCCCCTGTCGGGCTCGGAAAGTCATTGCTGCAGGTGGCAGCGGGAGGGCGATCTCGGCTGCCACCATGT
The DNA here is from genome assembly GCF_019192735.1 of Kitasatospora aureofaciens. GTDB lineage: Bacteria > Actinomycetota > Actinomycetes > Streptomycetales > Streptomycetaceae > Kitasatospora > Kitasatospora aureofaciens_A. The sequence goes on from NZ_JAHTKP010000076.1 coordinate 14,250, forward strand.
CCGCGTGATCGTCTCGCTGCTGTACAAGGTGGCCCGCAAGTTGCTGTCCGTCCCGGGAGTGCTGCTGCGTCGCGACACCGCGAAGGATGCGGAGCTGCTCGTGCTCCGGCATGAGAACGCGGTGCTGTGTCGCCAGCTCGCCGGCCCGGTCCGCTATGAGTCGGCGGACCGGCTCTGGTTGGCGGCGCTGTCCAGCCTGATACCCCGTCACCGGTGGTACGAGGTCTTCCCCGTCGCACCCGGCACGCTTCTGGCCTGGCACCGAAGGTTCATCGCGGCGAAGTGGGACTACAGCACACGGCGCACCCGCACCGGGCGTCCGCCGACCAGAGCGGCGCTCAGGAACCTCGTGCTACGCCTGGCTCGGGAAAATGCGGGGTGGGGGCACAGGTGGATCCAGGGCGAGCTGGCCCGCCTCGGGCATCCGATCGCCGCATCCACGGTGTGGGAGATCCTGAACGCGGCGGGCATCGACCAGGCCCCGCGCCGCACTGGCCCGACCTGGCGTGAGTTCCTCACGGCCCAGGCCGAGGGCATCGTCGCCGTCGACTTCTTCCATCTCGACACTGCGATGGGGCGCCGGCTGTACGCGTTGGCGTTCCTTGAGCACGGTACTCGACGTCTGCACATCGCCGGCGTCACCGCTCATCCCACTCGGGAGTGGGCCGTGCAGCAGGCCCGCAACGTCGCTGCCGGCCTGGGCACGCGCATGGAGTCGCTGCGCTTCCTGCTACGCGACCGCGACGGCAAGTACGGGCCCTCGTTCGACGCTGTCTTCGAGGCCGAGGAGATGGAGATCCTGAAGAGTGCGCCGCGGGCTCCCCGGATGAATGCCCGCTGCGAGCGGGTGATCGGCAGTATCCGGCGCGAGGTGCCCGACCACGTCCTGATCATGAACGAGGCTCATGCTCGGCTGGTCTTGGACGCCTACCAGCGGCACTACAACGAGCACCGCCCCCACCGGGCCCGGAGCCAGCTACCACCCGGCGCCGACCGGCAGCCCACCACCCTTCACGACTTCGAAGGCCGCAGACTCCTGCGCAGCCGCGTCCTCGGCGGCGTCATCAACGAGTACCGGTAAGTAGCTTGACCAGCGGCGATGACTTTCCGAGCCCCACAGGTCCTGCGCGGCCCGATGCTGTCCATCCGGTCGGTTGGCTTTCGGTAGAACGTCAGCGGTTCGGGCGTCGACGGGTCGGAGTCAGCCAGCGGGGCGGCGCGCAGGGTGCCGAGTCCGTCTCCCGGACCTGGGGATCAGCCCTTCGGATCGCCCCAACACGATGATATCCACGTCGTCAGACTGCCTTGGCGAGCTTGCGGACCTCGATGGTGGTCTTGAAGCGGTTGGCGACCTTGCTCCAGTGCTCGTGGAAGTACAGCGGCACCCCGGTGTCGATGAACGCCTCGTACACCGCCCGGTCGTCCGGCGGCCCGCCGATCCCGGCAACCCGGCCCTGCCCACGCACTGAACATGTCATGACGGTTCATCAACTTCGGTGTGAAGAAAGGCCGATGAGGTGCCCTACGATGGACGGCATTCCGACCAGCCGCGCCGCCATCGGGCTCTCAGCCCGTGCCCAAGGGGGACCATGCGCCAGTCAGTGCTCTTCGTTCACGGCACCGGAGTTCGCGAGGAGTCCTACAACGAGAGCTTCGCGCTCGTCCGTTCCGAACTCGGGCGGCTCCGCCCCGGCATCGAGGTGCGGGGCTGCTTCTGGGGACGGGAGCACGGTGCATCCCTGGCCTTGGACGGCGTCTCCATTCCGAGGTACGCGCAGTCGAAGGGCGGCATCGCGGAGGACGACGACATCGCGGTCTGGGGCGTGCTGTACTACGACCCCTGGTACGAGCTGCGGGCGCTCGGGCTGCGCATTCCCGAGCCGGCCGGGATGACGCGCGGACTCACGCCGAGCCAGCGCTTCCTGGAGCAGGTGACCGGGTACACGCCCACCGCCGGGACGGCCGCGGTGTTCGCCAGGCACGGTCTCGCCGAGGACCTGACCGAGGCGCTGCGCACAGTCCTGCCCGCTACCGAGGTGCGGGAGGCTGCGGCGACCGTCGACGAGGGCGGTTACGAGCACCGGCACGCGGTCGCGCGGGCCCTGGTCGCGGCGGCCCTGGCCTCCGCCGATGCGCGGGGCGCCCAGCTGGTCTCCGGCGGGATCCGGGACGCGCTGCTCGCCGCCGTCGGCTCGGACCTGTACACCGAGGGGCGGTCCATCAAGAGCAAGATCGGTAAGGTCCTCGCCACCCCCGCGCTGCTGGGCTTCAGTCGGCGCTCCCGGCAGCGGCGCGGCGCCTGGAGCGACGGTGCGCTGCCCGCGCTGGGGGACATCCTCCGCTACCAGGCCCGCGGCCAGGGCGTCCGCGACTACATCCGGCGAGCCATCGAGAACACCCCCGGGGACTCGGTCACCGTGATCGCCCACAGCCTCGGCGGAGTGGCCTGCGTCGACCTGCTCGTCCGGGAGAAGCCGGAGCGCGTCGACCGGCTGATCACGGTGGGATCGCAGGCCCCGTTCTTCTACGAGATCGGCGCGCTGGTCTCGCTGGAGCACCCCGAAGCGTTGCCCCCGCAGTTCCCCGCGCGCTGGCTCAACCTGTACGACCAGCGGGACCTCCTGGGCTACCGTGCCTCCGAGGTCTTCCCCGGGCGGGCGTACGACCAGGAGGTCAACAACGGGCAGCCCTTCCCGTGGGCCCACACGTCGTACTGGTCCAACCCGCAGGTCTGGGAGGCGGTCGGCACATGGCTGGACTGATCGGGGCCGACCCTGCCCGGGTGCACGCCGTGTTGGTCGGCATCGCGCGCTACCCCCGGGTACCATCCCTCGACCTGCCCGGCGCCGCCGCCGACGCCGTCCGCTTCGCCCGCTGGCTCCGTGACCGGGGAGTACCGCCGGAGAACATCGCCCTGCTCCTGTCGGCGGAGGCCGAGCGGCTGGCCGAACTGCGGACCGAGGCCAACGAACATGGCCTGGAGATCCGGCCGATCGACTCCCGTGATCAGGTCATGGACGTCTTCACCCAGCAGACGGCCGCGCAGGAGGGCGACCTGCTGTTCGTCTACTGGGGCGGCCACGGCGTCCTTGGCCCGGACGGGCAGCGGGTGCTGGTCTGCCCGGACGCCTCCGCGGCGGACCTGCGCGCGATCGAACTCGACGGCCTGCGCAGGTACCTGACCCGGCGGGACGTGGCCTGGTTCGGCCGGCAGGTCCTCCTGGTGGACACCTGCGCCCAGTTCTTCGAGGACCTGAACCAGCCGTCCGGACCGGCGGTCGCCGCCTTCCTGCCCGGCCCCCGGGCCAGCGCCGACCAGTTCGTGCTGCACGCGGCGGCGGACGGCCAGGTGGCAGGCGAGGACCCGGCCCGTCGGTCCGGCCGCTTCTCCACGGTGCTCCTGGACTGGTTGGAGTCCCACGCTCCCACCGTTGAACCCGACCTGACCGTCCTGCTAGGCCATGTGAAGGAGCACTTCAACGCCCTCGCCCGGGCCGGCAAGCCGCTCCAGACCCCGGTGACCCTGCACATCCGCACCATCGACGGCGACATCGAGGACTTCACGGTCGAGCCCACCGGGACCACCGAGCTCGACCGGCTCCGGGAGCTCAGCCGCGTCGCCGCCGAGGATGCCTCCGTCGTGGTCCAGGCCGGCCCCCGCTACCCGCGCGGCGTGCACCTCACCGACCTGTACGTCCGGCGCGAGCTGGAGGATCGGTTGCACCGCCGCTTGGGGGAACCCGGCGGCCAGGTCGTGATCGGCGAGGCCGGCTGCGGCAAGACCAGCGTGCTCTGGGGCCTGCACCGCGCGCTCTCCGCCGAGAACGACGTCGAACCCCTGCTGGTGAAGGCCTCGTACCTGCTGGAGGGGATGCGCGAGGAGTCGGCCCGCGGCCCGCGAGGCCTGACCCTGCCAGAGGTCGAACGCGCCTTGCGCCAGTGCGTCGGTCAGGGGCTCACACCCGTGCTGTTGGTGGACACCCTCGACCTGCTGATGCACAGCTCCGACAGCCGCCGGCTGGTCGCCGAACTGCTGCGGCTGGCGCAGCGCTCCCAGGTGTCGGCCGTGCTGACCTGCCGTCCCGGCGAGGCCGCGCTCCTCCCGCTGGACGACGAGGACGCCGAGGGGTACCTGCGCAGCCCGCTCACGCTCGGCCCGTACAGCGCGACCGAGCAGCCGGAGGCCGTCCGCGGTCACTGCCGGGCCTTCTGCCCGTCCGATGACTCCGACGGTCCGGGCGGGGACTCCGCCGCGCGGGTCCACGACCTCATCATGAACGCCGTCTACCTCGACCTCCCGCTGCGCGAGGTCTGCGATAACCCGCTCACCCTGCGCCTGCTGTTCGACCTTTACGCCCCGGACGTCCCGGTCAAGGACGTCGACGTCGCCTCGCTCTACGACACCATGTGGCAGCGGCGCGTGGAGCGCGACTCCCGGGCTGGCGAGGACGACCCGGCGGCCGACCAGCGGGCGGCGCTGCCGCTCCAGGCCACCGCCGAGGCACTGGCCCGCTACCTCCTAGCCGCCAACACCCTGGAGGTGGAAGCGGGCGTGGCCGAGACCGAGCTCCGCCGCCTCCTGCCGCCGGAGGCCTCCGCCGACATCCCCCGGGACCTGCGCGTCCTGCAGGAGCGCGGGATCCTCACCGTGGTGGACTCCAACCGGCTCCGTTTCTTCCACCAGACCTTCTTCGAACATGCGGCCGCCCGCTACCTGCTCACCGCCGACCGCGGCCGGGAACTCGTCGACCGCATCCTCCGGGAACCCGACGACCTGCTGCTCGCCGCCGTCGCCGGGCAGCTGCTGCCGCGGGTCTCCCCCGTCCAGGCCGACCTGCTGCTCCGGCCACTGCTCGCGGATGACCGGACGGTCACGCTGGGCCTGAGCATCTACGCCGGGCAGCGCACCCCCGGAAAGGTCCGGGAGTTCGCACGGCAGGTGCTGGCCGAGGCCCCCGCCGAGTCCGTCAAGCGCTTTCTACTGCTGCTCCCCGGACTCCGCCACCCCGATCCCCGGCGGTGGGCCGAGGACCTCACCGCCGTCTGGCACTGCACCGCACGACCGGACGCCCCGGACGCCTGGGTGGTGCGCATCAGACTGGTGGAGGCGCTGTGCCGACTCGCACGGCGCCAGCCCGCGGCCGCGCTGGACTTCGTCCTCGACGCCAAGGTGATGGACTGGCTGCTCGACCAGCGCGCCGGAGACCTGCGCAACCACCAACGCGTCCACCTGGCCCTGCTCTGCTCGGTGTTCGCCGAGGATCCGGACTGGTCGCTGTGCCGGTTCGCCGAGTTCTGGCAGCGGTACGTGAAGGACCGTCAGCCGGGCGGCCTGCCCGAGATCGTCGAGGAGCTGCACCGCGCGATCGATCGCCTCTCCGACGCGCCGCTCAAGGACCGGACCGCGCGCCAGGCCCTCACCCGGTGCGAGGAGCTGCTCGGCTCGCTGGCCGGGTGGATCAACTCCACGGCCGTCGAGTTCGAGATCGGCAGGCTGTGGGCCGCCGTCCACCACGGTCTCGGCCCCGCCACGGTACGGGAGTTGATGCTCGCCGCCCTCAACGAGACCGGACCGGAGCGGTTGCACCGCGCCCGCCTGCACGGCCTGGGCCGGCTCGCTGACCACCTGCCGCAGGCCGAGGCGGCGTCGGTGGTGACCGCACTGCGGGCGATCACCCGACCCGGGCCGCAGACCACGGTGCTCGATACCGTCATCGTGCCTGTCCTGCGCCGGGAGACCAGCGCGCGGCCCGGCCTCCAGCCACTCGTCGCGCCCACCCCGTTCTCCAACGCCCTGACCGCCCTGTGCCGCGAGGCCCTCGACCTGCTCCCAGCGCCGCTGGTGGTCGACGGCGCCCGCTCCTTCCCGACCTGGTTGCTGGAAGCGGTCTCCCGCGCCGAGCTGGACGGCCCCGGGCTGCTGGCGGTCCTGCCGGCCGTGGATAGCCACCCGCGCTGGCTCGAACCCGACGGTCTCGGGCAGCTGCTCGTCCTGGCGTCCGTCGCCGGGCACCCCGGCGCCCGCGCCGCCTTCGACGCCTGGTGCCGCAATCAGGACACCCGGCAGGCCTTCGACGCCAAACGTCTGCGGAAGGCGATCAGCGTCTGCTGCGACAAGCTCACCGCCGCCCATCCGGAGCTCCTCGACCACCTGGTCGACGAGGCCGCGCTGACGTGTGACCCCACGCGGCTGATCACCGCGCTGGACATCGCGGGCAACGCGGACCGCTCGCAGGTCATCGCCGTGGTGCGTGCCGCGTCCGACCGCTTCGAGGCGCTCCTGACGGCCCTGCAGGACGGCGGCCGCGGCTCCCGCACTACCTCCTACCGGCTGCTCCGGGCTCTGATCGACCACGCCGGCTGGCCGTCCCCCTCGGGCCGCGTGCTGGCCGCGGACCTGCCCCCGGACAGCCCACAGCTGCGCCGGATCGGCGTCCTCGAGGTCGCTCGGTCGACGCTCCGGGCAGGCGGCTGGACCTTCGAGCAGGCGGAGCCCCTGGTGCCCACCCTGACGGCGCTCGCCGGCCGGGGCGACGGCGAGCCAGCACCCGGGAGCCCCGCCGGGGCCCAGCAGGCCGAGCCGCGCGACTCCGTGCCCGCGCTGGCCCACCACACCCTGGTCGCCCTGCACTGCCGCCTCTCCCCGATCGGCTCCGCCGAGCAGCGGAAGCGGCTCTGGGACACCGTGATCCCGCTGGTCATCCCCAAATCCCCGGCCCACGGCAAGCTGGTGAGCGAGGATGCCAGGGAGCTCGGCCGGCTGATCGAGCGGACCGCCCTGGTCGAGCCCGCCGCGGCCGCCGAGCTCCTGCTCGGTGTCTCCGCCGCCCTGCACGGCTACGACCCGGCGATGAGCAAGCCCAAACGCGAGATCGCCAACCGCTGGGACGCCCCGATCCAGGCGGTCGTCCAGGGGCTGGGCGCCGCCGGCCGCCGGGGGCTTATGTCGGGCCTCGTCACCGGTGACACCGCGCTCGCGCGCAAGACCATCGAGATCCTCGCCAAGGAGATGGTGACCGAACCCCCGCAGTGGTTTCGGGCGCTGGCCTCCCGCGAGGACCTTCCTCGCGTCCTGCGCGAGACGGTCAGCAACCGCCTCCGGCTCCACGCCCGCAGCTACTGCAGCAGTACCTGGCCCGAACTCCTGGACTCGAGCGATGGGTGACTGCCTGTCAGCCATGAGTGATCACTCCAGCCGTCCCCGGCGCCCGCTGTCCCAGCCTTTCTCCCACATCGACAACGCTGTTGGCCAGCCGCTCGGCGAGCGACCTCCGGCAATTCGAAAGCTACGGCCGAGCATCTGGCCAGAGCACGGCGAACATGCCTAGTCCACAGGCAGCCCGCCTGACGCTGTGGTCATGACGACGAAGACGGCCTCAATGGTCGTGTCCGGGCAGCACGTTCGTAACACCGGGCCGCTGCCCGATCGGCTCCCTGGACCAGGACCAGCTCCTGGCCCTCCTCGTCCGCCATACCAACGGCCAACCGCTGTGCTGGGGCGTCGGGTGCGCCGCACGCGATGGCGGTGAACGAGACGGTGGTGGCGTTCGTGCGGGGTGGCACCGCGCCCGGTTCGGCGGGTGGGGTCGGCCTGGTGACGTCCTGGGCGACGGAGGTCGAGTTCGCGCTGCCGGGCCGCCGCTTGCTCTTCGCCGACCTGGTGCTGCGCGATCCCGGCGCGAAGGTGCCGCTGCTCCTGGCCGAGGTCGACCGCGGGAACGAGGGCGTCGGCACGCTCGTGGAGAAGCTCACCGCCTACCGCGCCTGGTGCGAGCTCCTGGCGAAGGGCGCCGCCAAGGCCGCTGCCGAGACCGCGCTGCGCCGCCCCGGGGCCCGCACCCACGACCTGCGGCTGTGGCCCACCGTCTACCCGCCGACCGGGAACACCACGCGCTTGATCACTCGTTGGTGTTGGTGGTGCGAGCCCGCCACACGGGGACCTCTCGATACGCCCGAGCCGCGCGAGCTCCCGCAACAGACCGCACGCGATTTCGGGCATACGATGGACACCTGACGCATCGTCAGCCAGCGCCACAGCGCGTTGCACTGATGGCGGAGCGGACTGTCACAGCCGTGTGCCGGTTCACCTCCGCCGCTTGCCGAACGAGCACAGGACACAGGAGTCTCGAAGCAGTCGGGTGGGCGACAAGGGGCGGACGCAATGCGGGGGAACACGACTCAGCGGACCACCGTCCGGGTGGGCCCACTGCTGGGCGGCCTGTGCCTGGGGGTTTCCGCGCTGCCAACCCTCGCGCTCGGAACCTTGGTGGGCCTGCTGACCGGGGACCCCTTCCTCGAGGTCCTGGGCGCCCTACTGATCATGGTGGCCCTGGTCCAGCTGCTGAGCCGGGGATTCCTCGTACACGCGGACGAGCAGCAGATCACCCTGGTGCGGCCGTGGAGCCGGCATCGCTACCCCTGGGAGAGGGTGGTCGGGCTCGTGGTGGTCACCCGCCACGATCCGGAGAGCAGCGCCGAGCAGGCCGTCCGCCTCTATCTCCAGCACCCCAGGGACAGCGCCCGGATGACGCTCAGTCCGCTCCTGATGAAACCCATCGGCCCGTACGAGCTGCCCAGCGGCAAGAGGCTGCAGCTCACGGCCGAGACGTTCGCGCTCTTCACCGCCCGCGGCCTGCCCGTTGAACAACCGGAGTACGTCAACCGCGTACTGCGCGCCGCCGGCCTACCCCCCAACGCCGACGAGCAGTGCACCATCGTCCGCCCGAAACAGCCCCGCTGACGCCCTTACTCGACGAAGAGCATGGTGACGAGTTCGGCGAGGCGGGCGGTTTCGGTCTCGTCGGTGCCGCGGCGGTAGTGGGCGGTGTCGGACTCGACCCAGGTGGGGCGGATCTGAACGATGCCTTATATGACAGAACGTCTGATTCGCTGCTGACCTGCGAGATCAGGTTGACAACCCCAGATAAGACGGGCTCAGCAGGGAGTCACGCGAAGCATTCCTTGCCCGTGCCGCCGCGGGCTACTTCGACATCGACCTCTTCTGACGACCCCGGCCCGAACGGGAACTGTCCTCAGTGCTTCTGGGACAGCTTGCTGAGGAGGCTGACCGCGAGTGGGGCAAGGACCACCAGGGCGTTGGACAACCGCTTTGCGATTCCGACGTCCAGGCCGAGGAGAGCCATCATCCGCGCTCGTCCCTGTACCCAGGCCTCAGTCGGCCTCCCCGTCGACGGTGTGGTGTACACGATGTTCACCAGCTCGTACGCCCGCCTGCGCCAGGACAGGAGTGCAGGTGTGTAGACCGCCGCGAACACGCCGGTGAAGAACGTACCGATCAACACCACGAACCGTTCCTTGACGACGACGAAGTCCCCGGGGGGGACGGGCCATCCCTGCCTGGCGTAGATCGAGGTCCAGAACGTATGCGCGAGGCTGTTGACCAGGAGCTGGACCGCAATGATCACGAGGGTCGCCGCGGACAGCGCGATGCCGATCGCGACGAGCGAGGCCACCAGGCAGTCCTGGAGCTTGCGCAGTTCATCCACGACCTGGCCCGGCGGAACCACGGTGCGGTGCTCTCTTTCGAACAGGCCGCGCAGCTGGCGGAGTCGTTCGGCAACGAGCCAGATGACCACGACGGCAGGTCCGGCAGACGACAGCCCGAAGAGGACGACCGCCGTGATCCGCCACCGGAAGCCCGGTTCGAGCACACACGGCCACCCGGCCTCCGTGAGACACGCCGGCGGACCGTCCTGCCAGTGGAGCAAGGCACTGATGGCGGCAGAGCCCAGCGGCCACATGGCAAGCAGGAGGCGGTACGGAATCGCCGGGGCCCGCCTGGCCCTGCGGAACAGGCCGAGTACGTCGCCGACCCGGCCGGACACCCAGACCGCGAGGCCGGACCACAGCGCGAAGACGGAACCGATGCCGATGCTGAACGCGAGGAGGTCGTCGTGGTTCATGGACTCGCCCCGGCCCAGCCAGAAGAGCAGGAACCCGGCCGTCGCCGGGAGCAGGAGCAGGATCGAGAGGAAGGCGGGTGAGGTCGCCCACGGCGGATACGTCGGCGCCGATCGGGGGCCTCTCTCCATACGCCACCACCTCGAAGGACAACATCGCTGGACGGCTGGCCCGACCACGTTCGCACAGCTCCGTACCTGCGCGATGCAGGTGTCCGGACGTGTCGGACCCGACGGTCGGGCACCTCGGCATGGGGGTCGGGGCATGGAGTTCCGCTGCAGGGCGGGTCGTTCGCGGTGCCGCCAGACCGGCTGGAGGCTGCCACGGTGGCCTTGGCCACCGCCATCACCGGTGGCAGCGTGTACCTGGACGGCTTCCTGATCGCCACGTTCCGCGTGGGGCCTGGTGGCGGTGTCCGTCGACGCCGGCATGCGGCTCGCTCCGCAGGACGGCGGAACGGCCGTGAGTGTCCCCGGTGGGTCGTACGCGGTGCAGATGGCCACCGTCCGTCTCCAGGCTTCCCGACCGACGTGCAGCGCAACTGACCGTCTTCCTCGGCCGGCGATGGTGGCCGGGGCGACGGCCGCGCCCCAGGCGGAGCCGAGGCGGGCCATGGAGGCGGCGATCGGATCCGGGCGCATCCCGACCCCCGGCGCAGTGCTTCGGTGGGGCGTTCCACCGACAGCGACACAGACAAGGACCGGTCCGCCCCCCGAGCCCCCGAGCGGGTCGGCGGACCGGTCCCACGGTGTCAGTGCCAGTGCACCTCAAGGTGCTGCGCCACGAAGGTCAAAACGGTGACGAGCAGTCCGGAGCCGGCACCGGCCAGGGACCGCGCTGCTCATCAAGGCTGACGCCGGCCATGCAACCCCGGGAACACCCGAAGGCCGAAACACCGCCCGCTGCGCCCGCCGCTGCTGGCCGAGCGCAAGGTGCGCCTCGGCACTACTCAGCCGGTTGTTGAGTACGTTCGCTCATGAGTCCGTGCCGGCTGCTTCCTATCGTGACCTGCATGGACACGGACTCAACCCCCACCAGCCCCCCGACCTCGGGAAACCCGCGGTGGGCCACCGGCTGCGGGATCGCGATGCTCGTCCTCACCGCCCTAGCCGTCCTGGGAGCCGTGGCACTGGGCAAGTTCGAGAAAAGCCTGACCGGGTACGGGCACCTCGAAGACCTTTCCGGAAGCGTGGCCGAACCCCTCCGCCCTGGCGCGACCGCCCACTACGACGACGGCCTGACGATCACCGTGAGCCCACCGCACCGGGAACCCGACAACACCTACAGCTTCACCATCACCTACGACAACGGCACCGACAAAGAGCTGCGCCCGGGCGGGAAGTCCCCGGACACCAGCTTCGACACGAGCGGCTCCGCCCCCATCGTGGTCCGAGCGGGGAAAACCCTCGACCCCGACATCCCCGGCTACGGCCTGACCTTGTTGGACCGGGACGGCTCCGCATCCGTCCTCATGCCGCTTCTCGGCGAGGACCAGAAGCGCACCGTGCCGGTGCGGGTCAAGCCCGACAAGGAGGGGAGCTTCGTCACGGTGGAGGTCACCCCGATGTCCGCCGGATACCGCGAGACTGCGTACTGGCAATTCAACCTGAGCTGACCGTACGCATGAAGGCCGCCACCCCTCGCAGGGCGGCGGCCTTCCGTGCTGCTCACAAGAGGCGGTCCCCGGGCCCGTCCGGGGCGAGGAAGCGGGCGCCGACGTTGTCGTTCGGGTTGAGGTAGACCAGCGCGGTGAACCACGCCGCGGCCGCCTCGGGGGCGCGGCGGCGCAGCAGATCGGCGTAGCAGTAGAGGATACGGTGGGCGGGCCGGTTGTCCAGTTCGCTGTAGAGCAGGACGTCACGGAACGGCCAGGGCAGGGACTGCTGGAGAACGCACACCCCGGCGCGGGCTTACTCCAGCGCGGCGTCCAGCTCGCCGGGCACCTCGTCCTGGTCGCCGTCGAGGCCGTCCTCGTCCTCCTGGTCCAGGCCGACCAGGTGGTAGGCGATGGTGGCGTAGGCGTCCAGGTTCCGGGGATGCAGCCGGCGGTCGCCGATCGTCACGGCCGATCCCTACAGCGACACGGCGGAGCGATGGACGGTCTCCGTCGCGGAGTTGGACGACGGGGACGAGGACGGTCCCCAGATCGGGGAGCTGACGCTCTACTGGCCCCGGGACTACACCGGGCACAGCCGACTGATGGCCGCGGACAGCGAGCTCCGGGGACCTCCTCAGCATCGCCGAGGCCGTCCTGGACGGCGACGACTACAACGAGGAGTTCCAGAAGGCCATTGACATGCCGGTCGGCGACCTGCTGGTGCTGGACCGGTCTATCCCGTGGTGTTCATCGACGCGATCCACGTCAAGGTCCGCGACGGGCAGGTCGCCAACAGGCCGGTCTACGTGGCGATCGCGGTGACCGCCGACGGCTACCGCGAGATCCTGGGCCTGTGGGCCGGCGACGGCGGCGAGGGCGCCAAGTACTGGCAGTCCGTCCTGACCGAGGTGAGGAACCGCGGCGTGAAGGACGCGCTGATGCTGGTGTGCGACGGCCTGACCGGGCTGCCCGACGCGGTGAACACGATGTGGCCCCAGGCCGTGGTCCAGCAGTGCATCGTCCACTTGATCAGGTCGAGCCTGCGATACGCCTCCCGCCGGGACTGGGCGGAGGTGACCGCCGACCTCAAGCCCGTCCATACCGCCGTGAACGAGGCCGACGCTCGCGAGCGCCTGGCGGCCTTCGCCGCGAAGTGGCCCAAGTACGGCTCCATCCCGGCCGTATGGGAACGGGCCTGGAGCGAGTTCGTGCCTTTCCTCGCCTTCCCCGACCACATCCGCGAGGTCGTCTACACCACCAACGCCATCGAGTCCCTCAACGCCCGCTACCGGCGCGCGGCCACCGCCTGCGGGCACTTCCCCAACGAGCAGGCCGCTCTCAAGCGCCTGTACCTGGCCACCCTCGCCCTGGACCCCTCCGGGCGCGGCCGGCAGCGCTGGAACAACAAGTGGAAAGCCGCCCTGAACGAGTTCGACCAGCTCTTCGACGGCCGCCTTGCCGCCGCACGGGTGCAGGCCGACCAGACCAACCATCAACTACTAGACCAAGCCGGTTAAAAACACCTAATTCGTGATAGACTCCTGACGACCGGTCTCCTCGGAGTAGCTGCCGGTCTGCAGCCAGGTGCGCGCGGCGTTCAAGGCGTGGGCGGCCTGGCTGCGCAGCTGGGCCGATCCGTGGCGCAGGTCGGCGTTGTAGAGCGTCTGCTCGGCCTGGTGGAGGCTGGCGACGTGGGCCGCTGTGATGCGGCCGCCGGGTGTCAGGGCGGTGGTGGCGAGCGCTCCGGCGCCGAGTAGGAGGAGGCTGCGGCGGTTCACGTCCTCCTCCTGTTCCTGGTGCGGTGCGCCCGGGCGCCGTCTGGTGTCGGGCCGTACGAACCCGAGTTCCGTCAGGTCGATGCCGCCGAAGATGCTGCTCAAAACCCGTCTCGCGTCGCGGCGGACTGACCGCGCCGCGGTCCCGTCCGGACCCCGGGTACGCCGACGGCCCCGGCTCACGCACCGCAACGTGAACCGGGCCAGTCAGGTGGCTGATTGACAGCCCGTCAGCCGCCGGACATCCGGCCGGCGGGCGGTACTCGCTCGGACCCTTCGGTTCGAACAGGCCGATCAGGTCCGATCAGGCCGTACTGATCGGGAGAGGTCCGATCAGTACGCCTGGTGCACCTGCCAGAACGCCCAGGCGGCGTTCGGGCTGCCGTAGACGGTGTTCATGTACTGCAGGGCCCACTTGAGCTGGGTGGCGGGGTTGTTCTGCCAGTCGGAACCGGCCGAGGCCATCTTGTTGCCGGGCAGCGCCTGCGGCAGGCCGTAGGCACCCGAGCTCGGGTTGGTGGCGTGGATGTTCCAGCCGCTCTCGTGGCTGATGATCTGGTCGAACGAGGCCAGCTGGTTCGCCGGGACGATCGAGGCGGCGAGCGCCTGCAGCGCGGCCGGGGTGCTGGCGACCGGGGTGGCGGCCAGCGGGCTGGCGGCGGCCGGCTTGGCCGGAGCCGCGGCGGGCGCCAGCGCAGCCGGGGCCTGCGCCGGGGCGGCCGCGCCCAGGGTCAGGTGCTGGCCCGGGTAGATCTTGTCCGGGCCGTTGGTCAGCACGGACTTGTTGAGGTCGTAGAGCTTCTGCCAGCCACCCTGCACGTTGTGCGTGGTGGCGATCTTGGTGAGGGAGTCACCGCTCAGGACGGTGTAGCCAGCGGGCGCCTGCGGGGCGGCGGCCGGGGCGGCGGCCTGGACCGAGTGCACCGGGGCGGACTTGACGGGGGCGGCGTTCGCGGCGGTGGCGGCGACCACCGGGATGCCGGCGCCGACGCCGACGACCACGGCGGCCGCGACGATGCGCTTGATGGAACCGACAGCGAACAGGCTGGGGCGAGCGTTGACGGGCAGCATGAAGTGCGATTCCTCTCCCACGCCTGCGAGGTGAGCTGTCGGGTTCGGGCTGGAGTAGCCCGGCCGCGCAGAGACGCGGCTTCACCCCTAGCCCCGCCGGGACCAGCCCGGGTGAGGCAACTTACCTGTGGGTCCCCCGCCCCTGCCGTGGTGCTTCATGGGTGCACGTGCCCGCCCGATCCGGCGGCAGGATTCGGCGTTCCGGAGAGCGGGGTTCGTTTCGTACGGAGACGAACGAGAAGGACCGTAAACGGCACGGAGCCATTAGCACAAGCCCTCGTGAGCTGGGTCACGGCCCGGCCGGATTGTCCGAATGATCCACAATGGTGCTTGATAACGATGCAGTAACGGCCCTATGGGTGCGTGTCAGTGCGGGCCGCCGGGCCGAGGGCAGCCACCAGCCCACCGGGCAACGCGAACGCGCCATGAAGGGCTTCCGCTCCGCCGGCGCGGGCCAACGCTTCCTGTCCGCGTTCAGCGGCATCTCACCCCACTTCCGACCCCGCCGCCACCTGATGGCCGCCACCGGCTACCGAGCCGAGATGACCGTCCGCTTCGCGATCTGGGAGCAGGTCACCGGAGCCGCCGGCCCGCCCACCGCGGCCTGAACACACAGCTGCAACCCGGCCCCACCACACCCCGACACACCCTCAGGCACTCTCGCACCCAACAACGTGACAACGCCATCACGCCTCCAGGAGATCGGCGCGGTCTTCGAGTTCACACACCCGCGTCTCCAGCTCCATCATCCGGCGGAAGAGCGCCCGCATCTGGCCGGTCCTCACCCGCACGGTTTCGGGCTCAGGCGCGTTCGGCCAGGCCACGACAGGGGTGACGTGACTGCCTCCGGCCGCGGCCTGGAAGACGACGCCGAGCCGGTCGCAGGCCACACACTGGAAGACGAAGCCCATCTCGTCCGGGCCCGGCTGCACGCCCGGGCTGAGGCGGATTCGCAGGTCGGACAGCGGCACGTCCTCGGCTCGGATCTCCAGCACACCCAGCCACAGGCCGCCCTCCTCGCGCTTGGCGTCCTGGAGCACCTTCCACGCGCCGAAGGGACTCGTCCGGTCGACATGGCCGGGGCCAAGGACCGGCTCGCAGTACAGGCAGTCGAACCCCAGGCACACCGCGGGCGCGGTCATGGCAGCTGGTCCTCTCCTCGAGCCGGTCGTCGGCCCGACACTACGCGACCGTCCCCACGCTGCTGATCATGTTCGTGCGTACTTCCCCCTTCCCCGAGGTCCTGGCCGCACATGATTCCCTCCCACGGTGCGCATCACTGCTACTCGGGGTGAAGTTCACGGCCTTGCGCTGGCGGCGCATCCACCGGCTCGGCGCACTCCTGCGCCGGCTGCGCCTACTGACTGCCACCACCAGAACCAGCGGCGCGGCCCTCGCCCGCATGGTCGGCGTGCCCGGCGTCTGACGCGGGCAGCCGGCCACGAGATGGAGGCAGACGTGACATCAGCCAAGGTGGCACCAACGGGTCATGACCGGCCGTCGCGCGGGCGAGAAGCGGTGGAGATCACGAGGTGCTCTCGGGTCTGCGGCCATTTGCCGGCGGCTTGCTGCCGACATACGGGCCCAATGGGGATCTATGGCAGTTTTGTACCGATAGATTTACATCGTGATCGTGATTGCGCGGTTGCGGCGCCGTCGTTCTCCCGCTGGCCGGTGGGAAGCCTTGTTGTCGCCGGTGGTACTCACCGCGGTCATCGCCGGCCTGGCATTCGCTACGCCGAGGGAGGTTGCTTTCAGCCGCTTCCTGCCCGTCGTACCTGCCGTCGCCGCCTCCATGTGGCCGGTGCTTCCCACCGTCCTGCTGGGGATGCTCTGCCTTCTGATCATGGTCGGCCTCGGCCTTGTCTACCCGGATCTGGGGACGTGGTGGACGGCTGCGGCCATCGCCGGGGGCACCGTGGTTGGCGCGTACGCAAGCTACGTTCGACTCAAGCGGGAGCAAGCCCTTCTGCAGGTCCGGCTCGTCGCAGACGCTGCGCAGGGTGTGCTGTTGCGCCCCCTGCCACGCCGCCTCGGATGCGTCGAGATCGAGTCGCTGTATCTGGCGGCCGCAGCGCAAGCCCGCATCGGCGGTGACTTCTACGAGGCCCTCGAAACACCATACGGGGTTCGGCTGCTCATCGGCGATGTGCGGGGCAAGGGGCTGTCCGCGGTGTCGGCGGCCTCGGCGGTGGTCAGCTCCTTCAGAGAGGCCGCTTACGACCTGCCCGACCTGTGCGGCATCGCGCGCCGTCTGGAGGTCGGCATCACCCGCCACAGCGCCGCGTACCCCACCCAGGATCTGCCGGAGCGTTTCGCCACCGCCCTCCTCGTCGAAATCCCGCACGAGGGTGGCTGCCTCAGACTCCTCAACTGCGGGCATCCCCCGCCGCTGCTCCTGCACCGCGGGGAGCTTCGCGTCCTGAGTCCGACCGCCCCCTCGCCGCCTCTCAATCTCGCGTCGCTCATCGGCAATCACTACAGGATCGACACCGCCGCCTTCGACCCCGGCGACCACCTGCTTCTCTACACCGACGGCGTCACCGAGACCCGCAATCACACCGGCGAGTTCTTCCCGCTATCTGACTGGCTACGGCAGCAGACCGCAGCGCCGCCCCGCGAACTACTGGACAGGCTCCACCGGGACCTCCTCCGCTACAGCAGCGGAGGACTGCACGACGACATCGCGGCCCTCGCCGTACGCCTCCACGCGTATCCGGACCGCGAAGTTCCCCGGGCATCCGCTTCGGATGTCACTTGACGCCCGCAGGAGCAGGCTGTCTTCGCCCCGCCCCTGCAATCTCCGGGGCGACGTCGGTGGTCCGGTGGGCCTGGCAGGTGGCCTCGCAGGCGCGGTCGGTCTTGGATCCGGCGATCAGGTTCTCCCTGCCTGACGGCGGCCGTGCACCGACCCGTCGAAGCAGCCCGGTGCGCAACGCCGCGACGTGATCGGGCCGCGTCTACCAGGCCACTCCCAGGGCCGCGAGCTGTCCGAGCTGCTCGGGGCTGAGCTTCGCCCGGCGGGCCTTCGTGTTGTTCAGCCAGGCACCCAGCGACAGCCCCTCGGCAGTCTTATGCGCGCGGGGCACCCTCGCGTGGCCCTCCCGCTCCACGAACTCCGCGAGGGCGGCCAGGTGCAGCTGGAAGCGGTCCGCCCGCGACACCTTCGGCTTCGCCTCGGCGGCCTGCTTCGCGGCCACGAGCTCCTGATCCTCGGCGACGCCAAGCGCCGCGAGCAGGTCCTGCTGCTCCTGGTCGAGCGCGGCCCAGCCGGCTCGCTGCGCCCGGACCCACCGGCCGAGCTGTTCACCCTCGAACGTGGTCTCCGCCGACAGGGCGGGCCAGTCGACGCGGCCGTCGGACTCCAGCCACCACTGCCGCGCGACGGCGTAGGTGCGCTGCCAGGTGATCGGCCAGGCTGGGCACCACCACGGGTCGATCTCCTCCAGCGCGGCCCGCCGCTCCGGGGCCAGGGCGCCAGGCTCGCCCTCAGGTACCTCGGCCGCCGCCCGCAGCCCGGCGAGCCACACCCCGACCGGGTGTGCGGTCTCAGCTTGGCGTTTAACCTCGCGGGTCACTCGACCTGCTGAGATTCCCGGGAACCGGCGGCACGTGAGGCGGCCGTTCTCCACGCTTCGAGATGTCGAGTAACGAAGCACGAGAGAACGGCCGCTGCGTATGAGTCTCCCCGCCGACACGCCCGCAGGCGAAGCATTGGGTGTCTTGTCCCACTTTCGGGTCGAGTTCTACGAGTGTCTGTACAGCCGCGCTGACGTCCTCTTCGAGCTCACCGACGCGATCTTGTGCACGGACGGGCCGGTGAAGACGCTGGTCGAGCTGTCCTTGGCGGTCGAGCACCGGCGCGGCCACGGGGCCCTGTACGCCGCGCTGGACCGCGGCTGGCTGGAGCCCGCGCGGGTACGCCGCGCGCTGGCCGGCCTACCGCTGCCGAGAGCGGCCGACGGGCGGATCGTGCTGGCCGTGGATGTCAGCAACTGGCTCCGCCCGGATGCCCCGACCAGCGACGAGCGGCTGTTCTGCCACGTCTACGGGCGCGGCGACCGCAAGACGGACCAGTTCGTGCCGGGCTGGCCGTACTCCTTCGTCGCCGCCCTGGAGAGCGGCCGGACATCCTGGGTCGCCTTCCTGGACGCCGTGCGCCTCGGACCGGCCGACGACGCGACCGCCGTCACCGCCGCCCAGCTGCGAGACGTCGTCGAGCGGTTGGTGCAGGACCGGCAGTGGCAGGTCGGTGATCCGGAGATCTGGATCGTCATGGACTCCGGCTACGACGTCGCCTACCTCACCCACGCCCTGGCAGACCTGCCCGTCGTCCTGGTCGGGCGCCTGCGCTCGGACCGTGTCATGCTCCGCGACGCCGGTCCCGCCCGCAGCGGACCGAAGGGCGGCCGACCGCGCAAGCACGGCGGCGTCCTGACCTTCGCCAAGCCCGACAGCTGGCACGAACCCGAGATCACCACGGTCACGGACACCACCCGCTACGGCAGGGCCGAGGCCAGAGCCTGGGACCGCATGCACCCCAGACTGACCCACCGCGGCCCCTGGTTGGAACACCCCGAAGAAGAACTGCCCGTCCTGCACGGCACGTTGATCCGCTTGGAGGTCGAGCACCTGCCCGGCGACCGCGCCCCGAAACCGGTCTGGCTGTGGTGCTCGGCCACCGCCGCCACACCGGCGGACGTGGAGCGCTGGTGGCAGTCGTTCCTGCGCAGATTCGACTTGGAGCACACCTTCAGGCTGATGAAGCAGACCCTCGGCTGGACCTGCCCGAAGATCCGCCACGCCGACAGCGCCGACCTGTGGACCTGGCTCATCATCGCCGCCCACACCCAGCTCCGCCTCGCCCGGCCCCTCGCCGAAGACCTCCGCCGCCCCTGGGAACGGCCCACCGAACCCCGCCGTCTCACCCCCGCCCGGGTGCGACGGGGGTTTCGCAACATCCGCGTGACCAGGGCCCGCCCGGCAGCCGCACCGAAACCGTCCCGACCAGGGCCGGGACGGCCTACAGGATCGAAGAACAAGCAGCAGGCCAGGCGCCATGACGTCGGCAAGACAGTCAAGCGCGCCGAGTCACTCAAGGAGCACCAAACCCGCCCACGTTAAACGCCAAGCTCAGAAGCCGTTGGGTGCAGATCTTGTGAGGGTGCCTCGTTGGGGTGATTCGCAGGGGTTCGGGATGCGCCGGTGTGGGGCGGTCTCTACCGTCGGCGAGGTGAGTCGGCCGTGGGTGCGGGCTCTGGGTGAGGCGGGG
>NZ_JAHTKP010000077.1 GCF_019192735.1 Kitasatospora aureofaciens
CCGGCCCGACCGTCAGCACCGTCACCTCGGCGCCCTCGTTCGCCTCCGCGATCCGCAGCGCCTGCTCCACGCCGTACTCGTCCAGCTCCGACAGAAGGCCGTCCACGCCCTCCCGGTCGGTGGTGTGGTCGTCCGCGAACCGACGGTCACCCGTCGCATCCGGCACGTACTTCACACAGACGACGATCCTCAAGCTCATGAGCGGTTCTCCTGTCACGGGTGCACTGGATCCTGGCCTCAGGTCATGCCAAGGGTACTGAGTGCCAATCCCGGCCCGGCCGCGCCATGCGCGCCGCAAGCGCCACCTGGACCGGCATGCCGTGTCGGCTCTCTTCGACTGGCGTCAGAGGCTCCACGGAGAGAATACGGCACTCAGTACCCCTGGTAAAGGAACTCAGTACCCTTTGGGGCTTGGGGGGCTCCCGGGCTGGGCGGGGGCCAGGGCCGGGCGGGTCAGGCCTGGAGGACGACGGCGGCCTCTCCGGTGTAGACGCGGAAGGTCAGCGATTCCTGGAGATAGAGCTGGACAGCGGTGGCGTCGTGGGAGAGGTAGCCGACGGAGGCGTCCTGGCCGAGGAAGAGTTCGAAGTCGCCGCCGCGGGCGGAGAGGAGGAGGGCGCCTTCGATGGCGGGCGCCCAGATGATGTCGCCGTCGAGGAGGCGTGCCAGGTGGTTGTGGACGGGGTAGCCGTGGTCGCTGGTTTCGTTGACGGCGGTGAAGGTGTCCGCGCCGAGGAGGAGGGAGTACGGGCCGCCGACGCCGGCGAGGCGGAGGGCGGTGAGGGCGCGGCTGACGGCATTGGGGTATTCGCGGACGTCGTCGGGCAGTTGGACGGGCGCGTTGGTCGAGGCGGTTCGGATGCCCTCGATGGCGCCGGCCCGGTAGCCCTCGAAGACGGCGCGGTCCTCGGCGAGCGCGAGCGTGCGGGCGGCGTCCTTGACGGGCTGCCAGTCGGAGTCGCGCGAGCCGCGTTCGACGTCGTCGACGGCGGAGCGCCGCACGGTGAAGGGGACACGGAGCTCGACCATCGGACGGGCCTCGCGGGCGTGGGCCTGGACGCCGTCGGCGGGCGGGTCGATGCCGGTGAGGTGGCCGGTGCCGATGGCGGCGAGGGTGGCACCCTCGGGGCCGTTCAGGTCGACGACCCGGCGGCCGGCGAGGTGGAGCTCGAAGGTCTGACGGGCCTCCTCCTCGATCTCCTCCCAGGCCGCGGCGGAGACGGGGGCGAGGTCCCGGTGCAGATTGTTCATGGGGCGAGGGTCCTTTTCGGGGCGTCTTTTAAGGGGGCCGCTTCAGGGGGTCCGCGTCGGGGGTCCGCTACAGGATGTCCGTTTCAGGAGGTCCGTTTCAGGGGGTCCGTTTCAGGCTGCCGATGCCGAGCGAGCCGTCCGGCTCGACACGAGGCCGGGCCGGCGGGGAGGCGAGGAAGTCGGCGGTCGGGACGAAGTGGAGCGAGCCGGTGACGGCGGTGGAGAAGTCGAGCAGACGGTCGGTGGTACCGGGCGGGCGGCCGACGAACATGTTGCGCAGCATCTCCTCGGTCACCTCCGGAGTGCGCGAATAGCCGATGAAGTAGGTGCCGAACTCGCCGCCCCGTTCGAAGGACCCGAACGGCATGTTGAAGCGGACGATCTGCCGCTCCTCGCCGTCCGGGCCGGTGACGACGGTGAGGGCGATGTGCGCGTCGGCGGGTTTGTCGGCGTCGTCGAGCTCGATGTCGCCGAGCTTGGTGCGCCCGACCGCCCGCTCCTGTGCGTCGACGCCGATCGCGTCCCACTTGTCGAGGTCGTGCAGGTACTTCTGGACGACGACGTAGCTGCCGCCGGCGAAGTCCGGGTCCTCGTCGCCGATCAGGGCGGCGGCCTCGGCGGCCCGGCCCTCGGGGTTCTCGGTGCCGTCGACGAAGCCGAGCAGGTCCCGGTCGTCGAAGTACTGGAAGCCCTGGACGGAGTCGACGACGGTCGCCGACCCGGCGAGGCGGTCGGTGAGCCGGGCGGCGAGTTCGAAGCAGAGGTCCGTCCGGGCGGCGCGCAGGTGCAGCAGCAGGTCGCCGGGGGTGGCCGGGGCCCGGTGCCGGGCGCCCGCCACCTCGCGGAACGGGTGCAGGCCGGACGGACGGGGGCCGTCGAAGAGCCGGTCCCAGAGGTCCGAGCCGATGCCGGTGACGCAGGTGAGGCCGCCCGCGGGGGCGCGGAAGCCGACCGACCGGCGCAGCCCGGCGAGGTCGGGCAGCAGTTCCCGGACAGCGTCCTCGCCGCCGGGGTCGACGGTGAGGACGAGGAAGACGGCCGCGCTGGTCAGCGGGGACAGGACGGCTTGCGGTTCGGCCTGCATGGTCGGATCCCTCCGGGGGTGGTCAGGAGGCGCAGGAGGGCGTGGCCGAGGTGTGACGGACCAGGACGGGACGGGCCAGTACGGGACGGGCCAGTACGGGACGGACCGGCGGAAATTTGATCATGCGTACGATTACACCGCACAGCAGACAAATCGGCATGGGCAACACGCACCTGAACGGCCTACTCCGACGGCCCGCCCGCTGCGGCCGTCCGAGGGACACCGCCCGGGCGCGACTGGCGACCCTGTTCCCCCCGACAATAGGAGGAGGAGAGCCTCCCGAAGGGCGGCGAGCCGATGGCGCCGTACATCGCGGTGAGCGCGCTGAGCCACGAGGGCCTGGTGCGCGAGCACAACGAGGACAGCCTCACGGTCGGGCCGTGGACCCTCTGCGCGACTGTGACCACCAACCCGCAGACCCTGCTCTTCCCGCTCGGTCCACCCTGCGTGGTCGCGGTGGCCGACGGCCTGGGCGGCCACCCCGGCGGCGAGGTGGCCAGCGCCCTGGTGGCCCGGCGGCTCGCGGCGGACGGCCCCGGGCTGGACGACGAGGAGACCGTCCGGGCCGAGCTCCAGGACTGCAACCGCGCGGTCTTCGCGGCCGCCGCCGAGGACCCGGAGCTGGCCGCCATGGGCACCACGGTGGCCGGCCTGGTGCTGCTGCCCGAGCAGGCGGTCGCCTTCAACGTCGGCGACAGCCGGGTCTACCTGGTCACCGCGGACGGGCTGCGCCGGGTGAGCGTCGACGACAGCCCGCCGCTGCCGCCCGGCCGGCGCACCACCTCGGTGGTCACCCAGACGCTCGGCGGCTCGCTCGGCCTGACCTTCGTCGAGCCGCACGTGCGCGCGGCGCCCCTGGCCGTCGGCGACCGCTACCTGGTGTGCAGCGACGGCCTGACCGATCCGGTGCCGGAGGACGAGCTGGCCGGGCTGCTGGCCCAGCCGTACGAGGGGTCGGAGCGGGCGGACGGCCGGGCCGCGTTCGACCTGTGGAAGGCCGCGATCGAGGCCGGCGGGCCGGACAACATCACGCTGGCGCTGGTGCGGATCGGCGAGTGAGGCCCCGCCGGGGCGGGGCCTCGTCCGGCCTCGGCCGGCCCGGTGAGAACTCGGTCGTTCCGGTCGGATCGGCCGTTCCGGTCAGAACTCGGTCGTTCCGGTCAGAACTCGCTCGTGACGCTCACCCCGCTGAAGCCCTGCTGGGCGTAGAGGCTGAAGTACACGTAGCCGGCGGGCGGGTTGGTGACGGTGAGGGTCTCGTTGTTGTCCGGGCCCGCCGAGCGCGCGGTGTACGCGCCGGTGTAGGCCCAGCTGCTCGGGTTGTAGTACAGGTCGCCGTTGCCGGTGCCGCCACTGGAGGTGATCTTCAGCTGCTGGGTGCCGGGCGGGACGAGCACGTAGAAGTGCGCGTAGTTTCCGGTGGTGGCGGCGACGTTGCTGCGGGCGCAGTTCTTGTTCAGCTGCCGGGTGTCGGCGCCGGTGCACTCCGGCAGCGACGGGACGGTGGGCGTGTTGGCGCAGGCGCCGTTCCCGCACGCCGTCAGCCAGGAGTCGAAGTCGGCGTCGTACCGGGTGCCGATGGTGGTCTTCAGCAGGGTGCGGCCACCGGCCCAGTCACCGACCCGGTACTTGGCCAGCAGGGCGTCCATGTCGGCGCGGTGCTGCTCCAGCATGTAGCGGACGGCGAGGTAGCCCCACCGGTAGATCCGCTCCTGATCGGCGTTGTCGTACGTGGTGTCGAACAGGTCGCTCAGCTTGTACGTGTGCCGGGCCGCGGCGGCGATGGCCGCGTCGTTGGTCACCTTGCGGTACGAGTAGGACACGAACTCGGCGAAGCCCTCCAGCCACCACACGGTCGGCGTGGTCTGGCCGGCGGCGAAGTCGCCGTACATGTCGAACCGGCCGTCGAGGTAGTGGGTGTACTCGTGGTTGAGGTTCCAGATCTGGAACGCCGGGCGGGCCCACTCGGCCTCGTACGCCACGAAGCGCGGCTGGTTCTTCGGGTCGGCCGGGTTGCCCTCGAGGTACATGCCGCCGTTGTTGGTGCTGATGCCGTAGATGATCCCGGCCAGCGCGCCGTAGTCGAAGGAGGAGTGGAAGACGACGACCTCGATCGTGGAGTTGTAGTCGTCCTTCACCGGGCCGCTGTCGCGCACGACGGAGTGGAAGTAGGCGTCCTGGCCGTTCAGGCTGGCGCAGGTGGCGGCCAGTTGGGTGCTGTCCAGTGCCTGCGCGAGGATCCGGATGCTCGGGCTGCAGGTGGTCGTGACCGTCAGGTTGGCCGCCTTGAGGCGGTTCGCGGCGTCGCAGGTGCCGTAGTACGCGCAGTTGCCGGTGTCGAAGGCGTCGGTCATCTCGGCGACGGCCGCCCACTGGTAGGCGCCGGTGCCGCCGGGCGAGGACTGCGCGGCCAGCGCCTGCTCGAACGGGCGGACCTTGGCCTGGAGCGCGGGGTACTTCAGGAAGCGGCCGAGCTCGCGGTCCGCGTTGTAGGGCAGCGTCTGGTAGCTGCCGCCGAACAGGCCGCCCGTGCGGGAGGCGAAGCCGTTCAGCGCGTCCAGCACGCTCGGGTCGGCCTGGACGGCGGCGGGGAAGTCGGCCAGCTGGTGGCCGCGGAAGAGGACGGTGAACACCGGGTTGACCGCCCACCCCAGACCGGCCGGGTTCCAGGTGGCGCTGTCGTAGTCGGTCAGCAGCCGCTTCACGACGTACAGGTAGCGGGTGTTCTCCTGCGCGCTGTCGATCAGGGTGACGGCCTCGCCGAGGATGCTCCCGTTGCCGGAAGTGACGTCGCGGGAGTGGGAGTTGGCGAAGAACGCGTCCAGCGCGGCGCGGATCGCGGTCTGCAGCGCGGTGCCGTACGGGCCGACCACGACCGGGTTGTACCACTGCACGAAGTAGCCGGCCCGCAGGTAGAGCACCAGTTGGGCGACGGAAGTGCTGTCGTCACCCGGGTAGTTGCCCGCCGTGTCGCGCAACGCGTAGGCCACGGTGGTCATTTGGGACTCGCGGAAGGCGTTCGACGCGTCGGTGCCGGCGAGTTGGAACAGCGTGTTGACGCACTGGAGGTCGGCGGACTTGATCTGCTGGACCAGGGCGTCGCCGGTGCGGCCGGTGAAGTCGCCGACGTTGCAGGCCTGGACGTCCGCGGCGAGGCTCCGGCCGGACGGCGCGTCGGCCGGCTGCGCGGCCTCGGGGTCGACCTTCACCGGGAGCGGGGCGCGGTCGCTCGCGGGGACGGGACGCTGCTCGCCGTCGCCGTTCGCGGTGGTGCCGAGGCCCGGCTGGGGGGCCGCGCCGGAGTGGGTGGCTTCGGCTCGGGTGCCGCGGGTGGCGTCGGCGAGCGGTGCGGCGTGGCCGCGCGGGGCGAGCAGGCCGATCGCGAGCGCCAGCGTCAGGGCGATCGTTAACAGTCGTGCCAGCTGCGGGAGTCGCAGCAGTCGTGCGGTACTCACGTGGGGGCCTCCGGGCCGTCGTCGGCCGCATTGGGGGTGCGGCCTGTGGGGGCGAGGACCGTTGGCGACGGCGCCGCGCGGGCGGTTCCGTCGGGGACACGGTGGGGAGTGTGACATGTACCATGGCACATCTCACATGACGGTGGGAAGCCCTCGGACGGCAGCTCGTTCGGCCCGGAAACGGCGACGGGGCTGTGGTGACGATCCGTCACCACAGCCCCGTCGCTAGCCCGTTGTGGCGCTACTTGCGCAACAGGAGGATCACGCCCGCGGTCGCCAGGCCGACCACGACGGCGGCCACGCCGTACGTCAGGCGGTGCGCGCGAAGCACCGGCAGGAAGCGGTCCACGGCATAGCGGCCGGGGCCGGTCACGGCGAGCGCGGCCGCACCGGCCGTGAGCAGCAGCTCGTACTCGTTGCCCTTCGGGGCGAAGAAGCCGCCGCCCCACGTGACGGCGATCGCGTTGACCATCGTGCCGACGATCGCGGCGCCGGCCAGCGGGGTGAGCAGGCCGACGGCGAGCGCCAGCCCGCCCAGCGTCTCGGTGAGGCCGGCGACGACAGCCATGGCGTTGCCCGCCGGGTAGCCGCTCATGGTGAAGAACTGACCGGTGCCGTCGATCCCGCCGCCGCCGAACCAGCCGAACAGCTTCTGGCTGCCGTGCGCGGCCATGGTGAGGCCGAGGGCGAGGCGCAGGAGGAGGAGTCCGACGTCGTAGGCGTGCGGGGAGGTCCCCGCCGGTCCGAGGGTTACCCGGCTCGGGCGAACGGGGGTGGTGGTGGGGGCGGTCGTGCTCGGGCTGCCGCTCGGCATGCGCGTCTCCATCGATCGGGGGCGGTCGCAGGGGTGTGGTGGTGCGGCCGGGCGCGGGCGTCCCGCGCTGTTGTTCAAATTTGAACCGGCTGCTCTTCGACCGTACCTTGGAGTTCGAATTTGAACAACCTGCGGACCGGGCGCGAGTCGGAGGCCGTACGCGAGTCGCGGGCGGGGCCAGGGGCGGGGCAGGGTGGAGACATGGCTCAACGCAGGCAACACCAGCGGGCGGCGAAGACCGGCACGCCCTACCCCGAGGCGCTCGCCGCCTTCGGCGAACGCGTGCGGCTGATCGCCCCCGACCAGTGGGACACCCCCACCCCGTGCACCGACTGGTCCGTCCGCGACCTCGTCAACCACCTCACCGGGGAACAGCTCTGGGTCCCCGAACTGCTCATGGGCGCCACCATCGCCGAGGTCGGCAGCCGGTTCGACGGCGACGTCCTCGGCCCCGACCCCGTCGCCGCCTGGACGGCCGCCGCCGACGCCGCCAAGCACGCCTTCGCCGTCCCCCGCGCCACCGAGCTCACCGTCCACCTGTCCTTCGCGGACGTCTCCGGCCAGTACTACCTGGACCAGCTCACCGCCGACCTGGTGATCCACACCTGGGACCTCGCCGAAGGCATCCGGCAGCGCACCCGGCTCCCCGCCGACCTCGTCGACTTCGCCCTCGGCGAGTACGCGGGCTACGGGGACCTCTCCGGCAGCGGCCTCTTCGACGCGCCCCTTCCCGTCCCCGACGGGGCGAGCCCGCAGACCCGCCTCCTCGCCCTCACGGGGCGGCGCCACCGGCCGTGACCGACGGTTCGCCCGCCTCTGACCTGCGACTTCTCCCCCGCCCTCCTCGATACGGCTGCCCGATGCCGGCCCCGCCCCCGATCTCTCACCGCCACCGAGCGCCCCAACCGCCTCTGACCTGCGGCTTCTCCCCCGCCCTCCTCGATACGGCTGCCCGATGCCGGACACTGGAAGGAGCGGGGGACGTTTTCCGTGCGAGAGGCGGGCGCGCCATGAGCCGCAGGCCGGACATCCTCGGCGAGTTCACCGCCGACCATCGGGCGGTCACCGACCTGCTCACCCGGATCGAGGCCACGCCCGACGGCACCGCCGAACGCGGCGACCTGCTGGCCCAACTCACCGACCTGCTGTTCACCCACTGCGCCGCCGAGGAGGAGCACCTCTTCCCGGTCATCCAGCACGACGTCCCGGACGGCGGGGCGCTGGTCTTCAGCAGCATCCACGACCACCTGGCGATCGGGCAGTACCTCTCCGACCTGCAGGGCCTCACCCCCGGCGACCCCGCCTTCACCACCCTGCTCGGCGGGCTCGCCGACACCGTCCGGCGGCACCTCGACGCCGAGGAGCAGAACCTGTTCCCGGCCGCCCGCAAGGCCCTCCCCGCCGCCGCCCGCGCGGCGCTCGGCGACCGGCTGCGGGCCGAGCGCGCGGACGTCGCCGAGGCGGGGCCGTGAGTCGCTCGTTCAGCTCGCCGGGGGTCAGCTCTTCGGGCTGACCACCGCGAACCGGCCGCCCTCCGGGTCCTGCAGCCGGGCCACCCGCCCGTACGGGGAGTCGAAGGCCGGCCCCAGTGCCGAACCGCCCAGCTGCTCGGCCAGCGCAATCGCGCGGTCGGTGTCGGCGACGGAGAACGACACCTCCCAGTGCGGCGCCGTCCCCGTCGGACCGCCCGCCTGCTCCTTCGCGAGGGCCGCGACGCTGTGGCCCTCCGCCCGCAGCACCACCCGGTCGTGCTCCCAGCGCACCTCGAACCGCTCCGGGTCGCGGCCGTCCCAGCGGAACACCTCGCCGTAGAACAGCGCCGCCGCGAACGGGTCCGGGGTGCGCAGCTCGATCCAGACCGGCGCACCCGGCAGGTCCAGCCGCCGGGCCCGGCCCAGCGGGCCTTCCCAGATGCCGAACACCGCCCCGGCCGGGTCCGCGGCGAACGCCACCCGCCCGGCGTCGAAGGCCAGCGGGCCGACGGCCAGGGTGGCCCCGCGCTCGCGCACCGCGTCGGCGGCGGCGTCCGCGCTCTCCGTCCCGAAGTAGCTGGTCCACGCGACGGGCATCTCCCAGCCCCCGCCCGCGACCCCCAGCCCGGCCACCGCCTCCCCGCCGGTCACCGCGTGCACGTACGGGCCGAAGCGGTCCGGCCCCGGCTCGAACTCCCACCCGAGCAGCGGCCTGTAGAACGCCTTCGCCCCCTCCAGATCCCGGGCCGTCAGGCTCACCCAGCACGGAACGGCCGCCACGCAGCGCACCCGTGCGGTCTCACCGCTGCCCATCGCGGACCTCCTCGCCACCACCCGGCCGCCGGGCCCCTCCCGACTCCCACGACCCACCGGCCGCCCGGGACGCCCACAGCCTAGGTCGACGGGCGTACGCCCCGGCGGAAGGCACGACCGGGATCAGCGCACCCAGTTCTTGAGCGGCTCAGTGTCCAAGGAGATGCCGACCGGCTCGGGAAGACGGACGGTCTTGCCGAAAGGGAGGATCTGGACGGTCTCGTAGCGAACACCGTCGGGCTCGCTGTAGACGGTGACCTCGGCGGAGTCCCGGTCGATCAACAGGTAGACGGGGATGCCGGTTTCGGCGTACGCGCGGGGCTTCTCGACGCGGTCCCGGCGCTCGGTGTCCGAGTCGCAGGAGGTAACCTCCACGACCATCAGAACACCATTGGTGCTGGCCCACTCCCCCTGGCCGGCAACGGTCCCGCTGGGAGCGAGCGTGCCGTCCGGGTGAGCGCGTCCACCGCGGTAAGTCTGAATCTTCAGGCCGTGGTTGTACAACCACAACTCGGGCCGCGCCTGGATACAGATCCGCGTCAGCCACTCGATGATCATGCTGTGGTCGCCGTCCGGCACGGGCTTGATCCCTAGCTTCCCGTTGATGAACTCCAGCCGGATGCCTAGGGCGGTCCGGGTCAGATGACGGGCGAATTCCTCGAACTCCTCGGGCAGCATCTGCGGGCGGTCGGAGATCGCGGTCATGGGCTTTCCTCCTTCGCCTGGGCACCCCCTGGTGAAACGAGCACACCGGCAAGTGGTTACGGGCCGTCCGGCTTCTGACGATAGCGCCCGCCGCCCGGCTGCGGGTGGGTCACGGCCTGGCGGAGGGGTGGGGCGTCAGGCGTTTCTGGATCACCTCGGAGACGATCACGCTCGCGGGGCTGGACGGGGCCGACCCGGCCGCCCACCCGGCTGCCGAGTCACCTGGAGAGCAACCTGGCGCCGTCCGATGCAGGTGTGACGCAGGTCACGCTCCAGGGCGAAATTTCCGGGGACTGAATCCCCGTTTGCTCTTTCGTAGGCAGAAGCGGGGAGAACTTCCCCGGTATCCTGAAGGAGCAGTCGCCATGACCACCGCCGCCACCCAGCCGGCCCGTCCCGTGGAGACCGTCCGTGCGCCCAAACTGCGCGCCGACGCGACCCGCAACCGGGAGCGGATCGTCCTGGCGGCCCGCGACGCCTTCGTCGAGCTCGGCCCGGACGTGCCGCTCGACGAGGTCGCGAAGCGGGCGGGCGTCGGCAACGCCACGCTGTACCGGAACTTCCCGGACCGCGCGGCGTTGATCCGCGAAGTGGCGCTGCTCGTCAAGAACCGCATCCTGGCCCTCGCCGAGACGGCGACGGCCGCTGCGGACGCGCCCGGCGGCATCAGCCCGTTCGACGCACTCCAGCAGTTCGCGCACGCGGCCGTCGAGGAGAAGGTCGGCGCGCTGTGCCCGCTGTTCACCGACCGGATCGACCCGTTCGACCCCGAGCTGGTCGAGACCCGCGAGCGCCTGACGGCCGCCGTGGGCGGTCTGCTGGAGCGCGCCCGCGCGGCGGGCGAGCTGCGGCCGGACGTCGACCACGGTGACCTGTTCATCGCGATCAGCCAGCTGACCCGGCCGCTGCCGGGCACCTCCTGCCGGCTGCTCGACGACTTCGTCCACCGGCACCTGCAGCTGTTCCTGGACGGCCTGCGGGCGCCCGCCCGCTCGGTCCTGCCCGGCCGGGCCGCGACCTTCGAGGACTTCCACGCCCACCACTGATCCGCCCCACCACTGACCGACCACCGGCACGACCACTGACCGTTCAGGGCCCCTGACGACCGGAACCACCGGCCCGCCAGGCCCGACTCCCGCACGCCTTCGTACGGCGCTCCCGTACGCCCGTTGACCGTTCACGCACCACACACACGCACCGTGAAGTGAGTACCCCCATGCCTGAAACCGACGCCCGCCCGGCGACGCTGCCCGATCCCCGGCGCTGGAAGGCGCTGATCTTCATCGGCCTCGCCCAGCTGATGGTCGTGCTCGACGCGACCATCGTGAACATCGCCCTGCCCTCCGCCCAGCGGGACCTCGGCATCTCCGACGGCAACCGCCAGTGGGTGATCACCGCCTACGCGCTGGCCTTCGGCGGCCTGCTGCTGTTCGGCGGCCGGATCGCCGACCTGTGGGGCCGCAAGCGCACCTTCGTGGTAGGCCTGACCGGCTTCGCGCTCGCCTCCGCGCTCGGCGGCGCCGCCGTCAACACCACGATGCTGCTCGGCGCCCGCGCCCTCCAGGGCGTGTTCGGCGCCCTGCTCGCCCCGGCCGCGCTCTCCCTGCTCGCGGTGACCTTCACCGAGGCGAAGGAGCGCGCCAAGGCCTTCGGCATCTACGGCGCGATCGCCGGTGGCGGTGGCGCCATCGGCCTGATCCTCGGCGGCCTGCTGACCGAGTACATGAACTGGCGCTGGACCTTCTTCGTCAACATCCCGTTCGCCATCGTGGCCGCCGCCGGCGCCGTCCTGGTGATCCGCGAGCCCGCCGAGGGCCGCAACCGCAACCGGCTGGACGTCCCCGGTGTGCTGCTGGTGACCACCGGCCTGGTCTCCCTGGTCTACGGCTTCACCCGCGCCGAGTCGAGCGGCTGGTCGGCCGGCAGCACGATCGGCCTGTTCGTCGCGGCGGCCGTGCTGCTGACCGCGTTCGTGCTGGTCGAGCGGAAGGTCAAGGCCCCGCTGCTGCCGCTGCGCGTGGTTCTGGACCGCAACCGCGGCGGGGTGTACCTGTCGCTGGGCCTGGCTGTGATCGGCATGTTCGGTCTCTTCCTGTTCCTGACCTACTACCTGCAGATCGTGCTCGGCTACAGCCCTGTGCTGACCGGCATCGCCTTCCTGCCCATGGTGGCGGGCATGATCACCGGCTCGACCCAGATCGGCGCCCGGCTGATGACCCGGGTCCCGGCGCGCTTCCTGATGGCGCCCGGCTTCCTGGTCGCCTCGATCGGCATGCTGATCCTGACCCAGATCGACCTGAACACCTCCTACCCGGCGCTGATCCTGCCCGGCCTGATCCTGATGGGCCTCGGCATGGGCACCGCGTTCATGCCGGCCATGAGCCTGGCCACGCACGGCGTCCAGCCGCGCGACGCGGGCGTGGCGTCGGCCATGGTGAACACCTCGCAGCAGGTCGGCGGCGCGATCGGCACCGCCCTGCTGAACACCATCGCGGCCAGCGCCACCACCAGCTGGCTGGCCGCGCACGCGGGTGCCGCGGCGGCCTCCCCCGCCGCCGCGAAGGCGGTGCAGTTCCAGGGCATGGTGCACGGCTTCTCGACCGCGATCTGGGTGTCCTTCGGGATCCTGGTGGCGGCCTCGACGGTCGCCTTCACCTTCGTCACCGCCGGCCGCCCCGGCGGCGCGACGGCCGGCTCGGGCGCCGGCGCCCAGGAGAGCAACGAGGTGCCGGTCCTGGTGCACTGACCCTCACGGGGTGACTCGGGTGCGTACGCGGCCCGTCCGGTGTCTCACGGCACCGGGCGGGCCGCTCGCCGTTTCTCCGAACCCGCGCTGGTGAGACAGGTCGCAGGCACCCCCCGGGTAGAAGTGGGGATCATTCCCCGATTATCGTGGCCTCAGCAAGAAACGGGGAACAATCCCCGCTTCCTTCCGACCGAGGTGCGTGGACATGACCCGGAATCAGAACCCAGGACGGGCACAGCGGGCCGCCGACTGGGCGGACGGCCGGCTGGGGATCTACACCCTGGCCAGGGCCAACCTGCGCAAGATCTTCCCGGACCACTGGTCCTTCATGCTGGGCGAGATCTGCCTGTACACGTTTCTGATCATCATCCTGACCGGCGTCTGGCTAACCTTGTTCTTCAAGCCGAGCATGGGCGAGGTCATCTACGACGGCTCGTACGTCCCGCTCAAGGGCGTGCCCATGTCGGAGGCCTACGCCTCGACCGTCGGCATCAACTTCGAGGTGCGCGGCGGCCTGCTGATCCGGCAGATCCACCACTGGGCCGCCATCGTCTTCGTCGCGGCCATGTTCGTGCACATGATGCGCGTCTTCTTCACCGGCGCGTTCCGCAAGCCGCGCGAGATCAACTGGCTGTTCGGCTTCCTGCTGCTCTTCCTCGGCATGCTCGACGGCTTCTTCGGCTACTCGCTCCCGGACGACCTGCTGTCGGGCACCGGCATCCGGTTCATCGAGGGCGTGGTGCTGGCCGTGCCGGTGGTGGGCACGTACATCCAGATGTTCCTGTTCGGCGGGGAGTTCCCGGGGCACGACATCATCCCGCGGTTCTTCACCATCCACGTGCTGCTGATCCCCGGCATCATGCTGGGGCTGCTGGTGGCGCACCTGATCCTGGTCTTCTACCACAAGCACACCCAGTGGGCCGGGCCCGGCAAGACCGAGAAGAACGTCGTCGGCATGCCGCTCATGCCCGTCTACATGGCGAAGGCGGGCGGGTTCTTCTTCCTGGTGTTCGGCATCGTCGCGCTGATGTCGGCCGTCGCCACCGTCAACCCGATCTGGGCGTACGGCCCGTACCGTCCCGACCAGGTCTCCACCGACGCACAGCCGGACTGGTACATGGGCTTCGCCGAGGGCCTCATCCGGGTGATGCCCGGCTGGGAGATCGGGCTGTGGGGGCACACCCTCAACCTCGGGGTGCTCATCCCGTTCACGCTCTTCCCGGTCATCCTGGGCGCGATCGCCGTCTACCCGTTCGTCGAGAGCTGGGTGACGAACGACCGGCGCGAGCACCACCTGCTGGACCGGCCACGCAACGCGCCCGTCCGCACCGCGCTCGGCGCCGCCTGGATCAGCGTCTACCTGGTGATGCTCGCGGGCGGCGGGAACGACCTGATCGCCACCCATCTGCACCTGTCGCTCAACGCGATCACGTACTTCGTCCGGATCGGGTTCTTCGTCGCGCCGGTCGTGACCTTCGTCGTCACCAAGCGGTGGTGCCTCGGCCTCCAGCGCAGGGACAGGGAGAAGGTGCTGCACGGGCGCGAGACCGGCATCATCAAGCGGCTGCAGCACGGCGAGTTCACCGAGGTGCACGCCGGGCTCGCGCCCGCCGAACTGCACCGGCTCACCGCACACAAGCAGCCCAACCCCCTCGAAGCGGCGGCCCCGATCGACGAGAATGGAGTCGCCCACCCGGCGGGGGTGCTCACCCGCGCCCGCGCGAGGCTGTCCCGTGGGTTCTACGGCGAGCACGCCCGGATCGCCAAGGCCACCGCCGAGGAGTACCGCGAGATCACCGAGGGCCACGGGCACTGAGCCTGGAACTGCGGGCACGTCTCCAGCTGCGGCCCTAACGAACGAGGCCCCCACGGACGAGGGAGGACATCGTGCACGACCGTACCGACCAGCTCGCCGACAGCAGATACCTCCTGCTCACCACCTTCGGCGACGACGGCAGCCGGCTCGACTCGCAGATCTGGGTGGTCGCCGACGGCCCCGCCCTCGGCATCTGGACCCCGGCCCACTCCGGCGAGGCCGAGCGGATCCGGCGCCACCCCAAGGCGCTGGTCGGCCCCTGCGACGCCCACGGGCGCCCGACCGGGCGCCAGGTCCCGGCCCGCGCACGGCTCTGCGACGCCGACGCGACCGCGCGCTACCGCACCTCGCTGATCAACAAGTACGGCCTGACGGCGCTGATCGTCCTGGCCCGCAGCCGGTTCCGGGTCGGGCTGGACGGGACGGTCGGCATCCGGATCACGGTCAACGAGCTGGAGCAGCGGCTGATCGGGCCGGAGTGGGAGCTGCCGGGTTCGTACTGCGTGAACTGACGGCTCGCCGGCTCACTCCGACGAGCTGACGACTCGCTCCGAACTGACGGCTCGCTCCGACGCGCCGGGGACCGGTTCTCATCGGCCCCCGGCGTTCGGCGTTCCGGGGCGGCGGTGCTCTTCCGGGGCGGCGGTGCTCAGAGTCCGTTGTCCGGGGCCTTCGCGAGGTCCCCCGGCTCGCACGCCTCCCGGCCGGTCGCCACGTGCACGACCTTGACGGCCCGCTCGGGACCGCC
Organism: Kitasatospora aureofaciens; assembly: GCF_019192735.1. Taxonomy (GTDB): domain Bacteria; phylum Actinomycetota; class Actinomycetes; order Streptomycetales; family Streptomycetaceae; genus Kitasatospora; species Kitasatospora aureofaciens_A. Next base: position 14,905 of record NZ_JAHTKP010000077.1, read on the forward strand.
GGGCACCACCCGCTGCTCGTGCCCGCAGCGCGGGCAGATCAGCGGGATGCGCGGCCGGTACGACGACTCCCGCTCCCGCGAGGCGGCCGGGTCGGCGCCGGTCACGTCAGCGGGTGGGTCGGGACCGGGCTGACGTCCTGGATCTCGCCGTGGGCCTTGGTGAGAAGCTGCGAGGCGAGGTCGTTGAGCGCGCGGGCCCCCGCGATCTCCTCGCCGACCCGAAGCTGTTCCGGGTCCGAGGGGTGGCGGCTGCTGTAGCCGTGGGCGCGCACTTCGGTCCCGTCGCCGAGCCGGAGCAGGGCGGCGGCGGTCGTCCGCGGGCCCTCCTCGCGGAATTCCATCTCGATGTGCCAACCGACCAGAGTCTGCATGGCGGATCACCTCCATCGGTTACTCCTCCAGAGTGCGCCGCACCCAGCGTGAACACCAGAGCAGCGGAGGCGGGGGTGAGTTGAACACGTTCAAGTCGACGGCGTAGAGTCGCTGGCGGTTGCCGGTTTGAACGCGTTCAAGTGGGGTGGGTCGGCTGTGGGGAAGGGCACGACGGAGCTGGTGGATCTGCTGATCCTGCTCGGCATGGGGGCCATCGTGCCGCTCGGGCTCGCTCTCATCAACGAACCCGGGCTCGCCCGCGTCCGCCGCCTCTGGCCACTCGCCGCCGTCCCCGGCGCCCTGTCGCTCTGGCTGCCGCGCGGCGGTCTCGCGGCCGGCAGCGCGGTCCTGTACGCGCTCGGCACGCTCGCCGTCGCCGCCCACGCGCCGCTGCGGCTGGCCCGGACCCGCTCGCTCGCGCCGCGCGAGATTGCCGTCCTCACCGCGCTCGCCGCCCCGGCGGTGGCGGGGGTGGCGCTGGTGGCCGAGCGGGCCGGGTACGCGCTGTTCGGCTTCGAGCTGCACATCCTGGCGCTGACCGTCCCGCACTTCCACTTCGCCGGTTTCACCGCCGCCCTGGTCGCCGGACTGGTCTGTCGGGCCGCCACCCCTGACTCCGCGCCGGCCCGCGCCGCCGCGCTCAGCGTGCCGGCCGGGACGCTGCTGGTGCTGGCCGGCTACTTCCTCGGCGCCTGGGTCCAGTTCGCCGGCGCGCTCGTGCTCACCACCGGCATGTGGCTGGTCGGACTGCTCACCTGGCGCGACCTGCGCACCCGCACCGCCGACCCGCTCGCCGCCCGGCTGCTCGCCGTCTCCTCGGCGGTGCTCGCGCTCACCATGGTGCTCGCCCTCTGGTGGGCGCTCGGCCAGGCGTCCGGACTCCCCCACCCCACCCTGACCTGGATGGCCGCCACCCACGGCGTCGGCAACGCGCTGGGCTTCGCCCTGTGCTCGCTGCTCGCCTGGCGGCGACTGACTGCGGAGGTACCGACCGGCCAACTGACCGATGGATAGGACTACTTGCACCACGCATGTGTGGATCGGCCACGGAGACTCACGGATGAACGACCTCAACTACCCCGAGGTGGGCGCCAGCGCCACCGGCGAACTGCCCGACGGATACAACCACTTGCGGCACCGGGTACGCATCGGCTTCGGCCGGGCCGTCCTGGACGTGGCCGGGGCCGCGCTGCTCGGCTGGCGGATGCACCGCCTGGCCGGCGTGCGGATCGACGCGGACGCGGACGAGGCTGCGCCCGGCGTCGCCGTGCACTGCGCGATCGGCGTCGGCCCGCTGCGGGCCGGTGCCCCCAACCGGGTCCTCCGCAGCGAGAGCGGCCCCGACCGCTACGGGTTCACGTACGGCACCCGGGACGGCCATCTCGCGTGCGGCGAGGAGACGTTCGCCGTCGAGATGGGGCCGGACAAGGCGGTCTGGTTCACCGTCACCGCATTCAGCCGTCCGGTCGCCTGGTGGGCCCGGTTGGCCGGCCCGCTGCTCCCGCTCGCCCAGCGGGCCTTCGCCCGGCGCTGCGGGCGGGTGCTCGCCCACATCGCTGCGGACGCGGGGTAATCGTTTGGCGGAGCAGGCGGAGCGTCCGGCATGATCCCCGGACGATGCAGATGCAGCCGGTGCTGGAGATCTTCGCCCCCGACGGCTTCGCGCTCTGGCCCACGGGCGAGCACGAGCGGTACGGGTACCTCGTGCTGGACGGCGGGCTGACGCCGGCCGAGGTGGGCACGGCGGTGTGGCGGCTCGCCGACTGCAATGACGTCGACCCCGACGAGGACGACGAGCGCGGGCCGCGCCCGGAGGACCCGCTGGGTGCCTTCCTGCACGGGCTGCTCACCCTGCCGAACCTCTTCGCCCCCGGCGGCTTCCGGGTGACCGACACCGTCACCGGCACCGTCTTCCAGCCGGGCTGCTGCAGCGGCCTGGAGGAGTGGCGCGCGTGGCACGAGGTGACGGACGGCACGGGCGAGGGCTGGTTCGGCCACGACCCCGAGGCCGTGGCCCAACGCACCGACGGCATCGTGCGGTTGCTCGTGGACGCCGAGGACGGCGACAGCCCGGTGATCGAGCTGCCCGTGGACGAGCTGCGCCGGCTCCTCGCCGGGGCCGAGCAGAACCTGCGCAACTTCCTCCAAACAGCCGCGAGTTGGGCCGAGCAGCAGCTGCCCGAGCAGGTCGCCGCCGTCACCGCCGCGCTCGCCCGCGCGCTGGACCTCGGGCCCGCGACATGACGAGCTTCCTGACCCACCGGGCCCGGGTGCACGACGAGGGGCTCCCGCTGTACCGGCGGCACAGCGCCCTGCGGACCTGCCTGACCTGCTTCGCCCCCTACGGCCTGCGCGCGACGTACCACCACCTGACGGTCAGCGCCCGGGTGTCGCGGCGGCTGGAGATGGACCCGGACGCACTGGTGCGGGCCGTGGAGGAACTGCACGAGGCGCGCGTGCTGTGGGTCGCCCGGGCCGAGGGGTACACGGCGCAGCGCCGGGCGGAGAAGCGGGCCGGGCTGCGGCGGCCGGCGCAGCCGGCGTGGTGGAACCGGCCCTGGTGGGAGCAATCCCCGGACCGGGTCTGGCAGCACGACCCCTTCCTCCACCCGCCGCTGCGACTGCCCGACTACGTCCGACGGCAGAACGCGGTGATGGACGGCGCCGAGCTGCCCGGCTGCCCGGCCTGCGGAGACGAGGGGCCGGCGGTGTCGCTCCCCACCGGGCACGGCCGCGCCGAACTGTGCCGGACCTGCGCGCGGGTACTGGAGCCCTGCCCGTGCGGGCGCAGGCACAGCTACGAGCCGGCGCTGCGGGTCGGCTGGAGCGGGATCTGGCAGCGGCAGCACGTGACCGGGACGGGCGAGCCGAACCCGCACTGGCCGGGCGTCCAGGGGCCCGCCCGGGTCGAGCAGCTGGAGGCGTACGAGGTGGTCCACCCGTGGTGAAGCTCCACGCGCCCCGAGGTCAGGCCCTGTGTGCCGGGACGGAGACCAGCATGGTGCCGTCCTGGACCCGCACCTCGAAGTGGTCGATGTCCCCCGGCTGGAGCGCCGCGCCGCCTGAGATGTGCAGCACGCCCGGGTCGGCCGGCTCGCTGTAGCCGCCCGCCGGGACGCTCCAGGTGGTGACCGTCTGGCGCTCGCCGGTGTGCGAGACGGCGACCAGGCGGCAGGTCAACGGGCCGTGCACGTTCGCGAGTTGCAGGCTGATCTGGCTGCCCCAGGTCTTCGCGTCCACCCCGACGGTGGCCCGCGCGCCGGTGTTCGGGTCGGTGGCGGTGAACTGCTCGGCGACGGCGACCACGGCGGGCGTGGACTCGGCGGTGAGCACCGCGGCCGTGACGGCGGGACCCGCAGCCACCATCACGGCCGCGGCCAGGGCCAGCACCAGCCGCCGTATCCGGCCCCGCCGCCGGCCGGCCGTGACATCGGCGACCAGCCGGTCCAGGAGGGCGGGGTCCGGGCGCGGGACCGGGCCGGCCGGTTCGAGGCCGGCCGCCTCGGCCGAGACCGCGTACTCGGCCAGCAGGGGCTCGACGAAGCCGAGTTCCGCGACCTGCTCGGCGCACTGCGGGCAACCGGCCAGGTGCTCCTCGAACGCGGCGCGCTCGGCGGGCTCCAGCAGGCCGAGCAGGTACGCGCCGACGTCGATGTGCTCGGGTCCGCCCGGGACGGGGTCGGGTCCGCCCGGGACGGGGTCGGGTCCGCCCGGGACGGGGTCGGGGCGCTCGGTCACGATGTCACTCCCCGTTCCTCCAGCGCGAGCCTGAGCGAGCGCAGTGCGTAGAACACCCGCGACCGGACGGTCCCGGCCGGGATGCCGAGTTCGGCCGCCGCCTCGCGGGCGGTGCGGCCCTTCAGATAGGTCTCGACGATGATCTCCCGGTGCGCGGGCGAGAGGTCGCCGAGCGCGTCCGCGATGGTCATCAGCCGCAGGGTGCGGTCGAGTTCGTCCTCGGCGGGCATCAGCTCCAGCGGAGCCGCGTCCACCTCGTGGGGCCGGGAGCGGGCGCTGCGGTGGTCGTCGATGACGATCCGCCGCGCGACCGTGACCAGCCAGGGCCGGAGCGAGCCGGCCGCGGGGTCGAGCCGGTGGATGTTCCGCCAGGCCCGGACCAGGGTCTCCTGGACGACCTCCTCGGCGCGCTGGCGGTCGCCGGCCACCAGGTGGAGCACGAAGCCGAAGAGCGGACCGGCGTGCTCGTGGTACAGGGCGCGCATCAACTCCTCGTCCGCCGCCCCCGGGCCGTGCGCGGCCGCGCCGCCGGGGTGCTCCTCGGTCACCACTTCATCGTTGCGCACCCGTGTCTCCTGGTCGAGGGCCGCCAGCGGCGGGCCGGTCGGGCGTGCTGGTCAGTAGCCGTAACCGCTGCTCGGTGGGGTGGGCTTCGGGGTGGGCTTGGGGGGCGCGGGCATGCTCGGCTTCGGGGTGGCGCGGGTGCTCGGCATCGAGTTCGAGCCGCTCGTGACGCCCGCCTTGCCGCCGGTCGGGGTCAGCGCGAACCAGGCGCCGGCCACGCCCTGGCCCTTGGTGTCGCCGGGCTTGCTGTCCGGCGCGTAGCGGTAGGCCGGCCAACCGTTCAGGGTGACCTGCTTGCGGCCGTCGTCGCGGGTGAGGGTGCCGACCAGCTTGCTGTCGATGCCCTTGACCGTGACGTTGCCGTTCGACGGCTCCGGCGGCCAGAGCGAGGAGCAGTCGGCGTTGCAGTACGACTGCGGCGGGTTGTTGTGGTCCTGGTCGAAGCGGTAGAGCGTGAATCCGGCGCTGTCGGTGACGATCGTGCCGAGCTTGGGGTCGGTGGCGGTCTGCAGGGTCGGGGCGGCGGGGGCCGGGGGCGTGCTCGGAGCGGGCGGCGTGGTCGGCGCGGGTGTGCTCGGAGCGGGCGGCGTGGTCGGCGCGGGTGTGCTCGGCGCCGGTGCGCTCGGGGCAGGTGTGCTCGGGGCACTCGGGGTGGTGGGTTTCGCCGTCGAGCCGGAGCCGCCGTACGACCCGCAGCCGGCCACCAGGGCTGCCACGGCGAGGCCGGAGGCGAGCAGGGCGGCGCGGCGAGTGTGGGAGGTGCTGCGCATGGTGCGCTCCCGCGGTCGGGGACGGGGTGGACACCCTTAGGTACGGACGGTGGCGGAGGGTTGCTCAACCGGCGCGCTGCTCGACCGGTGCGCTGGTCGACCGGCGGGCGGGATTCCCCGGGAGCCCGGGCCGGAATAGCCTGCGACCACGGGCCGTTGTCGCGGGCACATGGCCTGAACCGCCGCCTCCGGAAGGGAAGGAATCGCGACATGAGCAGCACGGTCGAGCTGACCAAGGAGAACTTCGACGACATCGTCCCCGGTCCGGCGGGCAAGGACTTCGTCTTCATCGACTTCTGGGCCGACTGGTGCGGTCCCTGCCGCCAGTTCGCCCCGGTGTACGAGAAGGCCGCCGAGCGCCACCAGGACCTGGTGTTCGCCAAGGTGGACACCGAGGCGCAGCAGGAGCTGGCCGCGGCGTTCGGGATCCAGTCGATCCCGACGCTGGCGATCATCCGCGAGGGCGTGCTCGTCTTCTCGCAGGCCGGCGCGCTGCCGGAGGCGGTGTTCGAGGATCTGATCGGCCAGGCGCGGGATCTGGACATGACCGAGGTGAGGCGCAAGGTCGCGGAGGAGCAGGCGGCCGACCGGCAGGTGTGACGGAGCGGGTCAGGGGCCCGGGGAGTCGTCCTCCCCGGGCGTTTTCCGCTCGCCCTGGTTCTGCTCGTGCCCGCCCTCGTTCTGCCCGCCCTGGTTCTGCTCGTGCCCGCCCTCGCCCTGCCCGCTCCACGCGGTGAGCCGGTCCGCGAGTGCCCGGACCTCGTCGCGCAGCGCGGCCGGCTCGCGGACGGTGAACGGGCGGCCGAGGCCGGCCAGCATCACCGCGACGCCGTCCAGGTTCTGCGCCCTGGCCCGCAGCAGCACCCGGCTCTCGGCCAGCTCGGTGACCGTCCCGGCGGAGCGCGGCAGGCGGTGGCGGGCCTCGGCGAGCGTCATCCCGAGCTCCACCTCCACCCGGTGCGTCCACGGCACCGAGGCCAGCGACTCCACCACCCGCTGCACCGGGTCGAAGTCGTCGGGCGGCTCGAAGCGGTCCTCGCGCGGCTCGACCCGCCCGATCCGGTCCAGCCGGAAGGTGCGCAGCTCGCCGCTGCGGTGGTCCAGCCCGGTGGTGTACCAGCGGCCCGAGTGAAAGACCAGGCCGTACGGGTCGAACGCACGCTCGCTGGGCCGGTCCTCGCGGTCCCGGTAGGCGAGCACGACCCGGCGCCGGCGGCGGGCCGCCTCGGCGAGGGTGAACAGCGCGGCGGCGGCCGGGCTGGGTCCGGCGACCGGCGCGGCGGTCAGGCCGAGGGTTTGCTCGACGGCGTCGATCCGCTCGCGCAGGCCGGGCGGCAGGACCCGCTGGATCTTCGCGAGCGCCGTCTCCGCGGCCCGCTCCCCCACCGACAGGCCCGAGCTTCGCCCGGCGAGCAGACCGAGGACGACGGAGGCCGCCTCGTCGCCGGTGAGCATCAGCGGCGGGAGCCGGTAGCCGGGCAGCAGGCGGTAGCCGCCGTAGCGGCCCCGGTCGGCCTGCACGGGGATGCCGAGGTCGACCAGGCGGGCGGTGTAGCGGCGGACGGTGCGCTCGTCGACGTCCAGGCGGGCGGCGAGTTCGGCGCCGGTCAGGCCTGGGCGGTCCTGGAGCAGCTCCAGGAGGGCGAGCACGCGGCTGACCGGGTGATCCACGAGTTCCCCCTGCTGTCCGGGCGGCTGTCCGGACGATTATCCGGGCGGGCCCTGTCCGGATTCGATCCTAGAGTCGTCGGCGACGGAGGTCCTGCCGACGGGCCTGCCGCAGGTACTGCCGCAGGTACTGCCGAAAGTGCTGCCGAAGGTACTGCCGACCGCGAAGGAGCGATTCACCATGAGTACGTTCGTACTGGTCCCCGGTTTCTGGCTCGGCGCCTGGGCGTGGGACGAGGTCGCCGCGCCGCTGCGCGCCGCCGGGCACACGGTCTACGCGGTGAGCCTGCCCGGTCTGGCCGAGCGGGCCTCGGAGAAGGGCGACTTCGGGCTGGAGGACCACATCGCCGACCTGGCCGCGCTGCTGGTCCGCGAGGACCTGCACGACGTGGTGCTGGTCGCGCACAGCGGCGCCTGTGCCCCGGTCGGCGGGGTGGCCGACCGGATGCCGGAGCGCATCCGCCGGGTGGTCTACCTGGACAGCGGTCCGATGATCGACGGCGGCTCGCTGTACGACCTCTGGCAGCCCGACTACCGCGAGGCGGCCGACGCCTCGGTGGTCGACGGCCGCCTGCCGATGCCCTCCTGGGCCGACATCGCCGCCCACGGCGCCAGCATCGAGGGCCTGGACGAGGCCGCCCTGGCCCGGATCCGCACACGTTTCACCCCGCACCCGGCCGGCGCGTACCGGGACCGGCTGCGGCTGACCGGCGCCGGGGCCGGGCTGCCGCAGGCGCTGGTCTCCTGCTCGTTCCCGCTCTCCCAGGTGCACGCGATGATCGAGGCCGGCCACCCGTGGTTCGCCGGGCTGGACGGGCCGAACTGGGCGCTGCGCGAACTGCCCACCGGGCACTGGCCGATGTTCTCCCGCCCGGCCGACACGGCGGCGGTGCTGGTGGAACTCGCGGCGCTCTGAGCGGTATTCGCTCGACGCCCCGTCCGCGTGTTCGCCTGCGCGAACGCGTGCCGGCGGCGCAGGATGGGCACGGCGCCGGGCATGCGGCCCGGCGCCGGTCCGGCGGGGAGGCCGGGCGCGAGCGGAGAGCGAGCAACGTCCATGAGTAACCCCCCGACCAGCGCGACCGTCGAACCGGGCGCCGCCGAACCGGAGTTCAAGCGCGTCACCACCGCCGTCGTCACCGGGAGCGCCGCCGACGCGCCGTACCACGTGGAGGTCAAGGCCGGCACCCACCCGCTGACCGCCGACGAGCCGGTGCGGCGCGGCGGTTCGGACAGCGGGCCGGAGCCGTTCGCGCTGCTGCTCGCATCGCTCGGCTCGTGCACCGCGATCACCCTGCGGATGTACGCGGAGCGCAAGGAGTGGCCGCTGGAGGCGGTCCGGGTCAGGCTCGGATACGAGACCAACGGCGTGGGCGGGCGGATCTCGCGCCGGGTCGCGCTCACCGGAGCGCTCGACGACGCCCAGCGCGCCCGGCTGCTCGACATCAGCGAGCGCACGCCCGTCACGCTGGCCCTGCGGGCCGGGGTGGCCATCGAGACGACGGAGGACCGCGCATGAGCACCGCACCGGAGGAGTACGACGTCATCGTCCTGGGCGCCGGACCGACCGGCGAGAACGTGGCCGACCGGACCGTCGCGGCCGGGCTTCGCACGGTGATCGTCGAGGCCGAGCTGGTCGGCGGCGAGTGCTCGTACTGGGCCTGTATGCCGAGCAAGGCGCTGCTGCGCCCGGTCGCCGCGCTGGCCGACGCCCGCGCGGTGGCCGGCTCGCGGGAGGCGGTCGGCGGCGGGCAGCTGGACCCGGCCGCGGTGCTGGCCCGGCGGGACTCTTTCACCTCGCACTGGAAGGACGACGGCCAGGTCCAGTGGCTGCGCGACACCGGCATCGAGCTGGTGCGCGGCCACGGCCGGCTGGCCGGCGTCCGGACAGTGACGGTCGAGGCGGAGGACGGCGGCGAGCGGGTGCTCACCGCCCGGCACGCCGTCGCCGTGTGCACCGGCAGCCGACCGGTGCTGCCGGCCGATGTGCCGGGGCTGGCGGACGGCCGGCCGTGGACCAACCGCGAGGCGACCGGTGCGCCGGCCGTCCCCGGTCGGCTGGCGGTCGTCGGCGGCGGGGTGGTCGGCGTGGAGATGGCGACCGCCTGGCGGGCGCTCGGCTCCGAGGTCGTCCTGCTGGTCCGCGGCGACGGCCTGCTGCCGCGGATGGAGCCGTTCGCGGGCGAGCTGGTCGCGGAGGGCCTGCGCAAGGTCGGGGTGGACGTCCGCTTCGGGGTGGAGGTCGCCGCGCTGGAACGGGCGGACGGCTCCGGCCCGGTCGTCCTGACACTGAACGACGGCGAGCGGCTGACCACCGACGAGGTGCTGTACGCGACCGGCCGGGCCCCACGCACCGCCGACATCGGCCTGGAGCAGGTCGGGCTGAAGCCCGGCGGCTGGCTGGAGGTGGACGACAGCTGCACGGTGCTCGGTGTGGACGGCGAATGGCTGTACGCCGCCGGGGACGTCAACCACCGCGCGCTGCTCACCCACCAGGGCAAGTACCAGGGGCGGATCACGGGCGCGGCCATCGCGGCCCGCGCCCAGGGGCGCGCACTGGACACCGCGCGCTGGGGCGCGCACGCCGCGTCGGCGGACCGCGCGGGCGCGCCGCAGGTGGTGTTCACCCAGCCGGAGGTCGCCGCCGTCGGCCTGACCCTCGCGGCGGCCGAGCGGGCCGGGCTGCGGGTCAGGGCCGTCGACCACGACCTCGGCGCCGTCGCCGGGGCCTCCCTCTACGGCGACGACTACCGCGGCCGGGCCCGGGTCGTCTTCGACCTGGAGCGCGAAGTGCTGGTCGGCGCCTGCCTGGTGGGCCCGGCGGTCGCCGAACTGCTGCACTCGGCGACCGTCGCCGTCGTCGGCGAGGTGCCGATCGACCGGCTCTGGCACGCCGTGCCCGCCTACCCCACGATCAGCGAGGTGTGGCTGCGACTGCTGGAGGGCTGCCGGAGGTGAGCCCGGCAACCCTGCCGGGGGTGCGTCCGGCACGGCCCCGGGCGCACCGGCGCGGCGAGATGTGACCTTGGGTGGACGGCGGGACACTGGCAGTCGGGGGACGTCCCGGGGGGCAGTTCTCGCGACCAGGTGGTGTGTGGCATGACCGAGGTGCTGTTGGCCGTAGGAACCGAGAAGGGCCTCTTTCTCGGCCGCAGCCGCGACCGGCTGAACTGGGAGTTCAGCGGGCCGCACTTCCGGATGAACGCGATCTACTCCGTCTCCGTCGACCGCCGCGACGGCCGCACCCGGCTGCTGGTCGGCGCCGACAGCAGCCACTGGGGTCCGTCGGTCTGGCGCTCCGACGACCTCGGCGCCACCTGGTACGAGCCGCCGAAGCCCGCGATCCGCTTCCCGGAGAGCACGGGCGCCTCGCTCACCCGGGTCTGGCAGCTCCAGCCCGCCGGGCCGGAGGCCCCCGGCGTCGTCTACGCGGGCACCGAACCCGCCGCGCTGTTCCGCTCCGAGGACGGCGGCGAGACCTTCACGCTCGTCGAAGCACTGTGGAACCACCCGCAGCGCCCCGAGTGGGGCGCCGGCTACGGCGGCCAGGGCCTGCACACCATCCTCACCGACCCGCGCGACGCGCAGCGGCTGCTGGTCGCCGTCTCCAGCGGCGGCGTCTACCGCAGCAAGGACGGCGGCGACAGCTGGGAGCCGTCCAACACCGGCCTGCGGGCCGAGTTCTTCCCCGAGGAGAGCCAGTACCCCGAGTTCGGCCAGTGCGTCCACAAGATCGCCTCGGACCCGGTCCACCCCGACCGCCTCTACCTGCAGAACCACGGTGGCGTCTACCGCAGCGACGACTGGGGGGCGAGCTGGCGGACCATCGCCGACGGGCTGCCCGCCGAGTTCGGCTTCGCCGTCGCCGCGCACCCGCGCCGCGGCGACACGGCCTACCTGTTCCCGCTCGGCGGCGCCGACGACCGCATCCCGCCCGGCCGCCGCTGCCGGGTCTTCCGCACCACGGACGGCGGCGACAGCTGGCAGCCGCTCGCCAACGGCCTGCCCGGCGAGGACCACTACGGCATCGTGCTGCGCGACGCCCTGCGCACGGACGACGCCGACCCGGCCGGGATCTACTTCGGCAACCGGACCGGCGACGTGTACGGCAGCCACGACGAGGGCGAGAGCTGGTCGCTGCTCGTCTCGCACCTGCCCGACGTGCTGTGCGTCCGGGCGGCGACGCTGAGCTGACGGGCGCCGCACGGGGACGGCCTGCAACTGGCCGACGCCGCACAGGAAATCGCTTGCCCCGGACGGTCGGGGCCGTCGAGCATGGGCGGAGGACGAACGATCTCGACGATGGGGCGGGCGTGGCGGAGAAGGACTGGCAGCGCCGCGATGGTCGCCGGATTGCCCCGGGACTGCGCCCACACCACCAGCCCGTAGGCCGTCAGCGAGAGCACCACGGACTGCCGGGCGCCGCGTTGCGCATGCCCACCAGCACGAACGGCGTCGCCGCCGTCCGCCCCTCGTACCGGGGGCTGCTTGTCAAGCGGGAAGGGGCTGGTCGGAGGTGGTGTGTAGGCTCGCGGGCATGGCGAGGGTGACGCGGGACGATGTGGCGAGGGTGGCGGGGACGTCCACGGCGGTCGTGAGTTATGTGATCAACGACGGGCCGCGGCCGGTGGCGGCGGCCACGCGGGCGCGGGTGCTCGCGGCGGTCGAGGAGCTGGGGTACCGGCCCAACCGGGTCGCGCAGGCGATGGCGCGGCGGCGGACCAACCTGATCGGGATGGTCGTCCCGGACGCTCGCCAGCCGTTCTTCGCCGGGCTCGCCCACATGGTGGAGCAGGCCGCCGCCGAGCGCGGGCGGCTGCTGCTGATCGGCAACTCGGACTACGCGGACGAACGCGAGGCGCACTACATCCGCGCCTTCCTCGGCATGCAGGTGGACGGCCTGATCCTGGTGACCCAGGACCCGGCGGTGCCCGGGGTGGCCGGCTTCGACGTGGGCGGCGACGGGACGCCGGTCGTGCTGCTGCACCACCGCGCGGAGACCGCCGGTGGCGTGGCGGTGGTGGCGGACGACGAGGGCGGCGCCGCCGCGGTCGTCCGGCACCTGCTCGGCCACGGTCACACCGAGGTGCACTGCTTCGGCGGCACCTTCGCGCTCAGCCCGGCCGACCCGGTCTCGGGGCGGACGGCCGGGTGGGCCACCGCGCTGGCCGAGGCGGGGGTGTCGGAGGATGGCCTGCTCGCCCCCGCGCCGTTCGACCGGGTGCGGGCGCACGCCGAGGCACTGAAGCTGCTGGCCCGGCCGGACCGGCCGTCCGCCGTGTTCTGCGCGACGGACGACCAGGCGATCGGCCTGCTGCGGGCCGCCGACGACCTGGGGATCCGGGTGCCGGAGGAGCTGGCGGTGGCCGGCTTCGACGACATCGCGGAGGCGGTGATCGCCGGTCCGGCGCTGACCACGGTGGCCACCGCGCAGGACGACATGGCCCGCGCCGCGGTGGACCTGGTGCTGGGCGGGGCCGCCGAGCGGGTCACCGGGGCGCGGACCTTCCCGGCCCGGCTGGTGCTGCGCCGCTCCTGCGGCTGCCCGAAGCCGTCCTGAGCACCCTTACGGCCTGAGCCCGTACGGCGGCCGAAGCCGACCACCGTACGGGCCCCGGGCGTTGGGTCGTCAGTTCAGCTGGAAGGTCGCCTCGACCGGGTAGTGGTCGCTGGGGGCGTTGGTGTCGAGCCGGCCCGGGGTCCAGCCCGCCTGCGGGTCGAAGTCGATCTTCACAGCGGACATCGAGGTGGGCACCGGGCGGCCGGGGGCGTTCAGGTAGCCGATGTAGTCGAGGTTGTCCCGGTAGTCCTTCGGGAAGGTCTCGACGCCGGCCATGTACTGGCACCAGGCGGAGACCGTGCAGTCCATGGTGTTCAGGGTCTGGCTCGGGTCGGTGGCCGGGGTGCCGAGGACGCCGTCCACCGCGTACTGGGCGTTGCCGTAGTCGCCGCGGCTCTGGCCGTGGAAGTACTCGACGTTGAGGTCGCCGCCGATCAGGACGGGCGCGCTGCTGCCGACGATCCCGTTGACCCAGCTGCGGATCTCGCCGAGCTGGCCGAGCCGGGTGGCCTGGGTGGTGTCGGTGGAGGTGTCCGCCTCGTCGGCCTGGAGGTGGGTGCCGACGACCCAGGCGGTGGTGCCGTTCTTGTTCACCTGGACCAGCGCGGCGCCCTTGTTGGCGTGGTAGTCCCAGGTGCCGTAGGTCGAGTTGCTGAAGATGTGGGCGTACTGGGCGGTGATCGGGTACTTCGAGAGGATCATCGTGCCGCCGTTGATGACGAACCACGAGTTGGAGCAGTTGCCGCTGACGCCGGTCCAGCCGCCGCCGGAACAGGTCTGGCCGACCACCGGGGTGCGGTAGGGGTAGAGGTCGGCGAGGTTGCTGTTGATGTCGGCGGTCGAGCTGTTGTTGAACTGCTCGTCCAGGATGACCACGTCGGCGTTGTGCTGACGGACGATCTGCTCGATGACCGGGGTGCGGCGGGCGGCCTGCTCGTTCTGGGTGCTGTCGACGACGGCGGTGCCGAGGTCGACGTTGAAGGCGAAGACGGAGAGCGTGGTGGGGCTCGCCTGGGGGGCGGCGGACGCCGACGGGGCGGCGATGCCGCCGGCCAGCAGTGCGGCGGCGGCCGTCGAGGTGAGGGCGGTGGCCGTGCGACGCGAGAGCATGGGCGTTCTCCTGGGGGATTCGTCTACCCTGCGGATCCCGGGCCGAGGGTCACGGCCACGGGGCTGGCAGCGGAACATTAGCTACTGCCCGGTACGCGGGGAAGAACTTCAGGCGATCAGATGCGATCGGTCCCGTGGCCATGAGATGTCTGTACATGTCTGCCCTGGTAGGCAGCAAGATGTCTGTACACCCACACACCTGTTGGCTGTACACCTCGACGCGAACCGAGACGCCCCCGGCCGCAGGGCGCGGCCGGGGGCGTCCGGGCGGGACGGTGCTCAGTAGACGTAGTTCCCGATCGGGCACGGGGCCACCGAGCCGGGGCCGGTGACGCCCATGAAGGGCGCGTACACCCACGCCGAGTGCCGCTGCTGGTAGCCGCCGTTGTTCTGGTACTCGTAGCTGATGTTGAACCAGAGGTCCGAGCCGGTGATGTTCTGACCGCGCGAATAGCACTGCGCGAACACGGCCGAGCCGGTGTTCATCCAGACCACGTCGGTGCTGTTCTTGCCGCACCCGGACGACGGGCAGTCGTACTCACCGACGTTGTTCGGCCCGTTCACCCAGAACCACTGCCCGTTGTCCGAGCACTTGGGGAGCCAGCCGGTGGCGCCCTGCCCGTCGACGAACGGGGCGTAGACCCAGCCGGTGTAGGAGTGGTACTGGCCGAGGTTGCCGTAGTACTCGCCGCTGACGTGGTACCAGGTGTCCGCGTAGCCGGGCACCGGATTGCCGTTGCCGTAGTCCCAACAGTTCGCGGAGACCCCGGAGCCGGTGCCGGCGGGGATGTCGGTGTTCGACCACTGCGGGTTCTTCGGTGCGTTGGTGCCCGGATCGACGTAGATTCCGGCGGACGTCGCCTGGTTGAGCCACACCCAGCCACCGCCGGTGGTCGCCGACGCCGTTCCTGCCGGCACCATCAGGCCGGCCACCGCCAGGCCGATGGCCACCACGGCCTGTAACGCCCGGGTGATCACGGTACGCATTCGAGCCTCCCTGATCCAGGCAGGGGAAACCCGGTAGCTCCCCCCGCTGGCAGCGAAGCGTAGACCTGTCGGCACGCCGTCAGGCAGGGCTCGTTCCGGCCATCCACGGCGCTGCGACCGGCCCGTTTTGAGCGATCCAACTGCCAAGTCCAGCAAGGAACTTGGCGAATCGATGGGGAGCATTTGGCCCGGGCGGGCCGCCGCTGCGGGCCGGCTACTCGACGAGTTCGTCCGCCAGCAGGTCCATCAGCAGATTGTCGTGCCAGGTGCCGTCCGGTCCGCGCTCGTACTGGCGCATGGTGCCGACCGGACGGAAGCCGACCTTCGCGTAGCAGCGGATCGCGGCGGCGTTGTCCGCGGCCGGATCGATGATCAGCCGGTGGTAGTGGTGGTCGTGCACCAGGTGCCGGGCGAGGGTGCGGACGGCGTCGGTGCCGAGGCCGACGCCGTGCACGGTCGGGTCGAGGTAGAGGTCCATGCCGGCGTGGCGGTAGTCGTCGTCGTTGTTCGCGTACCACTGGATGGCGCCGACCACCTTGCCGCCCAGTTCGACGGCGAAGGTCTCGGTGTCGGGCGATTCGAGGTCGGTGGCGACCTCGTCGGCCAGGTCGTCGCCGCCGCGCCAGCGGGCGTAGACCTCGGGCGTGCCGCGGATCGCCACGAGGGTCGGGAGGTCGTCGGCGGTGGCGGGCCGGAGAGTCACGAGGGTGCCGTGCAGAATCGTCCCCATATCGGGCATGTTGACACGGAAACGGGCGTCCGGCGAGCGCTTTTACCGCGTTGCCCGTACCCCCTCCGACCAGGGATGATGCTCCGCCGTGACACACCTCATCCTTCTCGTACTGGTCATCGCCGTCTCCGCTGCCGTGACGAAGGCCCGAAAGTCAAAGGCCGGGAACCCGGCACAGCCCCAGGTCGACGCGGCGGCCTACGGGCTGGTCCCCCGCGACCGGCTCGACCCCCGCCGGGCCGGGCCGCCGCCCGCCCCGCACCATCGCAAGGAGTCGCAGGCGATAGCCGACGCGGCCTGGGCCGGCAACTGGAAGCCGGCCGCCGCGTACGTCGAGGCCGCCGGGCAGGACTGGGACGAGCGCTGGTCGCGGCTGTCGCTGCTGGACTCGATCGCCAACGAGGACGACGGCTGGCTGAAGGCCTGGCGCGCGGCCGACCCGGGCAGCTGCGACGCGGCGACCCTGGAGGCCAACCGGATGGTCCACGCGGCCTGGGCGATCCGCGGCAGCAAGTACGCCCACGAGGTGCCCGAGGAGGACATGAACACCTTCCGCGCGATGCTGCCCGCCGCGATCGAGGCGGCGAAGCGGGCCTCCCTGCTGGACCCGGCGAACCCCGCGCCGTGGGTGGTCATGGTGACGACGGCGCGCGGCGCGCAGTACGAGCCGGAGCAGTTCGAGGAACTGTGGCGCGGGCTGGTCGAGCGGGCGCCGTTCCACTACGAGGCCCACTGGCAGGGCATGCAGTACTGGTGCGCCAAGTGGTTCGGCTCCGACCAGCAGATGATGGACTTCGCCGAGCGGGCCATGGACGCGGCGCCGGCCGGCAGCCCGCTGCCGGGGATCTACCTGCACGCGCTGAGCGAGCTCGAGAAGCGCAAGACCCACGCCTCCACCCTGGGCAGCGACGAGGGGAAGAAGCGGCTGCGGCAGGCCGCGGCGGCGCTGGCGCAGGTGCGGCCGGACAACGAACGTCTGACGCCGCTGCGGCACCTGCTCGCGGACTACGCGATGAAGGCCGAGCTGTACGACGTCGCGCTGGAGCAGTTCCGGGCGATCGGGCCGTGGTGCGGCTGTAAGCCGTGGACCGACGCCGACGACCCGGTGGCGGCCTTCGACCTGGCGCGCGGCACCGCCGTCCGGCTGTCGGGCGCGCAGCCGCTGCCGCCGGAGCTGCGGCCGAAGGCGGTCCAGAAGCAGGTCATGTAGGGGCGCGCGCGTCGGTCCGAGCCCGTCCTCGGGCCCATCCTCGGGCCCGGACCGGCGCCCGACAGGCGGATGCGAGCCGCCGACGGTGATCACCCTGGCAGCTGCGATGCGCCGCCAGAGGGGCCGTCAAACGGTACCTGACCTGCGGTTTTCCGGCGGCTAGGGTGGGAGTTGGCACGGCCGGAAACTCCCTCGTTCCCACGGTGGAACACGATCGGAAGGCGCCACTCATGAGCCTCAGCATCCGCAACCAGCTGCCCGGCACCGTCAGCTCCGTCACGACCGGCGAGGTGATGGCCACCGTCAAGGTCCGCCTCGACTCGGGCCAGGAACTCACCGCCGCGGTCACCCTGGACGCCGTCAAGGACCTCGGCCTGGGCGCGGGCAGCGCCGTCCAGGCCCTGGTGAAGTCCACCGAGGTCGCGCTGGCCACCGGCCCGGTCGCCGGGCTGAGCATCCGCAACCAGATCCCCGGCACCGTCACCGAGGTCGCCACCGGCGGCGCGATGGCCGGGGTGAAGGTCGACGTCGCGGGCGGCGCGCTGACCGCCGCGATCACCGCCGACGCGGCGGCCGACCTGGGCCTGGCGGCCGGTTCGCCGGTCGTGGCCCTGATCAAGTCGACCGAGGTCTCGCTCGCGACCGCATGACGGTTCAGGCCGCAGGCTCGCCGAGCGGGCCGAGCCACACGGCGGTGACCCCGCTGACGTAGCGGGCGCCGCAGTGGTCGTCGGGTACGACCAGCTGCGGGCCGGCCGCGTCCAGCGGGGCGTCGTCCATGCTGGTGGCCAGCAGGATCCGCTGGCCGCCGAAGTCCGGGTCGATCTCGGCCCAGGAGACGACGGCCCGATGGCCGTCCACGCCGCTGACCGAGAGCAGGAAGCGCAGCCGCTGCTTGCGGCCGGTGAAGTCGATCCGGGGCCGGGCGGCGCGCAGCACGTCCCACAGCGCCGGGCCCTCGTAGCCGTGCCGCTGCTCGCCCTCGGTGAGGCATTCGAAGCTCACCTCGACGCGGTGCGCGGGGAGGGCGCGCAGCTGGTCGACGGTCAGTTCGGCGGGCCGGTCGAGGTGGCCGTGCAGCCGGACGGTGGGTCTCGACGGGGTCATGGGGCGCTCCCTCCTCCCGGGCCGCACCGCTGCGGCCCGGGAGGGGGTTTACCCGAGGGGGAGCCCGGGCATTCGCAGCTGCGGTGGTGAAAGGAATCTTTCAGCCGCATCTGCGACGTTTTGTGATCTGTTCAGCTCGCACATGCGACAGGCGATGTGGGGCGCGCCCGAGGAGACGGGCTCGGCGCGCCCCGCACCGATTGAAGCAATCGGGCAATCGGGCGGACGACTGGTTCCCAACACCACCGCCAAGGCCCCGCACTGGATGATCCGACAAGAAGAATCACCCCTCCCCTGCTTGCATTTACGATGCTTCTGCGCACCTGAACCTTGCACATGCGAGACATGGTCCCGCGCGGAGCACAAGGGCGAGAGCGAGCGAGAGATGAGCGAGAGATGATCGTCGGCGACCTGCTGCACCTCGACGACCTGGACATCCGGCTGGCCTGGGGCACCCCGGACCTCCTCGACCGCCCGGTCACCGGCGTCAGCTCCACCGACCTCCAGGACCCGGCCCGCTACCTCCAGCCCGGCGAACTCGTGCTCACCGGCCTGGTGTGGTGGCAGCCCGCCGACGCCTCCGGCGCGCTGCGCTTCGCCACCGCGCTGCGCAGCGCGGGCGTGGCCGCCCTGCTGGCCGGCGAGGGCACCCACGGCAGCATCCCGGACCGGCTGGCCGACGCCTGCCGCACCCATGGCATCCCGCTGCTGGCAGTGCCCGCCGGGGTCAGCTTCCGCGCCGTCACCGACCGCGTCTACCTGCGGCTCTGGGGCGATCTGCGGGCCGGCGCGCAGGACACCGCGGCCATCCCGGAGACCGTCCGGCACGACCTGCTCGACCTGATGCACGCGGGCGCCGCGCCCGGCGAGGTGCTGGCGCACGCGGTCGGGCGG
>NZ_JAHTKP010000078.1 GCF_019192735.1 Kitasatospora aureofaciens
CGCACCGCCGAGCGCCGGGCCGCCCCGGTCGCGGTGGCCGGGCGGCCCGGGGCGCCGGTCCGGCTGGCCCGCTGCTGCACGCCGGTGCCGCCGGACGAGGTCACCGGCTACCCGATCCGCGGCGGCGCCGTCGCCGTGCACCGCACCGGCTGCCCGGCGGGGGAGCGGATGCGGGACGACGGGCGCGGCGCGCTGGAGGTGCGCTGGCAGCCGGACGGCACCCCGGCCGACGGCTACCGGGCCACCCTGCGGGCCGAGGCGCTGAACCGGCCCCGGCTGCTCGCCGACCTGACCGAGGCGATCTCCGCCGAGGGCGTCGGCATCGCCTCGGCCGAGATCGAGCCGCCGCAGGAGCTGCGGGTCCGGCACACCTACACCGTCGAACTGCCCGACCCGGGTGCGCTGCCGGGGCTGATGCGGGCGATGCTCAAGGTGTCCGGTGTATACGACGTGAGCCGCCCGCACGCCCCCGAGGGCGGCGGCGCCCGGCAGCCCGGGGGAAATAAGGATGACCGGCCCGCGCCGGGCGTGCGACCATCGTGGGGAATTCACGGCCGGTCCGCGGTGTTCACAGGGCACAGGAGCCCCGGTGGCACCCGCGGTCCTGAGGGGTAGCTCACACCTCGCCCGGACGGTAGACGGGGCGGCAGCTGGGCAGACTCCGGGTGGGACCGCACCGGCGGTCCGCACAGGCCATCCGCACCAGCAGCCAAAGGACAGAATGACCTCCACGTTCGACACCCGCGACCACGCCGACGCCCCGCGCCGCCTCGACGGTCTGCGGGCGGAAGCCCTCATGGACGAGGACCTCGCGGCCATCGACGAGGACCGCGGCCACCACTACGACGGCGACCAGTACGACCGCAGCGAGCGTGCCGCCCTGCGTCGTGTCGTCGGCCTCTCCACCGAGCTCGAAGACGTCACCGAGGTCGAGTACCGCCAGCTCCGCCTGGAGCGCGTGGTGCTCGTCGGCGTCTGGACCGACGGCACGCTGGAGGAGGCGGAGAACTCGATGGCCGAGCTCGCCGCGCTCGCCGAGACGGCCGGCTCCCAGGTGCTGGACGGCGTCATCCAGCGCCGCGACAGGCCCGACGCCGCCACCTACATCGGCTCCGGCAAGGCCATGGAGCTGCGCGACATCGTCGCCGCGACCGGGGCCGACACCGTGGTCTGCGACGGTGAGCTCACCCCGGGCCAGCTGATCCACCTGGAGGACGTGGTCAAGGTCAAGGTCGTCGACCGGACGGCCCTGATCCTGGACATCTTCGCCCAGCACGCCAAGTCCCGCGAGGGCAAGGCGCAGGTCTCGCTCGCGCAGATGCAGTACATGCTGCCGCGCCTGCGCGGCTGGGGTCAGTCGCTCTCCCGGCAGATGGGTGGTGGTGGCTCCGGTTCGTCCGGCGGCGGCATGGCCACCCGTGGTCCCGGTGAGACCAAGATCGAGACCGACCGGCGCCGGATCCGCGAGAAGATGGCGAAGCTCCGCAAGGAGATCGCCGAGATGAAGAAGGGCCGCGACACCAAGCGCCAGGAGCGCAAGCGCCACCAGGTGCCGTCCGTGGCCATCGCCGGGTACACCAACGCCGGCAAGTCCTCCCTGCTCAACCGGCTCACCGGCGCGGGCGTGCTGGTGGAGAACGCGCTGTTCGCCACCCTCGACCCGACCGTGCGCCGGGCGCAGACCCCGAGCGGGCGGGTGTACACCCTGGCCGACACCGTCGGCTTCGTCCGGCACCTGCCGCACCACCTGGTCGAGGCGTTCCGCTCGACCATGGAGGAGGTCGCCGACGCGGACCTCATCCTGCACGTGGTGGACGGCTCGCACCCCGAGCCGGAGACGCAGCTGGCCGCCGTCCGCGAGGTCATCGTCTCGGTGGACGCGCAGAACGTCCCCGAGATCGTGGTGATCAACAAGGCGGACGCTGCCGACCCGCACGTGCTGCAGCGCCTGCTGCGCCGCGAGCCGCACGCCATCGTGGTGTCGGCCCGCAGCGGCGCGGGGATCGAGGAGCTGCTGAAGCTCATCGACGACGAGCTGCCGCGCCCGGCCGTCGAGGTGCGGGCCCTGGTGCCCTACACGCAGGGCGGGCTGGTCTCCCGGGTGCACGCGGAGGGCGAGCTGCTCTCCACCGAGCACACCGGCGAGGGCACGCTGCTGCACGCGAAGGTGCAGGCCGAGCTGGCCGCCGAGCTGGAGCGCTACGCGGTGGCGCTGCACGGCTGAGGCCGCATGTGTGTGAAGGGCCCCCGGACTTCCGAGTCCGGGGGCCCTTCGCGTCACTTCACGTTCGTGCTCGTTACTTCACGTTCTTGCTGAAGTAGTCGAAGGCCTGCTTCGCCTGGTCCTGGAGCGAGGGACCGGCCAGGTACTCGGACGGGTTGCGGTTGCCGATCGAGTTGACGCTGATCAGGTTGGGCTTGCCGTCCTTGGTGATGAACCAGCCGCCGCCGCTGGAGCCGCCGGTCATGGTGCAGCCGATCACGTACATCGGCGGGCGGGTCTGGTCGAAGGAGAGCTTGCCCGGCGGGATCGCCGAGTCGCAGTGGTCCAGCTCCATGCCGTCGAACGGGCGCTCGGCCGGGTAGCCGTAGGAGGAGGCCGAGGTGATCTGGACGCGCGGGGCGTTGAACCAGACCGGGATCGAGCCGCCGACCGTCTCCTCCAGGGACTTGCCGGAGCCGCTCTCACTGCGCACTCGGATGATCCCGTAGTCGTACTGGTTGTGGGCGCCGACCCCGCTCTCCTTGATCCAGGTCGGCGAGACCAGCGCGCGCACCGCCGTCCACCGGCCGTACGGGGAGACCTGCTGCTCGCTGTACGGCTTTCCGCGACTGGCCTGGCCGTCGCGGTTGTAGCCGGGCACGAACACGATGTTCTTGAGCCAGCCGCCGCCCTTGCCGTCGTGCAGGCAGTGCGCGGCGGTGTAGACGAGGTTGCTGCGGCCAGGGTTGGCCGGGTCGGAGACCACGGTGCCGGAGCAGACCGCGTCGCCCTCGGGGGCGGTCACGAAGATCTTGCCGACCACGGCGGTGGCCGGGCTGTACGGGTGCGGCTGGGGCCTGGCCGGGATGGCGACCGGGGGAGCGTCCCGCTGGACGCCGGCCTGAGCGGCGGTGTGTGAGTACTCCGGGGTGGGCCGGCCCTTGGCGCCCTCCATCTTGGCGATGGACCAGAAGCCCTGCACGACCTCGTTGCTGAAGGCGTTGTCGGAGAGGAACCGTGCCCAGTCCTCCAGCTTCCAGCCGGCCAGGTCGCCCGAGCCGGTGGCCCTGCTGCTGGTGGCGGGGATGACGGCCGCCGGCGCGCTCGCGGCGTCGCTGCCGGCGCTGTCCGGCCCGCAGGCGGTCGCGGTCAGGGTGAGTGCGGCGAGCGCCGCGGCGCCGGCCAGTACGGCCCGGCGCCGCGGCCTGCGCCCGCGGCTGGTGTTCGGCATGCTGCATCGTCCCCCGTCGAGTTGGTGAACGCGGTCACTGCTTCCTGGAGATCCAGTCCAGGGCCTGCTTGGCGACCGTCTCCAGGTACGGGCCGCTGAGCGAGGTGTGCTCCTGGGTGCCGATCGAGGTGTTGCTGACCAGGGCGGTCTTTCCGTCCGGCATGGTGGCGAACCAGCCGCCGCCGCTGGAACCCTGGGTCATGTTGCAGCCGATCGTGAGCATCGACGGCCGCTTCGGGTCGAACGACAGCCGGGTCGGCTTGCCGCCGTCGCACTTGTACAGCTCCTGGCCGTCGAACGGCTTGTAGAGCGGGTAGCCGACCGCCGAGACGGACAGCTTGTCGCGCGGCGCGTCGAACCAGACCGGAACGGCCGAACCGACCGTCTCCTCCAGCGACTTGCCGGTGTCGTTCTGGTTGTGCACCCGCATGATGGCGAAGTCGTACTGGCTGGCGGAGTCCCCGGTGCCGCCGCCCTCGACCATCCACTGCGGCGAGGTGGTGACCTGGTCGGCCCACCAGGTGCCGAGCGGGGCCAGCTCGGACAGCGGGGCCTTCTTGCCGCCGCTGGAGGCGCCCGAGTTGTTGTAGGCGGGCACGAACACGAGGTCCTTGTAGAAGTTGCCGCCCTTGCCCTCGTGCACGCAGTGGCCGGCCGTCCAGACCAGGTTGCTCTGGCCCGGGTGCTGCGGGTCGGTGATCACCGTCGCCGAGCAGTTGCCCCGGCCGCCCTGGGCGCTGAAGAACACCTTGCCGGAGGGCTGCTTGGTGTACGGGCGGGCCACCGGCGTGGCCGTGACCACCTGCGGCTCGGGGTCGGTCACGCCGTTGTCGGAGGCCGGCTTGGCAGTGGGCGGGGCCGGCTCGGCGGGCTTGGAGTCGCCCATCTTGTCCGGGTTCCAGAAGTCCTTCACGACCGGGTTGTTGAAGACGTGCTGGGACGCCCACTTGTCCCAGTCCTCGAACTTCCACTTCTTCAGGTCGTCCCAGCTCTTCGGCAGGCCCTCCAGCAGGCTGGTGGGGATGCCCGACGGCAGGGTGATCCCGCCGATCACGCCTCCGCCGCCGGGGGCGGCGCTGCTCCCGTCGCTCGCCGAGGCGGGCGGCGGCGCGGCGGTGCCGCCCGTCCCGCCCGACGGACCGTCCGGGCCGCAGGCGCTCACCGCGAACAGGGTGCCGGCGGCGAGGGCTGCGGCCATGGCAGACCGGTGGATCGATGGCATCTGTGCGCTTCCCCCTGCTGTTCGGTCGGGCTGTTCGGCCGGGCCCGTGCCCGGTCGTGAAGCTGTGGCGGCAGGCCGCCTTGGAGTCTTTCACCGGTCAGCAGGACGACACCGGCCGCCCCCCGGGTTGCGGTCCTGACCGGAGGTCACCGATCTGTGACGAACCCCCGGCCGGCTCGTTGGCGCAACAAGGCCTTCCTCCCGGGTGGTGAACAATCCCCGATCTTCACCCGGACGGGTGAGCCGTCCTTGTGATCACCCGTCCGGGATAGGTAACCCTTACTCGACGCGACGGTGCGAGCGCCCGCCGAACCCTCTCCACCACCCGCGCGCGTCCGCACCCCCACGCGCCCCAAGGAGCAGCCTTGAGCACCGCCGCCCTGACCGGAGCCCCGCCCGACCCGCTGCTGCCCGCGGACCGGCCGGCCGGGCCCGACCCGCTGCTGCACCCGGACCCCGCCGTCGCCGCCGAACAGGCTGCCCTGGAGGGCCTGTTGCGCTGCTGGGTGCGGGAGACCGGCGCCCGGCCCGGCCCGGACGGACGGCTGCGGATCGCCGTCCTCGGCGGCGCCGCCCGGCTCTCCGCGCCCGTCCGCTACTGGTCGCCCGCCGGCTGGCACCGCTTCGGCCCCGCCGTCCTCGCCGCGGGCGAGGTCGCCGCGGCGGGGGAGGTGGACGAAGCCCCGGTGGACGCCGTCACCGCCGCCGCGCTGCTCGCCGCCGCGGCCGCCGACCGGCCCGACCCGGGGCAGGTCGCGGACCTCGCCGCCCGGGTCGCCGACTCCGTCGTCCGGACCGCCGAGATCCTCGCCCACCGCCGCACCGCCGCCGCCCCCGGCGGGCCGGAGGGCTCGCACTTCCTCGCCGCCGAACAGTCCCTGCTGCTCGGCCACCCGCTGCACCCCACCCCCAAGAGCCGCGACGGCCTCGGCCCCGCCCAGAGTGCCGCCTACTCGCCCGAACTGCACGGCTCCTTCCAGCTCCACTGGTACGCCGTCGACCGCGAGCTGCTCGCCGCCGGCTCCGCCCTCCCCGAGAGCGCCGAGCGGATCACCGCCGGCCTGCTCGGCGACCGCACCCCGCTGCCGCCCGGCACCGCCGCCCTGCCGCTGCACCCGTGGCAGGCCCGCGAGTTGGCGCACCGCCCCGCCGTCGCCGCCCTGCTCGCCGAAGGACTCCTGCACGACCTCGGGCCGGCCGGCGAGCCCTGGCACCCCACGTCCTCGGTGCGCACGGTCTACCAGCCCGGTACCCCGTGGATGCTCAAGCTCTCGCTCGGCCTGCGGATCACCAACTCCCGCCGGGAGAACCTGCGCAAGGAACTCCACCGCGGCCTGGAGATGCACCGGCTGCTGGAGAGCGGCCTCGCCGCCGAGTGGCGGGCCGTCCACCCCGGCTTCGACATCGTCCGCGACCCGGCCTGGATCGGCGTCGACCACCCCGGCCTCGGCGACCCCGGCGGCCTGGACACCGTGCTGCGTGCCCAGCCGTTCGCCCCGACCGACCGCGCGCTGTGCGTCGCCGGCCTGGTCGCCGAACAGCCGCTCGGCACCGGCAGCACCGTGCCGTCCCGGCTCGGCGACACCCTGCGGGCGCTCGCCGTCCGCTGCGGCCGTCCGCTGCGGGCTGTCGCCGCCGAATGGTTCCTGCGCTACCTGGACGCCGTCGTCCTGCCCGTCCTCTGGCTGGACGGGCGGGGCGGCATCGCCCTGGAGGCGCACCAGCAGAACAGCCTCGTCCTGCTCGACGCCGAGGGCTGGCCCAGCGGCGGGCGCTACCGCGACAACCAGGGCTACTACTACCGGGACAGCGCCGCCGAACGGCTCACCGCCCGGCTGCCCGGGCTCGGCGAGCACAGCGACACCTTCCTCCCGGACCAGGTGATCGACCACCACTTCGCCTACTACCTCGGCATCAACCACGTGCTCGGCCTGGTCGGCGCATTCGGCTCCCAGGGCCTCGCCGACGAAACGGTGCTGCTCGCGGCGCTCCGCCGGTTCCTGGCCGGCCCGCAGGCCGCGACCACCGGCTCGGCGCTGCCCGCGCTGCTGCTCGACGCGCCGACCCTGCCCTGCAAGGCCAACCTGCTCACCCGGATCAACGGCCTGGACGAGCTGGTCGGGCCGGTCGAAACGCAGTCCGTCTACGTGGACATCCCGAATCCGCTGGTGGACGCGTGACGACGGTGGACGACCTGCCCGGGTGGGACGCGATCCCCACCCCGGCCGGGGAGTTCCGGCTCCGCCCGGTCCGGCTGCCGGCCGACCTGGAGCTGCTCGCCGGGTGGATGAACGACCCCGAGATCGCCGCCTTCTGGGAGCTCGCCGGGCCGCCCGCCGTCACCGAACGGCACGTCCGCGCCCAACTCGACGGCGACGGCCGCAGCCTGCCCCTCCTCGGCCTGCTCGACGGTACCCCGATGAGCTACTGGGAGGTCTACCGCGCCGACCTCGACCCGCTCGCCGCGCACTACCCGGCCCGGCCCCACGACACCGGCGTCCACCTGCTGCTCGGCCCCGCCGGGAGCCGCGGCCGGGGCCTGGGCGCCGTCCTGCTGGACGCCCTCACCGAGCGGATCCTGCGGGAGCGGCCGCACTGCGAGCGGGTGGTCGCCGAACCCGACGTCCGCAACCGGCGCTCGGTCCGGGCCTTCGAACGGGCCGGGTTCCGGTCGGCCGGTGAACTCGACCTGCCCGACAAGCGCGCCGCCCTGATGGTCCGCGCCCGCCCCCCTCACCCCGCCTAGGACACCTCCCGTGGACACCCCAGCAGCCCCGCCGCCGTACGACCTGCTCGGCGTCGGCATCGGCCCGTTCAACCTCTCGCTCGCCGCGCTCGCCGAGCCCGTCCCCGGCCTGCGGACGCTCTTCTGCGACCACCGCCCGGAGTTCCGCTGGCACCCCGGCATGCTGGTGGACGGGGCCCGGATGCAGGTGCCGTTCCTCGCCGACCTGGTCTCCCTGGTCGACCCGACCAACCCGTGGTCCTTCCTCAACTACCTGCGCGACCAGGAGCGGCTGTTCCCGTTCTACTTCGCCGAGCGCTTCCAGCTGCCGCGCCGCGAGTACGACCACTACTGCCGCTGGGCCGCCGAGCGGCTCGGCAACTGCCGCTTCGGCACCGGGATCACCGCGCTCCACTGGGAGGACGGGCTCTACCGGGCCGAGTTGACCGACACCGCGACCGGCCGGCGCAGCCACGTGCACGCCCGCAACCTCGCGCTCGGCGTCGGCACCCGGCCCGTCCTGCCCGAGGCCTTCACCGCCCTCGACGGCCACCCGCGGGCCTTCCACTCCGCCGACTACCTCGACCGCCGCGGCGACCTCGCCGGCGCCCGCGACATCACCGTGGTCGGCAGCGGGCAGTCCGGCGCCGAGGTCTTCCTCGACCTGCTCCGCCGGCACGACGGCGACGGCGTCCGGCTGCGCTGGCTCACCCGCACCCGGGCGCTCGCGCCCATGGAGTACTCCAAGCTCGGCCTGGAGCACTTCACCCCCGACTACACCCGCTACTTCCACAGCCTGCCCGAACCCGTCCGGGACACCCTGGTCGCCGCCCAGTGGCAGCTGCACAAGGCCGCCAGCGCCGAGACCCTCGCCGAGATCCACGACCACCTGTACGAGCGCACCATCGGCCGCCCGATCGACACCGCCCCCGTCGAGATCACCCCCGGCACCGCTGTCGCCGACGCCCGGCCCGGCCCCTGCGGCGGCCTCGAACTGCACTGCCGGCACACCGACTCCGGCGCCGAGCACCTCGTGCGCACCGACGCCGTGGTGCTCGCCACCGGCTACCGGGCCGCCCGCCCGGCCGCGCTCGAACCGCTCGCCCACCTGATCGACTGGGACGCGGCCGGGCGCTACCGGGTCGACCTCGACCACCGCGTCGCCGCCCGGCCGGAACTCACCGGCGGCCTCTACGTCCAGAACGCCGAACTGCACACCCACGGCGTCGGCACCCCCGACCTCGGACTCGGCGCCCACCGCGCCGCCGTCATCCTCAACGCCGTCACCGGCCGGACCGTCCACCGGCTGCCCACCCGCACCGCCTGGACCGGCTTCGCGCCGCCCGCCGGCGTCCCCACACTCCCCCGCCCCCAGGAGCTGACCCGTGCCGCAACCGCCGGCCGCTGAACCGCCGCTCTACCTGCCGCCGCAGCTCACCCCCGGGCCCTGGCAGCGGGCCGGCCGCACGCTGCTGGCCAAGATGCTCGCCGAGTTCGCCTACGAGGAACTGCTCAACCCCGTCCCAGGGGCAGCCGACGGCGAGTACCTGCTCTGGCTGCCCGAGGCCGAGTACCGCTTCACCGCCCGCCGCGGCGCCTACGGGAGCTGGCGGGTCGACGCGGCCTCCGTCCGCTGCTCCCGCCCGGACGGCCTCGACCCGCTGCGCTTCCTCCCGTACGCCCGGCACACCCTCGGCCTGCGCGGCGAGACCACCGGCCACCTGATCCGCGAACTCACCGCCACCCTCACCGCCGACGCCCACCAGCTCGCCACCGCGCTCACCGCCGCCGAACTCGCCGACCTCGACCACCCCGGACTGGAGGGCCGGCAGGACGGCCACCCCTGGATCGTCCCCAACAAGGGCCGGATCGGCTTCTCCGCCACCGACGCCGCCCGCTGGGCCCCGGAG
Source organism: Kitasatospora aureofaciens (assembly GCF_019192735.1). GTDB lineage: Bacteria > Actinomycetota > Actinomycetes > Streptomycetales > Streptomycetaceae > Kitasatospora > Kitasatospora aureofaciens_A. Next base: position 9,292 of record NZ_JAHTKP010000078.1, read on the forward strand.
GCGCGGACCCCGCGCCCGCTGCCCTGGATCGCCGTCCACCGGCGGCTCGCCCGGTACCGCGGCGTCCCCGGGCTGGATCGGCCCGAGCAGCTGTACGCGCGCGAACTCGACGACCCCGGCGCGCTGCGCGCCGCCCTCGGCCCGGACGCCGACGACTACCTGCTGCTGCCCGTCCACCCCTGGCAGTGGGACGAGACCGTCGTCCCGCTGTTCGCGCCCTGGATCGCCTCCGGCGAGATCGTCCCGCTGCCCTCCGACGGCGACCCACGGCTGCCCCAGCAGTCCATCCGGTCCTTCTTCAACACCGCCCACCCCGAGCGCTGCACCGTCAAACTGCCGCTGTCGATCCTCAACACCCTGGTCTGGCGCGGCCTCCCCACCGAACGCACCCTCGCCGCGCCTGCCGTCACCGCCTGGATCCACGGCCTGCGCGACACCGACCCGTTCCTGCGCGACGAATGCCGGGTGATCCTGCTCGGTGAGATCGCCTCCGTCACCGTCGACCACCCGCTCTACCGGGACCTGCCCGAGGCGCCCTACCAGTACAAGGAGCTCCTCGGCGCGATCTGGCGCGAACCGCTCGGCCCCTTCCTGGCCGGCGGCGAACGCGCCCGCACCCTGGCCGCCCTGCTGCAGACCGGCTCCGACGGCCGCGCCCTCGCCGCCGAGCTGATCGCCCGCTCCGGACTCACCCCCGCCGCGTGGACCCGCCGGCTGTTCGCCGCCATGCTGCCGCCGCTGCTGCACTTTCTCTACCGGTACGGGCTGGTCTTCTCCCCGCACGGCGAGAACGCCATCGTCGTCTTCGACGAGCACGACGCCCCGGCCCGGCTCGCGGTCAAGGACTTCGTCGACGACGTCAACCTCAGCGACCAGGACCTGCCCGAACTGCGCGGCCTGCCCGCCGAGGTCGACGACGTCCTGCTCCGCGAGCCCCCGCAGGGGCTCTGCCAGTTCCTGCACTCCGGGCTGTTCATCGGCGTCTACCGCTACCTCGCCCCGCTGCTGGAGGCGCAGACCGGGCTGCCCGAGGCCGAGTTCTGGGCCCTCCTGCGCGCCGAGATCCGCCGCCACCAGGACCGCTTCCCCGAGCTGCGCGAGCGCTTCGAGCTGTTCGACCTGTTCACGCCGCGGATCGACCGGCTCTGCCTCAACCGCAACCGGCTGCTCCTCGACGGCTACCAGGACCGCCCGCACCGCCCGCACGCCGCCCGGCACGGGACCGTCCCGAACGCTCTCGTCACCCTCGACGCGGATCTTCCCGGGCAACGGGACCGGATTGTCACCCCCGCCCCGTAGGGTGGGAGGGTCATGACGAACGACTCCCAAACCCAGCTCCCGCGCGAGACCCCGTTCCCTGGTGAGGGCGACGTCGACGTTGACACGGACGTCGGCGCCGAGGTCGATGCCTCCGTCGACGCCGAGGAAGCCGTCGAGGTCCCGCGCGCCCGCATCCCCGAGCTGCTGCACGCCGCGGTGGCGGCCGTCGGCGGCGTGGAGCGCCCCGGCCAGGTGCGGATGGCCGAGGCCGTCGCCGACGCCGTCGACCACGCCGAGCACCTGCTCGTCCAGGCCGGCACCGGCACCGGAAAGTCCCTCGCCTACCTGGTGCCCGCGCTCGCCCACGGGGACCGCGTGGTGGTCGCCACCGCCACCCTGGCGCTGCAACGCCAGCTGGTCGAGCGGGACTTGCCGCGCACCGTCGAGGCGCTGCACCCGGTGCTGCGCCGCCGCCCGCTGTTCGCGATGCTCAAGGGCCGCTCCAACTACCTGTGCCTGCACCGGGCCAACGAGGGCACCCCGAGCGACGAGGGCGAGGGCCTGTTCGACCCGGTGGACGCGCTCGGCGGGCCCACCGGCAAGCTCGGGCAGGACGTGCTGCGGCTGCGCGAGTGGGCCGACGAGACGGACACGGGCGACCGCGACGACCTCAGCCCCGGCGTCTCCGACAAGGCCTGGGCCCAGCTGTCGGTCACGTCCAAGGAGTGCCTGGGCGCCACCCGCTGCCCGTACGGGCAGGAGTGCTTCGCGGAGAAGGCCCGGGAGCGGGCCAAGCTGGCGGACGTCGTGGTCACCAACCACGCGATGCTCGCGATCGACGCGATCGAGGGCGCGCCGGTGTTGCCCGAGCACGGGCTGCTGATCGTCGACGAGGCGCACGAGCTGGTCAACCGGGTCACCGGGGCGGCCACCGCCGAGCTGACCGTCGGCGCGGTCAACCGGGCGGTCAAGCGGGCCGCCCGGCTCGCCAACGAGAAGGCCGTCGACGCGCTGCAGGCCGCCGCCGAGAACTACCACGGCCTGATGGAGACCGCCCAGCCCGGCCGGGTCGAGGAGCTGCCCGAGTACCTGGCGTACGCCGTCACCACGATCCGGGACGCCGCGCGGCAGGTGATCACCTCGCTCGGCGAGACCAGGGACAAGGGGCTCAGCGACGAGGACGCGGTCCGCAAGCAGGCGATGGCCTCCGTCGAGACGGTGCACGAGACCGCCGAGCGGCTGCTGGAGGACTCCGAGTACGACGTGGTCTGGATCGAGCGCAGCGACCGCTTCGGGATGGGTACCGCCTCGCTGCGGGTCGCGCCGCTGAGCGTCTCCGGTCTGCTGCGCGAAGGCCTGTACAAGGAGCGCTCGGTCGTCCTCACCTCGGCCACGCTCAAGCTCGGCGGGGACTTCAACGGCGTGGCCGTCTCCGTCGGCCTGCCCACGGAGGCCCGGCTGCCGGACGAGCGCACGCCCGGGGACAACCCGGAGCCCGGCTTCGGGGAAGGCCCCGGCGGGGAAGACCCCGTGCCGCAGTGGCGGGGCATCGACGTCGGCTCGCCGTTCAAGTACCCCAAGCAGGGCATCCTCTACGTCGCCAAGCACCTCTCCGAGCCCGGCCGCGATCCCGAACGGCCGGACATGCTCGACGAGTTGGCCGAGCTGATCGGCGCGGCCGGCGGGCGGACGCTGGGCCTGTTCTCCTCGATGCGCGGCGCCCAGGCGGCGGCCGAGGCGATGCGGGAGCGGCTGGACAACCGGATCCTGCTCCAAGGGGAGGACACGCTCGGCGAGTTGATCCGCGAGTTCGCCTCGGACGCGACCACCTGCCTGTTCGGCACGCTCTCGCTCTGGCAGGGCGTGGACGTGCCGGGCTCGGCCTGCCAGCTGGTGGTGATGGACCGCATCCCGTTCCCGCGGCCGGACGACCCGCTGATGAGCGCCCGCCAGAAGGACGTCGAACAGCGCGGCGGGAACGGCTTCATGGCGGTCGCGGCGACGCACGCGGCGCTGCTGATGGCGCAGGGCGCGGGCCGGCTGGTCCGGGCGGCCGACGACCGGGGGATCGTGGCGGTGCTCGACCCGCGGGTGGCGACCAAGCGGTACGGGGGCTTCTTCCGCTCCTCGATGCCGGAGTTCTGGTACACCACGGACCGCAACCAGGTGCGCCGCTCGCTGGCGGCCATCGACGCCTCGGCGTCGCCGGTCCGGCCGGTGGTCAAGCGGGGCTGAGCGGCCTTTGCCGAGCGGCCTCTCGTGAGACGCCGGAGGGGCTCCCCGCGGTCGCGGTGGAGCCCCTTCCCGGTGTGTGCTGGCGTGTGTACGCCTGATGTGTGTCGCGTGCGGCGTCAGAGGCGGCGCAGGACCGCCACGACCTTGCCCAGGATGGTCGCGTTGTCGCCGCTGATCGGCTCGTACGCCGGGTTGTGCGGCATCAGCCAGATCCGGCCGTCCTCGCGCTTGAGCCGCTTGACGGTGGCCTCGCCATCGATCATCGCGGCCACGATGTCGCCGTTCTCGGCGACCGGCTGGCGGCGGACGGTGACCCAGTCGCCGTCGCAGATGGCCGCCTCGATCATCGAGTCGCCGCGCACGGTGAGCGCGAACAGCTCGCCCTCGCCGACCAGTTGGCGCGGCAGCGGGAAGACGTCCTCGACCGTCTGCTCGGCCAGGATCGGCCCGCCGGCGGCGATCCGGCCGACCAGCGGCACGTACGAGGTGGACGGGCGGCCGGCCGTCTCGGCGGTGTTCGGGCGGGCCACCTCGACGCCGCGGACCTCGTAGGCGCGCGGGCGGTGCGGGTCCCGGCGGAGGAAGCCCTTGCGCTCCAGGGCCATCAGCTGGTGGGCCACGGAGGAGGTGCTGGAGAGACCGACGGCCTGGCCGATCTCGCGCATGGACGGCGGGTAGCCCCGGCGCTGGACGGAATCCCGGATGACCTCGATCACGCGGCGCTGGCGCTCGGTGAGCCCGGCCTCGTCGGTGCGGATGCCGGGGGGGCGGCCGGGCATCGCCCGGGCGGGCGCCGGGTGGGCGTCGTCCAGAACCGGTGAGTGTTCGATCGGCTGGTCGGGAACGCGGCTCGTGCTGGAAACGGCCGGGCCGGAGAGTCGGTGGTCTTCGCTACGGTCCATGCTGATGTCCACACTCTGCTGATTCGTGGTGCGCTGCCCCACCTTGAACTGGGAGTGTTCCTGCACCGGGATGGTGTTGGTTTCGATCGTGTTCACGGCGGCCCCTCTCGACGGCTGTCCTCTCCCCTTTTCCAGCCCAACGCACCTCCTATCGAAAGGTTGCGCCAAACACACGTTCGAGTGAATTATTCGAGAGTTGGCTGACTCGATCAAGGCTTTGCTGTACGTCGATTGAATGTTCGACTCGAAGTCGACTTCCGCAGTCTAATCCGCGCCGACACGCCAGGGGTGCCGCGTCCCCCGGAGACCTACATCTAGTGGCTACAGTCCTCTCCGTGCCCAGTACTAGTGGTCACGGCGCATGATCAGCTTGCCGAGGCCGGGGTCGCATCGCTTAGACTCAACCGTCCGCACGTCCTGCCAGGGAGGGATCCTCAGGTGCACTGCCCCTTCTGCCGGCACTCCGACAGCCGCGTCGTCGACAGCCGGACCACCGAGGACGGCAGCTCGATCCGCCGTCGTCGGCAGTGCCCGGACTGCGGCCGCCGCTTCACCACGGTGGAGACGGCCGCGCTGATGGTCATCAAACGCAGTGGGGTCACCGAGGCGTTCTCCCGGGAGAAGGTCATCTCCGGCGTCCGCAAGGCCTGCCAGGGCCGCCCGGTCACCGAGGACGCCCTCGCCCAGCTCGGCCAGCGGGTCGAGGAGTGCGTGCGGGCCACCGGCAACGCCGAGCTGACCACCCACGACGTCGGGCTGGCCATACTCGGCCCGCTCAAGGAACTCGACGTGGTCGCCTACCTGCGCTTCGCCAGCGTGTACCAGGCATACGACGGACTGGAAGACTTCGAGGCCGCCATCGCGGAACTCCGCGCCGAACGGCCCGTCCCCGAGGCGGACGGCACCTGTGTGCCGGTTCCCGCCGCCGCGCCCTAGGAGGCGCCGGCACCCGCCCCCTCGTCGAGGGGGACTGGATGCACCCGGCCCCGCGGGGCCGACGCGTGCCCGGAAACGGGGCGCAGAACACTACAAACCGTGCGCAAGCAGGCGAGGGCCTCGGCTGCCCGCACACCGGAAGAACGAACCAGCGGTGCCCGGACTTTTCGGGGCACCTAGGGCGTTTGCCCAGGAGTCGGGCGTTTGCCCTGGAGGAGGAGCGAGAAGTGACAGACACCACGAGCGGTTCCGCACGCGGGTCGAAGTCCGACAAGACCGCGGCCAAGGCTGCCGGGAAGGCCCCCAAGGGCGGTCTGCGGATCGAGCGCATCTACACCACCCCTGGCGTACACCCGTACGACGAGGTCCGCTGGGAGCGGCGCGACGTCGTCATGACCAACTGGCGCGACGGGTCGATCAACTTCGAGCAGCGCGGCGTGGAGTTCCCCGACTTCTGGTCGGTCAACGCCGTCAACATCGTCACGTCCAAGTACTTCCGCGGCGCCGTCGGCACCCCGCAGCGCGAGTGGAGCCTCAAGCAGATCATCGACCGCGTGGTGCTCACCTACCGCGCCGCCGGTGAGAAGAACGGCTACTTCGCCACCAAGGACGACGCCGAGATCTTCGAGCACGAGCTGACCCACGCCCTCCTCCACCAGGTGTTCAGCTTCAACTCGCCGGTCTGGTTCAACGTCGGCACCAAGCAGCCCCAGCAGGTCAGCGCCTGCTTCATCCTGGCCGTCGACGACTCCATGGAGTCGATCCTCGACTGGTACAAGGAAGAGGGCATGATCTTCAAGGGCGGCTCCGGCGCCGGCCTCAACCTCTCCCGCATCCGGTCCTCGAAGGAGCTGCTGTCCTCCGGCGGCAACGCCTCCGGCCCGGTCTCCTTCATGCGCGGCGCCGACGCCTCCGCCGGCACCATCAAGTCCGGCGGCGCCACCCGCCGGGCGGCCAAGATGGTCGTCCTCGACGTCGACCACCCGGACGTCGAGGCCTTCATCGAGACCAAGGTGAAGGAGGAGGAGAAGATCCGCGCCCTGCGCGACGCGGGCTTCGACATGGACCTCGGCGGCGACGACATCACGTCCGTCCAGTACCAGAACGCCAACAACTCCGTCCGCGTCTCGGACGAATTCATGACCGCCGTCGAGAACGGCACCGAATTCGGCCTGCGCGCCCGGATGACCGGTGAGGTCATCGAGACCGTCGACGCCAAGAAGCTGTTCCGCAAGATGGCCGAGGCCGCCTGGGCCTGCGCCGACCCCGGAATCCAGTACGACTCCACCATCAACCACTGGCACACCTGCCCGGAGTCCGGCCGCATCAACGCGTCCAACCCCTGCTCCGAGTACATGCACCTGGACAACTCCAGCTGCAACCTCGCCTCGCTGAACCTGATGAAGTTCCTGCGCGACGATGACTCATTCGACGGCGCCACCTTCGCCAAGGTCGTCGAGCTGGTCATCACCGCGATGGACATCTCCATCTGCTTCGCCGACTTCCCGACCGAGAAGATCGGCGAGACCACCCGCGCCTTCCGCCAGCTCGGCATCGGCTATGCCAACCTCGGCGCCCTGCTGATGGCCACCGGCCACGCCTACGACAGCGAGGGCGGCCGCGCCCTGGCCGGCGCCATCACCTCCCTGATGACCGGCACCGCCTACCGCCGTGGCGCCGAACTCGCCGGCGTCGTCGGCCCGTACGACGGCTACGCCCGCAACGCTGCCCCGCACCAGCGGGTCATGAAGCAGCACGCGGACGCCTCGGCCGTCGCCGTCTCGCTCGACGACCTGGACGCCCCGGTCTGGGCCGCGGCCAACGACACCTGGCAGGACGTGCTGCGCATCGGTGCGCAGAACGGTTTCCGCAACGCCCAGGCCTCGGTGCTCGCCCCCACCGGCACCATCGGCCTGATGATGGACTGCGACACCACCGGTGTCGAGCCGGACCTGGCCCTGGTCAAGTTCAAGAAGCTCGTCGGCGGCGGCTCCATGCAGATCGTCAACGGCACCGTGCCGCGCGCCCTCAAGCGCCTCGGCTACCAGGACGAGCAGATCGAGGCGATCGTCGCCCACATCGCCGAGCACGGCAACGTCGTCGACGCGCCGGGCCTCAAGGCCGAGCACTACGAGGTGTTCGACTGCGCGATGGGCGAGCGCTCCATCTCGCCGATGGGGCACGTGCGGATGATGTCGGCGATCCAGCCGTGGATCTCGGGCGCCATCTCCAAGACGGTCAACATGCCTGCCAGCGCGACCGTCGAGGACGTCGAGGAGATCTACTTCGAGGCGTGGAAGATGGGCGTCAAGGCGCTCGCCATCTACCGCGAAAACTCCAAGGTCGGCCAGCCGCTCTCGGCCAAGAAGAAGAACGAGAAGGTCGAGGAGGCCCCGGCCGCCGCCGCGGTCGAGAAGGTCGTCGAGTACCGCCCGGTCCGCAAGCGCCTGCCCAAGGGCCGTCCGGGCATCACCACCTCCTTCACGGTCGGTGGCGCCGAGGGCTACATGACCGCCAACTCCTACCCGGACGACGGCCTCGGCGAGGTCTTCCTCAAGATGTCCAAGCAGGGCTCGACCCTCGCGGGCATGATGGACGCCTTCTCCATCGCCGTCTCGGTCGGCCTGCAGTACGGCGTGCCGCTGGAGACCTACGTCTCGAAGTTCACCAACATGCGCTTCGAGCCGGCCGGTCTGACCGACGACCCGGACGTGCGGATGGCGCAGTCGATCGTCGACTACATCTTCCGCCGCCTGGCGCTGGACTTCCTGCCGTTCGAGACCCGCTCGGCGCTAGGCATCCACTCCGTCGAGGAGCGCCAGCGCCACCTGGAGACGGGCTCCTACGAGCCGCTGGAGGCCGAGGAGCTGGACACCGAGTCGCTCGCCCAGTCCGCCCCGGTGGTCGCCACCCCGGCCCCCGTCGCCGAGGCGCCCAAGCCGGCCGCGAAGCAGGCCCACAACTCCACGGAGCTGCTGGAGATCCAGCTCGGCCTCAACGCCGACGCCCCGCTCTGCTTCTCCTGCGGCACCAAGATGCGCCGCGCCGGCAGCTGCTACCTCTGCGAGGGCTGCGGCTCCACCAGCGGTTGCAGCTGACACCGCTCGACGCCCGACAATGCTCGGCGCCTGACAACGCTCGACCCCGGTTTCCACCCGATGAGGTGAAAACCTGAGGCGGGGCGAGGACTTCACCGTCCTCGCCCCGCTTTTGCGTTCCCGGGGTGCCGATGTCACGGATGGGGGTGCTGGTCGGTCGGCAGGGGGTGAAGGCCGTCTGACAGGAGTGGATGAGTGATGACTGTGCTGGTGACCGGGGCTACGGGGACGTTGGGGCGCGAGGTGGTGCGGCTGTTGGTCGCGCGCGGAGTGGTGGTGCGCGGGTTGAGCCGGCGGGAGCGCAGTGGCGGGGACGGGGTCGAGTGGGCGGTCGGGGATCTGGTGACCGGGGAGGGGATCGCGGCGGCGGTGGCCGGGGTGGACGTGGTGATCGACTGCGCGACTGCGGTGGGGAAGAAGGACCTGGTCGCGGTGCGCAACCTGGTGGCGGCGGCCGAGCGGGCGGGGGTGCGGCACCTGATGTACGTGTCGATCGTCGGGGTGGACCGGGTGCCGCTCGCGTACTACCGGACGAAGCACGCGTGCGAGCAGGTGGTGCGGGAGTCGGGGCTGGGGTGGACGGTGCTGCGGGCGACGCAGTTCCACGATCTGCTGCTGAAGATCTTCGGTGTCGCGGCGAAGCTCCCGGTGTTCCCGGTGCTGACCGGGGTGCGGTTCCAGCCGGTGGACGCGCGGGAGGTGGCGGAGCACCTGGTGGAGCTGGCGGGGGAGGAACCCGCGGGGTACGCGCCGGAGGTCGGCGGGCCGCGGGTGCGGACGTACCGGGAGCTGGCGGAGGCGTACCTGCGGGCGGCGGGCCGGCGGCGGGTGCTGGTGCCGGTGCGGTTGCCGGGCGCGGTGGGCCGTGAGCTGCGGGCGGGCGGGAACCTCACGCCGGAGCGTGCGGTGGGGCGGGGGACCTTCGAGGAGGCCTTGGCGGAGCGTTTCGGCACCCGCTGATGTCAACCAGGGTTGATGCGACGCTGGAAGCCCCGCCGGAGGAGGAGCGGAAGCGGCGCGGCTGGTTCCGAGCGGGGGTGTCCCCGGGGGCGTCCGGCGGTGCGTAGCTCCGGTCGTCAATCGGTGTGCACGAGGTGAATGAATGAGATTGACCGTCAACTGGCCGGTTGAGGCCAATGTCTGAATCGATATGATCGGCCGATAGCGTGAACCGATCAGCCGCCCGGAGACGTTTCGCGACGTCGCCCGGGCGGTCTCGTATGCGCCCGAACCACTGTCGACGGCATCCACCGCCGCCGGCCCGCCGCACCCGCCGCCCGCCGCCGTTGCCGAGGATCGCACCGATGAGAGAAGCCACCAGCCCCGACGGCGGCCCGCGCCGACGCCCCGCGCCGCGCACCGTCGCCCTGACGGCCGCCGCCGTCCTGCTGGCCGTGGTCGCCGCCCCGGTCGGGATCGGCCGGGCGCTGGGCGCGCACCAGCCGCTGACCGCCCTCGCGGTCGGCGCGGTCGCCGTCCTCTGGCTGATCGCGGTCGGCCTCGCGGCCGCCGGCACCGAGCGCGCCCGCCGGCTGACCGAGGACCTGGCCGCGCAGCACGACGAGACGATGACGGCACTGGTCGTCGCCGGCGCCGCCCGGCAGGCCGAGACCGCCGCCCGCGACGGCGCCTCCTCCGCCCGCGCCGAGCGGGACGCCGCCCGGGCGGAGCAGGCCCGGGCCGAGGCGGACGTCACGGCCGCGCACGCCGAGCTGGCACGGCTGCGGGCCGAGCTCGACGCCGAGCGGGCGGAGACCGAGGCCGTCCGGGCGGCCGCCGAGGCCGAGCGCGCCGAACTGGACCGGCTCGCCGACGGCGTCCTGCCCGAGGTGGTGAAGAAGCTGCGCGGCGGCGCGGCCGTGGACAGCGCGCTGGCCGCCCACCGTACGCACCCCCAGCACGCGCTGCTGCGCGCCGTCGCGGAGGAGGTCGGGCGCGGCGAACGGCTGCGGGCCGCCGCGCTCGCGGTGTGTGCGACCGCCGCCGGGCGGGTGCAGGCGCTGGCCACGAGCATGCATGCCGAGCTGCGCGAGATGCAGCACCGGCATGACGAGGAGGTCCTCGGCGACCTGCTGCGGCTGGACCACTCGACCGCCCAGGCGGGCCGGATGGCCGACAGCATCGCGGTGCTCACCGGCGCCCGGTCGGGCCGCCGCTGGGCAAAGCCGATCGCGGTGGAGTCGGTGCTGCGCGGCGCGCTCGGCCGGATCGGCGCCTACCAGCGGGTCCGGCTGCACAACGCCAGCACCGCCGCGGTCGCCGGGTTCGCGGCCGAGGGCGTGATGCACGCGCTGGCCGAACTGCTCGACAACGCCACCAACTTCTCCGCCCCGCCGGCCGAGGTGCACGTCTACGTCGAGGAGGTGCCGGCCGGGCTGGCGATCACCGTCGAGGACAGCGGGCTGGGGCTGAGCGAAAGTTGGCTGCGCCGGGCCGAACGGGCCGTCTCCGCCGAGCCGTTGGACCTCACCACGCTCTCGGCCGGGACGCGGCTGGGCCTCGCGGTGGTCGGCGCGCTGGCGCGCAAGCACGGGCTGCAGATCTCGTTCCGGCCGTCGGCGCGCGGGGGTACGGGGGTGGTGATGCTGATTCCGCAGCAGCTGGTCACGCACCCCGCTCCGGCGCTCGCCACTGTTCCCGAGCCCGTCGCAGAGGTGGCACGCCCCGCGCTCACCTCCGCACGCCCAGCGCCCGTCCCGCTGCCGCTCGCGCCCGCCGCCCCGGTGGTCCCGGCGCAGGCCGCACCCGCCGTCCCCGCGCCGCTGCCGCCCGCGCCCGCCCGGCTCACCGAGAGCGGCCTGCCGCAGCGCCGCCGCGGGCAGACGCTCACCACCGCGGCCCCGCCGACAGCCGCCCCGGCCGCGAAGCCCGTCCGCACTGACGCCTCGACCGCCGCCGCCCGCTTCGGGGCGTTCCGCCGGGCAGCCCAGCAGACGGCCACCTCCGCGGAAACCCCGCCGACCACGGACACCGACACCACGCCCGACGCTTCCCCCGTCACCGAGAAGGACTCCTGATGAGCAGCGCCACCGACCGTGACCTCGACTGGCTGTTGGAAAACCTGCTGACCGCCACCCCCGGCACCCGGCACGCCCTGGTGCTCTCCGCCGACGGCCTCAAGCTCTGCCACACCGCGGGCCTCGGCGCCGACCAGGCCGACCAACTGGCCGCGATCGCCTCCGGCCTGCAGAGCCTGGCGCACGGCGCGTCGATCGAGTTCGGCGACGGCAGCGGCGGCGTCCGGCAGTCGATGACCGAGTTCCACGGCGGCATCCTGTGCATCGTGGCGGCCGGCGAGGGCGCGCACCTGGCCGTGGTGACGGACGACGACGCGGACGTGGGCGTGATCGGCCACAACATGCACGGCCTGATCGAGCAGATCGGCGTCCACCTCAGCGCGCCCGCGCGGGGCGAGGGCGAGGACACCGGGACGCACGAGAGCGCCCACGCATGAGCAGCGGGCCGGTCCTGCCGGGCCGGGACGACGACCCGGACCGCCTCTACACGATCACCCGGGGTCGCAGCCGCTCCCCGGAGAACGCCTTCGACCTGGTCACCCTGATCGTCGCCGAGCGGGAGCCGGCGCCGGGCATGCAGTCGGAGCACGTCCGCATCCTGCGGATGTGCGAGGCCCCGACCGCCGTCGTGGAGGTCGCCGCGGAGCTGGCGCTGCCGGTCTCGGTGGTGAAGATCCTGCTCGGCGATCTGCTGGAGACCGGGGCGATCACCGCCCGCCACCCCCGGTTCGCGCCGAACAAGGCCCGGCTGCCCGATCTCGACACGCTGAAGCAGGTGCTGCATGGCCTCCAACGGCTCTGACCTCGCGCCCGCCACCGGACGCACCCCGCTCCAGGCGACCGCCGACAACGCGCTGAAGATCGTCGTGGTCGGCGGCTTCGGGGCCGGCAAGACCACGCTGGTCGGCTCGGTCAGCGAGATCCGTCCGCTGAACACCGAGGAGGTCATGACCAAGGCGGGCGAGGGCATCGACCCGGCCGGCGCCTGGGGCAAGCGCTCCACCACGGTCGCGTTCGACTTCGGCCGGATCACGCTCTCCGCCAGCCAGGTGCTGTACCTGTTCGGCGCGCCCGGGCAGGAACGTTTCTGGTTCCTCTGGGACCGCCTGTTCAGCGGCGCGCTCGGCGCGGTCGTCCTGGTGGACACCCGGCGGCTGGAGGACTCCTGGTACGCCATCGACCGGCTGGAGCACCACGGCACGCCGTTCATCGTGGCCCGCAACAACTTCGGCGAGCCCGGCCACACCCTGGATCAGGTCCGCGAGGCCCTCGACCTGCCCGCCGAGGTGCCGCTGGTGGACTGCGACGCCCGGGACCGGGAGTCCAGCAAGCGGGTGCTGATCGAGCTGGTCCGCCACCTGGCCGCCCTCGCGGAGGCGCAGGCCCCCGCCCGCGCCGAGGTCGAAAGGGTCCGCGTCGAGGACGACCCGGCCTCCGCCGAGCCCGAAGCCCCCGTCACCCCGGAGTACGAGGAGAGCACCCCGTGACCCAGCCCGCCGCCACCCCGCCTCCGGGCTGCCCGGCGCACGCCGGCGCCACGCCGCTGTACGGGCCGCGCTTCCAGACCGACCCCGCCCAGCTCTACCGCGAGCTGCGCGCCACGCACGGCCCGGTCGCCCCGGTCGAGCTGGCCGGCGGCGTCCCCGCCTGGCTGGTCATCGGCTACCGCGAGCTCCAGCTGGTGACCGGCCAGCCGCAGCTGTTCGGCCGCGACTCCAGCCGCTGGCACGCCTGGGCCACCCTGCCCGCCGACTGGCCGCTGAAGCCGATGATGGCGCCCGTGCCCTCGATGCTCTACACCGAGGGCGAGGAGCACGTCCGCCGTTCCCGGGCGGTCACCGACGCGCTGGCCGCGATCGACCCGTACGAGCTGCGCAAGCACGGCGAGGAGATCGCCGACCGGCTGATCGACGAGTTCGCCGGCCGCGGCGAGGCGGACCTGGTCGCCGAGTACGCGCACCGGATGCCGCTGCTGGTGCTGTGCCGGGTGCTCGGCCTGGACGAGGAGCAGGCGCCGGAGCTGGTCGACGCGGTGCTCACCATGCTGGACGGCGGCCCGGACGCGCCGGCCGGCGCCCAGCGGCTGCTGGAGCTGATGCTCGCCGTGGTCCGGGAGAAGGCCGAGCACCCGGGCGGCGACGTGGCCTCGCGGATGCTGGCGCACCCGGCCGGGCTGACGCACGACGAGATCATGCGCGACCTGCGGGTCCTGCTGATCTCCGGGCACCAGCCGAGCTCGTACTGGATCTCCAACGCGCTGCGGCTGATGCTCACCGACGAGCGGTTCTCCGCCTCGCTCTCCGGCGGCCGGCGCAGCGTCGGTCAGGCGCTCAACGAGGCGCTCTGGGAGGACACCCCGATCCAGATCTTCGCCGGCCGCTGGGCGGTCCGGGACACCCAGCTGGGCGGCCAGCGGATCGCCGCCGGGGACATGGTCCTGCTGGGCATGGCCGGGGCGAACGCGGACCCGTCGGTGCGGCAGCCGGACGGTCGCCCGGCCGAGGGCAACCGGGCGCACATGAGCTACTCGTACGGCGAGCACGGCTGCCCGTTCCCCGCCCAGGAGGCGGCGGAGGTGATCGCCACCACCGCGATCGAGGTGCTGCTGGACCGGCTGCCGGACCTGCGGCTCGCGGCGGCCGAGCACGCGCTGGTGTGGCGGCCGTCGGCGTGGGTGCGCGGTCTGGTGGCGCTGCCCGTCTCGTTCACCCCGGGCCACCCGGTCTGACCGTCGGAAGAACTTCGGGCCTGGCCGTCCGAAGCCCTGGCCGTCGGAAGAACCTCGGGCCTGGCCGTCCGAAGCCCTGGCCGTCCGAAGAACCTCAGGCCTGATCGTCCGAAATTCCTCAGACCGAAGGAGAGTTGCTGCCGATGACCGCCGCCCCGGCCCCGATCGCCCTCGACCCGCTGGCCCGCGACAACGCCGCCGAGGGCGCCCTGCTGTGCGCCGCCGGCCCGGCGGTGCCGGTGGAGCTGCCCGGCGGGGTCGCCGCGTGGGCGGTGACGCAGCACGCGGCCGCGCGCGATCTGCTGACCGACGCCCGGCTGGTGAAGGACGCCGTGCACTGGGCGGCCTACCAGCGCGGCGAGGTCCCGAAGACCTGGCCGCTGATCGGCCTGGCCGTGCCCGGCCCGAGCATGGTGACCACGGACGGCGCCGAGCACCGCCGGCTGCGGGCCCTGGTGGCGCAGGCGTTCACCCCGCGCCGGGTGGAGCTGATGCGCCCGCGCGTCGAGGAGATCACCCACGGGCTGCTGGACGCGCTGGCCGCGGGCGAGCCGGTGGCGGATCTGAAGTCGGCGTTCGCGTTCCCGCTGCCGATGACGGTGATCTGCTCGCTGCTGGGCGTCCCGGAGTCGGACCACGGGGTGCTGCGCGACCTGTACGAGCGGTTCTTCGGCATCAAGCCCGACCCGGCGGGCATCCAGGCGACCGTCGCTGGGCTGAACGCCTTCGTCAACGACCTGGTGGCGCAGCGCCGTTCGGCCCCCGGCGACGACCTGGCGAGCGTCCTGCTGGCGGCGGACACCGAAGGCGGGGCGCTGACCGACGCGGAGGCGGCTGCCACCCTGCGGGTGATCATCGCGGCCGGGCACGAGACCACGGTGAACCTGATCGGCAACGCCGTCCGGGCGCTGCTGTCCCACCCGGACCAGCTGGAGCTGGTGCGGTCGGGGCAGGTGTCCTGGGACGCGGTGGTGGAGGAGTCGCTCCGCTGGACCCCGCCGACCAGCAACTTCCTGTTCCGCTTCGCCGCGGAGGACATTCCGGTCGGCGACACGGTGATCCCGGCGGGCGCGCCGGTGCTGATCTCGTACAACGCGATCGGCCGGGATCCGGCGCAGCACGGGGTGACGGCGGAGCTGTTCGACATCACCCGGGACCCGGCCCGCCACCTGTCCTTCGGTCATGGCCCGCACGTCTGCCCGGGTTCGCCGCTGGCCCGGCTGGAGGCGGGGGTGGCGCTGCCGGCGCTGTTCGAGCGGTTCCCGGAGCTGTTGTTGGCGGTGCCGGACGAGGAGCTGCGGCCGAGCCCGTCGCTGGTGGTCAACAGTCTCCTGGAGCTGCCGGTCCGGCTGCATTGACGCATCGTCAGGAATCCGTGGCCCCGTCTGTGCAGGACGGGGCCACCGGTGTCTCCGGGCGCCGCTCGGGTCACGACTGGGGCACTTGCCGATGAAGGTCGAACGCGGACCTTGGCGGCGGCCGGTGGCTGGGTTAACGTCGTCGGATCGGCCCGCCGTCCATCCGTGGTGATCTCCGCACGCCCATCTCGGGTACAGCGCAATGTCGTTCAGCTCACAGCCGGCAGTACGCCCTGGCGAGGAGGACCGCATTGACTCCCAACCCGACCGCGCCGTCCAAGAGTTCACGCCGCCGCCTGGTCGCCGCACCCGCGCTGCTGGCGGCGCTGGCGCTGACCGCGGCCTGCTCGAACAGCTCCGGCGGTTCGGGTGACGGTGGCGGCGGAGCCCAGACGCTGTCCGGCGACTGCGCCAAGTACCAGCCGTATGCCGGTCATTCAGGCACCACGGTGACGATGTTCGCCTCGATCCTGAGCCCGGAGTCGGACAACCTGGAGAAGTCCTGGGCCGAGTTCGGCAAGTGCACCGGGATCAAGATCAGTTATGAGGGCTCGAACGACTTCGAGTCGCAGCTGCCCGTCCGGGTGGCCGGCGGCAACGCCCCGGACTTCGCGATCATCCCGCAGCCGGGCCTGCTGGCGCAGATGGTGAAGAGCAGCAAGGTGGTGAAGCCGCCCGCCCAGACGGTCGCCAACCAGGACAAGTGGAGCCCGGTCTGGAAGACCTACGGCTCGGTCAACGGCACCTTCTACGCGGCCCCGATGAGCGCCAACATGAAGTCGCTGGTCTGGTACTCGCCGAAGACCTTCAAGGCGGCCGGCTACGAGGTGCCGAAGACCTGGGCCGACCTGATGGCGCTCAGCGACCGGATCGCCAAGGCCGGCGGCGGCAAGCCGTGGTGCGGCGGCATCGCCTCCGGTACGGCCACCGGCTGGCCGGCCACCGACTGGCTGGAGGAGGTGGTGCTGGGCACGTACGGCGGTGACGTGTACGACCAGTGGGTCGGCCACCAGGTGAAGTTCTCCGACGAGAAGATCACCGCCGCGATGAAGACCGTCGCCGACTGGATGCAGAACCCGGCCTGGGTGAACGGCGGTTACGGCGACGTCAAGTCGATCGCCACCACCACCTTCCAGGACGCGGGCGCGCCGATCCTCACCGGCAAGTGCCTCATGCTCCAGCAGGCGTCCTTCTACAAGGCGCAGTGGCCCAAGGACACCAAGATCGGTCCGGACGGCGACATCTTCGCCTTCCACCTGCCCGCGGTGAACCCGGCGATCGCCAGCCCGGTCGAGGGCGGCGGCGAGTTCCTGACCGCGTTCGCGAGCCGGCCCGAGGTGCAGGCGGTGCAGAACTACCTGTCCAGCTCGGACTGGGCGAGCAGCCGGGTGAAGACCGCCACCGGCTGGGTCTCGGCCAACCAGGGCGTGGACAAGAGCCTGTACACCGACCCGATCGACCGGCTGTCGGCGGACGCGCTGACCGACCCGGGCGCGACCTTCCGCTTCGACGCCTCCGACATGATGCCGGCCGCGGTCGGCTCCGGGCAGGAGTGGAAGTCGCTGACCGCCTGGTTCGCCGAGGGCCAGTCGATCCAGAAGACCGCCGCCGACATCGACGCCGCCTGGCCGCAGTAGGCGCCGCACCCACCAGGCGTCACCAGGCGTCACCGGGACCACCTGCCGAGGGCGGTGCGGGGCCACCCACCCGCACCGCCCGCCCCCTTCCCACCGGCACCAGGAGGGACCTACAGCCATGTCCGTACCCGGCACCCCGTCACCGGCCGTCGCGCTCGCCGGCGGCGCTTGGGGCGACGCGGCGATCAAGTTCGCCAACAGCTTCGGCGCGATCGCGGGCTTCCTCGGCATCCTGCTGGTGGTGTTCTTCGCGGCCGGCCGCGCCCGGGGCCGTCTGGCCCGCCCGCTCGCGGTCGCCGTGTTCCTCGGCCCGGCCGTGCTGCTGCTCCTGGTCGGCCTGGTCGTGCCGCTGCTGCGCACCGGCTATCTGAGCCTGCTGAACGACGACGGCACCCGCTTCGTCGGCGGCGAGAACTACGGCTGGGCGTTCACCACCGAGTCGGTGCAGGAGGTGCTGGTCAACACCCTGCTCTGGCTGGTGATCGCGCCGCTGGTGGCGACCGGGCTGGGCCTGGTGCTGGCGCTGCTGGTGGACCGGATGCGCGGCCAGGCGGTGTACAAGTCGCTGATCTTCATGCCGATGGCGATCTCGCTGGTCGGCGCCTCGATCATCTTCAAGTTCGTCTACGAGTCGCGCGGCCCGGGCCAGTCGCAGATCGGCCTGCTCAGCCAGCTGGCTGTCGCGCTGGGCTGGGACGACCCGCCGAACTGGATGCTCTCCCAGCCGCTGAACACCTTCCTGCTGATGGCGGTGATGGTCTGGGTGCAGACGGGCTTCGCGATGGTGGTGCTGTCGGCGGCGATCAAGGCGATCCCGGACGAGATCACCGAGGCGGCCCGGCTGGACGGCGCCGGCGGGGTGCGGCTGTTCTGGTACGTCACCGTGCCGATGATCCGCACGACGGTGGTGGTCGTGCTGACCACCGTCATGATCACCACGCTGAAGGCCTTCGACATCGTCCGCACCATGACCGGCGGCAACTTCGGCACCCAGGTGCTGGCGAACGAGATGTACTCGCAGTCCTTCGTGCAGTTCAACACCGGGCACGGCAGCGCCCTCGCAGTGATCCTTTTCCTCGCCGTGCTGCCGCTGGTGGCCTACAACATCGTCCAGCTGCGGAAGGAACGTGGGGTCCGATGAGCCGGTTGAACGCGCATGACGGCAACCCGCTCGGCACGCGCCGCGGCAGCCCGGTCCGGAAGGCGTTCAGCAGCCCGCTCGCCTCGGTGTTCGTGATCGCGGTGACGGTGCTGTGGACGATCCCGACGCTGGGCCTGCTGGTGACCTCGCTGCGGCCCAAGCAGGACGTGACGGCGGACGGCTGGTGGAACGCCTTCGTCCACCCGGACCTCGGCCTCGGCAACTACCACACGGTGCTGTTCGAGGGCGGCTCCGGCGTCTCGACCGGCCTGATGCCGTTCCTGGTCAACTCGCTGGCGATCAGCATCCCGGCCACCCTGTTCCCGCTGGTGCTGGCGGCGATGGCGGCGTACGGGCTGGCGTGGGTGAGGTTCCGGGGCAGCGACACCGTGTTCTTCGTGGTGTTCGCGCTCCAGGTGGTGCCGATCCAGATGGCGCTGATCCCGTTGCTGCGGCTGTTCTCCGGCGGCGCGCACCTGGGCTCGCTGACGCTGATCCCGCCGGTGGACCTGAAGGGCAGCTACGCGCCGGTCTGGCTGGCGCACACGATGTTCGCGCTGCCGCTGGCGGTGTTCCTGCTGCACAACTTCATCGCCCAGCTGCCGCGGGACCTGATGGAGGCGGCGGTGGTGGACGGCGCCTCGCACTTCAAGATCTTCCGGTCGATCGTGCTGCCGCTGTGCACCCCGGCGCTGGCTTCGTTCGCGATCTTCCAGTTCCTGTGGGTCTGGAACGACCTGCTGGTGGCGCTGACCTTCGCGGGCGGCACGCCGGAGGTGGCGCCGATGACGGTCCGGCTGGCGCAGCTGGCCGGGTCCTTCGGCGGGCGCTGGGAGCTGCTGACGGCGGGGGCGTTCCTGTCGATCATCGTCCCGCTGATCGTCTTCTTCAGCCTGCAGCGGTACTTCGTCCGCGGCCTGCTGGCGGGTTCGGTGAAGGGCTAGCGGCGCTCTGAGCAGGGGTCAGGGCTTTATGAACCTGTTCAGAACTGATTTTTGAACCCGTTCAGAACGGTCTGCAGTCGGCGGCAGCCGCACGGCCGGGGAAGGCGCAGGCGGCTGGGGGCGGCGAACGGGCCGGCCGGGAGCGTGCTGCTCCCGGCCGGCCCGTGCGGGTTGCGGTGGCTCAGTGCATCGCGACGCCGGAGGACTCCGACGGCAGGTCGCTGGCCTTGGCCTTGATCGCGAAGACCGCGACGATCAGCGCGACCGCGGCGAGCGCGGCGCCCACGACGAATCCGTGCGAAATGCCCTGGGTGAGGACCGAGTTGGCGGCGTCGGTGCCCTGGGGGAACTCGTGGTGCTCCTGCAGGTGGGCCAGCTGGTCCGGCGAGGCCGACTCCATGAACTTCGGCAGCTGCACCTTGAACTCGGCCGTGGCGTAGTGCGCGAAGACCGTGGTCAGGATCGACAGCCCGAGCGAACCGCCGATCTGCTGCATCGAGTTGAGCAGGCCGGACGCGGCGCCGGTCTCCTCGCCAGGGACGCCCGCAACGGCGAGCAGCATCACCGGGACGAAGATCAGACCCATGCCGAAGCCGAACACCACCGTGGGGCCGAGCACCCCGTCGACGTAGCCGCTGTCCTTGCTCATCTGGGTCAGCCAGCTGAGGCCGACGGTGACCAGCAGCGCGCCGCCCGCCATGAACGGCTTCGGACCGTACTTGGCCTGGAGGTTGGACGCGAGCTGCGCGGCGATGATGATCGACACGCTGATCGGCAGGAAGGAGACGCCGGCCCTCAGCGGGCTGTAGCCGAGCGGGCCCTGCACGAAGAGTACGACGTAGAAGAAGATGCCGAACATGGCCGCGGCCAGGCAGAGCATCATCACCAGGCCGCCGGTGCGGTTGCGGTCGGCGAACAGGTGCAGGGGGGTGATCGGCTGGGCGGTCCGCTTCTCGATCACGAAGAAGGCGACCAGCAGGATCGCGCCGGCCGCGAAGGAGCCGAGCGTGATGCTGTCCGACCAGCCGTCCGAGGCGGCCCGGATGAACCCGTAGACCAGGCCGACCAGGCCGAGCGTCGAGGCGAGTGCGCCGGGCAGGTCGAAGCGGCCCTCGTGGCGCTCGGACTCGGTGATGTAGCGCGGCGCGGCGACCGCGATCAGCACCGCGATCGGCACGTTGACGAAGAAGACCCAGCGCCAGTTCAGGTACTCGGTGAGCAGGCCGCCGGCCAGCAGGCCGATCGCGGCGCCCGAGCCGGCCACCGCCGAGAACACGCCGAACGCCTTGTTGCGTTCCGGCCCTTCCTCGAAGTTGGTGGCGATCAGGGCGAAGGCCGTCGGTGAACAGATCGCGCCGCCGATGCCCTGGAGCGCGCGGGCGGCCAGCAGCAGGCCGCTGTCCTGGGCGAAGCCGCCGAGCAGCGAGGCCAGGCCGAACAGCAGGGTGCCGAAGATGAACACCCGGCGGCGGCCGAGGATGTCACCCGCGCGACCGCCGAGCAGCAGCAGCCCGCCGAAGGTCAGCGTGTAGGCGTTGATGACCCACGACAGGTCGGTGGTCGAGAAGTTCAGCGCGTCCTTGATGTGCGGCAGCGCGATGTTCACGATGGTCGCGTCGAGCACCACCATCAGCTGCGTGGCCGCGATGACGGCCAGGGTTATGCCCTTGCCCCGCCCCTGGCCGCTTTGCGGTGGCGAGTTCTTGCTGAGCGTGTCGGGAATAGCCACGATTGTGCCCCCTGCTGGCTATGTGCTTGGTGTGCTGCGTGCCTGTTGTGCTGCGTGCTGGGTGTGCTGCGGACCTCGGGTCCGGCATGCTCCTGCGCCGTGCGGCAGGCTGGGAAGGAACGGGATCGTTCACTAAGGTGGACGATATCCTGGCCCTGTTTGTGAACGCAAGCGTTCCTTAAGGTTGGTGACAATGGATCATTCGGTGCGACGCCAGGCGATGGACCGGGCGGCCGGTCCGGCCGCGGAGGCGGCGGGTGCGGCGGCGCCGCCGTCGCCGACGGCGCGGGCGGTTTCGGGCTCGGCGGGCCTCTGTCCGGTGCGGGTGGCCGCCGAGGTCCTCACCCGGCCGGTGCGGCGCCGGGGGAAGGAACTGGAGAGCGCGATCTTCGCGGCCACGCTCGACCAGCTCACCTCCGGCGGCTACGCGCGGCTGACGATGGAAGGTGTCGCCGCTGCGGCGCGGACCGGGAAGGCCGCGCTGTACCGGCGTTGGGCGTCCAAGGTCGAACTCGTTATCGACGCCCTGGACTCCACTCTCCCACGCCCTCACGGCATCCCCGACCTCGGGTCCGCCCGTGGTGAATTGCTCCAGCTCATCGAGGTGTTCGCGGAGGCGATGAACTCCAGCGCGGGCAGCGCCCTGCACGCGCTGATGGGTGAGCTCTCCCATCAGCAGGCCGAGGTGTTCAAGGACTTCATCGTGCAGCGGGTGATCGAGCCGACCAAGGACACCATCCTGGACATCCTCCGCCGCGGCGCCGAGCGCGGCGACGTCCGGCCCGACGCGGCCACCCCGATGGTTGCGGACGTCGTCCCCGCGATGTTCCTCTACCAGGTCAAGATCTGCGGCCGGGAGAACGTGGCGCCCGACTACGCGGTCCGGATGGTGGACGACGTGCTGGTGCCGCTGATCCGGGCGTGAGTCGTGATCCCGGGGTCGCGATCCGGGGTCGCGATCCGGGCGTCCGTCGTGATCCGGACGTGAGCCGCGCTCCGGGCGGTTCGGGGTGGCTCCGGGCGCCTCGGTGGCGGGCTTAGGCTGGAGGCTGCCCCAGCTGAACGGGCTGCCCAACTGAACGGGCTCCCCGGCCGAAGGAACCTGCGATGCCCATCGTCCCGCCGACGCACTCCGCCGAGCGCTCGCTCCGCCGGGCCGGCGCCAAGATCGTCGTCGGCCTGGACGAGGTCGGGCGCGGCGCCTGGGCCGGCCCGGTCACCGTCGGCGCGGCCATCACCGGCCTGCGCAGGGCGCCGGAGGGGCTCACCGACTCCAAGCTGCTCACCGAGCTGCGCCGCCGCGCGCTTGCCCCGGTCCTCGCCGACTGGGTCACCGCGTACGCGCTCGGCCACGCCTCGCCGCAGGAGTGCGACGAGCTCGGCATGACCGCCGCCCTGCGCCTGGCCGCCGTCCGCGCCCTGGAGGCGCTGCCGGTCGAACCCGACGCGGTGATCCTCGACGGCAAGCACGACTACCTGGGCGGCCCCTGGCGGGTGCGCACGGTGATCAAGGGCGACCAGTCCTGCATCTGCGTCTCGGCCGCCTCGGTGCTCGCCAAGGTCCACCGCGACGGCCTGATGGCCGAACTCGGCGAGCAGCACCCCGCGTACGGCTTCGCCGACAACGCGGGCTACCCCTCCCCGGTGCACCGCGCGGCGCTGGAGGAGTTCGGCCCGACCGATCAGCACCGGCTCTCCTGGGCGTACTTGGACGCACTGCCGAAGTGGCGGCATCTCAAGCGGGTCCGGCCCGGCCTGGACACGGCCGAAGGCTCCGCCGACGAACAGTTGACGCTCGGTTTCTGACGGTCCGTCTGGAATTGCCGGATGGTTCCGGCACGGCGGTGCTGCCCAATGGGTGGGGTGCCCGTGCGCGTCCGACCGGCATTTGATAGATATCCGGGTATGCCTGTCTTCCCCGAGGAGCCGGAGATTCACGAGAGCCTCCCGGGCCCCGGCGTTCCCTTCCCCCGCGAGTCGGACGCACAAGCCCTCCACGCGCCTGCCACCGGCGGCGCGCCTGCCACCGCACCCACGACCGTCG
>NZ_JAHTKP010000079.1 GCF_019192735.1 Kitasatospora aureofaciens
GCCGGACAGGGGCCGAAGGTCGCGGGGCGTGATTCGGCAGTGAGCCGCATCCGGCGGGACAGGAGCCGGTGTGGCTTGGTGGAGCAATTGTTGCCAGGTGGGATCGGTCGTCGACAAGACCCCCTTGTTACGATCCGCCGTCGTATTCAGGGGGCGTCGGCGTTGATCAACGGGGCGGGTTGCGCGGCCGCGCCAATGTGCTGAGCTGCGTAGATGTTGCGGTCGGGGGTTGCGGAAGGGCCGGGGCGCGGGCACTATCGCCCGTCGTGGACCCGTTTTCCGTGTGAGCGGGCTCACGGTTTATGTCCGCTTTTGTCCCATTTGCCCACTGCTGACCGGATTGCCGCCGTCGCTTTGGGTGCAGACGATCTGCCCGGGTTGAGACCCGCGTCACACGCGGATACCTGCCCCGCACGCGCTGTCGGCGCGATCAGAGTCCGCGACGATCGCCCAGCCGGCGGTTCCGCCCGGGCGACGGCATGCTGGGGGGCCATGGCGCTGACCCGACGCGCCCGCCGCCCCGTCGCCGGCCGCACGGTGGGGGACCCCAGGGCGAGCGCCCAGGCGACGACGACGGACTGTTCTCGTCCGTCGACGGTGGCCAGGTCTGGTGCGGCGGCCTGCCGCTCCGCGGCGTGGGAAGTCCGCGCAGCGGCCCGGCCCACCTGTAATAAGCACGGCTCTGGCCCGTAATCGGTGGTTGCGCGGTGTGGCGATCACTGGCGGAGGGCGCGGTGGCGGAGGAGGGTGAACCCGGCTCGGCCGTGTATCCGCCTCGTGATCTTCTTCGTGCGGGTGTTGACGCCTTCGGTGCGGCCGTTGCGGCGTGGGGTGGTGAGGCCGGCGTTGACAGCGGCGCGGGGTGACCACCGTTCGGTCGCCTTCGGCGCGGCCCTGCGTTCATTGGACAGGCCCTCCGGCTCCGGGGCGCCGACCTGCCCGGCGGTGTGTTCGGCCGTCCGGCGGCTTCGCGCGTGCACATCTGCGGGCCAGGTGGCAGCGTGGAGGAGTCATGACCCGGATGCGCGGGGACGGCCTGGATGCACGGAGTGGACAGCCCTGCCCATGGGGGTGCGGAACCGGGCGGACCGGGGGAACACCGGTCCGCCCGGGGTCGGCTGCGCTCGCGGCTGCGGGCGCGCAGTGTCGCCGGGCAGGTGTTCCTGTGGATGCTCGTCGTGGTGGTGCTGCTCGTCGCCGCGACGCTGACGGCACTCATCCTGCAGGCCCGGAGCTATGCCACGAGTGACGCCGAGCACCGCACGCGCGCCGCAGCCATCACCCTGGCGCAGGTCCCCACGGTGGTGAACGCTCTGGACAGCGCCAACCCGACCGCGGTGCTGCAGCCGCTGGCCCTGGACATCACGAAAATGGGCGGCTTCGACTACGTCGCGATCGCCAGCCCCGAGGGGATCCGCTACGCCCAGACTGCCCATCCCGAGCTGATCGGGCAGCACCTCATCGGCCCGTACGAGCCGGCCCTCAAGGGGCCGATCACCATCAGCTTCACCGCGCCCATCGGACAGGTCGTGGAAAGCAGCGCGCCGGTCACCAGGCCGGATGGTTCGGTCGCCGGCCTGGTCCAGGTCGGCTACACCGTCGCGCACGCGGGCAGTGCGGTGAGCCGGCAGTTGCCGGTCCTGTTCGGCGGCGCGGTCGCCGCGGTCGCCGTGGGCACGAGCGGGGCAGTGCTGGTGCGTCGGCGGCTGCGCCGCCAGACGCACGGCCTGGGCCCGGCCGAGATGACGCGGATGTACGAGCACCACGACGCGGTGCTGCACGCGGTTCGCGAGGGCGTGCTGATCGTCGGCGGGGACGGGCGGGCGCTGCTGGCGAACGACGAGGCCCGGCGGCTGCTGGAGCTGCCTCCGGAGGTGGAGGGGCGACCGGTCACCGAGCTGGGGCTCGATCCCGGGCTGGCTGAGCTGCTGGCATCCGGGCGGGCCGCCACCGACGAGGTGCACCCGGCCGAGGACCGGCTGCTCGCCGTCAACAACCGCCCCACCGCGCCGTTCGGCGGCGGGCCCGGCAGCGTCGCGACGATCCGGGACACCACCGAGCTGCGGGCGCTGGCCGGGCAGGCCGAGGCGGCCCGGGCCCGGCTGAAGCTGCTCTACGACGCGGGTGTACGGGTTGGCACCACCCTGGACGTGGCGCGCACCGCGCAGGAGCTGGCGGATGCGGTGGTTCCCCGGTTCGCGGACTTCGCCACGGTCGAGCTGGCCGAGGCGGTGCTGCGCGGTGACGAGCCGCTCCCGGGCACGGGCACTGCGGGAGGCCCGCGGATCCGCCGGGTGGCCGCCGGCGGCATCCGCGAGGACCGGCTGTTCTACCCGGTGGGCTCGCAGATCAGCCCGCTGCCCGGCACGCCGGAGGCCACTGCCCTGGAGAGCGGGCGGGCCACGCTGGCGGCCGATCTGCGTCAGGCGCATGCCTGGCGGGCGCGCGACCCGCAGACCGCCGACCGGATCCTCGCGTACGGGGTCCATTCGCTGATCTCCGCGCCGCTCAAGGCGCGCGGCCTGACCCTGGGCACGGCCACGTTCTGGCGCGCGGGGGAGTCCGAGCCGTTCGGGGATGAGGACGTTGCCTTCGCCGAGGAACTGGTCGCCCGCGCGGCGATGTGCGTCGACAACGCCCGTCGCTACACCCGTGAGTCCCGGATGGCCGAGACGCTGCAGCGCAGCCTGCTGCCCCGGGGACTGCCCGAGCAGAGTGCCCTGGAGGTGGCCTACCGCTACCGGCCGGCGCAGCGAGGGGTCGGCGGGGACTGGTTCGACGTCATCCCGCTGCCCGGCTTCCGCGTGGCACTGGTCGTCGGTGACATCGTCGGCCACGGCCTGCACGCCGCCGCCACCATGGGCCGACTACGCACCGCCGTCCTCAACTTCTCCGCCCTCGACCTGCCCCCGGACGAACTGCTCGCCCGCCTCGACGAACTGGTCACCCGGCTCGACCCCGGCGGGGCCACCGAGGACGAGGAGACGGCCGGCGTCACGGGCGCCACCTGCCTGTACACGATCTACGACCCGGTCTCCGGACACTGCACCATGGCGCGGGCGGGCCACCCCCCGCCCGCCCTGGTACACACCGACGGCAGCGTGGAGTTCGTCGACCTGCCCGCCGGCCCGCCACTCGGCGTGGGCGGCCTGCCCTTCGAAACCACCGAACTCCAGCTGGCACCCGGCACCACACTGGTCCTCTACACCGACGGACTCGTCACCAGCCGCGACCGCGATCTGGACACCGGACTCACCGCACTACGTGCCGCCCTGGCCGACGCCCACACCGACGAATCCCCGGACGACACCTGCCAGGCCGTGTTCGAGGCGCTGGTCCCGCCGCGTCCGGGCGACGACATCGCCCTCCTCGTCGCGCGCACGCAACTTTTCGAGCCCGACCAGGTGGCCATCTGGGACGTACCCGACGACTTCGCCGCCGTCTCCCGCATCCGCAACGCATGCGCCGACCAGCTGACCACCTGGGGTCTGGAGGAACTGACCTTCACCACCGAGCTGATCCTCAGCGAGCTGATCACCAACGCCGTCCGCTACGGCACCGAGCCCATCCGCGTCCGCATGCTGCGCGACACCAGCCTGGTCTGCGAGGTCTCCGACAGCAGCAGCACCGCCCCACACCTGCGCTACGCCGACGCCATGGACGAAGGAGGCCGGGGCCTGTTCCTGGTGGCCCAGCTGGCCGAGCGGTGGGGGACCAGGTACACGGCCCGGGGCAAGGTCATCTGGTCCGAGCAACCACTGACCGCACCCGAGTTCCAGTTCGAGGCGATGCTGCAGTAGCCCGGACCACGGGCGTTGCGGGTGTGAGCCGGCCGACGCCCGCGGCCGGATGACCGGTCTGCTGCAGGCCGTCCTCGCGATCAGCCGCGACCTCGAACTCCCGGTCCTGCCCACGCTGACCCCGCTCGCTGCGGGGGCCGACTACCGTCCCGCCACTGAGCCTGCCCTGCTCGGCGGCGACTGGTACGACGCGCCGGCCCTACCCGACAGCACCCGGACCGCGGTCATCGGCGACGTGGCCGGCCGTGATGCCCCGGGCGAGCCGGTCGCCGTGAACGGCGCCTAGAGCGCGCTCTTCCCCTCCTCCGTCAACTCACCTCGGAGGTACGGGGGTTGCCGGTCGATCGCGTCCTGGTGGATGCACAGCGTGCGCAATGCCACCGGGCTGCCGACGAAGACCGGCACGGAGGCAGGGATCTGCCCTGCCACGGAGGCCATTCCCTCGGCCCCCTACCCGATCGCACTCAGGTGCCAGAACAGCAGCGGGACTTCATCCAACTGACGGTCACTCTGGCGGGTGGACCTGGGCTGGGGGCGCTGTCGGCTGGGTCCGCCTCCGGGCTCTGCTCAACTGTAGCCGTCTGTAGGTCAGTTATCGCCGAAGGAAAACTCCGCGGTGACGGGCGCGTGGTCACTCCACCGCTCCCGCTGGACACGGTGGACCGGCAGACCGATGCGCAGGAGGTGCATGGGCTGGGCTACTGCAACATCACCAAGTGCTGCACCGAGGTCTGCCCCGAGCGCATCAAGATCACGGACAATGCGCTGATCCCGCTCAAGGAACGGGTCGCGGACCGCAAGTACGACCGGCTGGTCTGGTTCGGCAGCAGGATCGGCCGACGCACCGAACCGGCGCGGTGAGCACCGGACGCTCAGGTCCGGTCACGCACAGGTCCGCCTCGATTCGCACGGCGCAGGCCGGAGCGATGGTGATCTCGAAGTCTCCAGCCCGCGCCATGGGGCGCCCCGCGGGTCGGCACTCCGCCTCTCACCTGCACCAATCCGCCCTCTCACCCGCGCCGACCCGCCGCTGATCCGATTGGAACGCAGACCGACAGTCGAGATCGGTCCGTTTGGCGTCAACAATGGGATTTGTCCCTATTGTTCTGGAGCAAGGCTGGGCCTGGCTTGGTCGACTTGCAGAGAAGTGCTGATGTGCCCGGGCGGCTTCCTCGTCCGAGGCGCAGCGGGCAAGGACGCCAAGAATACGGCCGGCCGCATGCGGGAAGGCCGAGGCGGCTGTTCAAGGGCCTGCTGAGCCTGCGCAGCCTCGCCGGCCCGGGGTTCCTCCTGCAACTGGCGGTGATGCTGCTGATCGTCGTCGCCGCGCTGGGGGCTCTCGTGGTCGGGGCCCGGCGCGACACCACGGCGGATGCCCAGAGCCGGACACTCGCCGCGGCGCAGGCGTTCGCGAACTCTCCGGGGATCCTGACGGCACTGAGCGGCCCCGACCCGACCGCAGCCCTGCAGCCGTACGCCGAGGCGGCCCGGAAGGCCGCCGGCGTGGATGCCATCATCGTCTACCGGTTGGACGGGATCACGCTCACCCACAGCGACCCGAACCAGATCGGGAAGCACGTCATCGGTCCCTACGCGCAGGCGGCGACCGGCAAGCCCTTTACCAGGACCTTCCACGGATCGCTGGGCCTCTCCGTGATCTCGGCGGTACCCGTCAAGGCCGCCGACGGCTCCGTCGTCGCCATCGTCTCCTCCCCGGTCACGGTCGAGAAGGTGCAGCACAGGGTGAACCAGCAGCTGCCGGTCCTGTTCGGCGGTGCCACGGTGGCTCTTGCCATCGGCGCGGGCGGGGCGAGCCTGGTGAGCCGCCGGCTGCAGCGGCAGACCCATGGCCTGGGCCCGGCCGAGATGACCAGGATGTACGAGCACCACGACGCCGTGCTGCACGCCGTCCGGGAGGGCGTGCTGATCCTCGGCGAGGACGGCCGCCTGCTGCTGGCCAACGACGAGGCCTCCCGGTTGCTCGGCCTGCCCGCCGACTGCGAAGGCCGTCCGATCACCGAGCTGGGCCCGGGCCACCCGGTCGCCGAGCTGCTGGCCTCGGGGCGAGTGGTCACCGACGCCGTGGTCGGCTCCGGCGACCGCCTACTCTCGGTGAACATCCGGGCCACCGACCGCAACGGGGGACCGCCGGGGCGGGTCGCGACCCTGCGCGACTCCACCGAGCTGCGCGCCCTGTCCGACAAGGCCGAGGCGGCCCGCGAGCGCCTCAAGGTGCTGTACGAAGCCAGCAACACGATCGGCACCACACTCGACGTGGTGCGCACCGCCCAGGAACTCGCCGAGGCGGCCGTCCCGAGCTTCGCCGACTACGCCACCGTCGACCTCGCGGAGCCCGTCCTGCACGGCGACGAGCCCACCGGCACCCGGATCCTCCAACTGCAGCGCGCCGGGCTGAGCGGCGTCCACCCGGACACGCCGTTCCATCCCGTCGGTGCGACCATTCCGATCGTTCCCACCGCCCCGCTCGGCCGCAGCCTGCAGCACGGCCAGTCCGTGATCGAGACGGATCTGACCAGCGCCGGCGTCTGGCACGACGACGCCCCGGACCGGGCCCGGCGCACGGTCGACCACGGCATCCACTCGCTGCTGAGCGTGCCGCTGCTCGCCCGAGGCCAGGTCCTCGGCGTGGCCGTCTTCTGGCGCGCGGCCTCAACGGAGCTCTTCGACGAGGACGACCTCTCGCTGGCCGAGGAGCTGGTCGCCCGGGCCGCCGTTTGCATCGACAACGCCCGCCGCTACACCCGCGAGCACCGGATGGCCGTCACCCTCCAGCACAGCCTGCTACCCGGCGGACTGCCCGAGCAGAGCGCCCTGGACGTCGCCTACCGCTACCTGCCCGCCGAGGCCGGCGTGGGCGGCGACTGGTTCGACGTGATCCCGCTGCCCGGCGCCCGGGTCGCCCTGGTGGTGGGCGACGTGGTCGGCCACGGCCTGCACGCCGCCGCCACCATGGGCCAGCTGCGCACCGCCGTGCACAACTTCTCCTCCCTCGACCTGCCCCCGGACGAACTGCTCGGCCACCTGGACGACCTGGTCAACCAGATCGACCAGGACCGGGCGGCCAAGGACGGCGACGCCATCACCGGCGCGACCTGCCTATACGCCATCTACGACCCGGTCACCCTGCGCTGCGCCATGGCCCGGGCCGGGCACCTGCTGCCGGCCCTGGTCCACCCGGACGGCTCGGTGGAGTTCCCCGAGTTGCCCGCCGGGCCGCCGCTCGGCCTGGTCGGCCTGCCGTTCGAGAACGCCGAACTACAGCTGCGGGAGGGCACCCGGCTGGTCCTCTACACCGACGGGCTGGTCGAGGACCGCTCCCGGGACATCGACGTCGGCCTCGAACTGCTGCGCACCACCCTCGGCCAGGGCGACCGCAGCCCCGACGACACCTGCGAGGCGGTGCTGAACGCCCTGCTGCCGGCCAACCCGACCGACGACATCGCCCTGCTGGTCGCCCGGACCAGGGCGCTGCCCGCCGACCGGATCGCCGTCTGGCACGTCCCGGCCGACCCGGCCGCCGTCGCCCGGGTCCGGGCCGGCGTCGCGGAACGGCTCACCGAGTGGGGGCTGGACGAGATGACCTTCGCCACCGAACTGATCGTCAGCGAGCTGGTCACCAACGCCATCCGGTACGCCATCGGTCCGATCCGGCTCCGGCTGCTCCGTGACCGCGCACTCATCTGCGAGGTCTCCGACGGCAGCAGCACCTCCCCGCACCTGCGGTACGCGGTCAGCACCGACGAGGGCGGGCGCGGGCTGTTCCTGGTCGCCCAGCTCTCCGAGCGCTGGGGCACCCGCTACACCCCCAACGGCAAAGTCATCTGGGCCGAACAGCACCTCCACGAGAGCGCCACCCCGGCAGTGGAAGGTCCCGGCGAGATCCCGCTCGTGACCACCGAAGGACGTCTGGAGTCATCGTGACCGCATCTCGTGCCCGAACGGCGACCGTCTCCGGCTGCCTGGTCCTCCTGGCCATGGGCCTGGGCGCGTGCGGCCACACACCGCCTGCCACACCCAAAGACCCGTCGGTGGCCACCTCCGCGAAGGACGTGGGCGGCATGGACGCACTGACCGCCGCGGCGAAGAAGGAGGGCACGCTCAGAGCGATCGCGATCCCCCGCGACTGGGCCGACTACGGCGGCCTGATCGACGGCTTCGAGAAGAAGTACGGGATCACGGTCACGGTCGACAATCCTCTGGGCCACAGCCAGGACGAGATCGACGCCATCAAGAAGAACGGGACACAGCAGAGTGCCCCCGACGTCATCGACGTAGGGGACACGTTCGCCCGGGCAGCAGGCCGACAGAACCTGCTCGCGCCGTACAAGGTCGCCGCGTACCGCTCGATCCCGAGCAACCAGAAGGACCCGCAGGCCCGTTGGTCCAACAACTACGGGGGCTACATCTCCATCGGCTGCGACGCGAACCGCGTCGAGGTCTGTCCCCAGACCTTCGCCGATCTGCTGAAACCCGCTTACCAGGGCAAGGTCGCGCTTGAGGGCGACCCCACCCGCTCCGAGACCGGATTCGCCAGCGTGTACGCGGCGGCCCTGGCGAACGGCGGATCGTTCGACAACATCCAGCCCGGCCTCGACTTCTTCGCCAAGCTCAAGCAGGCGGGCAACCTCAACCCGGTCGATGCCACCTCGGCCACGGTCGCGAGCGGCCAGACGCCCATCAGCATCAATTGGGACTTCGTCAACCTCAACTACACCGACCAGCTCCGCAGCAAAGGCGTCAACTGGCAGGTCTCGATCCCCTTCGACAGCAGCTTCGCCCAGTACTACGCGCTGGCGATCAACAAGGACGCCCCACACCCGGCGGCCGCCCGCCTGTGGCAGGAGTACCTCTTCAGCACCGAGGGTCAGAACCTCCGGCTCAACGGCTACGCCCGCCCGGTGCTGCTCGACGCCATGAAGAAGGACGGCACCCTTGACGAGGCCGCCTTCGCAAGATTGCCGACGGTTGAGGGAACGCCCGAGTTCCCGACGGATGCGCAGACCGAGAAGGCGAAGGAGATGGTCGCCGTGGGCTGGGCGAAGGTCGTCGCGGACGGCTGACGCTGGGGGCATGTCCAGCCGACGGCACACTCACGGTAGCCCCGGTTTGTGAAAGGCCGCACATCGAGGCCACCGCTGGTTGTGCTCAAATGACCTTACGTGTGCGTTAGTTGTTCAGGTCGAACACCGCAGTGACGGGCGCGTTCTCGCTTCAGCGTTCGGCGCGGGTGGCCCAGTCGCACCGGAGTCCCTTCGGGTGCCATACCCGCGCGCATGGCCGTACTGCGCTGGGCCTTCGACCAGTCCCCTTTCGCGCTGGCCATCTACGACACCGGCGGCCGGCCCGAGTCCGGAGATTCGCTCCAGGATCAGGTCCAGGATCTTCTCCTCCAGGCCGTGCTCGACCAGCCGGGCGCGGAAGTCGCCGAGGACGGAGAAGTCGAATCCCGGGTCGTCCAGCTCCAGGCCCAGCAAGAACTTCCAGTCCATCCGGGCCCGCACCTGGTCGGCGGCCTGCCGGTCGCTGAGTCCTTCCGCGTACTGCAGCACCGAGACCATCGCCAGCGCGCCGGGGGAGATCGCCGGCCGCCCCCGGGCCGGGAACGCCTCGGCGAAGGACTCGTCCCCGAACAGCGGGCCGAGCGCCTCACGGATGCGGATCGCCAGTGTTCCCTTCGGGAACGAGGCTCGCACTACCCGAGCGGTCAGCTCAGGAACCCCACCATCGTCCCGCGGCTCCAACGACATCCAGCCCATCCTTGATCGACGACAAGCCGATCCTGACAGCCCGGACCGCCAGCCATCACTGGTTCGCGGATTTCCCAACGGAGTCCTACAGGGGGACGATCACGAGTCCCGCGAACGTGCTGGAGCGGTGGGCCGGTCGACTCCAGATGGACCGCGGGGAAGGGGACGCTTCGACTCTCGTTCTGGATCGGGGCTGGAGCCGAGGTCTCGACGGCGCGGCGGCGCCTGCCGTGGGCTGGCGCCTGCTCGCGGGTCAGGGGCGGGTCGCGCGCTGGCGGTGGTCCAGGTGGCGGGTGACGAGTTTGACCAGCTCGGGGCCGTTTTCGTAGCCCAGGGGCGCCAACTCCGGTGGCAGAACGTAGCCGTCGGGCAGTTGCGCGTAGACCGTGGCCATCTGATGCCGGTACGCGTCCGCGAGCGTCTGGGGCCAAGCGCCGGTCAGCGGTGGCCGCATCCGGGCTTCGGCGGCCAGCGCCTGGTGGTGCGCAGCGGCCTCTTCGATGGCGCCCTCGACCCGCCAGTCAGTGATGGGCGCGCGCTGCGGACGCCAAGGCTGCAGCCAGCGGCTGGGCCGACCATGGAGGATCTCACCGGCGAGTTCCTCGGCGATCAACGGGGAGGCGTGCAGACCGTCACGGTGCGTGCCCGTGGCAACCCACACGCTCGTCCAACCGGGCCGAGACCGCGTTCAGGAGCATGAACGTGCCGGTACCGTATCCGTCGCGCGCCCCAGGTTTGCCCAGCTGCTGGTGCACGCGGACTCGCCAGCTCTCCCACCGTGTGGCGGCCTCCACGGCCATCCGCAGCCTCAACAGCCCATGGCGGGTACGTAATCCGGCAGCGGTGACCTCGCCCAGGACCCCGAGCATGGCCCCCGCCGCCTGCGAGGCTCCCGGGCCGCGGCGCCCTGACACCACCACTTTCAGCCCGGGCTCCACCGTGGCCAACTCGAAGGCGACTGACCGGCCCAGCACCCCCGCGCCGACCACCATGACGTCGACCCCGACACGCCTCACCTGAGACCCTCCTGACCGAAAGCAGTACCCGGCCTTACTGCTACCCCGCCGCGCACCCGTCTACATCCACTCCACCGCCCCCTCGCAACCCGGCCTCGTCCGCGAACTCCTCGTCGATCCGCTACGCGGCGGCCCTGCCTGCCCGCTGCTCCGACGAAGTCGCCGACCGAGCCGAGCGCGCCGCGGTCCGGGCGCAGTCACAGCAGGTGGCCGCCAACCGGCCGTTCCTGTTGATCTCGGGCACGGTTCGGCTCCTATGTGCTGGCCTTCCAGGTCTACCTCGCCTTCCCGCTCGCCGCCGACACCGCACTGGGCGCAGGCGGCACAAAGGCCACCAGCGGCCTGTTCGTGCTGTCCGCAGCCGTCTCGGTCGCCAGGCAGCTGGACGAGAGCCGCGGCGTCGTGGACGCCGTCACCGACCAGGGCCACCGAGCGGCCCCGATCCTGGAGGCGGCGCACCGCGGCGACCTTCTTCCGCGGCAGGACCTCGAGCGCACGGCCTTGAGGTCGTCACCGGCCGGCTGGAGCGGCTGCTCCGCACGATCGCCGGATCGTGAGGCTCGGCCGTATCAGGATGCTGCGACGTGGGTGGTCGGGGTGGTGGAGGCGGCGGAGGAGGAGTTCGGCCGCGGTGTGGCCGATGAGGTACTTGGGCGGGGCGACGGCGGTGAGGGGGATGTCGGGGATGTCGGCGATCTCGTCGTCGTAGGCGACGAGGGCGAGGTCGTCGGGAACGGTGAGGCCGGCGCGGCGGGCGGCGGAGGCCAGGAGGGCGGCCTGGCGGTCGCCGAAGCACAGAGCGGCGGTGCACCCGGCGGTGCGCAGGTGGGCCAGGGCGCGGTCGGCCGTGGCCGGGGAGGCTACGGGGATGGCGGTGGCGTCCAGCGCGGCCTTGAGGCCCTTGGCGAGGGTGGCCGGGTCGTCCTGACCATCACGCTCCCGGCCTCACCCGACCTGCCTCCCAATCCGGAGGCCTACGAGCGCGAGGAGACCACCAGCGGCCACGGCCTCCGCTGATCACCTGACGCGGACGGATCGACCGGCATCCCGGAAATCCGGAGTCGGCCTTCCGGTGGGCGGCCGATCTCGTACCCGGGCAGGTCATCGCAGCGATGCCGAGGCCCCGGCGAGTCCAGACCGCTCCAGCCGCGCAACCACGCTTACTGTCGCTGTGTGGCGAAGCAGACCCCGGCGACGTGGAACGGTGCGCAGGCCAAGGCTCTCGGCAGCGGTACCCCGCCCGGGGCGGCCGCGACGGGTGGCCAGGCGCCGCCCATCGGCCAACACTGCTGCAGCGCCGCCTCAATGCCACCGGGTGGGCGCGGAGTTCGCGGCGGGGCACGCCAGTGCACGCACCCGGGACAGCTCCGGGGCATGGGCGCATGACGGCTCCCAAGAAGGCGCCCGCGCGGGGGCGCTGGGCGTCGAGGGTCGAGACCACGGCGGTCGCCCTCGACGGGCGGGTGCCCTTCCTGGACGCCGCCAAGGGGCTGATCCGCAAGGTGTTCCCGGACCACTGGTCGTTCCTGCTGGGCGAGCTGGCCCTCTACAGCTTCGTCGTGCTGCTGCTGACCGGCGTCTACCTCACGCTGTTCTTCAACCCGAGCATGGGCGAGACCGTCTACCAGGGCTCCTACCTGCCACTGCGCGGGATCCGCATGACCGAGGCGTACGCCTCCACCCTGCACATCAGCTTCGACGTCCGCGGCGGACTGCTGATCCGTCAGGTCCACCACTGGGCCGCGCTGGTGTTCGTCGCCGCGATCGCCGTACACATGCTGAGGATCTTCTTCACCGGCGCCTTCCGCAGACCGCGAGAGCTGAACTGGGTACTGGGCGTGACCCTCCTCCTGCTCGCCATGGTCGAGGGCTTCTGCGGCTACTCCCTCCCGGACGATCTGATCTCCGGCACCGGCCTGCGGATCACCCAGGGCATCATGCTCTCCATCCCGCTCGTGGGAACCTACCTCACCCTCTTCGCCTTCGGCGGCGAGTACCCGGGCCGGGACATCGTCGCGCGGCTCTACGAACTGCACATCCTGCTCGTGCCCGGCCTGCTGCTGGCGCTCATCGGAGCCCACCTCACCCTGGTCTTCTCCCTCAAACACACACACTGGGCCGGGCGGGGACGGACCAACCGCAACGTCGTCGGCATGCCGATGTTCCCCCAGTTCCTGACCCGCACCCTGGGGTTGCTCTTCGCGGTCTTCGGCGTGCTCACCCTGCTCGGCGGACTCGGCCAGATCAACCCGATCTGGGTCTACGGCCCCTACCGCCCGGACGCGGCCTCGATCGGCTCCCAGCCGGACTGGTACATGGGGTTCCTGGAGGGCTCACTGCGGCTGATGCCCGCCCTGGAGACCCGGGCCCTTGGCCACACCATCGCCTGGGGCGCGCTGGTGCCGGCGGTGCTGCTGCCCGGTGCGATCTTCACAGCGCTGTACCTGTACCCGTTCGCGGAACGGTGGCTCACCCGGAGCCGGGGCGAGCACCACCTGTGCGACCGGCCGCGCAACCAGCCCACCCGCACCGGGCTGGGCGTGGCCGGCACCGCCTTCTACGCGGTACTGCTGGTGGCCGGCGGCGACGACGTCATCGCCTACTCGTTCGGCATCTCCCTCAACGCGCTCGTCTGGACGCTGCGCGGCGCCTTGATCGTCCTGCCGCTCCTGGGCTTCGTGGTCACCAAGCGGCTCTGCCTCGCCCTGCAGGCGCATGACCGTGAGCGGCTGCTGGAAGGCGAGGAGACGGGAGCCGTCGTCCAGTCCGTCGAGGGCGGATACGTCGAGCGGAACCGCCGGGGCCTGACAGCGGATCAACGCTACGTCCTCCTGGTGCGCGAGGCGCCGGAGCCACTCCTGCGGCCGGCGGAGGAAGGTACCGCTGTGCCGCGAAGCGCCCGACTGCTTTACCAGGTGCAGCGGATGCGAGTCGCTCTGAGCGTGTGGTTCCACGAGGACCGGCTGGAGATGCCCGCCACCGACGCGCAGCGCAGACAGATCGCCGCCGTCCTCGCGCCCGCTGCGCACCCGAAAGAGCATGACGGACAGTCACCGACAACCGCGACGACCGGTGCCGAGCTCCAGCAGGAGGACTCATGACGGCCGTGACCGCCACGCCGACCGCCGCCCAGGCGCGCCTGCGGCACGGCCGCACCCTGCTGCGCTGGCTGACATCGACCGACCACAAGGTCATCGGAAACCTCTACTTGGTCACCGCGTTCGGGTTCTTCCTGGTGGGCGGCACGCTCGCGATGCTGATGCGGGCGGAGCTGATGCGCCCGGGCCTGCAGTTCATCAGCAACGAGCAGTACAACCGGCTGTTCACCATGCACGGCACGATCATGCTGCTGCTCTTCGCGACCCCCACCTTCGTCGGCTTTGCCAACGCGGTCATGCCCCTGCAGATCGGCGCGCCCGATGTCGCGTTCCCACGCCTGAACGCGTTCACCTACTGGGTCTTCCTGCTCGGCGGCCTGATGGTGCTGAGCGGCTTCCTCACCCCGGGCGGTGCCGCCTCGTTCGGCTGGTTCGCGTACGCCCCGCTCAACGGCCCGGTGTTCTCGCCCAGCACCGGCGGTGACCTGTGGACGATGGGTCTGGTGGTGGCCGGTGTGGGCACGATCCTGGGCGCGGTCAACTTCATCACCACCATCGTCTGCCTGCGGGCGCCGGGGATGACCCTGTTCCGGATGCCGATCTTCACCTGGAACGTGCTGTTCACCTCGATCATGGTGCTGATGGCCTTCCCTGTCCTGACGGCGGCGCTGCTCTGCCTGGAGGCGGACCGGAAGCTCGGTGCGCACGTCTTCGACGCGGCCAACGGCGGCGCGATCCTGTGGCAGCACCTCTTCTGGTTCTTCGGGCATCCGGAGGTGTACATCGTGGCGTTGCCGTTCTTCGGCATCGTCAGCGAGATCATCCCGGTCTTCAGCCGCAAACCGATGTTCGGCTACTACAGCCTGATCGGCGCCACCATCGCGATCACGGCGCTGTCGATGACGGTCTGGGCGCACCACATGTTCGCCACCGGCCAGGTGCTGCTGCCGTTCTTCTCCCTGTTGTCGTTCCTGATTGCGGTGCCGACCGGGGTGAAGTTCTTCAACTGGATCGGCACCATGTGGCAGGGCTCGCTCTCCTTCGAGGCGCCGATGCTCTGGTCGATCGGATTCCTGGTGAGCTTCCTGCTGGGTGGCCTGACAGGTGTTCTGCTCGCCGCACCGCCGATCGACTTCCACGTGACGGACAGCTACTTCGTTGTCGCGCACATGCACTACGTGCTGTTCGGCACGGTCGTCTTCGCCACCTTCGGCGGCTTTCACTTCTGGTGGCCCAAGATCACCGGGCGGATGCTGAACGAGCGGCTGGGACGGATCCACTTCGGTCTGCTCTTCGTCGGCTTCCAGACCACCTTCCTGGTGCAGCACTGGCTGGGCGCGGAGGGTATGCCCCGCCGGTACGCCGACTACCTCGTCTCGGATGGCTTCACGACGCTGAACACAGTCTCCTCGATCGGCGCGTTCGTGCTGGGGGCCTCGACCCTGGTCTTCCTCTACAACGTGTGGTGGACCGCGAAGTACGCCCCGCGCGTGGCGGAGGACGACCCCTGGGGGTACGGGCGGTCCTTGGAGTGGGTGACCTCGTGCCCGCCGCCCCGGCACAACTTCCTCGCGCTGCCCCGGATCCGGTCCGAGTCCCCCGCGATGGACCTGCACCACCCCGAGTTCGAGGCACCGGACGCCCTCGCCCGGCCCGCACCGCGCCCGACCGGGGAGGAGACCCCGTGAAACTCGAAGGCAGGCTGTTCGCCGGGATGGCGCTGTACTTCGGCGTCACCGGCCTGATCTATTGGATCTTCTCCCACGAACCGGCCGGGACCACCGCCCTGGCAGTCGGCTTCCTGACGTCATCGCTGGTCGCACTCTTCCTCCACGTGCAGTACCGCAAGCGTGGACTGCGCCCGCAGGACCAGTACGAGGCGGAGATCGCGGACGCCGCCGGCCCGCTGGAATTCTTCCCGCCGCGCAGTGTCTGGCCGCCGGCCGTCGCACTCGGCCTCACGGTGCTTGCCCTCGGCGTGGTGTACGCACGATGGCTGGCGCTCCTCGGCCTCGGCCTGCTGGCCGGAGCGGTCCTCGGCTTCGTCTTCCAGTACGTCGACCGAGAGGACTGAACCGCAGGAGCAGTGCGCCGAAGCCCCGGCTCGGGTGGGCGTTCAGCCCCGGCTTGTAGCCCATCGCGAGGTGGAAGATGGTGTCCCGTCGAGTGGTGTAGCAGGGATCTTGGAGTAACCCCTGGTCATGGGACAGCCATCGCGCAACTCTCTGAGTGGAACGGCTAGTTCACCAGGGAGATACGCGATGGCCTTGTCCCGGTCCGACTTACTCCGCCTCATGGAGTCACTGCGCCCGGCGGACGGAATCGAGTTGATCAGGGTCCTGGCCCAGCGGATCCTGCAGGAGCTGATCGAGGCCGAGGCCACCGCGCGGATCGGTGCGGAGCCGGGCGAGCACACCGAGGCCCGCACCACCTGGCGCAACGGCCACCGCGACAAGACCCTCACCACGCAGGCCGGCGACCTGGAGCCGGCCATCCCCAAGGTCCGCACCGGCAGCTTCTTCCCCAGCCTGCTCGAGCGCCGACGCCGCATCGACCAGGCCCTGTACGCGGTCATCATGGAGGCCTACGTGCTGGGCGTGTCCACCCGCTCGGTCGACGACCTGGTCAAGGCCCTGGGCGCGGACGCGGGCATCTCCAAGAGCGAGGTCTCGAGGATCTGCGCGGACCTGGACGAACAGCTCACCGCCTTCCGCGACCGGCCGCTCGGCCACACCCGCTTCCCCTACATCTACCTCGATGCCACCTACTGCAAGGCGCGGGTGAACCACCAGATCGTCACTCACCCGGCAAGGACACCAGGTCTCACCGGTGACCGTCGGCCGGCTCCTGCGCGAGAACGGCTTCAGCCTGCAGTCGAACGCCAAGACTCTGGAGGGCGACCAGCACCCCGACCGGGACGCGCAGTTCCACTACATCAACGAGCAGGTCAAACAGTTCCAGGCCGCGGGTGAGCGGGTGATCAGCGTCGCCGCCAAAAAGAAGGAGATGCTCGGGCAGTTGCCGAACGCGGGGCGCGAGTGGAGGCCCAAGGGCGAGCCGGTCCAGGTCGAGGACCACAGCCTGGACTACTGGCGGGAGGGGGTTATTCCGACCGTGCACTATTCCCTCGATTGATCTCGGGATTGGTGCGGCAGGGGCTCGGTGACTCTCCGGCTACTACGACCCATGCCGCCCACGTCCCCCTCCCTGTTGCTGACCGCGCCGCCTTCGCCAGCCGTTGAACGCTCCGGCGGGTCTCAGGCCCGAGGGGGTGCCAACCACCGTTCCGCGCGGCCCTGCTTGTCGGAGTCTCCAGAGCGGCGGGCGTGCGCCAGCAGACGGGCGCGCAGCGGTTCGGGCAGGCCGGCGATGTCCCGCTTCTGGCGCGGGCGGGTCTTCCAGCCCACCAGATGCCGCACGGCCCCGGCATCGTGCCGCTCCTCGGCCCGCCGGTCGGCCAGCCCGGCGAGCAGATCGGCGATCGGCACCCTGCCGAGCAACTCGCCAGGCACGCCCTCGTGGACGGGGTAGCCGGAGCAGAGTGGGACCCGGTGAAGGGGCGGTCGGTGCCGAAGGTGCTGTTCACCTTCGGCCGCGAGGACGACCTGGACCGCGACGCGGTCAAGCGCCTGGTCGCGTCTCTGTCGAAGCTGCTGGAGCCGGGTGACGCGCTGGCCGCGACTGCCGCGTCCGACCTGGAGTACGTCTCCTCGCGCTCATTCGGCGGCGCCTACGTGCTCGACCACCTGTGGCGTCGGCTGAAGATCGATCAGATCGTGGGCCGGGTCGGGCAGCCCAAGCGCGGCAGGCGCCGGGACATGACCGCCACCGAGCGGGTGCTGTTCGCCCTGGCCGCCAACCGGGCCCTGGCCCCGTCGTCCAAGCTCGCCGCCGCCGACTGGATCACGCATGACGTGCACATCGACGGGCTCGGGGGCACCGACGACGACTCCTGCTACCGGGCGATGGACTGGCTGCACGAGGTGAAGGACGACTTGGAAAAGCAGGTCTTCGACGAGGTCGCCACGCTGCTGAACCTCGAGGTGGACCTGCTGTTCTTCTACACCACGAGCACCTACTTCGAGCTGGAGGAGCCCGACGAGCACGTCGCTCGCGACGACGCCGGCCGCCGACAGGGCGACGGCGATGCGAACAAGACCGGGTTCCGCATCTACGGTAAGTCCAAGGACTCCCGCGACGACCTGCCGCAGATCGTCATCGGCATGGCCGTCACCCGGGACGGCATCCCCGTACGCTGCTGGTGCCGGCCCGGCAACGCCTCCGACCAGAAGGTGATCCGGCAGGTCAAGGACGACATGCGGGACTGGACCCTCTCCAAGATCGTGTGGGTGACTGACCGCGGCTTCTCCAGTGCCGAGAACCGCCGCTACCTGCGACAGGGCGACCACGCCTACATCATCGGAGAGAAGCTCCGCTCCGGATCACCCGAGGTCCAGGCCGCCCTGTCCCGCCAGGGCCGCTACACCGAGATCGCCGAGAACATGCGGGTCAAGGAAGTACGGATCAGCGACACCGACCGGTTCGTGATCTGCCACAACCCCGAATCAGCCGACCGCGACAAGCACATGCGCGAGCAACTCGTCGCCCAACTGGCCGACTTGATTGCCAATACCGACAAGCTCAGCGACTTCAGGCGCGGCGAACTACGCGGCAGGATCGCCGACAAGCCCGGCCTGAACCGCTACTTGCGCACGACACCCGCCGGCAAGCTCCGCGTCGACCAGGCCAAGATCAAGGCGGAGGAGAACCTCGACGGCAAGTACCTCCTGCGCTGCAGCGATCCCCATCTCAGCGCCGAGGACATCGCCCTGGGCTACAAGCAGCTCCTGGAAGTCGAGCGGGGCTGGCGCGACATGAAGCAGATCATCGACCTGCGGCCCGTCTATCACCGACTCGAAGAGCGCATCCGGGCCCACGTCGTCCTGTGCCGGCTCGCCCTCCTTCTCATCCGCATCGTCGAGACCCAGGCCGGGACGACCTGGTCCGAGGCCCGCCGCGAGCTCCAGCGCCTCCATGTCGGGACGTTAACCGGCCCCAGCGGCACGTTTCAGCAGGCCACCGGCCTGACCAAGCCTCAGCGAGACCTGCTCGCCAAGCTCCGCATCCCCCACCCCAAGCAGGTCCTCGACCTCCAGCCCGCACCCCGCTGACCAGCCGAACCACCACCGCCTAGAGAAACGCCCTCCAGGCGGCCACGCCCATGTCCGCACAGGTCGGAGCCCAGATTCGGTCCTCCAGCCCGCTGAATTACGCGGAACGCGGGAATGACTCTGGTTCTTGATCTTGTGTGAGCGCAGCAAACGTGCTGGTCGGGACGCCTTTTCGAAAAGGTCCACCCGTTCGAGTGTGAGGTGTTCGAGGGTGTCTGCCGGCCTGGGCGGTGGTTGGTTCTCATATGTCGGACACGTACCGGGGCGAGGGCCGGGCGTCCTGGTGCAAGGGTCCTGAGCAGTCAACCTGCTGAGATGCCCACCCGGCGGCGCGGGGGATACGCTGAAAGAGGCCCTGCGTAAAGCCAACACACGTCGGGTGGGCATCATGACTGAGATATCACGCAGGAATACCAAGAGCAACGACAAT
This sequence comes from Kitasatospora aureofaciens, assembly GCF_019192735.1. Taxonomy (GTDB): domain Bacteria; phylum Actinomycetota; class Actinomycetes; order Streptomycetales; family Streptomycetaceae; genus Kitasatospora; species Kitasatospora aureofaciens_A. Next base: position 19,284 of record NZ_JAHTKP010000079.1, read on the forward strand.
GCGCGCCGTCGGATCGCGAGGCCCCTGGTGGCCGCTGCGGTCGCCGCGGGACTCGGCGCGCTCGGCGCCGGGGGCCCGGTGGCCGCACAATCGCACGGGGTCGCCGCGTCCGCGGTGTCGCAGACGGTCCTGACGGCCGTGCCCAAGGCCCCGGCCGCCGGAGCACACCAAGTCACCATAGCGAACTACGCGTTCGCGCCCAGCACACTCACGGTCAGCACGGGCACCACTGTCACCTGGACCAACAACGACACCGACTCGCACACGGTGACCAGCATCGGTTCCGGCCTGCTCGCCTCCGGGACGCTGAACCAGGGCGCCTCGTACAGCTACACCTTCACCACGCCCGGGACATACGCGTACATCTGCTCGATCCACCCCTTTATGCACGGCACGGTTGTGGTGCAGTAGATCGTGGCGAAGGAGGCCAGCTGAGTGGAATGCCGCACGCCGAGCCTACCTCTTGACTCTACCCAACTGTCCGCTACCGCCTGCCAGGAGCGTGGGTCGGTAACGGGCAGTTGCTCGGGCGTGTGTGATCGCCGGTAACCGAGCGTCTGTCTGGTCCTGTGTGCCGGTGGCGGGTGCGGGCCCTGCCACCACCGTCCTGACGGAGCCCGCCAGCCATGCTCGCCCTAACGCCGCTTCGCCCAGGAGCACGAGTCCGCCCGCCGCAACGTCTGAGGGGCATCGGGGCCACTCGGCGGTCTGCCGCGCTACCCACGGGAGGCGCGAACCGCAGCGACGACGATCGCGATCAGGATGGACACCAGGAAGAGCGTCACCGCAGGCCACAGCGGATCGCCGTTGATGAGCGCGTTCATGAGCGTGCGGAAACCGGCACCGATGAAATGCATGCGCGTACCGTAGCGTCCCCCGTCGCCAGGCAGAGCGCCGGAGTTCCCCGGGCGGGAATCCCCGCCGTCCTCGCAGTGGCCGTCCCCCTCATCCAAGGAACGCCGCGGCCAGCAGCGCACCGGTACCTTCAAGACGGTACGGGGCAGGGCCGGGTGCGACACGGCCTCGCCGGCGAGAGTGCGTTGTCCACCTCGCGAAGGTCGGAGCGCAGCTCCCGGTCCGCCTGGTGTCGGTCCCGGTCGGGCTGGGTGGCGCGTTCTCCGGGGCGGTGGGCGTGCCGACGGTGGCCGGTCGGTGTCGGGGGTGGTCAGGCGGCCTGGTGGACGTGGAACCCGCGCCCGCTCTTGCGGCCGAGCAGTCCGGCCTCGACCATGCGGGAGAGCAGCGGCGGCGGGGCGTACAGCGGTTCCTTGTACTCGTTGTACATCGACCGGGCGATCGCCTCGACGGTGTCCAGTCCGATCAGGTCGGCGAGTTGGAGCGGCCCCATGGGGTGGGCGCAGCCGTGGACCATGCCGGCATCGATGTCCTCGGGGCTGGCGTGCCCGGCCTCGGCCATCCGGATCGCGGCGAGCAGGTACGGCACCAGCAGGGCGTTGACGACGAAGCCGGCCCGGTCGCGGGAGTGGACGACGTGCTTGCCGAGGACGTTCGTGGCGAAGGCCTCGACCCGGCTGACCACGGCGGGGTCGGTGTGGAGCGAGGTGACCAGTTCGACCAGCGGCATCACCGGGACAGGGTTGAAGAAGTGCAGGCCCAGGACGTGGGAGGCTCGGCCGGTGGTGATGCCCAGGCGGGTGACCGGGATGGCCGAGGTGTTGGTGGCGACGACGGCGTCCTCGGGCTGCACTGTGCGAAGGCCGCTGACGCGGGTCGCTGATGTTCAGCTGCCCGGGGTGACCAGGCCGGACTCGCAGGCGAAGACCACCATCCGGTCGCGGTCGCGGAGGTCGGCTTCGGTCTGGATGCGGCCGACCTGCGTTCCGGCGCTCTGTTCGGCCAGGACGAGGCTGGCGGCGATCTCGGCGTCGGAGAGGCTGCGGGCGGTCAGTGCAGTGGCCGCCGGCGCGGCCTGCTGCTGAGAGGCAGCCCCGGTGGGTGGAAGTCCGCTACCGGGGCTGCCTCTCTTGATTCTGCTCAACTTCCGCTTTCTGGCCCTTAGTTCTGCAGGTCAAACACCGCAGTGACGGGCGCGTGGTCGGACCAGCGCTCGGCGTGGGTGGCGGCGCGCGCCGGGCGGCCGGGCGGGTGAACAACCCGGGCGGATCGTGTTCTTCCGGGGGCCGGGGGCATTGTCCAAGTCAGCCGTCATCCGACGCGCCGGCCAGGGACCAGTAGCGGAGGGACACCCCCATGCCCAGCTCCGCCCCACCTTCCCCGCCCGCCCCCGCGCCCGGCAGCAGGGGCTCCAGGCCCTGAGCAAAGGCGATCAGCTGCCCGACCCGCGGCAAGGTCAAGGACACCACCGGGGCGGCGTCGCGATCCAGTCCGCGACGGCCTCCCCGCGAGCGCTGCGGGCCCGTGGCCGACGACCTGCCCACACACCCGCGCATGATCCGAGGTGCCTACGAGGGCCTCTCCGGCCGGTGCAGCAGGATCGCGCGCACGGTGTCCGTAATCGAGTGGTGCGAGTCCGGCACGATGGCGCCCAGCGGCGCAGCCGATTGCTGAGAGGTGGCCTAGGTGTGGCGTACCGGGAAGGCGAGTCACCTCGCAGGAGGCGCGCCGATCCTTGGTGTGGTTCCGGCTGCGGCTGTGGCCACCTCCACCCGCCCTGTGGCTACCGTCTCTGGAGGGCCCGTCGCGTAGTGACGCGCCTGGATAGAGGCTCCGGGGCCACGGTTTCGGTCCGGTCCTACCGGCCGTCGGAGAAGTTGTGCACTCCCCACCAGCCGGTCTCGTCGTGGTAGATCCCGACGCCGACCTCGGTGAACGAGGGGTTGGTCTGGGCCTTGTAGTGGCCGGGGCTGTGGCGCCACATCGACTGGAACTTCTCCGCCGCCTCCTGGGCGGTCATCGAGGCGTCGCTCCACCACACGATGTTCTCGCCGATCCAGGTCCGGGAGCCGGTCACCAGGTACTGGGAGTCGGCGTTGCTGGAGTGGCCGAAGCCGTTGTCGCGCATGTGGTGGGCCCAGTTGCGAGCGTAGTCGCTCAGGTCGGACTTGAGGGCCAGGGGAGGGAGTCCGACCGTGGCGCGCTCGCCGTTGAGCAGTTGCAGGGACTCGGCCTCGGCGTCGCTGACAGACTGGGAGGACGAGCGCGGGCCGGGGAGTACCGGGTCGGGCCCGACCGGTCCGGAGGCAGGATCGGCGGGGGCCAGAGGGGTCAGAGGGGCCAGAGGGGCCGGCGCGGTGGCCGCGGGCTTCGGGGCCGGTGCGGCGGTGGTGGCCGCCGAGGGGCGAGCGGCTCGTGCGGGCGTCGGCACCGGCTTGGGCGTGGGCTTGAGGGGGGAGGAGGTGCTGGTGGGCGACGGGGTCGCCGAAGGGGACGGGGGCGCGGGAGCGGCGGGGGAGGTCGGCGTGGCGGTCGGAAGTATGGTGACCGGGGTGGCGGGGCCGGTCCCGGTCGGTGCGACCGCTGTGCTGATCGGGGCGTCGGGGCCGCCTGCCGTGGTCGACGCGTGGTCCGTCGTGGCGACCAGGGCGACGCCGGCGAAGGACAGGCCGGCGGCGCCGATGACGGACAGGCCGATGGTGACTCGTCTCGCGGTCCGGCTGTTGGCGCGGCGACCACGGTTCTTCCTGCGGTGGCCGTCGGGGGATCGGCCGTCTCCGCTCACCGGGGGCATGTGCTGGGTCGGCTGGTCTTCGTGGAACTGCATGTGTCGTTGCTCCGTGTGGTCCAGGGAATGCCGGTGGGAGGGCCGGCAATGAAGGAGATCCGAACGGAGCGTGGAGATAACGCTTTCCCGCAGCTGTGTTGAGTCCCGCCGGGAGCGGGCCACGGGGCGGCAGGCCGGATCGGTGCATGGCGGCGTGCCCCGGGCACGCCGTCCCCGGCCGTCGGTGTGGGGCCGGGATCAGAGCCCGGCGTTCACGGTGGCGCTGACGACGGCACCGTTGCCCACGTTCCACTTGTCGAGGATCTTCTGATAGGTACCGTTGCTGATCAGCTGGTCGACAGCCCGGGACAACACATCGGAAAGGTCCTGCCGGTCCCGGCCGACCACGATCCCGTAGAGGCTCGACTCCTGGTATTTGCCGACCAGTTGGAACATGCCTTTGTGGTTCGGCGTGGTGGTGTTGTGGGAGGCGGCGGGGTAGTCGTTGAGGTCGGCGACGGCGGTTCCGGAGGAGACCTCGGCCACGGCCTGGTCGTCGGTGTCCGTGGAGTCGATCCGGAGCGGTTTGCCGGTCCTGGTGCAGGCGGTGGACTGGGCCTTGGCGACTTTGATCTGGACCGAGTTGGTCTGCACGGCGATGGTGTGGCCGCACAGGCTGTCCAGGGTGGTGAGGCCCAGCGGGTTGCCCGCCTTGACCAGGATCGAGGTGCCGGTGAGGAAGTAGTCGACGAAGTCCACGCCGGGGTTGGTGACGTGGCCGGTGGCGTCCTTGCCCTGTTGGCGGTCGCGGGAGTCGATGACGGCCGACATCGCCAGGTCGAGTTTCCCGGACTGGACGGTCGGGATGAGGTCGTTGAAGGGCATGTCGAGGATCCTCACGCGCAGGCCGAGGTAGGAGCCGAGGGCTGCGGCGAGGTCCGGGTCGAGGCCGATGGGTGAGCCGCCGGGGTCCTTGAACTCGACCGGGACGTAGTTGAGGTAGGCGCCGATGCGTAGTTCGCCGGTGGTGCGGATCGACTGCGGCAGCCGGGCCCGCAGGGCGGAGGGCGAGTCGGACGGGGCCGGGGTGGCGGCGCAGCTGCTTGCCGGCAGGCCGCAGAGGCCCGTGGCGGCCAGTGCTGCCCGGCGGGCGGGTGTTCGGGGCATGGGTAGGTCCTGGGCGCGGGTGACGTGGGGTGGTAGGTGGACACGCTGCGGCGGTGGGCGGGGAGGTCCCGCCCACCGCCGAGTGGTGGGGTCAGCCGCGGGCGAGCCGGTCGGCCTGGTGGATCAGGTCTTCGGCCTGGCGGGCGAGGTTTCTGGCCGTTGCCGGGGTGAGCCGGCCGGAGCGGGGGGCGGTGGTGTCGAGGAGGTCGCCGATCTGCCGGGCGAGGCGGTCGCGCTGTTCGCCGAGGCTGACGAGCTTGGCGTTGGTGTCCTTGTAGCGGGTGTCACCGGGGGTGTCGGAGGCTGCGGCGGTGGTGGCGGCGGCGAGCGTGGCGGAGGCGAACTCGCCGACGCCCGCGTTGAGTTGCTTGTAGTCGGCGGCCAGTCGCCGGTTGTCGGCCTGGTCGGCAGCGCGCAGGCTCCTCGGGAGTGCGCAGGGGGAGAGGAACTCGGTCAGGACGCGGCCGTCGTGGGCGTAGACGTCGTGCAGGCCGAGCAGGGCGAGCATGGTGGGGCGGATGTCGGTGTGGTCGGACCAGACGGCGCCGGTCGCGCCGAGGTGCTTGACGCCCGGGCCGGCCAGGCCGAGCCAGGTGGTGTTGATGTCGGGCGCGAAGTCGCCGTGGTTCCACGCCTCCTCCGCGTTCAGACCCACGCAGGGGGTCGCGCAGTTCGCGGCGCCGGCGACGGCGAGGTAGTTCGGGTCGAGGAAGTCGGTGAAGGTGGCGGTGCGCAGGGGGTCGCCGGTGACCATGTGGAGGATCTTCATCTCGGTGCGGTCGGCGAGTCGGTGGCTGATCGCGTCGGTGGTGCCGGTGATCGGGTTGACCGCGGTCAGCTCGGAGACGGCGCGTTCGAAGTCGCGGGTGGTGGCGGCGTCGGGAGCGGGGTTGCCGTCGAGGTAGAAGCTCGGGGCGGACTCGGACTTCAGCTGGAACGGGGTGGTGAGGTGCTGCTGGGTGGCGAGCAGTCCGCGGACGTTGGCGTTGATCTCGCCGATCTGCTGGTAGCTGCAGGAGGTGGTGACGCCGTCGCAGCCGGCCGGGCTGGGCTTGCCGCCCACGAAGTGGTCGTTTTCGTCGGAGGTGACGACGAAGAGGCTGTTGGCGGGGGTGATGCCGTCCTTGGCCAGGCGCTGGAAGAAGCCGTCGAAGGCCTGGTCGTACGCCTTGAGCTGGGCGACGTATCCGGCTTCGCCGGGGCCGAAGGCGCTGCCGCCGGGGTAGCGGTCGTGGGCGTCCGAGATGTAGCCGTAGGTGACGGGCACGCCGGCTTCCTGCATGGTGGCGAGGTAGCCGAGGGTGTTGTCGGCGGACATCGAGTCGAAGCCGGGGAAGCCGGGGTTGCCGGCCTTGTCCGTGACGGGGGCTCCGCCGATCGCGCGGACCGGGTGGTCGGGGGAGATCACGGCGTCGACGCTGCGGGCGCCGTAGAGGGCCTGGTATCCGTGGTAGCCCCCGGGTTCGTCGGGCAGCAGGTCCGGCCGGGCGGCGGGCGTCGCGCAGTGCGCGGAGCCCTGTGCGCAGTGGACGCCGATGCCGACGATGTCGGCCTGGGCCCGGACGGGGTCGGCCTTGGCCTCGGCGGCCTCGGGGGAGTCGGTGCCGAAGACCTTGGCGACGTCGGAGGTGGTGTTCTCCAGCACGGTGTTGGCCGTGGAGACCGCGCCGAAGTCGCAGCCCGCCCGGGTGTAGGCGGTCCAGGGGGCGGGGGTGTTCCGGCCGTCCGGAGTGACCATGGTCGGCGCGGTGTCGCTGGGGGTGGGGGTGGCCGGGTCGGCGATGCCGTCGGTCCAGTAGGCGAAGGTCCGGGCGGAGGCGCTGGTCCCGTCAGGCCTGTAGTACCGGTAGGAGTTGGACACCGGCTGTCCGTGATCGCCGCCGTAGAGCCCGGTGAGCTGGGTGAGGATGTCGTTGCCGGTGTGCGCGATCAGCGGGGTGTGGTGGGAGGTGTCGACCGTCCCGTTGTGCTCCAGGAAGTCGAGCAGGTGTGGCATCTGCTCCAGGTCGGAGGGCACGTTCGGGTTGTCGCGGGTGAAGTGCACGTTGTCGAACGTCAGGTAGATGACGTGGTCTACCCGGCGGTCTCCGGCTCGCATGACGCATCCGCTCTCGCGATGGCGGGCGTCGGGGTGCTCGTCGGCGGCGAAGGCCTGCGGGACCGCGAGCAGGCCTGCGCCGAGGGCCGCGGCTGCGGCGAGGGCGACGACGGTGGGGCGTCGGGGGCCCATGCTGACTCCTTGTGGGGCAGGGGGGTTGGGGCGCGCGTGAACGGCAGCGCACGGGCATGATGATGTGCGGGCACGACGATGTGCGGGCACGGCGGCGCGCAGGAAGGACAGCGCGTGGGGATGGTGCGCGTCGACCGGGTGATGATCCGGCGAAGTGGACGAAAGGTTGCCACAGCCTGAACTCGTCGCAACAGTCTGTAGAAGGCAATCGGGTCGATATTCCACCTGCTGAGACGCCGTCCGGTCGGCATCGCGCGTAGACCATGCGCGTAGACGTGCCTTGACCTGCCAGGTTCACCGACCCTACGGTTCGGGGCAGCACGGAGCCGCCGCGTAGCTCGACGGGCGAGTCACGCCCCTCGTGGCACGCGGCAGAAGGAGCCAACCCTCATGCGCGGAAGTACCTTGACGTCACCTGCCCGAGGCCTGGCCACCCTTGCCGTCGGCGTGGTCGCCGGCGCGGTGGTGGCCGGCGGAGGACTCGCGTCGGCGGATGCCAAAGCCCCCCGGACCGACCGTCAGATCACCAACATGACCGACGAAGTGGCCAAGATCAAGGCGTACTACGGTGACACCGTCGACGCCAAGGGCGAGCACTGGCCGTCCCCCGACAGCAACTACGCCGTCCAGGTGCGCGGCATCGAGAACCAGGCCGAGAAGTACCTGGCCCAGCGTGCGAAGCACGATCGCGACGGCCGCAAGGCCATCGTCCTCGACGTGGACGACACCACGCTGTCCACGTACAACTACGAGCTGGAGACGACGTTCGTCTACAACCCCGTCAGCAACGCCCAGTACATCGCCACCAAGACCATGCCGGCCGTCTTCGGCATGAACCAGCTGGCGACCCGGGCGCAGCAGCAGGGTTACACCGTCTTCTACGTCACCGGCCGCCCCGAGTCCCAGCGCGTCGCCACCGCGGCCAACCTCGCCGCCGTCGGCTTCCCCGCCGCGGACCCGGCGCACCTGTTCATGAAGGACAAGAGCGCACCCCCGTCCTACCTGAGCTGCGGCGCGAACTGCTCCGTCGTGGAGTACAAGTCCGGTACCCGGGCCCACATCGAGAGCCTCGGCTACGACATCGTGGGCAACTTCGGGGACCAGCAGAGCGACCTGTCCGGCGGTCACGCGGACCGGACCTTCAAGCTGCCGAACCCGATGTACTACCTGCCGTAGCCGGTCGGAACGTGCCGCCGCGCGGCCCGATGCCGCCGACCGCGCGGAGGCATCGGGCCGCAGTGTGCGTCAGTGGGGGACTCAGCTGCTGGTGACGCTGATCTCGGAGGTCTGTGTGCCGTCGGAGAAGTCCACCACGAGCGAGGCGGGGCCGGGCTGCCTCACCTTCATCGTGTAGCCGGAGGCCGGCACCGCGGACACCAGGCAGACGACGCTCGGGTCCACCGCGACGGTCGCCGTACCGCCGGCGGCCTGGTACGTCCTCATCATGGCATCCCGGGAGCAGCCGGACGGACCGCCGTCGGCCGACGGGAGCTGGGAACGGCCGGCGGTCGGTTCCACGCTGCCCATCGAGATCTTCGGGGTGGCGGGTGCCGGCGCGGGTGTCGCCCGGTCGGACGGCGTGGCGGAGGCGCCGGCGCCGACGGTCGGCATCGGGGCGGCCGTGGGTGTCGTCGCCACCGGCGCGCGGGTCACCGTGACGACGGTGGTGGGGATCGAACGGGCTGCCGGAACACCGGCCGTGGCGGGACGGATCACCACACGCACCGTCAGGGCGACCGCGGTGACGCCGATGGCCGTGCACCCCAGCCAGATGAGCGGATAGCGCTGGACGGGTGTCCGGGCACGGATGAGGCGGTGCGCGCGGCCGTGGTCCGAGCGACGGTGGTCCGGGCGAGGAGGGCGCACGGTGGTTCGGACGCCTCGGTTCGGTTCCGCCTGCGGCTGATGACGATCGCGGTGGACAAGGTCCGCCGACACCGCCGGGCCGTCCGGGCGACGTCCGCGGCCCCGGGCGGTGATGGGCCGGAGAAGCCGGCCCGGCCCACCGTCGACTTCGTCGACCTGACGGTCGTGCGGCTGGAGCTGACCGGCGAACGGCGGGAGATCGCGGAGGCCACCCGGTGGCTCGGCGACTCCGCGTGGGACGTGCTGGCCCTGTGGTGGCTGGAGGCCTGCGGCGTCATCGACCGGGCCGAGCTGGCCGAGGCGCTGGACCTCTCGCGCCAACAGGCGGCGGTACTGCTGGACCGGTTGACGGCCGGCCTCGCCTCCGCCCGGGTTGCTCAGCGGGCGCTGGCGGCCGTGCCCGGCTGCAGGGAGCTGAGAGCCCTGGTCGAGGCCTGGAGCGGCGTGCCGGACCCCGGCTGGCGTGAGCGGATCACCGACCACGCCTCCCGGTGCGTGGCCTGCTTCCGCTGCTCCGGTGCCCTGACACCGCCCGAGAACGTGCTCGGGGGACTGCCGCTGGTACCGCTGCCCGGTGCTCTTGCAACTGGGACTGGGGCGTCCTCGGGTTCGTCGGCAGGCGAGGGACATCGCCGCAGCCGTCGTTCGGGCAGGCGACGGCCGGTTGCCGCGGTGTCGACGCGCGTGTGGGTCTCGCTGTCGGCGGCGGGAGCGGTGACCGGTGTCTGTGCTCTCGCCGCCCTCTGCGGCGGCCCGGCGCAGGCACCGTCCGCCGTGCTCGTGGGCCCGGTCGACGCGCTGGAGACCGCGACGGCCCGTCCCGCGCCGCCCGACGAGCCCCCTGCCGTGGTCGCCGCCGGGTCCGCCTCCCCGGAGCCCTCCGCCGCCGTTCCCGCGGGAACGCAGAGCCCCTCCGGTATCCCGTCGGCCGCCGTAGCGGTCACATCGCCGGTCACGCTGCCGGCCGCCCCGTCGGCCGGGCCGTCCCTGCGCTCCAGCGCTTCCCTGGCGCTGCGCCCGTCCGCGACACCCACGCCATCGTCGATCACGCCGGACCCGGCCCGGGGGCCGGCCCCCCAGGTGGTCATGATGGTGAACGCGCAGCGCAGGGACCTCGGGTGTGCTCCCCTCCGCAGTGACGCCCGGCTCCAGTACGCCGCCCAACGGCACGCCGACGACATGGCGGCCCGGCGATACTTCGGGCGTGTCGATCCCGACGGGGCGGGGCCGGAACGGCGGATCGACGAGGCCGGCTACCCGTGGACGGGTGCGATCGAGGCCAACGCCCGCGGCCAACAGGACGCCGCCACGGTGATGTCGGTCTGGACAGCCGATCCGAGCGCCCGCAGCCGCCTCCTCGACTGCGGCTTCACCGACATCGGGGTCGGCGTCCACCCGGGCGACGGCGGCCCATGGTGGACGCTCGACCTCGGCACCACGCGATGAGTCCCAACGCACGGCACGATGTCCGGATCGCCGCCGTCGGCGCTCGCACCTGCGCCCGGTGAGGCCGCGCAAGTCCCCGGCGCCGCCACTCTCGTGGCCGTCGGCCAGGACGAGGGGGACGGTGGGCGAGATCGGCCACCACATGGACGTAAGGCTTGTCGATCTCACGTGGGGCGAGGCGCATCGGGCCCTCCTTTGAGCTCCTTGATACGGACATCGTGTTCCGCGCGGACATGTGGGGACGGGGGGGCAGCTCGGCAGGGCCACCCGCTCATCGGAACAGTGTTCTGTTTCCGGAACTTTGACGAATTGTCACGACCAGTGGATTGGTTGCCAGGTACTGGCGGAACCCACAACCGGGTGCAGCTGTCCGATCCGGCCGGATGGCGGATCACACAGTGGCTCTGGTCACCGGCCGGGCCTCTAGAGTTTTCACAACCGGATGCCGGCACCCGCGCACCAGGCGGGATCAACGCCCCCGGACGCCTTTCCTTCACCCTCTCCACCCTGGCCGCCATCCCCCTGCCGCCAGGACCGCCGCACCGTCGCGCCCGGTCCGGAACGGCGCTGTCCGCGCACCATCGGAGGTACCCATGCACTCGCACGGCGAGTCCGAAAACGCCACACCCGGCTCCGCGCCGGTCCACCCCGTCGATCAGGTGCTGCCCGCTCCACGGTTGGCGATCCTCGGTCTCCAGCACGTCTTCATCATGTACGCAGGCGCTGTCGCCGTCCCGTTCATCGTGGGCAGCGCCCTCAAGCTCGATCTGCACACCATTGCCCTGCTGGTCAATGCGGACCTGCTGGTCGCCGGTATTGCGACGATCATTCAGGCGGTGGGCGTCTCCCATGTCCTCGGTGTCCGGCTGCCGGTGGTGGCCGGTGCCACCTTCACCGTGGTCAGCCCGATGATCACCATCGCGGCCAGGCACGGACTGCCTACGGTCTACGGCGCGATGCTCGTCTCCGGCGTGTTCGGCCTGCTCATCGCGAAACCGTTCGCCAAGATGATCAAGTTCTTCCCGCCGCTGGTGGCGGGCACGGTCATCATGATCATCGGGCTCTCGCTGATCGGCCCGGGAGCGGGCATGATCGCCGGACACGACACCTCGGCCGCCGGCTACGGGAAGCTGTCGCACATCGCCCTCGGCTTCGGCGTGATCGCGCTGATCGTGCTGTTCAGCCGGCTGCTGCGCGGCCTCCTGGGCCAGCTCGCGCCGTTGCTGGCGCTGGCCTTGGGCACGCTGGCCTCGATCCCGCTGCACCTGTTCGACCTGAGCGGGGTCCGCTCCGCGGGCTGGTTCGGCATCGCTTCGCCGTTCCACTTCGGCGCGCCCCGGTTCGACGCGGCGGCGATCGTCTCGATGTGCATCGTGCTGCTGGTGACCTACACCGAGTCCACCGCGGACATGCTCGCCGTGGCCGAGATGACCGGCAAGGAGCTGACCGACGCGGACATCGCGCGCGGCCTCGCCACCGACGGCCTGTCCGCCGTGCTCGGCGGCTGCATGAACTCCTTCCCCGACACCGCGTACGCGGAGAACGTCGGCCTGGTGCAGATGACGGGGGTGCGCAGCCGCTGGGTGGTCGCGGTGGCGGGCTGCTTCCTGCTGGTGATGGGCCTGGTGCCCAAGGTCGGTGCGCTGATCGCGGCTGTCCCCGAGCCGGTGGTCGGCGGGGCGGCCCTGGTGATGTTCGCGATGGTCACCGCGGTCGGCGTGCAGACGCTGAAGGAGGTCGAGTTCAACGGCAATCACAACCTGCTGATCGTTGCTGTCTCGCTCGGTGTCGGCCTGCTGCCGGCGGTCGCCACCGACCCGTACGGCAACGAGGTGTTCTTCCAGCACTTCCCCGCATGGGCGCAGACCGTCTTCGGCAGCCCGATCACCCTGACGGTGATCCTCGCCTTCACCCTCAACCTGCTCTTCAACCACCTCAAGCTGTCGGCCCTCCGCCCCTCGGCGGCCTCGGCCGCCTCCCCCGCCGCCGCGGAGGAGGATCCGATGCCAGTGCCGCAGGATTGTTCGGCGGCATGCGCACGGCGGATCACCTTGTCATCGCATACCCACTTCTGGGAGTCCCCGCATCCCGGTGTCTCCGCAGCGCGTGGCGGACAGTGCGGATGCGGCCGTCGTTCACGTTGAACTCGCCACCACCGGTAGCCGGCCTTCGGGGAGTCGCCCGGTTCTGTGCCCGGCCTTGTCGTGTTGTCGACGAAGGCCGGGCACAGCCGTACCACATGGCGCTCTGCCGAGGAGGTCAGAACGGACCTTCTCCCCGAAGTGAAGTTCCCCCAAGGCCGGGTAGTTAACGTTTCCGCTGGTCACGCAAGGGGTTCAGCACCTGTGTGATTGCCGCGTAGCGGCCCGTGCGGACTCTCTTGATCATTCCTCTCTCGGTCCAGCGGGCGAGTTGGCGAT